>NZ_CP077769.1:4935555-5552500 GCF_020386615.1 Chitinophaga pendula
ATAGCCGGTAAGGCCTGAGCGATACCCAAATGCCTTCCTTTCGGGGTCCAGTATAATACCAGACCTGCCTTTGTACAACGAATCCTTCACCTCTTCCAGGTTCTTCCCTATACAGGAATAGATGCCTAAGCCGGTGATCACTACTCTGTTCATGTTCAATATTCCTTATCCAGACAATTCTAAAATGTGATGCCTGCCAGCTACCGATCAGGTATGCAGTCCACCATTGATAGACAATACCTCACCGGTGATATAAGCAGCCCCTTTCGATACGAAGAAGGCAACCGCTTCTGCTACTTCTTCCGGTGTACCGAAGCGGTTCATCGGCACATGGGCCGCCAACTCTTTTTCATTCAGTGCTGCCGTCATATCGGTTTTGATATATCCCGGGGCGATGGCGTTAACAGTAACGCCCCGTTTGGCCACTTCCTGGGCCAGGGCCTTCGTAGCACCGATTACACCTGCCTTCGCAGCAGAGTAATTCGTCTGCCCGGGCAACCCTTTTATACCAGAAAGGGATACTATATTCACGATCCGTCCGAACCGTTTGAGTAACATACCATTCAACACCTGTTTAGTCACAAAAAAGAAACCATCCAGGCTGGTGTTGATCACATTCCCCCATTGCTCCGCATTCATCCAAAACAACAGGTTATCTTCCCGGATACCGGCATTATTCACCAGCACCTCTACATACTTCTCTTTGTTATTTTCCACCCAGGTACCCAATACCTCCTGCACTTCGACCGCATTACCTACGTGAAACTGCAACAGCTCGCCATCACTTCCTGCCGCACGTACCGCTGCCAACGCTTCTTCCGCTGCCGCCAGATTCCCTTTATAATTGATCAGCACATAATATCCCAGCGACGCCAGTTTGACACTAATGGCCCGGCCTATGCCTCTGGATCCGCCAGTTACTAAAGCACATTTCATGAAGCTCTATAATTTTATATTTGATATTACCACAACTGTACCGGCTCATTCTTCACCAGGTATTCCTTGATCTGCTGAATGTCCTTGTACTTCGGTGTGTCCTGAATAAATGTAGGGAAAATAGCCCTTACTTCCTGGTAGATCTTACGGGAGAAAGAAGATAAACGTGGTACACATTGCAGGTAATCAACCGCCTGCAGCATCGTCATCACCTGGATCGCCAATACCTCAAATGTATTCCCGATCACCCGGTTAGCCATCAATGCCGCATTACAACCCATACTCACAATATCCTGGTTGTCATTGTTGTTGGGAATACTGTGCACATACATCGGGAATGACAGGGTCTGGTTTTCAGCTACCGTAGAAGTAGCGGTAAACTGTACCCCCTGCATACCAAAGTTAAAGCCTAGCTTTCCCAGGTTCACAAACGGCGGGAACTTATGGTTCAGCTTATCATTCATCAGGTAGTTCAGCTGACGCTCAGAAAGCATCGACAGTTTCGTGATCGCTATTTTGATCTTGTCCATCTCCAGCGATACATAGTCGCCGTGGAAGTTACCACCGTGATATACATTCTTATGATGATGATCCACTACGGGGTTATCGCTTACAGAGTTAAGCTCCTGTACCACCAGGCGCTCGCCAAACTGCAGGGTATCATATACCGGGCCCAGTATCTGGGGCACACAACGTAGTGAATAATATTCCTGTACTTTATCTTTAAAGATCTCTTCTTCCAGTTCTTTATACAGATGATCCGGACGATGACGCACCATCTGGCTGTCTTTCAGTATGTCCCGCATCAGGGCCGCGATCTTGTTCTGTCCTTCGTGTTTCTTCACCACGTTCAGCTCATAGGACAAATGATCGTCAAATGCCTCTACGGTTTCATTGATCATGGCGGACAGGATGCAGGACCATCCCAGCAGCTTACGCGCTTCGATCAGGTTCACCAGACCGATACCTGTCATCGCAGAAGTACCATTCAGGATCGCCAAACCTTCCCGTACATGGATGCTGATCGGCTGTAAGCCCAGGCTGGCATACACTTCTGCAGTAGGCCTGGTCTCCCCCTGGTAGATCACTTCGCCCTCTCCTATCAGCACCAACGCCAGGTGAGCCAGCTGTACGAGGTCGCCGCTGGCGCCTACACCACCGTGTTCGAATACACAGGGCGTAACATTTTTATTGATCAGGTCTTTCAGCAGATGCACCACCTCCGGATGTACCCCAGAATGCGCCTGCATAAAGCTATTCAGCCGCGCAATCATCAGCCCTTTCACCAGCAGGGGAGACATACATTTACCCGCACCGGAGCTGTGACTCCTGATCAGGTTGTACTGTAATTGCAAGGTATCTTCTTCACTGATACGATATTGGGCCATCGGACCAAATCCGGTATTGATACCGTAGATCAGCTTCTTGGCAGAAAACTGCTGCAGGAACTCAAAATTCGCTTTCACCTGTTCCAGCGCACCCGCTTCAAGTGTCAGCTCTTCCCCTCCAAACAGCACCCTGTATACTTCATTGAGGGTAAGCGTCTCACCTCCTAATACGACCATTCTATTAAATTATATTATTTGTTTATGTAAAAAAGTGCCCAAAAATAGTACAAAGATGGATTTTTTCTATATATAGACAGCTTCTTTTTATTTAAGTATACAGCGAATGAGGTTATACCCACCACTATTCAGCGATTACCCCGCTATGGGGGCCTCATAGATACTCATTAGTCCCGGTATGGAAAAACAGTTTCAGTTGTTGGCTTTGATTTGCAACGCCCTTGTTATTGCACCTCGCTTTTTTTTGAAAGGCCAAAGATAATTGAAGATTCTGCATCTCACAATACCTGATATTGACTATAAAAAAGAAGGGCCTACCCCTATCAAAGATAAGCCCTTCATATAATTAATTACAACATTATCAATTGGTTAAGTAATTCTACGCGCTATGACGTATTTCTACGCATGCCCTTCTTTTTCCCTGGGCTCCGGTGTGTCTACCAGCACTTTGTCGATACGGTGTGCGTCCATATCCACGATCTCAAAGGTAAAACCTCTCCAGCTGAACTTTTCGCCCACATGTGGAATATGCTCCAGGTGATGCAGGATAAAACCTGCCAGTGTATCGAACTCCTGCTCGAACTCTGCCATCCAGTCTTCCTTGTCAAACTCGCTGAGGAAATCGTAAAAAGGTATCTGGCCATCTACCAGGTAGCTGCCGTCTTCCCGTTTGGTCATTTCATAATCATCGCCCTGGCCGGTTTCCGGCATATCGCCGACGATGGCTTCCAGGATATCGTTCAGGGTGATCATACCCAGGAAGGTACCATATTCATCTACGATAAAAGCAGCGTGGATCTGCGTTACCTTAAACTTCTCAAGCACCTGATAAGCGGAGTTGTTCTCCGGCACAAACAGGGGCTTTTTAATGATATCCTGTAAAGGGGTATTGCTGTTGACATGGGTATAGAGATCTTTAATGGAGATGATCCCTTTTACGGCATCGATCTGGCCTTCGCATACCGGGTATACGGAGTGTACGCTGCCATGGATCTTTTCTTTATAGCTCTCCGCTGTCTCGTCGATATCCAGCCATACGATGTCGGTACGGTGGGTCATCAGCGAGGTGATATTACGATCTCCCAGGTAAAAGACGCGTTCGATGATCTCCTGTTCGGTCTCTTCGATGGCACCGGAAGTGGTTCCTTCGCTGATGATCGCTTTGATCTCTTCTTCCGTGACCAGCGCGTCGGCCGGTTTCAGCCGGAATATCCGCACGATGGTATTGGTAGAGGCAGAGAGTAACCAGATAAAGGGGAATGTCAGTTTAGACAGGAAGTTCATCGGGCCTGCCATAGTCTTGGCAATGGACTCAGGACGGGCCAACCCTATCCTTTTGGGTACCAGCTCGCCTAATACGAGTGACAAGTAAGTAATGGCGATCACGATGATGACCGTGGCGATACCACCACTGTAAGGACGAATGGCCTCCACGTTGTTTAACATGAGGACCAGGTCTCCTTTGATCTTTTCACCGGAGTAAATACCGGTGAGGATACCGATCAGGGTGATGCCTATTTGTACGGTGGAAAGAAAGATGTCCGGGTTGCTGGCTAGTTTGAGCGCTGCCTTGGCCTTTTCGTCTCCTTTATTTGCCAGATGCTCCAGCCGCGCCTTACGCGCAGAAACCATAGCTATCTCCGACATAGAGAATAAACCGTTAAGCAGGATCAGAACCAGGATAATGACGACTTCCATGATATTAAGGCTAAAAATAAAGAATTATTCAAATATCAGGGTAAGAAATGCCAAAACAATTCCCCCTGCGATCGCAAGTACCTTTTTACGGCTGAGTTCGTGATGTTTGGTACCGCTTTCATAAAAGATAGTAGTTGAGATATGTAAAAAGGCGCCGATCACCAGTGCGATGATATATACCAGGTAATGTGTGATCCCTTCGAAGCGATCTCCCAGCTGAGCAGCCAGTACGGCGGCCAGCGGCGTCATCAGCGAAAAGGTGATCAATATACGCCATAGTTTGGCGGTACGCTGGTGGGCATGGATCATCACGGTGATCAATGTCAGCGCTTCGGGCAACTTATGCGCGGCCACTCCCATCACCAGGGACGGCATAGCAGAACGGTCTTCATAATGAAATCCCAGTGGGATACCTTCCATAAATGCATGTATGGATAATCCTACCAGCAGTGGCATGATAGCGATATGGTGGTGAGGGTGGTGCCCTTCGGCAGCCGGCAGGTGCGTATGACCATGTTCCATCCCATGAGACAGCTGTTGTAAAAACACCTGCAGGAAGAAACCCAGTACTACGTAAATACCGGCCTGGTGCCCCAGCTGATGATATACTTCGGGCAACAGATGCATGATCGTTACGCCAAACAGGAAAGCCCCGGTAAATGCCAGCAGGTAAATAGGCAGGCTGGGGTGTATCCGTTTTACAGTCATGGGTATCAGCCCGCCAGCAATGGTAGCCGCCAGAATAAGTATCAGATAACTCCAGTTCATATGGTAGTTTCAGTTTCCAGTCGTATACGCCGCTGGAAGAATCCGCCGCTGAAGGTACCAAGCAACAAGCCCAGTATTGCACCTCCGGTGATGTCCAGCGGATAGTGCACGCCTACATATATCTGCGCATAGCCAATGGCCAGCGCCCATACGTAGAACAACCATACATAACGGCGAAAAGCTGATTTTAAAGTTAAAAAAGAAAATGTCGCCAGCGCAAAATGATTGGCGGCGTGTGAAGAGGTGAAACTGCCACTAAACGGGCAATGTGCCGCCAGTACTCTCACAAACTGGCCGATCAGCGGATCACGGCAGGGCCGTATACGCCCCACTGCTTCCTTAATGAATAAACTACTCTGGTCAGCCAGACCAAAAGTGATGATGAAGAACACGATCCAGAAGAATCCTCTCCACCGGTAATTAATTACGGCAAACAAAGCGAGGAATAAATACAACGGCGCCCAGAAATAAGGTTCGCGCAACCAGAGGAAAATAGTATCCAACCAGGGATGTATCCATTTCCCATTGATATAAAAGAACAATTTCGTGTCAAACCGGAGCAGCTTCTCTAACATGTCTATGATTTTGTGGCAATGAGTATAAGCCGCGGCGATCGCTGCTCATCGTAGCTATTGAAATGATAGTCCCCGAAGATCTCCGTAATGGTCAGCCCCTGGTGTGCAAACATCGCCTCGAAATCTTCACTGGTAAAAGCACTCACCCGCTCGGAAAAAGTCGCCCGCAACGGCTTGTTCTTATCCAGTATACTGATCTGCTTCACAAACTTGCCGTCACTGACCGTACGTTTGATATCAAATACTACATTGTCTTTCTCCTTTACTTCATCGTATACCAGGTGCTCCTGTACATAATGACTGTTCAGATAGTCCAGCACCAACCGCCCTCCCGGCTTCAGCGCATTACGCAGGGTCCTCAGCGCATTGTCGTTGTCCCGCTGTGTATCGAAATAACCGAAACTGGTAAAGAAGTTGAACACAATATCGAAATAATTGACCCGGAAAGGCAGCCGCATATCATGCTGAAAAAAACTCAGCTGCTCATTCTCCAGCTTCTTGGCAGCATTGATACTGTCGATAGACAGGTCTATACCCGTTACCGTAAATCCTTTGTCGGCCAAATACTTGGCATGACGTCCCTTTCCACAGGCCACATCCAGCATCAGCGCTTCCGGAGCAGGCTCCAGGTAGGCCAGCAACTTGTCAATAAAAGCAGCCGCTTCCCGCTCATCCCGGTGCTCGTAAAGCAGGTGATAATAGGGAGAATTAAACCAGTCTTTAAACCATTGTTTTGCTGTATCCATATCGTTTATAGTTCCGGTACTGCTATGTACTGCATCCTTCACTTCCATCAACTATTTCCTGTTATTAAACATCAAATATCGGGTGCTTTCGTAAATACCCCGCGTTAAATTATCGAGCGCTTTCGCCGTATCCGGCAACTGCTGTTGTACGTTCTTGAGTGGATCCCCCTTCAGATCATATAAGCCGGTGATGCCCGTATCGTTGTTGATCTCATACAGGTACTGATCGCCGATCACCGCTTTATAATGCTGCAGGTTCTTCACATATTGTATCAGTGCATACCGGCCCGTACGCGTACTATCCATCAGGTCAGTACCCATTGTATAGTTCTTGTAAGGAATACCGGCCATCCCGGCTACCGTGGGGTAAATATCCACCAGGCTGCCGATCTCTTTCACTTTCCTGGGCGCCAGCCGGCCCGGCGCATAGATGATACAGGGTACGTGCAACCCGCCGGAAGCCAGCTCATATTCCGGGTAAGGCATAAAATGATACGGGTTGAGCGCGCAGTTATGATCTCCGAAAAATACAAAAATGGTGTTATCCAGGTAACCACCCGCCTTCGCCAGCTGCATCAGGTGCCCGATGTTATAGTCCAGGTAACGCAGCGCATTGAACTGATCTATCGATACAAAACCTGCGTCCTTGAACTTTTTCATGTCTATATCCTTTTCCGTTACCTTCCGGAAGTCCCCTGCACCGGCAGTCGTCGTATAGGGCGGATGGTTATCCGCCGTCTGCAGGAAAGCAATGAAAGGTTGCTTCTTAGCATGGGCCGCACGGAAGATCTCATTGCCCTCCGTGATCAGGTCGTAATCCGATACTCCCCACACATCGGCTTTCGGCGCTTTATAATATCCTTCCTCGAATATCTGGATGCCCGCCACATTGTTGGTAAATACCGCCCGGATGTTGGCCCAGTTGGTATTACCTCCCAGCAGGTAGAACTTCTCATATCCGTCGAACTGGTCCATGATCACCCGCTGGTCTACCATCTGCGGATGGCGGGAAGCAGTTTTTATAGTGGTCACATCCGGCAGTCCTGTCGTCACCCCGTATACCGTACGGGCGGTACTGATAGCCGGCACGTAAAAGTTCTCAAACAGCCAGCCCGCGTCTGCCAGCTGCTGCATATTGGGCGTAGCCTGCATCGGGTTGTTGAACATACTGGTCACTGCAGCGCCTGTCGACTCCATCATTACCAGGATGATGTTAGGCCGTGCCTGCTCTTTGCCGGCTACCTGCCGCACATAGCTCATCGTCTTCAGGTCCGGTGTATCCACACCTAGGTAACGGGCCGTCAGCTCGTAGTATTTTTTGGTCTGCTCCAGGTCATACGAGTCGCTTTTTACCGACAGGTTGGAAGCAAAGTACAACACCGGGTTTAGCGCCAGGCTGGTCACCCCGTTATCCCGGGTGAACATGGCCTGGCTCCAGCGCAAAGGGAAATAAGCAAAGTTGCCATAGATGCCGCCGGCTACCAATATCACCAAGGCGGCAAACCAGCCGGTATACCGCCACCTGCGCAGCGGATGTGGCGGTTGCGCTGCCAGGCGCCGCCAGGTAGCCCGCTGTAGTACATACAGCAACCACAGGGCTAGTAGTACGATGATCAACCCGCGTATCACCGGGTAACTCTGCCATACCATACGGGCATTGTCTGCCCGCTCCCCTGCCGCCAGGAAACGCAGGATAGAAGGGTCCAACCGCAATCCCAGGTAAGCATAATGCCCCAAATCCAGCAAATAGGTAAAGATCAATCCCACGTATATCACGAACAGATATACGAAATGTATCCGGCGGAATACAGGCTTGGTAAAGAACTTGTCCCGCGCTATCAGCGCCATCAATCCCAGGGGGATCACCAGCATCAACGCCAACCGCAGATCAAACTTCAACCCTATATACCACGCCTTGGCAATAACACTTCCCTCCTTGATCGTGGATTGGAAAAAGAAAATGTAAAAGATAAGCCGGAACAGCACCATCAATAGATACAGGTACAGTGCTTCTACAAACACATAACGAATATACCGGGGTATATTCTTCCATAATTGCTTCATGTAAAAGGTCAGCCGTTTTTTATTTCTTAAGCGTGGTTGCAAATATAGTTAAAAAGCAGTATCCATTACAGGCATACTGCCTGCGCCAACCATCGGCCCAGGGCCTGACCGGGCCGTGGAGACCGCTTAACCGCCAAACAGATACCTTTATTTCATAATATCAACCTGCCGCCATAACCTCCATCACAGCGGATTTGAAGGCTATCCGGAATTGTTTTCCGGAAATTAAACGCGGTATTTTGGTCTTTGGACTTTGGATTTTTATATTTGCCTTCCTTAAAAATTGAATATAGTGGCACTGATCAAATCGATATCCGGCATCCGTGGTACCATAGGCGGTAAGCCTGGCGAAGGACTTTCTCCATTGGATGTAGTTAAGTTTACGGCCGCTTACGGCACCTGGTTAACCAGACAACAACCCGACAATAAAACTGTGATCATCGGCCGCGACGGTCGTATCTCCGGTCAGATGGTCAGCAACCTGGTCGTATCTACCCTCAACGGCCTCGGCCTCGATGTGGTAGACCTGGGTCTCTCCACCACACCTACCGTAGAGGTAGCCGTACAGCTGGAAAAAGCTGCCGGCGGGATCATCCTCACCGCCAGCCACAACCCGAAAGAGTGGAATGCACTGAAACTCCTGAACCAAAAAGGCGAATTCATCTCCGGTGCCGACGGCGCCGAAGTACTGGACATCGCCAGCCGGGAGGACTTCTCTTTCGCCGATGTCAACAAGCTGGGCAGCTACCGTCAGGACGAGTCTTTCCTGCAGAAACATATTGACCTGATCGTTAACTATCCCCTGGTAGACGTGGCCGCTATCAAAGCCCGCAACTTCAAAGTAGTAGTAGACGCTGTCAACTCTACCGGCGCCATCTTCGTACCCGCTCTGCTCAAAGCACTGGGCGTAAATCAGGTAGAAGTGCTCTTCGGAGAAGTAAACGGTAAGTTCAGCCACAACCCCGAACCACTGCCGGAAAACCTGGTCGCTTTATCCAATGAAGTGAATAAATCCCAGGCTGATCTCGGTATTGCCGTAGATCCTGATGTAGACCGCCTCTGCTTCGTATGTGAAGATGGCAGCATGTTTGGCGAAGAATATACGCTCGTAGCCGTAGCCGACTATGTGCTGGGCCAGCGCAAAGGCAACACCGTGTCCAACATGTCGTCTACCCGCGCACTCAAAGATGTGACGCTGAAACATGGGGGCGAATACTTCCCTTCCGCAGTAGGAGAAGTAAACGTGGTGACCAAAATGAAAGCAGTAAATGCTGTCATCGGTGGAGAAGGTAACGGCGGTATCATCGTACCAGACCTGCACTACGGCCGTGATGCCCTCATCGGTATCGGCCTGTTCCTCAGCCACCTCGCACAGAGCAAAAAGAGCATCAAAACCCTGCGTAACAGCTATCCGGACTATTTTATCTCCAAAAACAAGATAGAGCTGGACAAAAACGTAGACGTAAAAGCTATTTTTGAAAAAATCAAAGGCAAATACAAAAACCAGCCGGTAAACACCGAAGATGGTATCAAAATAGAATTCGACACCGACTGGGTACACCTGCGTACCTCCAATACGGAACCGATCATCCGTATCTATGCCGAAAGCCAGTTCGAAACCACTGCCGACAATATCGCCCGCCGCATCATGCAGGACATTAAAGAGTTCATCTGATAGCCGACGGACCCGAACATATTCGTTACGCCACGCCTTCCGCGTGGCGTAATTATTTTACCCCCCTACCGCTCGTCCCGGCTTCTTATTCCCCTTATGAAAAAATTTCCGACATTTGTTACCGTTTTTTATTGCGGATATTTTATTGATATCAAAAACCACCACCATTGGAAAGAATTTATTTTGACAATGCAGCTACCACGCCGCTGGATGGAGCCGTGCTGGAAGCGATGCTGCCTTTTATGACTGAAAAGTTCGGTAATCCTTCCTCCATCTACTCCTTCGGCCGGGAAGCCCGCCTGGGCATAGAAACTGCCCGTAAAACGGTGGCCCGCATCCTGAACGCCCACCCGGGTGAGATCTTCTTCACCTCCGGTGGTACCGAAAGCAGCAACACCGCCATCAACGCTGCCGTACATGACCTGGGATGCCGTCATATCATCAGCTCCCCCCTGGAGCACCATGCCACCCTCCATACCGTAGAGCTGCTCCACCACCGCTACGGTGTAGCCCTCTCCTGGGTAAAAGTGCTGCCCGACGGGCATATCGATATGGACCACCTGCGCGAACTGCTCGCCAGCTCCAGCGAACGGACCCTCGTCAGCCTCATGCATGCCAATAACGAGATCGGCAACCTCCTCGACATCCACGCCGTAGGTAACCTCTGCAAGGAATTCGATGCCATCTTCCACTCCGACACCGTACAAACGGTCGGCCACTACCCTTTTGACCTCCGCAACACACCGGTACACTTCATCACCGGCGCCGGTCATAAGTTCCATGGCCCTAAAGGCGTAGGCATCCTCTATATCAACGAAAACGTCAAGATCACCCCCTTCATCCAGGGCGGCGCCCAGGAACGCAATATGCGCGCCGGCACCGAAAACGTATACGCCATCGCCGGCTTCGCCAAAGCCCTCGAAATGGCTACCGAACATATGGAAGCACACAGCGCCTACATCCAGGACCTGCGCCTCTATATGGCCGAACAACTACAGCAACACATCCCCGGCGTAGAATTCAACGGCGACCTCTATGGCCGCAGCCTCTACACCGTATTGAACGTTTCTTTTCCTAAATCAGAAAAAAGCGAAATGATACTGTTCAACCTCGATATCAACGGCATCTGCGCCTCCGGTGGCAGCGCGTGTACCTCCGGCGCCGATGCCGGCTCCCACGTCATCCGCGCCATCAGCTCCAACCCTAACCAGATCGCCGTACGTTTCTCCTTCTCTAAAAATAATACCAAAGCAGAAGTAGATACCGTAGTCGCCAAACTAAAAGAACTGATGTAGACACTGTCCATCATAATAGACATGATCCATCATAACGAAGCCGGAAGTAAATACTCCCGGCTTCGTTTATAGTGAGCACTGTAGTGAATCTGGTTTTAAGGGTACTGACGAAAAATGATATACTGAATGTACCTGAAATAAATAGTAACAGTAACGGCTAATCGATATATGCCTTGCTTTACATGACGACACCCGGAAATTTCCCGCCCATAACGCATAATAAAGCACTCCTGTCAGGAACACCTTCCATAAACACAGATAGCAGGCATGCCTGCTATCCGCAGCGGATCAGCCTCCGGCAATGGCGGTAACAACCACCTTCCCCCGAAATTTATACCAGCCATCTAAACAGGTGCACCCACGCATCCCCATAAGATGCAGTCTCCCCCCCTACAGATATGCCTTAAAAAAAACGGATCCCCCCAACAAAAAAGGCTGCTCCCCGAAAGGAACAGCCCAACTGTTTTATAAAATGCCGGTCATATCAGGCCACTGGTTTATCGCGGACAACCGCCCGTGCAAGGACAAATAGAGTGATACAACGTATTAGGTCCGAATACGTCTTTACCAGCATGGACCATTCCTTTGCTGAGACCGGCGATCGTCAGCTTACCGAGTTGTAATTTTTTGGTGGATTGCTTTTTCATAACAATGGTTTTAGGTGAACGAGAAAAAGTTACCACAATCCACCGGATACAACAATACCCCTAAAACAGGATATTCCTCCCCATACTTCCTGTATCATTCCTGTAGCATTCCTATAGCATTCGTATAGTCATTGTATAAGCCAGGCATATAGTTGCATATAGAATGCTTATACAACGCTTATACGACCTATATGCAACAAGTATGCAACCCGCTGCCTGTCAAACAGTTAAAAACATATAAATTTTCCACCAGGTGTGTACTCCACACTGCCGGCGGATTACCGCTTTTTTTCCGTAAATTTATACAGACGGCAACCCCTGTATTAAACCACGTTACTATGCGTTACTTCCTCCTCATCGGCCTATGTATCGGTAGCACCTCCTTTTCTGCTACCGCCCAGCAGGACATCCAGAAAAAACTGCAACGACAACTGATACTTGCCGAAGATGGCAGTACAGTAGAGTTCCCGGCAGGTACCTTTCAGCTCTCTTCCACCCTCAGCCTGGAGGGTAAGAAAAAAGTGATCCTCAAAGGCGCCGGCATGGACAAGACCATCCTCTCTTTCAAAGGACAGACCGAAGGCGCCGAAGGCCTGCGGGTATCCAATGCGGAACAGATCATCATCCGCGACCTCACCGTACAGGATACCAAAGGCGATGCCATCAAGACCATGCAGGTCTCCGGTATCAGCTTCCTCAACGTAAAAACCGAATGGACCGGTCCGCCCAGTAAGGACAATGGCGCCTACGGACTATACCCTGTACAATGCAAACAAGTACTGATAGACAGCTGTGTAGCCATCGGCGCTTCCGATGCAGGCATCTATGTCGGACAGTCCCGCGATATCATCGTGCGTAACTGCCTCGCCCGGCACAATGTAGCCGGTATCGAAATAGAAAACTCCCTGCATGCCGCCGTATATCACAATGAAGCTACCGAAAACACCGGGGGCGTACTGGTATTCGACCTGCCCGACCTCGTAGAGAAAAAAGGCGGACATGTCAAGGTCTATGAAAATAACATCCATCATAACAACCTGCCCAACTTCGCCCCTAAAGGCAATATCGTCGCCCAGGTACCCGAAGGTACCGGCGTGATGATCCTCGCTACCAACAACGTGGAACTGTACAACAACAAGATCCATTATAACAACAGCGTCGGTACCGCCGTCATCAGTTACTACATGACGGAGAAACCTATCAAAGATTCGCTTTATACACCCTATCCGGCGGCGATCTCTATACATAACAATGATTACCTCCGGGAAGCGGTTAAATTCCAGGGAAAGGGCCGTATGGGGCTTTTATTCAGATTTAAACTCCGCTTCGGCAAAAAGGTACCCCATATCCTCTACGATGGTATCCTCAATGAACAGTGGGTAGACAGCAACGGCCAGTATAAACCGGCCTACCGGATCTGTATCAGCGGTAACAACAATGAAAGTTTCGCCAACATGGATGCGGCCAACAAATTCCGGAACGTATCCCGCAATGTGGCCCCCTATCACTGCAACGGTCCACAGACCGAAGCAGGAAAACTCAGTTATCAGGCACTTGTAAAATAATCGATTTGCGACTGTACCAACTCATCCGGCTCACCTGCCTGGCAGGGCTGCTGGCAGCATTGCTGGCGTCAGCTATTCCGCAGGCCACTGCCCCCCATGAACAACTATCCGCCTACGGCTTTTTTACCGGCGACATCGCCCGGCAACTGCCCGCAGCGGATGTCACCCCCTATCAGCTGAACACCCCGCTGTTCTCAGACTATGCCGAAAAACTGCGGTTCGTCCGCCTCCCTCCCGGCACCAAAGCCACTTATAACAGCGACAGCGTATTCAGCTTCCCGGTAGGGACTACCCTCATCAAAACCTTCTATTATCCGCACGATTTCCGCGACCCTTCCAAAGGACGCCGGCTGATGGAAACGCGCCTGTTGATACATGAGGCCAACGGCTGGAAAGCATGGACCTATATCTGGAACGCCGAACAGACCGATGCCTACCTCGAAGTAGCAGGCGATAAACAGCCAGTACAGTTCGTCGATCCAAAAGGCAAAACAGTGAGCTTCGACTATATCGTTCCCAACCAGAATCAATGCAAAGGCTGTCATAACACGTATGAAGTGCTGACACCCATAGGCCCCGGCGCCCGCCAGCTGAATGGTGACTTCGCCTATGCCCGTGGTAAAGAGAACCAACTGCAGCATTGGATAAAGGCAGGACTATTATCCGGCTTGGACGACGTATCCCGGGCGCCGAAAGCGCCGGTATGGAACGATCCACAGTCGGGCACCCTCGAAGCGCGCGCACGTACCTGGCTCGATATCAATTGCGCCCATTGTCATAAACCAGGCGGCCCCGCCAGTACCTCCGGCCTGTTCCTCCAGATAGCAGAGAAAGACCCTACCAAAATGGGGGTCATGAAAACACCCGTGGCGGCAGGCCGCGGCGCAGCCAACCTGCTGTACGATATCGTACCCGGCCATCCGGACCAGTCGATCCTCGTATACAGGATGTTATCCACCGATCCCGGTATCATGATGCCGGAACTGAGCCGCAAACTCACTCATCACGAAGGCATCGCCCTCGTGCAGGAATGGATCAAAAAAATGAAGTGATCAGGAATTACGGTTGATAAGATCGTAGAACCGTTCCCGGTAACCGTCGCTGATAGGAATAGACTGATTAGCGATCATCACCGTATTCTTTTCGACGCTGTTGATCTTATTAAGCGATACCAGGTAAGACCGGTGTACACGGATAAATTTGTCTGCAGGGAGTTTCGTTTCAAAAGATTTAAGGCTACGCAGGGTTAATACCGGTTGAAATGGAGTATATATTTTCGTATAATCTTTCAAGGCTTCGATGAACAATATGTCTTCCAGGTTGATCTTGATGATCTTGTATTCCGTTTTAATAAAGATATAGTCACTTACATAGTTGTGATCGCCGTTCTTCTGCGATGTCACACTCATATATTCCTGGGCTTTGGCAGAAGCTTTCAGGAACCGTTCAAAAGGTACCGGCTTCAGCAGATAATCTACTACATCGAGGTTAAAACCATCCATTGCATATTCATCATAAGCAGTGGTGAATATAACCATCGGCGGATACTTCAGTGACTTCAGGAATTGTATGCCCGTGATATCCGGCATCTTGATGTCCAGGAATACCAGGTCTACCTGTTCATCCTGCAGAAAATGCAGCGCTGTCGCCGCATTATTGAACTGTTGTACCAGTTGCAGGTAAGGCACCTTGTTGATAAAATCTGCCATGATTTCCAGCGCCAGCGGCTCATCGTCCACTGCTATACACTTGATCATCTTTCAACATCATTTTTAAATTCACAATAAATTGATCGTCACGTGTTACAATACTGATCTCATGATCATCTTCGTATAGTAGTTCCAGTCGCTTCCGTACATTCTGCAGTCCTATACCTCCCTGCTCTGCCACCCGTTGTTTAAATACGCTGTTACGTATCTCCATTACAATTTCTTTCCGCACGATCGATATGTCGATATCGATGAACGAATGCTCTGCGTAACTAACACCATGTTTAAACGCGTTCTCTACAAAAGGTATCAGTAACATAGGTTCGATGGTAAGCCTCCCTGGATCTCCCTTCACTTCATACTTCACTGATATCGCTTCCGGTAATCGTAATCGTTGGATGTCTATATAATCCTGCAGATACAGCAGTTCTTTTTGCAACGGCACCTTATCTTCGTTCGACTCATAGATCATATACCGCATGATCGTAGACAACTTCACAATCGCATTCTCCGTTTCTTCAGAACGTTTATGCGCCAGCGAATAAATCGTGTTCAGGCAATTGAATAAAAAGTGTGGATTGATCTGTGATTTCAGAAAACGTAACTCTGCATTCAGGTTGGCCACTTTCAACTCTTCCCTTTGCTGCTCACTCCGGAACCACTGCCGTGCAATCTTGATGAACCCGCTCATGAACAGCATCAGCAAACCGGCGATCACCGTCCTTCTCAACACCTCCGGAAAGAAGAAATAACGGGCGGTAAAAAAGATACGATCCTTCCTTGTCAGTGGTCGTCCTAACGAATCTGTTCTACCCCACATCATTGGTGCTCTCAGCATCACGCCCTTCGAAACTAATGGCATCGCTGGTATCGCTGGTATCCCAGGCGTCACTTGCGGTACCGAAGGTAAGGCTGCTGTTACCCGCGTAAATGGCCGATCCTGCACCGTGTCCATACTTAACGTATCTGCCGGCGGAAAAGTTACATCCGGTGTAATTGTCGGTCTGACAGGTGTAGCAGCAGCAACGTTGTAAGTACTAAACACAGAAGAATCATCCACCGGTCTTGCGGCAGCAACACCGGCTGTATTCGAGATCGATACTGTCTTCGTTAACGGCGCCACTCTGGAAATAGCTACTGCCGGCATCGTCACCCCATAGGGAAAACCAGTCTCCTTCGACAAGGCTTCCATCAACAGATACTCTGTAGTAGCCTGTTGTATGATCAGAAACAACATCAGTACCACCACACAGCCGAAGTAGTATACGATCTTCTTCAGCGTAAAAAACAGCGGGATCAGCACATAGATATTCAGGTAGAATATCCCTATGAGGAACAGGTTGTCTACGATCTCTTTGGCAAGAAACCAATGGTTCTGTATACGTATGCGGTATATCAGGAACGGGAAAGACAGGAATAATGCCCACACCACTAGATGCAAGCCTATCTGAAAAAAGCGGTGTTGAAAAATGCGTTTTAGTTTGGTCATGGCGCCGTCAAAAGCGCGGTAAACTTACAGTGTTATGGGTTAACTCATTGTTAAAGTTCCGCCACAGTGTTTAAGCTAATGTTAAAATTATGAAACCCTTTACAGCAAAGGGTTTCATAACAATAAAAAATAGCAATAATGTTAAAATATGTTAACCGGATAGGACAGATGTTAAAGTTTCTCTAAAGTCATTCTTTAACGGCCGCACTCACCTGTAATGCCTGCAATTCTGCGATGGTCACATAAGGCAATTCCTGGTGTCTTATCTTCTCCACTACCAGGTTGCCCACGCGCATGGCTTCGTCTCTGTTGGCAAATACATGTTTGCCAGATAAAGCAGGTACCTGGTCCTGGTTGATGAAGCGGCGGTCATTTACATATACGCGGTATCCCCAGCCAGCCCCTATTGCATAGGGTTCCAGCCGGATATTGCCGGTCACCGCCATCTTCGCAGGTGCAGACTGCTGGCGTTGCCATCCCTGAAAAAGGATAGTTGCCAGCAGCAGCAAACCTGCTATCATGAAGACCCTCTGTTTAGTTATCTTTATCATTCCTTGTCGCGTTAGGCTGGAATTCCCGCAGATCGTCGAATGGCAATGAGCCGCTGAGACCTGTACCAAAGAAGCCCCTGTTCTTTACTGTAAAACCTATTGCACTGATACGCGCACTTCCTTCCAATGCCGTCTTTTCCGTCCACAGATCATTTTGCGGATTGTACTCCCAGGTAGCAGCAGCATTCACCAGGTAACCTTTACCATCTATCGTAAATGCACTGGCATTGGCACTCATAATATTATTATAGTTATCATCGTAACTATCTGAGCTTACGTTAGAGATCTCGCGGAGACGGGTCCAGGTATCTGTATCTCCATTATAGGAATAGAACTCGTTCACATTAGCAGATCCATTGTTGGAACCCGCTACCAGGTAAGCAATATCATTGATCACAAATACGGAAGCATCCTTACGTTTGGTACCCTGTACCCCTTTCATTTCTTTCCATTGCTTGATAGCCGGATCATACTGCCAGTTATCTTTCAGGTAGTTACCATCATAACCGGTGGCTACATACCCTTTATTTTTAGCAGAGAATGCCACGGCATCATAACGGGCAGAACCACCGAAATCTGCTATCTTTGTCCATGTCTGTGCTACGGGATCGAACTCGTAGAAATCTTTCAGATAGTTCACGCCATCATATCCGGTACCTACATATCCTTTGCTGCCGATAGCCATTCCCACTGCATTGCTACGTGCTGCCCCCGGGATATCTGCTACCTGCTTCCAGTCGTCCGTATCCGGATTATAAGACCAGCAGTCCTGTAATCGCTTTTTACCATCGTACCCGGAACCCATATAAGCAAGACCGTCGATCACAAAACTAACTGCCTCGCCACGCGCTACTCCCTTCAGATCAGAGCGTTTTACCCAGTTGCCGATCTTATCAGCTGAATTCTTGTCTTTAGAACACGCAGCACTCAACAGGAGTATCGCCAGACTTAACCCTTTAAAATTTCGCATGGACATTTTTACATTTTTAGATGGTCCCAAAATTATCCGCCTGTTTATTTACACCGTCATAAAATAGATACTTGACGACTTTTAACGGACCAAGCGCCCAATTTTATCGACCAGTCCACATTTAGATCAAAATAGCCCACCAGCACCGCTTTAGGCATATAACGAACATCTCCGGTCATTCATCGATAAAAAACTCCAATTGGCATATTAATACCCTGCTGAGAAGGTTAGCTGTCTAAAATTGCGCCTCATGTACAAGACGATATTACACGGACGCTCGATGCGTTGCTTGTGGTGGTATACGGTAATGATATTTCTCCTGATTGGTGCAACATCCTGCGAGAAGACCAGCCTGCCGTATGATAACCAGACGAACGTCCCGCCTTCCAACTACCTTACTACCGATACGCTGACCATCAATACCCAGACCGTATTGCTGGATTCCATCGTAACTTCCAACACCGGCGTGCTGCTTGCCGGTACACACCAGGATCCGGCGTTCGGCAAATCTACCGCAGATGGCTACTTCCAGCTGACATTACCGGCCGATAAAAAACTGGATGACAGGGCCGTGTATGACTCCCTCGTAGTACTGCTCGTGCCGGATGGCGGTATCTACGGCGACTCCACCAATCAACAGGAACTTAACATATATGAAGTAACAGAACCTATCAAACTACCTGATAACTCCGTGGTATTTTATAATACCAGCCAGTTTAAAACCAGCGCCACACCACTGGGTTCTTTCAAAGGTCTCGTATACCCTGCGAGGGGAGATACCGTACGTATCAAACTGGCAGCAAAAGGAGCGGCCCTGTTCGACCTGCTCAAACGGCAGACCGATGAAGTGTCTACACAAGATCAGTTCCTCAACTACCTGAAGGGATTGTCGCTGAAAGGCGGCGCCGGCAACAAAGCGGTAGTGGGATTCCGGCTGGGCGATGGCCTGCTGATCACCAGGCTGTACTACCACCTGGATAATGTACTGCCGGAACCCAAGACCATGGACTTCCCGCTGTACAAGTCAGACCTCTCTTTCAATCACGTCAGCACTGACCGCAGCGGTACTACGCTCAGCGCATTATCTGCCAACAACCGGTCGCTCTCCTCTACCCTGACCGGCAATCAGACCTTCGTACAACTACTGTCGCAGGTGACCACACGTATAGACTTCCCTCACCTCCGGGACTTCAAAGGCTTTAACAAATTCTTCAAGCTGCTCTCTGCTACCCTGACAATAGAACCGGTAGCCGGCAGCTATGATATTTATTCCCTGCCGCCGCGCATGTCATTAACAGAAGTAACGGCCGACAATAAAGTGACCGACTCCCTCTTCGTACCGCAAGGCGGTGGTATCCAATATGGCAACCTGGTCATCGACAACCTGTTGCATATCAACACCCGGTACACCTATGACCTGACCAACTATTGCCTGCATGAAATGGCCAGTGACAACTACAACAGCAGGGGTATTATGCTGGCGCCGCCGCCAGGTACCTATCGTACCCGTTTCGATCGCCTGATCATCGGCGACAGCAAACGTGACAAGAACGTCATCAAATTGCAGTTGTACTACATGACCTATAACTAATCACCGCACATGAACTACCGTTATATATATCTGCTCCTGTTTATCCTCCCCGCCTTGTTGCCTACCCGTGCAACCGCGCAGAGAGGCATAAATTCGCTCTATTCCTCCTTTGGAATAGGTACAATAGCGTCCCGCGATTACAGCCGGAATTTCGGCACCGGAGGCGCCGGTATCGCCAGGTCCTCCCTTTTCTACCTGAATGAACTGAATCCGGCTTCGTACTATGCGATCCCTCAAAAACATTTCATCCTGGACGCTGCCATTGCCGGACAATCCGTCAATTACCAAAGCAATGCCGTTAAACAGAACGGGTTGGATTTTAATTTCAAACGCCTTGCTATAGGGTTCAAAGCCAATAGACGCTGGGGTATCAGCGCCGGCATCACTCCTTTCAGCACGGTAGATTACAAACTGGCCAATACCCGCTATATCGAGGGTACTACCAAACCGGTGACTAACAACCAGGAAGGTACCGGCGGTATCAACCGGGTATTCATCAGCAACGGGGTACAGCTGACCAAAAATCTCTCCGTAGGCGTTTCTACAGCCTTTCTGTTCGGCCCTGTCAATGCTTCCGAGACATTGGGCGACGATTCGATCCATACCAATTACAACCGCTACGCCTTCAATACCAACTTCACAGCAGGGATGCAGTACACCGGTAAGATCAAAGACTGGGAAGTCGGACTGGGCCTTACCTACCGGTTCCGTACCAACCTGACCATGCAGCAACACACCACCATCACCAACAATGATCAGACCGTGCTGTTCGACAAGAAACTGCCGGACCAGGTGTTCCGTTTACCCGAGCAATACGGTGCGGGACTGTCTTTCGCAAATGGTAATATTACTTGGGTGTTCGACTACAGGCGGCAGCTATGGGGTAGTGTGAAGAACGTAGAAACGGATTACCGGTACACGGATGCGGATCGTTTTGCAGGTGGCCTGGAATATAGCTTCAAACGCACCTATCGCAATGGCATTGTCGAAGGCGCTGTTCTACAGGCAGGTTTCGCCTACGACCGGACCAACCTGGTGATCAAGGGCAACCAGATAAAAGATGTATCAGGTACGGTGGGTGTATCCCTTCCTAACCGGGGCGGCAACCTGCGTTACTACCTGGGACTGGAAGTGGGTCAGCGGGGTACTACCGCCAGCGGCCTGATCAGGGAGAATTATATCAACGCGGTATTCCACTTCTCGCTGCGGGATATGTGGTTTATAAGAAGAGTATACGATTAATAGGATTATTTATCGAGGGTAGGCATCGCCGCGTGAGTGTCTGCGGTGAGGAGCTGCCGGAACCAATAGCCGGAGTCTTTGATCGTACGTTGCTGGGTTTCAAAGTTAACATGTACGAGGCCGAAAGGGGTGCGATATCCTTCCGCCCATTCGAAATTGTCCGTCAATGTCCAGGCAAAGTACCCCTCCACCGGGATGCCTTCCCGCCGGGCCTGTAATATGGCCCCCAGGTATTCTTCATAGTATTGGACACGTTCGGTATCATGTATACGTCCATCTATCAGCTGATCAGGGAAAGCGGCACCGCTCTCAGTGATGATCAGCTTACGGACACCTTTATAAGCAGCAAACTGTTTGAGTATCTCATACATGCCATTACCACTGATCTCCCACCCCATCCCGGTCGTACGCACCTTGCGGGCGCGGGGTTTTACCTCTGATATATTGACCACCGGCATAAAGGCATTGTATTTTACTACCAGCGGAAAATAGTTCTGTACACCAATGAAATCAAAGTCGAAGGCCAGCTTATCCCAATCCCGCCACAGGGCATAACGGCGCTCTATACGCCGGAGCAAGGGAAAGTCTGCTACGGGATAACCCATACCCAATGCAGGTTCCAGGAACAGCCGGTTGAACAAGGCATCGGCACGTCGGGCCGCTTGCACATCCTGCTGACTTTGCGTAAAGGGAATGATCTTAGAGCAGGAATAGGCAGTGCCTATATTCGCATCTTTGACTTCTTCCCGGATCACCCGGGCGCCTTCGGCATGTGCTAATGCAGCATGATGTACGGCCGGCAGAAAATACGAAAGGCCAAATTTACCGGGCGCATGTACCCCCAGCATATATCCCAATGCGGTAAATCCGAAGGGTTCATTCAGTACGATCCAGTTCTTCACCTTATGTCCATACTCTCTCATACAGACGCTGACATAGTCCGTAAAAGCAAATACGGTACCTCTGTGGCACCACCCACCTTTATGTTCGAGCGTCTGCGGCAGGTCCCAGTGATATAGGGTGATGTAAGGCTCCAGTCCCAGCTCCAGGCAGGCATCTATCACCCGGTGATAATAGGCGATACCAGCTTCATTAACGGGCCCTGTGCCCTTGGGCATGATACGGCTCCAGGATAAGGAGAAACGGAATATGCTGAAGCCGAGCAGCTTAGCCAGCAGTATATCCTGATGATAACGATTGTAGAAGTCACAAGCCATTTCAGCATGTGCGGCATCCTTGATCTTTCCTTTGCGGGCAGTAAATGTATCCCATATGGAGGCGCCTTTACCATCATGGCTGCAAGCCCCTTCATTCTGAAAAGCGGATATAGTCACTCCCCACAAGAAATCATCTCCGAAATCTTCTCGCCGGAATGGTGCGGTAAATGATTGCATCACAAAAAGCAGCGCCGGTCAGTTTATCCGGCATTACCTGCAGTTTACAATACTTTGAACGAACGGCGGATTATTTAATTGTTAACATATCCTTTATCTGATCCGGGTGATCAGTTCCTGCAGGCGCTTACGCTGCAGGTTCCTTTTTAGGGAATGTTGTTTTAACCGGCGCTCTTTTTCTTCTGTGGCAATGATCAACCAGTCGGTCTTTGCCAACAATACGTCTATATTATTTGTATCGGGTGTTGTCGTTTTGATATCTATCTCTTCCAGCAGGAGATCAATGATGAGATCCAGGGTAGCCGGTGAAATATCATTATGGGCGAGATGGTCTTTCACGCCTTCCAGGTCCAGTTGATCAAATGCGGCCTTGTCTTTCCACCTGGTAGCATTAAAGGCTACTTGTATCTCCTCCATCGCTTTGGCAGGATGGCTTTTTTTCAATAAGATGATCGCTCTTAACAGGCGGCCTATCTCTTCTACTATTTCCAACATATAATCTCTCTGCATACGACGGCGGTTTAGATAATCTGTTCAACGTAAAATACAAATCTATCTGCATTAAAACACAAAGGGTATAACAAGCACTGTCGTACTTGTAATACCCTTTGCTATGATAAGTGACGTCTTAATGGATACCTGTGATCATATTATTTTTTACTTTTCTTCTTATCGGTATTGGTTTGAACGTCTATCAGGCCACCGTCTGCATTTTTATATCCAATTACCGTTACCTGGTTTTTATCGGTGAGCGTGAATTTTTTGGTTTCGTTTTCCTTGAGTTCTTTACCATCTACTACGAATTTCATTTCGTCTTTGTTGAGGGTCGTGGCTACGGCAGGATTGCTGGTCGCTGCGGCTGCGGACTTATCATTTACCAGCACATCCTCCATCCGGGCAGCACTGTTTTTGGTCCAGATAAATATGATCCCGTCTTTGGCCTGATCGCCATAACCGTATTGCGCTACATTCTGCCCTTTCACTACGTTGACAGAACGGATATCATCGGGAGAGATGTTGGACGGCAGGTAGGTGCCCATGTTTACGCCATCAACTACATATAGCGGCTGACCTTTGCCTCTCACCTGTATGGTACCTTCAGTGGCTGCATTGGTACCGGTGATGCCTAATACAGCTCCCTTGGTATCATTCTTCATGGCGGAAGGAGTGGCGGCCGCTGCCGGCGCAGCTTCGGGAGATGGTGCGGGTGGCGGAGGTGGGGGTGGTGGCGGCATTTTGCCATCAATTACCGGTGGCGCTGGTGGTGGCGGCGGCGGCGGAGCAGGTAACTTGCTCTTACCCTGATTGGAAGCAATGATAAATGCACCATGTTCTGCCTTCTTACCATACTTGCGCATGGCATCTTTGGCCTCTACTACTTTCACGCTATAGTGTTCTTCATCTTCATGTTTTCTGGCGAACTTCACATATGCTGATACATCCATTTCTTTACCATCTACTACAAACAGTGGGTGAATACCTTTGTCGATCGCCCCATCTTCCACGCCCAACCATTTTACTTTTACCTTACCGGCATCGGGACTTTTAGCATCCGGCATCGTTACGGATGGTAAGTCCGTATCCTTCGGTTGCTGCTGCGCGAAAGCCTCTGGGCTAATGTTCAGTGACAGTAATATAGCGCCGGCCACTCCCCCGAATACTACATACCGCAGCAAGTGGTATTGGGATGACCGCTTTTTATTCATCATCATAATTCTGCTTTTTAAATGTGAAAAATTGAAGTTGTTTGCGATGGCCGTCGCATATGGAATTCCACTTACTTTTATAAGACTGTATTGATATGTTTTTGCATCTACCCCCTGTTGCAGCATCTTACGATCGGTGATGAACTCGAGGTTCTCCCTTATCGCCAGCCGCATCATCCAGGCACCCGGATTAAACCAGTAGAACACGTTATTTACCTCTCCTGCGAGTATATCCAGCGTATGCCATTGCTGCACATGCACCCGCTCATGTTTTAAGATCGCTTCCAGTTCGGGGAGTGTATGCAGTTCCGGATTGAGATAGATATTCCGGAAGAAAGAGAATGGGTTGACGGCTTTACGTAATACTTTGACAGGCTGAGACAACACCTCCCTGTTTTCGGCAGATCGATGTACCTGCCACAGGGACAGCAGCTGTACGAGGAGCCTTACACACATTACCAGTACGCCCGCCCAGAACAGCCATATCAGGAGCTGCCAGATCGTAAATTCTTCTTTCGCCTGTACCAGTTGCAGTTGTTGCCAGTCGAGTACATAAGCTGCCATCCCCGGATCGATCGCTCTTCCATGTAATAGCTGATTAACATCTATCAGGGGGAGTATAGCGGAGAAGGCGATGCCTGCCAGCAGAAAAAAGCGGTTAAGCGTATAGAAGGTCAGGCGCCGCAGGCCGAAGCGGTACACGAGGTAAAATACTGTCAGCGCAATATTGGCCTTTAACAGGTACAGCAACATATCTGATCCGGATTATAACGTGAAGAATTAGTGTCCACCTTGTTCGATCATCTTTACGATCTCGCGCAGTTCGTCGGAGCTGATCTTTTTCTCTTTCGCGAAAAAAGTGACCAGCGCTTTGTAGGAATCTTCGAAGTAGTCTTTTACAAAACCACTCATGAATTTCGTTTTATAATCCTCCTCCGCGATCAGCGGACTGTATTCATATACGTTCCCTACTTTCCGGCTTTGCAGATAGGCTTTCTTTTCCAGGTTTTTAATGGTGGAAGCGAGAGTAGTATAAGGAGGCGCCGGTGCGGTATGCACCTCCAAAAAATCCTTTACAAACCCCTTTCCTATTTTCCAGATGGCGAGCATAGCATTCTCTTCCTGCTGGGTGAGCTTCTCCATAGTATTTTCTATTTTGAATATCTTAATTACGATTCTTTCGTAAATCTACGAAACATTCGTAGATATCCAAACTAATATTTATTTTTTTTGGGAGGCGCTGTTATGGTGTGATGGGGGCAGGTGGTGGGGAGGCAGGAACCCAGCGGGCGATCAGCATGGCAGCCACGGTATCACCCGTGGCGTTGAGCAGTGTGGCGATGGGGTCCATGAGGGTACCGATGATCATGATCACGGGTAATACTTCTACCGGCAGGTTGTACGCAGCCACGATGAGTAGTTGTCCGACATACCCGCCATTGGGGATTCCTCCTTCGATGATACTTACCAGCAAGGCGATCAGCAGTGCGAGGAGTATGGTAGGTATACCGGTAAAGGGTTGTTGTACCATAGCGAAGGCGATTACGATCTTCAATACGGCGGCGATGGCGGAGCCTTCTTTATGGAGGGTAGCGCCCAGTGGGATGACTACATCGCGTACGGTGACGGGTATATTCATTTGTGCGGCGGCCTGGAGGTTGGCCGGGAGGGTAGCGATGCTGCTACAGGTGCCTAATGCGGTTGCGGATGGCAGCAGGTTATACCGCCAGTATCGGGCTACTGTTCGCAAGCCCCCGGCGATAAATGCATAAGCGGAAAAGCAAAAAAGGTAATAGAACAGGGACACGCCATGGCAGACGGCCAGCGCCTGTGCATAGGTACCAAAGAGCTGGGGGCCGATCGTTGCTACCTGGTAAGCGAAGTAGGCGCCCAGTCCAACGGGTGCCAGTTTCATGATAAAGGTGAGGAGTTGTTTCATGACCTCGTTGGCGGAGAGCAGGAATTCGCGGAAGCGTTCGCCGGCGATGCCGGCCCTGCGTGTAGCGATCCCGGTGAGGGTGGCGAAGAGCAGTAATGCCAGCATATGTTTTCTGGATAGCAGCTCATAGAAGTCGCTCACGCTGATCAGTTGTACGATCTGATCGCCGGCGCCAGCTACGGGCGGGGGTGCATCGGCAGTGATCCTGGCGATCTGCTGGGTGACGGGGAAGCCCCAGGTAGCTACGACGGTGATCAGGGATGCCAGCAATACGGTGGTCAGGAATACGACGGTCATTATGCTGATAAGACGGCCGGTGTGACCGGTATTGCTTAGATTGGCGATCGTAGCGGCAATGGCGAAGAACACCAGCGGTATAACGGCGGTGAAGAGGAGGTTCAGGAATATGTCACCCAGTGGTTTGATCACCGATACCTGTCCGGGCCACAGGAGGCCTAACAGGGAGCCCCCGCCGATACCGGCCAGGAGCCAGAGGATGGGAGCATAATGGTACAGGAAGGACTGTTTGCCGGTATGGGGCATGGTCGCAAGTGTTGTAGGATGAGCGATGATATTACCGGGTCAGCAAGCCTGCATCCAGGACGAAGGAGGAGCCGGTGACATAGCGGGCTTTTTCGGAGGCGAGGAACACGACGGCATGTGCCACATCTTCGGTTTCTACCCAGGGTACGTTGATCAGGTTGCCGGCGGAACGTTCGGCTATTTCCTGCGGGGTTGCGCCTTCGAGTGCTGCCAGCCCATCGTTCATGGGGGTGTTCACGCCGGTGGGATGCAAGGCGATGGCGCGGATATTATAGGGTGCCAGTTCGATGGCCCAAGATTTGGTGAGGCCGGTGAGTCCCCATTTGGAGGCTGCGTAGTGGCTCAGGCGGTTCATTCCCCGCAGGCCTGCGATGGAGGAGTTGTTGATGATCACGCCTGCCTGCTGTTCGATCATGAGCGGGATCACTCTTCTGCCTACGAGCCAGGCGCCTTTCAAGTTGATATCGATCATGGCGTCCCATTCTTCTTCCGGCATTTCGTGGGTGAGGCCATATGCACAGATGCCAGCATTGTTGAAGAGGATATCTATGCGGCCGAATGCTTCCCGGGTGCCGTTAACGGCGGCTATGATGGCAGCATCGTCTCGGACATCGCCGGTGAATGTGAGGCAGCGGACACCCCGTGTTTCACACTGTTGTTGCAAGCTATTGAGCTCTTCACTACTACCCATGGCATATCCCGGGTAGGACAGCTGCCGGCCGATATCGAAGGCGGCGATATGCACACCTTCTGCGGCCAGTGCTAATGCTGTTGCGCGACCCTGGCCATGGGCGGCGCCTGTTATAAAGGCGACTTTATCCTTCAGATCTGAAGACATATTAGGGTGATTTTATTTATTTAGGCAGATAAGAGAAGAGGTAGTTATCGATATCTGTTTCTATGACGTTGCTGAAAACGTTGGTAGCGATCATCTGGCCGGCGAAGGCAATAAGATCGACCAGTTCGGCGGTAGGATACAGCTGGCTGACCCGGTCGAACAGCTCCTGGTCGATCCGTCCCTGGTGGCGGGCGATGGCGCTGCCAAAGTCCATCAACAGTTGTTCCTGGTCGGAGAAGTGTAATGACTCCGGGGATTCTCCATTATCGATAATGATCTTACGGAAGAAGGTGGTACATAAAGGGCAGTTACTCCCTTTTGATACCGTGTAGGCATAGAGGTAGGCCAGGCGTTCGCCCAGTATTGTTTTGATGTTCTGATACAGGCGGTACCATTGCATATATACTTCGAATGCGACCAGGGAATGCCCTAAAGTTGCTTTCATGTTGGTGATGCGGGCGTTGTAGGTATTGCGGTGGTCTTCAAATGCTTGTCTGGTCTGTTCGGGGGCGGCCGTTTCCGACAATGGGTTAATCCTTGCCATAAGATATTGATAGGGTGTTGAGTCCGTAAAATACAAAAAAGAAAAATACCCCACAAATGCAGTAGACTAATCTATTTTATGTCTGCATAAAAAAAGCCGGATGAAAATAGTGTTGCTATCTCCATCCGGCATACGTTTTATGGTACTTGTACTTACTTTACGATTTCTTCGAGTTTCTTTTCCAGGAGGTCGCCCCGCAGGTTTTTGGCGACGATGCGGCCTTTCGGATCCAGCAGGAGATTCTGCGGGATGGCGCGGATGCTGTATAGTTCTGCGGCGGCGTTGCTCCAGCCTTTGAGGTCGGATACATGTGTCCAGGTGAGGTTATCCACTTCGATAGCGGCGAGCCATTTTTCGCGTTTTTCATCGAGGGAGACGCTGAGGATATCGAAGCCTTTATCTTTGAATTTGCTATATGCTTTTACGACGTTGGGGTTTTCTGCCCGGCAGGGTCCGCACCAGCTGGCCCAGAAATCCACCAGTACATATTTACCCCGGAAGGAAGCGAGGCTGACCTGTTTACCATCTACATCTGCCTGGGAGAAGTCCATCGCCTGCTGACCGATATCGGTCTTTTGGGCTGCATCCAGTCGTTTGGCGAACGCTTTGCCGGCGAATGAGTTACGGACTTCTTTGGCGAGGCTTTTGAAGCGGGGGGTAACATCTTTGACATCCAGGTCGTAGCCGGCATATTGTGCGAGTACGAACATGGCGATGGAAGAGTTACGATGTTTCTTCAGGAAGTCGCCGAAAACGGCTTTTTGCCGGGCTTCCAGCTCATCGAACCGAGGTTGGAGCCGGTTCATATTTTCCTGGTCTCTGGCGATGTAATATTGCCGGTATTCCAGTTTGAGTGCGTTCATTTCGTCTGTTACGCCCTTTAGCTGTCCGTTGAGCAGGTCGAGGTCTTTCTGGGCTCTTGAGCCCTGCACGGTGGCTTTAAAGAGGGAGTCAGGTGTTTGGATGCTGGTAGTACCTTTATCCAGGAAAAATGACAGTATATCTTTTGAATGTGGGCCTGGGTTAGCAGCATTGAGTAGTGCTGCATCTTTTGTGACCAGTTGTAATTTGGCCAGCACGGGTTCGATAATGGTACCTGTGAGGGTAAATTGCCCATCTTTTACTTCTGCACTGTCTATCACGGGTTTATCTCCGTTGCGCAGCATGAGATACACCTTGCCAGGTTTTTGACTTTCCACTTGTCCTTGTATGGTATAAGGCAGTTCGCCTTTTTTTTGTGCCAACAAGGCTAATGGTAATAGCAAACCCGCCATCAACGTCGCCTTCTTCATGTTTAATCTAGTATTTAGCCTGCCACAAATTTGGGGAAAGCTGCCCTTAATGTCAAATGGTATGTGATAAACGGCAGCTATGATCCCGTTGCAGGAGGGGACTGAGCTATATGCGGGTAAGCTGGGCGGCTATTTAAATATTTGTGCCAGGCGGGCTTCGAGTGCGCTACCACGGAGATTGCGGGCGATGATCTTCCCATCGGGATCTACCAGGAAATTGGCGGGGATGGATTGAATGCCATACTGTACTGCCACTTCATTTCCCCATCCACGGAGGTCGGATACCTGGGTCCATTCCAGGCCATCTTTTTCGACAGCGTGCAGCCAGCGGCTTTTATCATTGTCCAGGGAGACGCCCAGGATCGCGAAGTTTTTGTTTTTGTATTGCTGATAGGCTTTGACAACATTCGGATTTTCCTGTCTGCAGGGGCCGCACCAGCTGGCCCAGAAGTCTACCAGTACGTATTTACCCCGGAAAGAGGACAGTTTGATCAGTTTTCCGGCGGGATCGTACTGGGCGAAGTCGTCGGCCATGATGCCTACATTGTTGGCGCGCAGGCTTTTGATATAGGCGGTGATGCCTTTTCCGTATTTACTTTCCTGGAGGGATCTGTCGAGGCCGTTGAACAGTGCTTCAAAATCGGCTGGTTCCAGTCTGCTGCGCAGTTCATTGATGAGCAGCCAGAGGCTGGCTAATCGTTTGGGATTTGCTTTGATGAATTCTTTACCGGTGCTGATCACATCGTTGTTGAACGCTTCGGCTTTTTTGCGGAAGGTGGCTTTACCAGGTTCATCATCTTCCTTGATACCGGCAGCCTCTGCGTTAAGTGCCTGGGCGCGTTTGATCAGGGGTTGAAAAGCCTGCTGGTAGGCCTGCATGGCTTTTGTATCCTCTGTACCTTTTATGGTGGTAGCTACGGGAAACTTATTGATCTCGGTATGCAGTTCGGTGGTGCCTTCTCCTGGTACGAATAACATGGGGAAATCGGTGCCGGAGAGGATGAGGGCATATACGGAAGGCGTCTTCGCTGCTTTCAGCTGGAAACTGAAGGCGTTGTTCTTTATCACGGTAGAGTCGTCGGGCGTATTATCTTCATCATTAAAGAGATAGAGGGTTTTCCCGTCGGCTCCTTTCACGGTGCCTTTGACCTGAGACTGGGCGGTGGCCAGGTTGGCATACAGCAGGCCAGCCACTGCAAATAAAATATACTTCATCACTTTATCCTTTTGCTATAGGGCTGTAATATAATAAATAGTACATATCTAACAACCCAGTTGGTATGAACGGCGGGTTGGTTAGCTTTTATGGCGCTGTTTCAATATATTGATCACGTCGTCGAGGCGGTATCCTTTGGCCTGGAGGAGGATAAGATAATGGAACAGGAGGTCAGCGGATTCGTTGAGGAAGAGGGATTCGTTGTTGTCTTTGGCTTCGATCACTACTTCGACGGCTTCCTCTCCTACTTTCTGTGCTACTTTGTTGATGCCTTTGGCGAAGAGGCGGGATGTGTAAGAGTCGCCATTTGGATTTTGTTTTCTATCGGCGATGATACCTTCCAGTTTGGCGAGGAAGTCATTGCTTACATTGTTCTCCTGCCAGCAGGTATCAGTGCCGGTATGGCAAACGGGGCCAACGGGATTGACCTTTATGAGTAAGGTATCGTTATCACAATCTATTTTTATGTCTTGTACGAGGAGGAAGTTGCCGCTTTCTTCTCCCTTTGTCCACAGCCGGTTTTTGGAGCGGCTGAAGAAGGTCACTTTTCCTTCTGTGCGGGTTTTGTTGAAGGCTGCCTGGTCCATGTATCCCAGCATCAGTACTTTTTGTGTTACGGCATCCTGAATGATTGCTGGTATGAGTCCATCTGCTGACTTCTGAAAATCTATCTGCATACTGCTGTTCATTAACAATTTAGAACCGGATGTTGACACCCTGTTGATATAGATATTTTTTAAGTTCCGGTATTTCAATTTCCTTATAGTGGAAGATGCTGGCGGCGAGGGCGGCGTCTGCCTGTGCTGTTTCGAACACTTCGCGGAAGTGTTGCATGTTGCCGGCGCCACCGGAGGCGATCACTGGTACGTTGAGCTGTTGTGACAGTTGTGCGGTGATGTCTAATGCGAAGCCCTGTTTGGTGCCATCATTGTTCATGGAGGTGAGCAATATTTCGCCAGCGCCTCTGTCTACTGCTTCTTTGGCCCAGTCGAATGCTTTTGTAGTTGTTTTCACGCGGCCGCCATTGAGGTATACGTACCAGTTGCCCTCTTCGAACCTGGTATCGATGGCCAGTACGATACATTGGCTACCGAATTCGCGGGAGAGTTCGTTGAGTAGTCCGGGTCGTTTGAAGGCGGCGGTGTTAACGGAGATCTTATCGGCCCCTGATTGGAGGAGTACCTGTACATCTTCTACGGAGGAGATGCCTCCTCCTACGGTGAATGGTATATTGACATGTTGTGCAATACGGGTAACGAGATCGGCCAGTGTTTTCCGGCGTTCGTTAGTGGCAGTGATATCGAGGAATACCAGTTCGTCTGCTCCCTGAGCGGCGTAGAGGGCGCCCAATTCGATCGGGTCGCCTGCATCGCGTATATTTTCGAAGTTGACCCCTTTTACGGTGCGGCCATCTTTAATATCGAGACACGGTATAATGCGCTTTGTTAACATTGCTGTTGATTTGTTGGTCGTTTAAAACTGGCTTACAGAAAGGCTTTGAGTTCGTCTGTTGTAATTTTTCCTTCGTAGATGGCTTTTCCGATGATGACGCCGCTGCAACCTGCTTCGCGGAGGGCGGCTACATCGGCGATGTTGCTTACGCCGCCGCTGGCGGTGAGTTGCATATCGGGGAAACGGTCCAGTATGCGCTGATATAGTTCTATAGAAGGTCCTTGCAGCAGGCCATCTTTGGCGATATCTGTGCAGAAGACATGTTTGATACCTGCGGCCTGGTTACGTTCGAGGAAGTCGTAGATGGACAGGGAGGTTGTTTCCAGCCATCCGCCGACGGCTATATTTTCTTCTTTGACATCTGCTCCCAGGAAGATACGATCGGGTCCGTACTGGCGGAGCCAGCTAAAGAACAGTGCTGGTTCTTTTACGGCTATGCTGCCGATGGTGGCGAGGGCGGCGCCGCTTTCGAATACGATCTCCAGGTCTTTGCCGGTTTTGATACCACCGCCGAAGTCTACGGTCAGGCCAGTTTTGCCGGTGATGGCTTCCAGTACTTTCCAGTTGACTACTGCGCCTTTGCGGGCGCCATCCAGGTCTACGAGATGCAGGCGGCGAACGCCGATATCTTCGAAGGCCATGGCTACTTCCAGCGGGTGTTCGTTGTATACTTTTTGCTGGGCGTAGTCCCCCTGTGTGAGGCGTACGCATTTACCATCGATGATGTCGATGGCTGGTATGATAGTGAATGTATTGGTTGCTGTTGTTGTATTGAGTGATAATTCCATTCTGCAGTAGGTGATCCCATTTTTGAGGAAGTATTCCCCGTTGCGTTGATATCCTAATCTGGCGTAAAAGCTTTCGGCTGTTTTGCGTGCGTTGCACCAGAGCAGGTTGATATGTTCGCGGCGACAGCACTGTGCCATATGTTCGAGCAATGCGGAGGCGTATCCTTTGCCTTCGCAGGCTTCGAGTGTGGCCAGTTTGCGGAACTGAGCGACTTTCTGTTGCAGGAACAAGGAACCGACGGTGACCAGCTGGCCTTGTACGAAGACGCCGAAGTGGAGGCCATCCACATCGTTATCTACTTTTGCGATCTCCAGTGACTGTCCCGGATACAAGCGATCTCTCCTAAGCGGGAGGGCTTGTTCTACGTTGATCCTGCTGATATTCATGTGCCGAGCTATAGTTTTAGGAAGTTAGCCAATACGGTTTGTCCGGCATCTGCTGATTTCTCCGGGTGAAACTGTGTAGCGTAAAAATTATCTTTCTGTAATGCGGCGCTGTAGTTGATCACGTAGTTGGCGGTGGCTACGGTATCGGCGGAGAGGGCGGCATAGTAGCTATGTACGAAATACATGTAACTGTTTTCAGGAACATGTTCGAACAGGTTGCTATGGAGGCCGGTGATGTTGTTCCATCCGATCTGAGGTATTTTCAGGAGGTTGTCTACGGGGGATTCGAAGCGTTTAACGGCGACATCGAATACACCGAGGCAATCGGTATTATTTTCTTCGGAGTGGCGGCAGAGGAGTTGCAGGCCCAGGCATATGCCCAGTACGGGTTGTTGCAGATCGCGGATGAGTTGATCCATTTTCCGTTCGCGGAGGTATTGCATGGCTGTGCTGGCTTCGCCTACGCCCGGGAAGATCACTTTATCGGCGGACCTTATCTCTTCTGCATCATCGGTAACCACTGCGGTGGCGCCGATGCGTTCCAATGCAAACAGTACGGAGCGGATATTGCCTGCATTGTATTTTATGATGACTGTTTTCATATATGCTTATGATAAAAGACGATATCAATTACCCTTTACTTGTGCGATAAAAGCTGCGATAGTATTATCGATGTCGGAGCTATCTGCGATGGCTTTGATAAAAGCTGTGCCGATGATGGCGCCGTTGCTGTAGTTACAAGCTGCATCAAAGGTAGCTTTATCCTTGATACCGAATCCGATCAGTACCGGATTTTGCAGTTGTAATGCTTTGAGCTTTTCGAAATACGCCTGTTGATCGCCCATGTTTTTATCCTTGCCGGTGGTAGACGAGCTGGATACGGCGTATACAAAACCTTTGCTCAGGTTATCGATGCGGCGGATGCGTGCTTCGCTGGTTTCGGGAGTGACCAGAAAGATAAGGTGTAATCCGTTCTTTTCAAATACGGGTTTGTAATCGGTTTCGTATTCGTCCATGGGGAGGTCCGGGAGGATGACGCCATCGACACCTACTTCGGCGCATTTTTCGCAGAAGGCTTCGACGCCGTATCGGAGTACGGGGTTTATGTATCCCATTAGGATGACGGGGACCTGTATTTTATTGCGGAAGCCTTGTAATTGTTCAAACAGTTTGTGTAGGCTCATCCCGTTATGCAGTGCCCGTGTGCTGCTATCCTGGATTACGGGGCCATCGGCCAGCGGATCGGAGAACGGCATGCCTAATTCGATGAGGTCAGCACCATGTGTTTGCAGGGCTGTCATGACGGGTAGGGTATCTTCCAGATTGGGGAAACCTGCTGTACAGTATATGTTCAGCACGTTGTCCTTTTTTTCGGCGAATAATTTATCTATACGGTTCATGGTCATTAGTGTTAAGGCTGCATGTGCTTGATATAGGTGCCCAGGTCTTTGTCGCCGCGGCCGGACAGGCATACTACGACTACATCATCCGGGTTGAGAGGCAGGTCTTTCAGTTTGGCCAGTGCGTGAGCGGATTCCAATGCGGGGATGATCCCTTCGAGTCTGCTCAGCTGATAGCCGGCGGCGAGGGCTTCTTCATCTGTTGTGTTGAGGAAGACGGCTCTTTTTGTTTCGTAGAGATGTGCATGTAAAGGTCCGATGCCCGGGTAGTCCAGGCCTGCGGAGATGGAATGCGGCTCTACGATCTGGCCATCATCTGTCTGCATCAGCAATGTTTTGCTGGCATGAATGATGCCTATTTCGCCCAGTTGTGTGGTGGCTGCGGAGAATCCGCTATGTACGCCTTTTCCGCCCGCTTCTACTGCTACTAGTTTTACTTTTTCGTTGTCGAGGTAATGGTAGTAGGCACCGGCGGCGTTGCTACCACCACCGATACACGCTACGACGTAGTCGGGATCGGGGCTACCGGTTTTTTCCTGTAACTGCCGGCGTATCTCTTCGCTGATCACGGACTGGAAGCGGGCGACCATATCGGGATATGGATGTGGGCCCGCGGCGGTACCGAGGATATAGTGGGTATCTACCGGGTTGTTGATCCAGTCGCGGATGGCTTCGTTGGTGGCATCTTTCAGGGTTTTGCTGCCGCTGGTAGCAGGAACTACGGTAGCGCCCAGCATTTGCATGCGGGATACGTTGGGGGCCTGGCGTTCTATATCGATGCTTCCCATGTATACGACACATTCCATTCCCATGAGGGCGCATACGGTAGCGGTGGCGACGCCATGTTGCCCCGCGCCTGTTTCGGCGATGATGCGATGTTTGCCCAGGCGTTTTGCCAGGAGTATCTGACCGATGGTGTTGTTCACTTTGTGGGCGCCGGTATGGTTGAGGTCTTCTCTTTTGAGATAGATCTTGGCCTGGTAGTGTTCGGAGAGGCGTTTGGCAAAATATAACGGGGAAGGGCGGCCTACGTAATCGCGCAGGAGGTCTTCGAATTCCTGCTGAAAGGACGGGTCGCTCAGTATTTTCAGGTATTGCTGTTGCAGTTCGTCTACGTTAGGAAATAACATTTCCGGGATGTAGGCTCCACCGAACCTGCCATAGTATCCTTTATCGTCTACGTGATACCTGGAGCCTTTTGTATTTAAAGCTATCTCCATGTTCAGTTATTTTAATGCGGTTGCGTGAATCTGTTTTACAAAGGCAGCGACCTGTGGTATGTGTTTGATACCCGGGCTGCTTTCAAAGCGGCTATTGACATCGACGGCGTACAGGGCGGGTATGTCCAGTTGCTGTAATGCGATGGTGTGTTCCAGGCCGATGCCACCGCTCAGGAAGAACGGATGTTGGTATGGATAGTGTTGCAGCAGGGACCAGTCGAATTGTTCGCCGGTGCCGCCGTATCCTTTGGCGGAGGCGGTATCGAACAGGAAGTAGGTGGTGACGGGGATGTAGGGAGCGATCTCTTTATCCCAGTCGATGTTGGCGCCGACGCGGAATGCTTTCACTACCGGTATTTTTTCCCGGATGGCGGCGCAATATTCGGGAGATTCGTCGCCATGCAGTTGAACCATATCGAGCTGATAGTCTGCTGCGGTACGGAGCACCTGTTCTTTGGCGGCGTTGACGAAGACACCTACTTTCTGAATGCCGGTAAGTTCGCGGACGCTGCGGGCGTCCAGTTTATTACCGGCGAACCGGGGGGATTGTTCATAGAATATGAAGCCGGCAAGATCTACTTTGTTAGCGATCAGTTCGCGCAGGTCTTCCCGCCGCGTGATACCACAGACCTTTATCTTCATATTTCTTTTTCTTTTTGCCGTAATGTGGAGACGAAGGTAGCGAAGGCTTCTGCCGGGTTGTTTTGCCGCATGAAATGTTCTCCTATGAGGAAACCTTCGAAGCCCGCTTGTTTTAAGGTAACGATAGCGGCGGGGTCGTTGATACCACTTTCTGCTATTTTACACTTGTCTGCCGGTATTTGCGGTGCCAGTTCGCAGGAGCGGTTGAAGTCGACCTGGAAGGTGGTGAGATCGCGGTTGTTTACGCCGACGAGCCGGATATGATCGGTAATTTTTTCCAGTTGATCGCCGCTATGTACTTCGAGTAATACTTCGAGGCCCAGGCCATTGGCATATTTTGCTAGGCGGGCTACTTCTTCTTTGCGGAGGCATTCGGCGATGAGGAGGATGACATCGGCGCCGATCACTTTTGCTTCTGCTATCTGGTATTCATCGACGATGAAGTCTTTGCGCAGGATGGGTATACCATTGACGGCGCGGGCGGCGATCAGGTCGGATACGGAGCCGCCGAAGTATTTTTCGTCGGTGAGTACGGACAGTCCGGAGGCGCCATGACGGGCGTAGGCAGTGGTCACTTCTTCTACGGTAGCATCGGGATTGATGATACCTTTAGAAGGGGAGCGTTTTTTGAACTCAGCGATGATACCGGTGCGGGTTTCGTCTTTGAGGAAGTTGTAGAGTGATAAGGGGGTACGGGAGAAGGTGCTGGCGCGTTCCAGTTCCTGTATGCTTCTTTTCTCTTTATCTGCGGCTACTGTCACTTTTTTGTGAGCGACGATCTCGGCCAGTATATTTTTCATCCAGCTATCTTTTTTGTGTGATGCTCAGCTACAATTTTATTGTAAGCTGATGAGTTTTTTAAACGATTGTAAGGCGGCGCCGGATTCCAGGGAGGTGACTACTGCCTGGAAGCAGTCGTCGTAGCTATCGTACTTTCCTGCGCAATGTAGTGCCATTGCGGAGTTGGCTAATACGACAGCGTTTTGTGCCCAGGAGCCTTCGCCTTTGAGTATTTTCATGAATATTTTAGCTGCTTCTTCTACAGAGTTGCCACCATAGATATCTTCCGGGTGTACTTTTCTTTTGCCCAGTTGTTCTGGGGTCCAGTCGCGTTCTCCGTGGTTGGTGATGACGCGGGTATCGGTGGTCAGTGATATTTCATCGTAGCCATCGAGGCTGTGTACGATGGCATATTGTTTATCTGTTTGCTGGAAGAGGTAGTTGTATACTCTTGCCATTTCGAGATTGTAGACACCGATGAGTTGGTATTTGGCGAATGCGGGATTTACGAGGGGGCCCAGCATATTGAAGAAGGTGCGTATGCCCAGTTGGCGTCGGATGCCGGCGACATGTTTGAGGGCGGGGTGGAATAAGGGGGCATGCAGGAAACATACGCCTGCTTGTTCCAGTTCTTCGCGCAGTTTGTCGTCCTGGTTTTTGAATTTATAGCCTACAGACTCCATGAGGTTGGAGGCGCCGCTGATGGATGAGACGCCGTAGTTGCCATGTTTGGCTACTTTGGCGCCGGCTCCGGCCGCAAGGAAGCAGGACAGTGTGGATATATTGAATGTATTTTTCGCATCGCCACCGGTGCCGACGATGTCGATGACATCGTAGCCATTGAGGTTAACGGGTACGCATAGTTCGAGGAGGGCGTCGCGGAAGCCGAGCAGTTCGTCGATGGTGATACTGCGCATGAGGAAGACGGTCATGAAGGCCGCGAGTTCGCTTTCATTGTACATTCCTTTGGAGATGCTGATCAATATTTCTTTTGCGGCGTCGCGGCTGAAGGTTTTATGTTCGAATAGATAGTGAAGAATTTTTTTCATGATCTGATACTTTTTAGCGTTGGGAAAGGGAGGAAGTCTGTCGGTTTGATGGTTTACAGTTCCAGCCAATTCCTCAGTATGCGTTCGCCATCGGGGGTGAGTACACTTTCGGGATGGAATTGTACTCCGCAGACATCGTATTGTTGATGTTGCATGGCCATGATAAAGCCCTGGTTATCGCGTGCGGTGATGGTGAGTGCTGCGGGCAGATTATTTTCATCTACTACCCAGGAGTGGTACCGGCCTACTTCGAGCTGATCGGGCAGCCCGTTGAACAGGCGGCCTTCGCGGGATACGACGGTTACGGGTGTGGCGACGCCATGGAATACATCGCTCAGGTTGATGAGGGAGCCTCCCAATGCCTGCCCGATAGCCTGTAGGCCGAGGCATACGCCGAATATGGATTTGGTCGGGGCGTATTCTTTAATGAGGGGGAGTAAAAGCCCTGCTTCTTCGGGAATACCGGGCCCCGGGGATAGGATGATTTTATCGTATTGGTTCACTTGTTCCAATGGTATTTCGTCGTTGCGCACCACGGTTACTTTTCCGTGTGTGATCTTTTCCACCAGGTGTACCAGGTTATAGGTAAAAGAGTCGTAGTTGTCAAACACCAGTATGTTCATATCAAATATTTTGCGCCTGGAGGATGGCTTGTTTTAAGGCATTCAGTTTATTGTTCACTTCTTCCAGTTCGGAGCTGGCCACTGATTTGGCGACTACGCCGGCGCCGGCCTGGTAATAGAGTATATTGTCTTTGCTGAGCATGGAGCGGATCATAATGGCGTGATTGAAGTCGCCGTTGAAGCCTACTGCGCCGATGCATCCGCCGTAGAAGCCGCGGGATGTTGGTTCGTACTGATCAATGATCTCCATGGCTTTGTACTTGGGAGCGCCAGACAAGGTACCTGCCGGGAATGTGGCAGCCAGGAGGCTGAACGGGTTCATGGCGGTATCTGTTTTGCCCGTTACTTCGCTGACCAGGTGGATGACATGGCTGTAGTATTGCACTTTGCGGTAGGAAGCTACTTCTACCTGTGTGGCATGCCGGCTGAGGTCATTCCGTGCGAGGTCGACGAGCATGACATGTTCTGCATTTTCTTTAGGATCGAGCAGTAGTTTATCAGCCAGTTGTTTATCCTGTTCATCATTCCCGGTGCGGCGGAAGGTGCCTGCGATGGGATGTATGATGGCTTTCCCATTTTTCACGATCAGTTGAGCTTCCGGGGAAGAGCCCATCAATTTATAATCGCCGTAGTCGAAATAGAAGAGATAAGGGGAAGGATTGATAGAGCGAAGGGAGCGGTATACGTTGAATTCGTCGCCTTTGAAAGGCCGTTGGAAGGAGCGGGAGAGTACTACCTGGAAGACATCTCCTCTGAAGCAGTGCTGGCGTCCTTTCTCTACCATTTCCATATAGGCATCGTCGGTCATGTTGCTTCTTTCTTCTCCCTGTACTTTGAATGGGTAGTTGGGGCAGTCTTTGTGATGGATGAGGGAGGTGACGAGGTCGAATTCGCTATCGATGCCATCCACTTCATTTTCGCAGAGATAGAGTTCATCTTTGAAGTGATTGATGACGATGATATATTGATAGAACCGGTATCTCATCAGGGGGATGGTGTTACCGTTCTGTTTGTCTTTATTGAAGGTGATCTTTTCGAAGAACTGTACGGAGTCGAAGGTGGAGTAGCCGAACAGGCTGTGTACGACGGGTAGTGGGGGTGTGCCTTCGAAGCTGAAATTGCCCAGGAATCGTTGTAGTTCGTCGAGGACGAGCTGGGGGCTTTTAAGCTGTTTCTTTTCTACCGGCAGGTTAGGGTATTTGAATTCGAATTCGTTGGTGCTGGTGACTTCTATGCCTGCGATTGGTTTGATACAGATAAAGGAGTAGCTGTTTTCGCTGGCGCGGTAGTCTGTACTTTCGAGGAGTATAGATCCCGGGAAGCGGTCTCTGAGTCGCAGATATATGCTGACCGGCGTGAATACATCGGCTAACATTTGCCGGTATTTAGTTTTTACATTGATGGTACGCATGACGGCTTGATTCGATTTGAAGGTGGTATTATACCGGGAGGGAGTGCTGGCGAAGACGGTGAGGGCTGCAGCGCCTGTACTGTCTTTCGTGGTGCGCTCCTGACCCATTAAAAGCCAGAAGGCCCGCTGTGTAACAGCGGGCCTTCCGAGAATATGTTTTATACAAAACATGGCACTGTAACACAGATCAGGAATTGATTCTATGCCACCACCAATGTTTGTTAATTAAGTTATTTGCCATAATGAGAGCAAATATGCGAGGTTTTTTCAGAAAATGCAAATTATTTTTCCCCGGCTACAGTACGCCTTTGGTGCTGGGGAGTTGCATATTTTCCGGGTTGCGGCGTACGGCCATTTTGATGGCTTTGGCGAACGCTTTAAAGATGGCTTCTATTTTATGATGTTCATTATCGCCGGAGGCTTGTATGTTGAGATTACATCTGGCTGCGTCGGAGAATGATTTAAAGAAGTGGAAGAACATTTCTGTCGGCATCTCTCCTATTTTTTCCCGTTTGAATTCGGCGTTCCATACCAGCCAGTTGCGTCCACCGAAGTCGATGGCTACCTGAGCGAGGCAGTCGTCCATGGGTAGGCAGAAGCCATATCTTTCTATTCCTCTTTTATCTGCCAGTGCCAAGGCTACGGCTTCGCCCAGTGCGAGGCCGGTATCTTCGATGGTATGATGCTCGTCGATGTGCAAGTCTCCTTTGGCGTTGATGGTGAGGTCGATGCTACCATGGCGGGCGATCTGGTCGAGCATATGATCGAAGAAACCCAGGCCGGTGGTGATATTGGACTGACCTTTGCCATCGAGGTTCAGTTCGATGCGGATATCTGTTTCTTTGGTGGTGCGGGTATGGGATACTTGCCGGAGGCCCAGTTTGAGGAACTCATAGATCTTGCGCCAGTCGGTGGATTCGAGGGCGATGACGGACTGCAGGTCTGCTGCGGCATCGCTGATCTCGGCGGCCCCGAGGCCGGTACCTTCATTGAGCCAGATGGCTTTGGCGCCCAGGTTTTTAGCCAGTTGTACGTCGGTGATACGATCGCCGATGACGAATGAGTTGGCCAGGTCGTAGTCGCCGCTGAGGTATTTGGTGAGCATGCCGGTACCGGGTTTGCGGGTAGGGGCATTATCGGCCGGGAAGCTGCGATCGATATATTCGGCAGCGAATACTACGCCTTCATTTTCGAATGCTTTAAGGATATGCTGGTGGGCGGGCCAGAAGGTATCTTCCGGGAAGGAAGCGGTGCCCAGGCCATCCTGGTTGGTGACGATGACCAGTTCATAGTCCATTTCGGCGGCGATGCGGGACATCCAGGTGAATACCCTGGGATAGAACTCTACTTTTTCCAGGCTATCGATCTGGTAGGTGGGAGGTACTTCTTTGATGAGGGTACCATCGCGGTCTATAAACAATACGCGCTTCATATATCAGTTTGACGTAGATGATGGAATGTTGGTGGAGGAATAGGCTTTGATGGCTTGGATGACACGCTCGTTTTCTTCCGGGGTGCCTACGGTAATGCGGAGGCAGCCGGCGCACAGTTTTATCCTGGAGCGGTCGCGTACTACGATACCCTGAGCGGTGAGGTGGCTGTAGATACCTTTAGGATCTATCGTTTTTGCCAATACGAAGTTGGCATCGCTGGGATATACGTGTATTACCTGTTGCAGGGATTCGAGGCCGGCGGAGAGTTTATCTCTTTCGATGACGATCTCGCGTATCCATTCATTGACCTGGCTGACATTTTCCAATGCCTGTAAGGTCAGTTCCTGTGCGGCCTGGCTGATATTGTACGGTGGTTTAATCTTATTGAAGACATTGATGATCTCTTCGCCGGCGAAGGCCATACCGATGCGCAGTGCTGCCAGCCCCCAGGCCTTTGAGAGTGTCTGTAACACTACGAGGTTGGGGTATTCTGTGAGTTCGCGTATGAATGATTGCTGGCGGGAGAAGTTGATATATGCTTCGTCGATGACAACGATGCCGTCGAAGTTGTTTAGTATAAGTTCTATGTCGTGCCTGTTGATCGAGTTGCCGGTAGGGTTGTTGGGTGAGCAGATGAAGAGGAGTTTGGTATTTTCATCGATGGCCTGCTGGAGTCCTTCCAGGTCGAGCTGGAAGTCTTCGGTGAGGCTTACACTCCGGATGATGACATCGTTGATATGTGCGCTTACTTCGTACATGCCGTAGGTGGGTGGGCATAGTACGACATTGTCGACACCCGGGTTGCAGAAGGCGCGGTAGAGGATATCTATTGCTTCGTCGCTACCATTGCCCAGGAAGATATTTTGTGGCGGTACGCCTTTGATATCTGCCAGTTTGTATTTGATCTGCCATTGCATGGGATCGGGGTAGCGGTTGTAGGCGGTCTTTAGCGGTGAGCCGAAGCTATTTTCGTTGGCATCCAGGAACACACTTGCTTCTCCTTTGAACTCGTCTCTGGCGGAGGAGTATGGAGTAAGTCTTTTAATATTATCGCGTAGTAAACTTTCCAGATTGAACATATAAATAAGTTATTATCCTCGTCAAAAAATCAGGCTTCTGTTGTCAGGCTGTTGAGCCGGACGGTGACGGCCTGTTTGTGGGCATCGAGTCCTTCTGCGGCGGCCATTGCTTCGATGGCGGGGCCTATTTGTTGCAGGCCTTCTTTGGTGATGCGCTGGAAGGTGATCTTTTTCACGAAGCTATCCAATGATACGCCGCTGTATGCTTTGGCATACCCGTTGGTGGGGAGGGTATGGTTGGTACCGGAGGCGTAGTCGCCGGCGCTTTCGGGGGAGTAGTTGCCCAGGAATACGGAGCCTGCGTTGGTTACGCTATCGGCGATACGGATATCGTCTTTGCAGGCGATGATGAGATGTTCGGGTGCGTATGCGTTAAGCAGTTCCATGGCGCTGGCGGTGTCCGGCATGTATATGAGGCGGCTGTGCTGTAATGCCTGAGCGGCGACGTTCTGGCGTGGCAGGTGTGCCAGCTGTGTGGTTACTGCTGTTTTAACGGCTTGGAGTATATCTTTGCTGGTGCTTACCAATACTACCTGGCTATCGGGGCCATGTTCGGCCTGTGAGAGCAGGTCAGCGGCAACGAATGCGGGTACGCAGGAATCGTCTGCCAGTACGGCTACTTCTGAGGGGCCGGCGGGCATGTCGATGGCGACGCCTGCTTTGTTGACCAGTTGTTTGGCGCAGGTGACATATTGGTTTCCCGGGCCGAAGATCTTGTATACCTGTGGGATGGAGGCGGTACCGAAGGCCATGGCGCCGATGGCTTGTACGCCACCGATGCGGTATACTTTCTGTATGCCTACTTCCTGTGCGGCGTAGAGGATGGCCGGGTGTACGTTGCCTGCTTTATCGGAGGGTGTACAGAGGATGATCTCTTTGCAACCTGCTATCATGGCCGGGATGCCCAGCATGAGGATGGTAGAGAAGAGCGGAGCGGAGCCACCCGGGATGTATAGTCCTACTTTTTCTATTGCGACTGGTTTGCGCCAGCAGTCGACGCCGGGCATGGTGCTGATGATGCGGCCGGTTTCATGTTGTGCTTTGTGGAAGGTGGTAATATTCTGAATAGCGGTCTGGATGGCCTGTTTGAGTGCGGGATCGATGGCAGCGGTGGCGGCGGCGAAGTCGGCCACCGGCACTTCGAGGGTATCGAGTGTTACGCCATCGAACTGTTGGGCATAGCGGCGGACGGCGGTGTCGCCTTCCTCTTTTACGGCGGTGAGGATGGTGTTCACTTTATCTTCCAGTGCCTGTGTATCTAATGCCGGGCGTTGCAGGAGCTGTGCCCAGGTGCTTTTATCAGGAGATTCGATAATATCCATGTCAGTCATTTGATCTTATTACAGTACCATCTTTTCGATGGGTACTACCAATATTCCCTGAGCGCCAGCGGTTTTCAGGCTTTCGATGATATCCCAGAATTCGTTTTCATTCAGTACGGAATGTACGGAGCTCCAGCCAGCTTCTGCCAGTGGCAGTACGGTAGGGCTTTTCATGCCCGGGAGGAGTGCGATGATCTCGTGTAGTTTATCATTTGGCGCGTTGAGCAGGATATATTTATTATTCTTTGCTTTTCTTACTGCTTTGATGCGGAAGAGCAATTTCTGCAGTAGTAGCTGTTGTGTTTCGTTGAGGGCGGCGTTGGCTACGAGGACTGCTTCGGATTTGAGGACGGTTTCTACCTCTTTCAAGCCATTCATGAATAATGTGGAGCCGCTGCTTACGAGGTCGCATATTGCGTCTGCGAGGCCGATGCCAGGCGCTATTTCGACGGAGCCGCTGATCTCGTGTATATCGGCGGTGACGTTGTGTGTAGCCAGGAAATCGGCTACTATTTCGGGATAGCTGGTGGCGATGCGGAGTTGTTGCAGGTCGGTGATGCCGTTGTATTCGATCGTTTTGGGAACGGCTATGGAGAGGCGGCATTTACCGAATCCCAGCTTTTCGACGATCTGTACGGAGCGTTTCTTTTCCAGTACTACATTTTCTCCTACGATACCAATGTCTGCTACGCCATCTTCTACGTATTGCGGGATATCATCATCTCTGAGGAAGAACACTTCTAGGGGGAAGTTGGTTGCTTCTGTTTTCAGTTTGTTCACTCCGTTGCTCACTTCGATACCGCATTCTTTGAGCAGTTTGATAGAGTCTTCGTGGAGACGTCCGGATTTTTGAATAGCTATTTTCAGTTTCATGATCCTGATACCGCAGCGGCGGTTTTTTAAGTGATAAATAAGCAGCTTATGGTCCGGTGTATGATGGGCAGGCGATCTAACAAAAAAGGCCTACCGAACCGGTAAGCCTTTGATGTTTTAATATGTTGGATACATACAATATCATCTCTGCTTACCTGTGCAGTAAGTATGATGATGATGTGTATGGATGTTAATAATCATAATTCGAGTACAAAAGTAATAACTATTATGACAAATCCAAGCCCTGAATTCTTTAACCTTATGTTAATACCTCTGTAAGGGGCTAGGGGAGGTGGTTATTACTGGAGTTTAAAGTCGGCCTGCTGTGTATCGCGGCTATTGGTACCTATGAATACGGTGAAGTCGCCCGGTTCGGCTGTCCAGCGCATGTCTTTATCGTAGAATCTGAGGTCTTCGTTGGTGAGGGTGAAGGAGACGGTTTGTTCTTCGCCTTTTTTGAGGAATACCTTTTTGAAGCCTTTCAATTCTTTGAGGGGGCGGTTGACGCTACCGACCTGATCGCGGAGGTATAGTTGTACGACCTCTTCCCCATCGTATTTCCCTACATTTTTGACCTTTACGCTGACGTGTAGTGGCTGTTGTGCGGTGATGGTGGTTTTATCCAGTTGTACGGGGCTGTAGCTGAATGAGGTATAGCTCAGTCCGTAACCGAAGGGATAGAGCGGGTCGTTGGGGATATCGAGGTATTTGGAGGAGTATTTATTATAGGGGTTGAGCGGGCGGCCGGTATTTTTATGATTGTAGTAGACGGGTATCTGGCCGGTATTTCGCGGGAAGGTCATGGTGATCTTACCGGCGGGGTTGTAGTGGCCGAAGAGGACATCTGCGATGGCGTTGCCGGCTTCAGTGCCCAGGAACCATGTTTCCAGGATGGCGGGTACGTGTTGGTCTTCCCATTCGAGGGTGAGTGGGCGGCCGTTCATGAGGACGAGTACGACAGGTTTGCCGGTGGCGAGGATGGCTTCGAGCAGGCGGCGTTGTCCGGGGGGGAGGCTGATATCGGAGCGGCTGGCGGCTTCTCCGGTCATGCCCTGGGATTCGCCCAGTGCCAGTATTACTTTATCTGACTTGCGGGCCAGTTCTACGGCTTCTGACAGCAGTTTGTCTGTGTTGGCGGTATCGGCTTTTTCGATAGCGGCCTTTTGCATGGCGCGGAGGAACAAGGTGGTATCGGCGGTGAGGTGGGCACCTTGCGCGTAGGCTATTTTGGCTTTGTTGCCTATGCGGGAGGTGATACCTTGCAGGAGGGATATTGCTTTGGACGGGTCTCCTGCTGCGGACCAGTTGCCGATGACGTCGCGTTGGCTGTTGGCGAGGGGGCCTATCACGGCGATGTTACCCTCTTCCTGCAGGGGGAGTAGTTGTCCTTGATTTTTGAGTAATACGATGGATCGTTGGGCGATTTCGCGGGCGGCCTGGCGGTTGGCGGGGGAGAGTATTTCGCGTTGTGCCCTGGCGGGGTCGCAGTACTGGTAGGGATCTTTGAAGAGGCCCAGGTCGTATTTGGCGGCGAGGACGCGGTATACGGCGGCGTCTATCTGTGCGAGTGTTACTTTTTTGTCCTGCAGGAGTTTTTTGAGTTGTCCGGCATAGATGCTTCCCTGCATGTCCATATCGACGCCGGCGTTGAGGGCGAGGGCGCCTGCTTCGTATTCATCTTTTACGATGCCATGGGGGATCATTTCATTCATGGAGGTGTAGTCGGTGACTACGAAACCTTTGAAGCCCCATTGTTTACGGAGGAGGTCGGTGAGAAGTGCTTTATTACCGGTAGCGGGTATGCCATCGATCTCGTTGAAGGAGGTCATGACGGTGGCTACGCCTGCATCTATGGCTGCTTTATAGGGTGGCAGGTAGAACTGGAACATCTGGCGTTTGCTCATGTCTACGGTGTTATAGTCGCGACCTGCTTCGATGGCGCCATATAGTGCGAAGTGTTTTACGCAAGCCATGATGGTGTTGTTGGCGGAGAGGTCGTTGCCCTGGTATCCTTTTACTTTGGCTTTAGCGACCTGTGATCCGAACCAGGTGTCCTCTCCTACTCCTTCGGCTACGCGGCCCCAGCGGGGGTCGCGGGCGATGTCTACCATTGGGGAGAAGGTCCAGTGGAGGCCATCGGCGCTGGCTTCTGTGGCGGCGATGCGGGCGCTTTTTTCCAGCAATGTCATATCCCAGGTACAGGCTTCCCCCAAGGGGATGGGGAAGATGGTCTTGTGGCCGTGGATCACGTCGTACCCGAACAGTAAGGGTATTTTAAGGCGAGTTTTGAGGGCCATATCCTGCAGTTGCCGGGTGAACTGAGGGGTGTATGCGTTGAAGATGGCGCCGCATATGCCGCTTTCGACATCTTTTTTGTAGCCTTCGCGCATAAACGGCCCGGTCACATCCATATCGCTGGTGAGGAGGTTCAGCTGACCGATCTTTTCGTCGAGGGTCATTTTGGCCATGAGGGTACGGATGAAGGTTTGTTTGTTCTGTTGCTGTGCAGATGCGGGTATATACATGCCCGTTATGCACAGGGCCAGGAATGCGATAACGTGAAGTTTGATTATGCTCATACGGATAACGTGTTTTTTTGGGAGTTCAAATATACAAATAACGACGCCGGTCAGCAATGTTTGCTGACCGGAATGCGAGGAATATATCTTCGGGTGTTATTTAAAGTCTTTATTCAGCCATTTGCGGTTGAAGTAGAAGGTACCGAACGGTAGTACTGCGGCGATGATGGCCAGGAGTATTTTATTGAATCGCCAGTTGTATTCGTCTCTCATCTGAAAGGTTTGCAGGGCGTAGAGTACAAAAAGGAGGCCATGTATCATTCCTACGATCTTGACCATGCCGGGTTGTCCTGCGTAGTATTTGAGGGGCATGGCGACGAATACGAGGAGGAGGAATGAGATGCCTTCCAGTGTTCCGACGAGGCGGAAGCGTCCGATGCCCGTCTTAAGATAATTTTCCACGATCGATAATTTTAGCGTGTTCCAAAGATAGTTTGTTCCCTGTTGGGTACGTGTAAAAAGATCGTGCCAGGAACATCATTTTTCAATTCTGATCAGGCTTCCATTTGTTTGATGATATTGGAAACTTCTGATTCGGTGGCGCGGAGTTTGGCCTGGCAGAAGGTAATGAGCTGGGAGGCTCGTTTTACTTTGGCGGCCAGTACATCTACGGATACGGATTCCGTTTCTATCTCATTGGCGATGGTTTTCAGTTCGTTATAAGCGGCTTCGTATGTGATGTTATTTTCCATTTACGGGCTGTTTTTCGGTAATTATTGATCTTAATAAGGCATCGGGTAGTTGGACGGTGATTTCGTGTCCTGGTTTGAGTTGTGCTGCATTGCTGAGGATGCGGCCTTCGTGGGAGATGATGGCGAAACCTTTCTTCACGAGGTTGACCGGGTTCATCAGTTTTATGACGGTAGCGTGCTGGCTGACGGCGGCGCGTTGATCTTTCAGGTATTGCTGTGCCTGTGATTGCAATTGTAACCGTATGCTGGTCAGTTCGTGCTGTTTGTTGCTGACGAGGATACGGGACTGACCGAGCAATTGGCTGGAGATATTGAGCAAAGCGGTATGCCGTTTATGCAGGATATTGCTGCTGGCGTTGACGGTCGATCTATTGAGGGCAGCGAGGCTGTCGCGTTGGCGGCTGAGTATATCCCGGGTTTTGTTAACGACGATATTGTTCAGTTGTGCCAGTTGTTGTACACGGGTGGCGCAGAGTTGTTGTGCCCTGATGATGAGTTGTTGTTGTAGCAGCTGCATACGTTCTTCGAAGGTTCTGTTGTGTGCGATGATAAATTCGGCTGCTTTGGTAGGTGTTTTTGTGGGCGTGTGGGCCATCAGATCGACGATCGTTTCATTCTTCTGGTGTCCGATACCGGTGATGATGGGGATAGGGAATTTGGCTACTATCTTACCCGGCATGAACTGATCGAAGAGGAGGAAGTCGGTTTGTGCGCCACCGCCGCGGATGATGACAACGGCATCGTAAGGTTTGCGGGTAGCGTATACTTCGAGTAGTTTGTTGTATAGTTGTTCTGCATTGGCAGCGCCCTGTACTTGAGTGAAGTAGGTATCGATGCGAAAACGGTATCCGAAGGGATTGTTTTCGAGTGTATGCATGAAGTCCTGGAATCCGGCGGAGACATCGGAGGATACGACCGCTATATGTTGTATGACGGCAGGTAGTGTCAGCTGGTTATTGGTGGTGAGGTACCTGCCTGCGTTGTATTGAATGAAGTCGCTGCATTCTTTGAGCAGACGCTGGAGGGTGTCCTGTTTCTGTTGTTCGAGCAGGCCGATGGTGAAGCCGGCGTCTACGTCTTGCAGGTTTAGTTTAAGGCCGAATACGGGATGGTAGTCCACGGATACTTTTACGAGTACGTGGATATCATTTTTAAACGGCTGTCCGGTTACCTGTTCGAATTCCCGGATGCGTGCGGCACCGGTACCCCAGGCGGAAGCCTGGATACGGGCCAGCATCTGGCTGCTCTGTTCTTCCTTTTCTACCAGATCGAAGTAGTAATACCCTTTTGCAGCGTAGTAGGAGAAGTTGGTAATGTCTGCCACTACCCAAAACGACCGCCCTGCAAAGACATCCTGCAGGGTGGCCTGTATATCGGCAGTGAGTTGTGATAATTTTATAAACGGCTGTTCAGTCACTAAAAGTCCGTGGTGTTAATGTGCAAAGATAAACAGTTTCTTAGACATCAAACACACGCCCATTCTGATGATCAGCCTGAGTATCTGTTTATTGGAAGTAAAATGAACCTAAAATGTTTCACAATTACTGCAAAGTGCCAGTTCGGATTTGCGTCCTTTGAGCAGGCGTTCGAGGTAGTTCATACGTTCTCTGGACTTGTAGATGGAGACGATATCCTGCTGCATTACATTGCCTACAACGCCTTTGGAATTGAGGTCACTACAGCACACTGTAATATCGCCATTGGGGAGGAGTACCATTTGTTTCATCAGCATACTGCATCCTATCTTATGCCATTTCCTGCGAGGCTGAACGGTGGATATCTCTCCTGCCCAGTTATGAAGGCGGCGTAGTTCGAACCAATCCATCAATTTGTATAGTTCTCTAAATTCGGGATGCATCCATTGTGTGTGCAATGGTTTACCTTCCGGGATGCAGGTGATGGCATACATCTTCACGGTGTGTGCCTGTTCGTCATTAATACGACGGAAGGCGCGTACATTTTCATAGAACCGGGACCATACGGCGTTGGTGCGCATCTGTTCGAACAGCTCAGGGGTACCTCCATCAAAACTTACCCCGATGACATCGATCACTTTCATCGCGATGATGTCGGCAGACAGTTGTTCCCGAAGGAGCATGGCATTGGTGAGCATTCTTATTTCCGGGAATTTCAGCTGTTGCTGTGCTGCCTGGTCTTTGTATTTTTTGATGATGGCCAGCATCTCCATACGTTTGGGATGCAGGAGTATTTCTCCACCATTGTGCAGGTTGATGACCTCTACCTTGCGAAAGCGATCATCCTGAATGAACTGTTGGAAGAAACGCTCCAAGGTATCTGCCGCGATAACTTGCTTAGGCTTAAAGTGGTCTAGCGAGCAGAATCTGCATCTCAGGTTACATTGGCTGGCAAACTCTATATTGATCTCACGTACACTTAACCGGTGTTGGTGTCCAGGTAATTTGTAGTAATAATAGTAGTCTGCTAAGTATGCCAGTCCTTGTATTGCTTCAATTGATCTCCATATCAACGGCGTATGATAGAACCATTGTTTCAGGTGTCTTCTAATGGTGATGTACATTGTTCTCCGTAAGTTTTATACTTATAAAACACACTTAAAAAAATGTACCCTGATGCCGTTCAAATTAATGTTGACATCCTTATCTGAACCTGTAATAAACACCTATCTGAAAACCAATCCAGGATTGATTGTAGCCAGGTTTGTTCTTGGAGAAATCATTTGATATTTCCACCAACGGTTTGAAGTACCGGAATATGGATTCGCCTGCATACATTGAGAGCGGGAATTGTATGCTATCCAATGGCACATTCCTTCCGTTTTGGTAGTATTGGTATTGTATGCGATTATAGCTTATACCAGCCTGCACGGTCAGGCGTTCATTGATCTTTCTTTCCGCTACCAGTGCGACGATGTGATGTTTTCCTCTCAGGTCTACTGATACTATCATCGTCGAAGAGTCAATGGATTTGATCTGGGAAAGTTTGCCGGTGGTGGCATTCAGCTGTATATTCCAGTTATCGGCTACCGGTAATTGTGCGCCTAATCCATATCTGAAACCACCTATTCTGAAGTTGGAGGAGTAGGCCGCGATGGCGTACAAATATGGAATTCCGACCTTCACGGTTGGGGTGAAGAAGAGGTTTTCGTCTACGGTGAGGCCAGCGGCAGCGTAGCGTGTCCATGGATTATTTAGTAGGCGGCGGCGTTCTCTCCTTGGACGAGCAGGTGCATTTGGCCGGCTATCAGCTTCCATTATCGCAGTTTTATTACCTGTCGTGTTGGCTTCCTTTTCCGGCGTGAAAGGCGATGATACCCAGGGAGTGGTTAAGGACGGTGTATATCTGTTTGTGCTGCCAACATTGACATTTGCCGGTGTTGGTAGGCTTGTCAATGGTATTTTTACAATAACCGGCTGCTGTGTATCGTCTGATATAGGTGAAGCTGTTCTTGCGTGGCTATTTGTTTTAACAGACGGCTTATGTGATGTGCTTTTATCCGTTATGATTTTAACTGCGGCAGTACTTTTCAATACGTTGCCGGTCTTTCGTATGGTCGTATTTTTTGGTGGTGCTTCTGTACTGGTAATTTTGGCTACTACCGGTTGACTCCGTTGGCGATTAAAAATGACATGGTCACCATATATCCTGTATTGTGTATTGAATGTACCTTTTATGAGGGAGAGTAATTCTTCTACTGTATAACTATTTTTCGTCAGCTGGACCATGTTGCTACCATTGATCTTATTGGCATCAAAAGAGAATACCAGTCCTGCCTGCCGGGAGATGATATTGCCCAGCATTTCTATTGTTATTTTTTTAGCCGGTACGTTTATCTTTCGCTGCAGTACCTGTGTTTGTGCATAAGTATGTATGCTGATACCCACCATTAAGGTGAGGCAGCAGCCATAAAATTTAATCACATCCATAACCGTCTAAGTAGATTGTATCATATGAAGCATGGTAGGTCAGGTCCAGAGAGGCACTGATCACGTCGAGTACGTATTGGAGGGGTTTATCATCGAATGCGGTGCTGATACGGCATTTTGCCAGCTGTGGATTGGACAGCACGATAGGTACGCCATAGGCAGTTTCGAGTTGCCGGATTACGGCGCCCAGGTCTTTGTCTTCGAAGCGAAGGCTTCTATGAATGGTCGTTGTGTTGACCGTTGTTCGTGTAATAGCTTCTGTTCGCTTTAATTGTTTATCAGCGATGAGATAACATCCTTTCGTTCCTCCTTTCAGCACGATACTATCTTTCATAGTGGAGAGCATCACGGCGCCATTATCTACTTTTACGACGATGCTATCGCTGTTCTTATTTACTGTAAAAGCGGTACCGATCACGCGGATATTCAGTTCACCGGCCTGTATGTTGAACGGGCGTTGCGGATCGTGTTGTACTGCGAAGTACACTTCTCCGGTTTGTAGCTGTACCGTTCTTCCTGTATGGAAATTATCTGCGTAGGCGATGCTGCCACCGGGATGTATCTTCACCTGGGACTGATCCGGCAGGGAGGTCTGTACCTGTTGGGAATTGGCACTGACTAGCACCTGCTGTTGCCGAGGTCCTGGCTGTCGCAGGAGGAAGGTAACCAATGCGGCTCCCAGCAGGATAATCACCGTAGCTGCGGCAGCGAGTTGCCAGCGCAGGGTACGTACTTTTGATTTTTTTGTACCCGAGGAAGTGGTATTAGCTGTTTTCCAGTGTTGCCATTCCTGTTTTAGATCCGGAGTACGATAAGACATAGTGCTGCCTGTCTGTTGCCAGGTATGGGATAACCGGTCGAACAACTGCTGGTTTGCTTCAGCACGTGCGCACCAGTCATCGATTGCTATCGCCTCTTCCGGGCTGGCTTCGCCAGCGAGGTATTTTACGATAACCTCTTCAGACACTTCTATGTTAGTTTCGTTACTCACGTTAAAATTATTTCATGCAGCTGTTATAAGTTATAGTATAGTAAGATCAGTATTATTTCGATGTAGGCAGCTAATTTTTCTCTCAGGATACGCAAGGCTTTGCTCATCTGTGCTTCTACTGTTTTGACAGAGAGGGATAATTCTTCTGCTATTTCTGCATATTTGAGGCCTTCCTCCCGACTTTTGCGAAATATCAATTTACACTGTGCGGGAAGACTTTCTATCGCGTTGTGGATGTGTACCTGTAATTCGGATGCCACGACCTTATCCATCGCATCTCTGGTCGTTCCGGCATGTTCATCTCTGCTCTGATGTTGTATATAGCGTCCCCGGGTATCTGCCTGCCTGATGTTATTGAGGCAATAGTTGTGCGTAGCCCGGTACAGATATCCTTTGATAGCATCTTCGAAAACGATCTCGTCCCGCTTTTCCCACAGGCGGGTAAATACGGTTTGTACGACGTCATTGGCTTCGTTATTGTCTTTCAGTATCGTATAGGCATAACGATGCAGCTTTTCATAATATGTATGAAAAAGCGCCCCAAACACCACAGTGATCTTCTTGTTACCGTTTCTATCCAATGCTTTTGCTTACCTATATGCGAAGGGTTATTGGCTTATATACCATTAAAACACATTCTCAGCAGCTTACCCTTACCGCCAGCGCAAAAATACTGGATAATCTGCTGTGTTCGTAGTATTAAGCCGGGCAACTTTTATATAAGTAGCTAATTATCAATGCTGTAGTAGAAAAGCCGGATAAGCGGAGAATTAGGCGTTGGCTATAGGAAGCTTATAGGAATGTTATAGGAGAGCTATAGGAGAGGTGGACCTGAGACTTTATTTACTCATTATCAAATAGTTAGGAGGTATTTTGAGGTGACAAGGTGGGCAGAAATGAAGTTATATGATTGATAATCAGTCACAAAATGAAAGATTTGCCAATTATACCATACTTTTCCTTAATCTTGTAATTAAGAATGCAGTAATGTAGCAACCCCGTTCTTTTACATATCGAAACTCTTATTCCTTATACTTAATACCCCTTTATTTTATGGATTTTAAAGATACCATTAAACAATTAGCAGAGAGAATTCTCAAACACAAAGAATTGGTACAAACGGAAGAAGCAACCAAACATTCGTTTGTAATGCCATTTATCCAAGCGTTAGGTTACGATGTTTTTAACCCTATGGAAGTAGTTCCTGAATTCGTTGCGGATCTTGGGATAAAAAAAGGTGAAAAGGTCGACTATGCCATTGTAAAGGAAGGGCAACCGGTCATCCTGATAGAATGCAAGCATTGGTCATCAAATCTAGATCCTCATAACTCTCAGTTATTCCGTTATTTTCACACTACCAAAGCTAAATTTTCCATTTTAACCAATGGCTTTGAGTCCTGGTTTTATACTGATCTTGATGAGCCGAATAAGATGGATCAAAAGCCTTTTTTCATTTTTGACCTTCAGGATATCAGAGATAACCAGATAGAGGAGTTAAAAAAGTTTCACAAGAACTATTTTGACTCTGACACTATTGTTTCGACTGCCAGCGAGCTAAAATATCTGGGTCTGATCAAACAGTTATTCAATACCGAGGTAAACAACCCCAGTCCGGACTTTGTGCGGCACTTTGCACGCCAGGTATATACAAATGGCAGCGTCACCCAGAAGGTACTTGATCAGTTCACCCAGTTTACCAAAAAAGCATTCCAGATATACATTTCTGACCTTATTACGGAACGGCTGAAGTCTGCTTTACAAAAGGAGGAAAATGATCAACCGCCAGCAGAGGCTGTGGAGCTTATTATGGAACCGGAAAGTAAAATCCAGACGACCCAAGAGGAGTTGGATTCATTCCAGATCATTCGTTCAATACTAAGACAGGTTGTTCCTGTGGACAAGATACATTACCGGGATGCGCAGTCTTATTTCGCCATTCTATATGATGACAATAACCGGAAACCATTGTGTCGGTTGTACATAGGGGCGACAAAAAAACAAATCGGGCTCTTCGGTGCAGACAGGACGGAAGTGAAGAAGGAGTTAAGCTCTCTGGACGATATCTTTCAGCATGCAGACCATTTGCTGGAAACAGCCAAAAGCTACCTTAAAACATTAGAAGTGTAGCTTATGGTACAGGGTAAGGAACGGTTCGCACCGTTCCTTACCCTGTAGCTATTACTTATTTACGGCGGTCACTACGTAGCGGCCTTTGATCTGGTTGAACCAGAATATACCATTATTCATGCTTACTCCCTGGTAGTTGGCCCAGAGATCTTTCACTTCGGCGGCAGCGACCTCTTTTTTCAGTTCATTATCAAAAATCTTTTCGTAACGTGTTTTGAACTGGGTACCGGTTTTATACTTAGCAATGGGGAAATCAATATTGGCGATAATGCTGTCTTTCTGGTCTGCTGCTACCCATTCTTTAAACTTGTTAAAGAATATGATAAATTCTGTTTGGCTGGCCATTCCGGAGGCTTCCCAATTTTTGATGGTAGTATCTGCCAGCGCGGCATCCATCAGCGAGGCTGCCACTTCCGCTGCTGGTTGCTCAGGGATCGTATCTACTTTACCAATAAGTGAATCATGTTGTGTTTCGGCAGTCTTTGTTCCTGACTGGCAAGCGGTTGCTATGATCATAGCGGCCCCGATGGCGAATAAATGATACGGTCTCCTTTTTGTATACATATGCACTGTTTTACCTAAAATTAACGGATATAATGTATTCATGCTGAAAGTATTATTCCTTTAACATTTTCTTGTATCCGTATGCCAGGAACGATGACGGCGGCCTAGCTATGATGATATTGCCATATTAAAAAACAGGCTGTATCAGCAGTCTGATACAGCCTGTTTTCAATTAACTACTTGTCAATCCCGCTATCTCGTCAATAAGTGAATGTCTCAAAAGTTTCAAGACGCTCACTTATTGCTTATTGGAAACATCATCCCCAAGTGACGATAGCAGAATTATTTTTTCTATCCCAACGGATATGGATATCTATATCAGAAGTATTATGATCGTTCATCCATTTCTTTATAAGGGCGATACATTTCAATGCGCTTCCCAGGCCAGTGACCACATACCTTTCCCGCTCCGTTAACACACGAGCGGTGTTAACAATAGTGTAATAGTTATCTTTGTCACTATCAGATATGGCACTTACTCTGACAACGACATCATAGTTATCTGAGTCTTCCAAAGAAGCCAGTTTATTAGTTCCTTCATTTAAGAATCGAGATAACTTTTGTCCAAATACATCCAATGTTGCGTATTCCTGGGTGCCCTCATAAGGAAAGATGTTTGGACCGGTAGTTGCCAATTGCTCTGTGGCAGGCTTGTTTTTAGCGACGGGAACAGTACTGTCTTTTTTGCAAGAGGTTAACAGACCTGTGGTTACCAGTGTAGTCAAGGTAAAAATACAAATTACTCTTTTCATAGTTTTATTTGGGTTTAATTGATGAGCTATGTATTAACAAACGTTCTAAAAGGGCAGGGAATCGTAATTGTTATCAATCGAATTTACCTTAGTTGGAAACACCTCCCCTATATAGTTCATAAACGGTACTGAATATTTCATTAACGGCTATCTTTTGCATTTTTCAGCCTATGATGACAGGAGGGTAAAACCGTATTCCATTCTCCGTTTTTTGCCGGTAGAAGAAAGCGTGAATTTCAATGGCCGAGGAAGATGTTAAGGTCACTTTATTTGCAACTAAAGGGAAGGCGTCTTGCTTTTAAAAGCGTCAACGTTTTCAAATGCTGCATTAGTTACAGGCACATAAAAAAAGGTCAAAAACTTATAGGTGAAGTTTTTGACCTTTTGTTGCCCGACCTGGATTCGAACCAAGACAAACAGAGTCAGAGTCTGTCGTACTACCGTTATACTATCGGGCAATTATTTAAGGGATGGCAAAATTATACTTTTTTTCGAAAAAAACAATTCTACTTCAAATAAAAGTCGGGATAATAGTAAGGCCTCTTACCGATGGATAAGAGGCCTTACTATTTTAAGGATACTTTAACTTATTGCTTTACGTCGTAGAGTATAACGAACTCTACGCGGCGGTTTCTCGCTTTTCCTTCATCGGTGTCGTTGGTCGCGACGGGTGCGCGGTCGCCCAGTCCCCAGGTCAGCATCCGGTCGGCGCTTACACCATCTGTTATCAGCAGTTGTTTACCGCTGGCAGCGCGGCGTTCGGATAGCTCGCGGTTATAGCTGGGGGCGCCGGTGTTATCAGTATGCCCGGTCACCAATATCTTGGTCTTACCGTATTTGGTCAACACATTGGCAAAACGCTGAAAAGTAGGCTTTATCTCTTCCTTTAGTTGGTCTGAAGAGGAAGCGAACAATACGTTATTGGGGAAGATCACCTTGACACTGTCTTTGATGATACTTACTTCTGCTTCATTCAGCACGTTTTTAAGTTCTCTGTATTGTTTGCTCATGTACTGCTGCTGGCTGCCACCGGTCTTCCTGGCGGAGCTGCATGCAACGAACAATAACACCACAATGGCAGTCAATATACTACCGGTCATTCTATTTGCTATTTTCTTCATATGTCCACTTATTTGGCGCAAAGGTATCTAAAAACAATAATATCAACATGTTACAAAGGTAGCGGGTTATATTTACGGCACCTTTGAAGTATACATATTTCACAAAACAATCTGCGGAAAGTATAGTTCATTATTGTGCACAAATTTTACACATCTGTATTACTATATCATTGCAAATGATGCAATTAATATGCTACTTTTCTTTTTCAGTGTATCTTTGTACCCTTCAATCATTAGCATGAGTACATACGATAACATTGCCAATGCAGGTCCCGACGTGGTTTTGATCGGTGCAGGCATTATGAGCGCTACATTGGGGATGCTGCTGAAAGAATTGCAACCCGACATAACGATAGAGATATTTGAAAGATTGGACGTAGTTACTGCTGAAAGTTCTGATGCATGGAATAACGCCGGAACCGGCCACTCCGCTTTCTGCGAGCTCAACTACACCCCGCAGAAAGCAGATGGCACCGTAGATTGCTCAAAGGCCGTTAAGATTGCTGAATCATTTGAAATATCAAAACAATTCTGGGCTTACCTCGTAGAACAGAAGATCATTGATTCCTCCTCCTTTATTAATAGTATTCCTCATATGAGTTTTGTATGGGGGCCGGAAAATGTTTCTTTTTTAAAAGAACGCTATAAGACATTGCAACAATATCACCTTTTTAAGGAGATGCAATATTCTGAAGATCCACAGCAACTGGAAGAGTGGGTACCTCTCATCATGCAAGGCCGCGACCATACACAAGAGGTGGCAGCAACCCGGATGGAAATGGGTACAGACGTTAATTTCGGCGCCCTCACCAAAGGCATGATCAACCACATGAAAGCACATCAGGGTGTAGGCTTGTACCTCAACCACGAAGTGCGTGATCTGAAAAAAGATGCAGAAGGCTACTGGCATGTGGCTGTAAAAAATATCCATACCGGCAGCAAACGTACCGTACGTACTAAGTTTGTCTTTATAGGCGCTGGTGGTGGCTCTCTCCCCCTGCTGGAAAAATCTGATATCCCGGAAGGTAAAGGCTACGGTGGCTTCCCCGTAAGCGGACAATGGCTGAAATGTAACAACCCGGATATTATAGAAAAACACCAGGCCAAAGTATATGGAAAAGCAGCAGTAGGCTCCCCTCCCATGTCTGTACCTCACCTCGATACACGAATGATCGATGGCAAAAAAGGCTTGCTGTTCGGCCCTTACGCCGGATTCTCCACTAAGTTCCTCAAACACGGTTCTTATCTCGATCTGCCATTATCTATCAAGTTCAATAACATCCGTCCGATGCTGGCAGCTGGATGGGACAATATTCCGCTGACCAAATACCTGATCAACCAGGTACGTCAGTCACCGGAAGACAGGCTGGAAGCGTTGAAAGAATACTTCCCTGATGCAAAGATGGAAGACTGGGATCTGGAAATTGCCGGACAACGTGTGCAGGTGATCAAAAAGGATGAAGAACATGGTGGTATCCTCGAATTTGGTACAGAAGTAGTAAGTGCCGCTGATGGCTCTCTGGCAGTATTACTGGGCGCTTCTCCCGGTGCCTCCACCTCTGTATCTATTATGCTGGGATTACTGAAGCGCTGCTTTAAAGAACAGGCAGCATCTGCAGCGTGGCAACACAAATTGCAGGAAATGATCCCTTCTTATGGTAAGTCACTCTCTGATAATCCGGCCCTTTGCGATGAGATGAGAAGATGGACCAGTGACGTGTTGAACCTGGAGCAACAAGCGCCTTCTCTGGCATAAAAATATCCTGTTAATGCTTTTACAGCGCTTTCGGCATGTGACCCGAAAGCGCTTTTTTATTCATAGCGTAATGCTTCTATAGGATCAAGTCTTGATGCTGCCAGTGCCGGGTAATAACCGAAAAAGACACCTGTCAGCGCACATACCATAAACGACAATACGATAGATGATTCTGATACCAGCGTAGGCCATCCCAATGTGAGCGTGATCACCTTCGCTGTGCTGATCCCCAATACAACCCCTATCAGGCCTCCTGTAATGCTGATAATGATTGCTTCTACGAGGAACTGTAATAGGATATCTATTCCCCTGGCACCAATAGACATGCGTAGTCCTATTTCTTTCGTACGCTCTGTTACCGATACATACATAATGTTCATGATCCCGATACCACCTATCACGAGTGAAATGCCCGCAATAGCAGTCAGCAGGATCGTCAGCAGGCTGCTGGTTGAACTAAGTGTTTTGATCAGCTCTTCCATCGTTCTCACCTGAAAGTTATTCTCATCAGCGGCGCGCAAGCGGTGTGTGCCTCTCAGTATCTCGATGATCTCATCTGTTGCCTTGGACGAAGTACCTTCACTCACGGCAGAGGCATATATGCTCTGGAAGTAAATAGTAGCGAGGATACGCTTTTGCACCGTGGTATAAGGGGTAAGTATGATATCATCCTGATCCTGGCCGAAAGAACTTTGTCCTTTAGGGACTAAAGTACCTATCACCTGCAAAGGGATGGAGTTGAGCCGTATCACCTTGCCTACCGGGCTCTCTCCACTGGGGAACAGGTTATTGATAACGGTTTGTCCCAGTACACATACCTTGGCTGCTGTTGTCACATCCGCATCAGAAAAACTGATACCATCCTGTATGGTCAGCTTACGGATATCAAAGTAACTGGGCGCTACACCCTGCAAGGATGTTGGCCAGTTCAAAGCGCCATAGATAGCCTGTCCTTTTGTAGATGCTACGGGAGATACCGCACCGACATACTCTGCATTCCGTGCTATTGCCCTTACATCTTCGATGGTCAGGCTCTGAAAGCTGGCTCCTTCTATACGCACACCTCCGGCCACATTACTGCTGGGCAGGATAGTGATCATATTGGAGCCCATATTACTCAGCTGACTCTGTATGCTTTCTTTCGACCCTTGTCCGATCGCCACCATTGCTATTACCGCCGCCACACCGATAATGATACCCAACATGGTAAGGAAAGCCCTCAGCTTATTACGCTGTAAAGCCTTTAAAGCAATCCGTATCAGGTTCATTACATTCATGGGCAATACATCAATTAGTAATCATCAGATGAAGGCAGTGATGCCAGCGCCTCTTTGGCAGATCGGACATTTTCATTGATATTATCCTTTATCACTTTGCCATCTCTTAGCATCACAGTACGACTGCTGAAAGCAGCGATGTCCGGTTCATGTGTTACAAATACGATCGTTTTCCCTTCCTGCTGATTTAACTCCTGCATCAGCGACATGATTTCATAAGAGGTACGGGTATCCAGGTTACCCGTCGCCTCATCTGCCAATATCATCACAGGTTGGTTGACCAATGCCCTTGCAATCGCTACCCGTTGCTGCTGTCCGCCAGACAACTGATTGGGCATATGATCCAGCCGATCTCCCAGCTTCACGGCCTGTAATGCCTTTATCGCCCGCTCTTTCCGTTCCTGCGTACTCAAGGCCGGATTGTAGAATAGCGGCAACTCCACATTTTCCAACGCCGATGTTCGCGGAAGAAGATTATACGCCTGGAATACAAAACCTATCTTATGATTGCGCAATCTCGCCAGGTCATTACGGGAAAGTGCCTTTACGTTTACCCCATCCAGTATATAATTACCGGAAGTCGGCTTATCCAGGCATCCCAGTAGGTTCAGCAAAGTGGTCTTACCGGAACCACTACTCCCCATAATCGTAACAAACTCTCCCGCATGTACATCAAAGGACACACCTTTTAAAGCCCGCACGATCTCGGTACCCATTACAAACTCACGCTTGATCTCCTGTAATTCCAATATCTTGTTGCTCATCGTCTGCGGCCTCCCATCCTCGGTAAAAACGGACTATTATTACCAGCAGCAGCGACCGGCCCACTGCTGCCATTCATCGACACAATCACTACGTCGCTGGCCATCAGCCCTGATAACACTTCTATATGTGTATTGTCATTCAATCCTGTCCTGATGCGTTTCTGCTGCAATGTGTCCCCTCGTAGTAGCCATACATAGTTAGAAGATCCCATCCGCTTGCGGCCTTTATTACTTAACGCAGTATCATTACCAGGACGTTGATCCACTTGATGCTTATGGACTGCGCTGAGGATCACATAATCTTTTAAGGCCAGAGAATCCGGACGGTATTTCAAGGCTTTTACAGGCAGCAACAAAGCCGAATCCTTTTCTGCCGTATAGATAGTTACATTAGCCGTCATACCCGGCTTCAACTTCATGTTGTTATTAGGTGCATTGATGATGGTATTGTACGTAACCACATTGGAAGATACAGAAGGCTGCAAACGGATTTCCTGTACTTTACCTTCGAATACATCATCCAGGTAGGCATCCACCGTAAACGATACCCGCTGCGAATCTCTTACATTACCGATATCCGCTTCATCTACTTTCGATTCTACCTGCATACGGGTAATATCTTTCGCGATTACAAACAAGGTTGGCGTATTAAAACTCGCTGCTACCGTTTGTCCTATACTTACGTTTCTGTTTAATACTACACCATCTATCGGAGAGTAGATCTCTGTAAAAGAGAAGTTCTTCAAAGCCGTCTGCAGCTGTGCATTAACGCTGGCCACATTCGCTTTTGCCTGGTTGATCTGATTGGTGGCAATATCATAGTCGGCTTTACTGATCGCACCGGTTTTAAACAGCAGCTCCTGTCGCTGGTAGTTATTCTGTTGATATGCCAGGTTACTTTGTGCTACCTGCAGGTTAGCCCGGTATTGATCTACCTGGGCCTGAAAAAGTGCTTTATCCAGTTCCGCCAGCAGCTGGTCCTTCTTCACTTTGGCATTAAAGTCAACATAGATGTATTTGATCGTTCCCGATACCTGTGTACCTACTGCTACTGTATCTACCGGTTGTATTGTCCCTGTAGCTGTTACAGTGGTGGCGATCGGTCCATAGGCAGGATGTGCTGTCTCGAAAGAAATAGGTACGGGCTTTTTTCTGATAAAAAGATACCAGATAAGGAACAACGCCAGCAATATGACAATGGCGATAATAATGCGCTTATACTTTCTCATACGTCATCACATTTATAGCTTTACAGGTATCCCCCTGTAAAAGTCGTATATCCGTATAGTCATGGCAGTGTTATACTTCGCTTGTATATATGCCTGAAAGGACTGTATATATAAATTCTTCTGTTGCAGGAAATCCACCATGTTCGCAACACCCACCTTCAATTGTTCAGAGGCGATACGATAACTCTCCCGGGTATATTGCAGCTGTACCACTGCCGCATCATATTGCGCCTGTGCGTTCTGTACATTGATGTACTCCTGCTCTATAGCCTGTGAGAGATTGGTCCGGGTATTTTGTAAAACAAGTTTCGACTGATCCACCGCTATCCTGGAACGTTCTTCATTGCTTCTGTTCACCCGCCGTGTAAAGATGGGTATGGATAGTGTAAGCCCTATCTGCTGGTAGAAGTTATTATCCAGTTGTTTAAAGAAGGTATTGTCAGGGTCCCGTGCTGTTGTACTTCCAATAGCGCCGCTGGCAGAGAGAGTCGGCAAATAAGCCGCCTTAGCTTTGGCCAGGTTAAGTTGAGCGATCTCAATACCTAGTTCTCCGCTTCTGATCTCCGGCCGGGTTGCCAGTGCTGCAGCCTGTACATCTCTTAACGGGAGCACATAGGCCATAGCACCCAGTGTATCCGGTGCATTGATCTCAAAGTCGTAGGCCGATGGCAATTGTAGCAGCTGTTTTAATACGAGTTTGTTTTGCCGGTACTGGCTTTCCGCTACCACCAGGTTATAGCGGTCGGTTGCCAGCTGTGCCTGTAACGCTGCCAGGTCCTTCAGTGCGATGCTGCCTACGTCGTAACGTTGCTGCGCCTGTTGTACCTGTGCGGTCGAAGTAGTTACCACATCATTTACATAGATGATGTTTTCTTTACTGAGGAGGATATTGAGGTAAGACTGCGTGATCTGTATAGTGATGTCATTGATCTGTTGTGCGATATTCAGATCTGCTACCTGTACGGACAGTTGCTTTTGACGGATATCGTAATTGAGTATGCCTCCCTGGAAAATGGTCACCGACGAATTGACGGAATAATTGCCGGCGCTGCCGATAGTATAAGGAGTGCGGCCTGCTTCGTTTAATACTTTACTACCCCGGAGGTTCTGGGAGAGGGTACCATTCAGGTCTGGTAGTTTGGCTGCTTTGGATTGTAACAGATCCTGCTCGCTGCTCATACGACTCAAGCGTAGATTGTTTAACTGTATATTATGCTGCATAGCATAATCCAGGCAATCCTGTAATTCCCATCTGGCAGGCAGGTTCGTTACCGTACTGTCCTGTGCCATCAACAACTGACTATTAATGCCTGCCAATAAGATCAGCAGCACTGTCTGCGGACGTCTAAGAAACGCCATTGCATGTTCGTTAATGATTAGGAATATCTACTAGTAGGAATGAAACTTAAATGGTAATACCAATTTAACGAAAAAAACAACACTGCCCCGATATCACCTACCCTATCAAACAATGCTTATCAGCAGAATGTTCAACCTGTTATCGGCAGATCTTATGATCGAAGAAAACAACCAAATGCAGGTGGGTACTCAAAAACAGTCATTGAAGAGGGTCTTCATTGATCATTGCAAATCAGCTGCCGTAACGAAGAAATGAGACGGGAAGGTTTAACAGTAAATAACATTGGGGAAATAAAAAACCCGCTCAATGAGCGGGCTTCTATTCTTTGTTGTCCCACCTGGATTCGAACCAAGACAAACAGAACCAAAATCTGTCGTACTACCATTATACTATGGGACATCATCGATTGGGATGGCAAAATTAGAACTTTTTTTATTTCTGCAAAAAAAACTTTCAAGTTTCTTTAACTTTTTTTCCAGCGTTCGATGCCAACCCGCTTCAGCACTGCCCAATAGCCACTATAAGCACAAATTTATATCGGTGTTTCCAACCGTTTTAATACCTTATCAGCAATGTTAAGTGCAGGTATCCACTCCATACAGGCATGGTCTCCCCGGAAACAGGGTTTATTGCCAAATACAGAACAAGGCCGGCATGACAGATCATCTACCTGTACCGCATCTGCAAGCGACTGCTGATACCCCATAAAACCCGCATAGGGATGCGTAGCTCCCCATACAGATACCACCGGGATACCGAACAAAGCAGCCAGGTGCATATTTGCAGAATCCATACTCACCATCACCTCCAGCTGACTGATGATATGCAGCTCACTCTCCAGTTTACACTTACCGGCGATCAATACTGTATTGGGATATTGTGACGCCCAGACACTCAGTTGTGCTACCTCTGCTGCTCCACCACCAAAAAGTAATACTTTATGCTGCGGCTGCCGGGATAATACGCCTAATACCTCCTCCATCCTATTCAGCGGATACATCTTCTCCCTATAAGTTGCAAAAGGCGCTATGCCTATCCATTTATCCGCATGTTTTTCGCCTGTGAGCTGCAACATCTCCTCGGACAAAGGCAACCTGTTCGCCAATGGCTTACTTTCCGACATATCACATGGCAAACCCAACTGCCGGAATACGATCGCATACCGCTCAATCGTCGTCATCAAAGGCTGTAGTATCTTATCTTCCTGACGGGTCAACGCTTTTTTTTCCGTACGCCCCTTGTCGATCCTGGCCACCCGTTTACCGCTTAAGGCAAACAAAGTACTGACCACTTTCGCACGCAACACATTATGCAGATCAGCAACAGCACTGATCGTATATTCCTTCCGTATAGCCCGGAATAACCGGAACAAGCCAGGAAAGCCCTTATGCACCCCTTTCACGTCAGCCGGATAAAATATCAGCCGCGGAACTCCCTTACATAAAGCTCCCCAATTTTTATTGGTCACAAATACGATCTGTATATCCGGATGCTGCTCCAATACCCGCTTCATAACAGGTATGGTCATCGCCACATCTCCCAATGCAGAAAATCGTATAGCCAATATCGTTTTTAGCTGTTGCGCTTCCAAATCAATAAATATTCAACCAATAATGAACGTAGCGCTGCTCTACGCCTGCTTATTATACAACACCGGGTTCAGAGAAGGATCATTGTACATCTTCATCTGTTTGTACACCTTCATATACTTCCTGCCGGCAGCAATGTCTTCTAGTAATAATTCAATGGCTGTACTGAGATCTTTCCGCTGCTCCAACAAAGTGTCCAGCTTACGCTGACAAGCCGCCCGGTGCTCCGCAGCAGCATCTTCCCGCTTTGTTTCCTCTTCCATGTGATAGATCTTCAGCGCCAGTATAGACAACCGATCGATCGCCCATGCCGGACTTTCGGTATTAATTGTAGCAGCTGGCTCTACCGTCACCTCCTTAAATTTGTCCAGGAAATAACTATCGATATACTCCACCACATCCGTACGCTCCTGGTTAGAACGATCAATCCAACGTTTGATATCCAATGCTTTAACAGGATCAATATTAGGATCCCGGATAATATCCTCCAGGTGCCATTGTACCGTATCGATCCAGTTCTTCAGATAGAGTAGGTGCTCAATACTGCTCTTCTCATACGGGTTGGAGATAAGCTGATACACGTCATTATAACGATGGTAATCAGCTATGCTCGCACTAAATATCTGGTTGCAAAGCGTCGTTAACATGGCGCAAAAATAAAAGAAAATGCTAATAAAATACCGGTAGCCCCCTCCCATCCTGACAGCAATAAAAAAGCGTAAGGTAGAGACCTTACGCTTATTGTAAAAGATTGTCATGTGAATGTTCGAGAATGCAAATCGTGTAGGCTTTTAATGGTTATCTTGGGGTTGAGATCACTTTAATATCTTAATATTAAAAGCCTGGCAATATGTACGATATCTCTATCGGGATATATAGTAATAATATATTGTTCTGAATGAATTTATAAGTTGACATAATAGCAACCGTGCGCATACTGGCATCACAGGATTGCGATTGCTCAAATTGAATGGTATTTGAACTCACTGCAATACAATGATCCTTCCACCGACACACCAGTGCTGATTTTTTTGCTAATATGATAAGAAAGGCCCTCTAAAGTCGCGGCTGCTAAATTACATGCACACCTGTGTTGGCAAAGGGTTCCTTTTCATATGACATCTCTCCAGGGTTAATCACTTAACTTTCTTCGGGTTCTCAAGAGTCTGTATGCAAGTTACGCGGGCTCACTGCAAAAAATACCGCAGTCAGTAAGTTAGTTCATACAACTTTTGTGTTATTTTCAATAGTTTTTTGTCCGTATTAGCATCGCTACACTATTCTTTTCTTGAATTTGACATTCATTCTGCGATTATACTACCGCGCCCGTTCCTACATTCCTATACAATCTTCCTTTAAGTAATTGAAAACAATATAGTTATAACCACCACCCGCTCTTACGTCCGCCTTTCCTATAAGTCCCGTATAATATTCCTATAAGTGATGTCTACCCTACCCCTATCAACAAAAAAGGGCGTCTCCTACAGGAAACGCCCAGCTATAAGGGATAAATAACACCTATGCCTTGCTCCTTCGCATGGCCAGGTAATACAGCGGGATACCGAGCAAAATAATGCCTAACCCCGGCAAAGTGTAGTTCATTTCAAAACGTAACAGTAACAACGCCAGCGTACTCGCAATAGCGATGTAGATAGCAGGCAACACAGGATAACCAAATGCTTTATATGGACGAGGCATATCTGGCTGCCGGCGGCGCAGGATAAATATCCCCACAATGGTCAGTACATAAAATATCAACACCCCGAATATCACCAAAGCCAGCAGATCACCGTAACGACCAGTCAAGCACAGTAAAGAAGCCCAGAAACACTGGATCCACAATCCCTGCTGCGGTACATTGTAACGGTTCAGCTCTCCTGCCTTTTTAAAGAACAGACCGTCCTGCGCCATCGTATAGTAAATACGCGCCCCGGATAATATCAGCCCGTTATTACAGCCAAAAGTAGATACCATGATCATCACCGCAATGATCAGTGAACCGCTGCTGCCGAATATCCTTTCCGCAACCGCCACCGCCACACGGTCATTGGCTGCAAAAGCAATCTCATTCAATGGCAATACCGCCAGGTACATCAGGTTGGCGCTCACATAAATGATAGTCACCACCAAAGTGCCGAAGAACAATGCCCGGCCGATATTTTTGCCTGGATTCTTAATCTCTGCCGCAATGAACGTCACATTGTTCCAGGCGTCACTGGAGAACAAAGATCCCTTCATAGACACCGCAATGGCGCCCATCAATGCCGCACCGCCCAACACCGAAGTGATCACCGAACCGGCATCACCAGGTTGTAGCGATACCGCCGTCCAGGCATGCGCCCAGTTAGCATCCCATATTTCCTGTTTAGCGCCAAGCAGGAATCCGAAAATGATCAGTCCGAATAAAGACGCCAACTTCGCCAACGTAAACACCAGCTGTATGATCTTCCCGTTCTGCACCCCTCTGGTATTGATATAGGTAAGCGCTATAATGGAAATGATCGCCAGTATCTGCGCGGCAGATATCTTCACAACACCGGCATCCAGCAGGATGTTCTGCTCACTGAAAGCAGGTATCAGGTATGCTGTGAACTTGGCAAATGCTACCGCTACCGCGGCAATGGTACCCGTCTGGATCACGCTGAACTGCGTCCAGCCAAACAGAAAAGCTATAAACGGATTATAGGCCTCCCGCAGGTACACATATTGACCACCCGCACGCGGGTACATGCCAGACAATTCACCGTAGCTGACCGCAGCGATCAAGGTAACGATACCTCCCAACACCCACATCAGGGTCAACCACCCTGCACTACCTAAACTGCGGGTGATCTCGGCAGATACAATAAATACTCCGGATCCGATCATAGAACCAGCCACTATCATCGTGGCATCCAGCAGACTCAGGCTGGGCTTAAACTCATTAGATTGATCAACTAACATAATGAACGCGTTGCAAATGTTTGATGAGTGATCACCATTAGGTGCTCAATAGAAATGATTAGTTATTATAGATAGAAGTTCGACTATTCAGATAGCGGCCGCCATACGATCGCTCGCCGGCGTATAACAGATGGACAATAACAAATACAGTAGTATACTGCGCCGATGTTTTAGACAGGAACATCTGCCGAACATGATGGTTGGAACATAGAAAGCTCAATACTAATACTATATTTCCAGGTTGTTGTACCTTCTTAACACTATTTAACGCCACCTGCCGGTTAGCTGCCGATGAATGGCCGATTTTGGTTGTTTTCGCTGTTCGTTCGCATTGATCTGTAAAAGACGGCCAAACAAAAAAAGTCCTGGTACACGTACCAGGACTTTAAATTATAGCTTTTTTCTTAATATCTCTATAGATCAAAGAAGTTATTTATTCTCCGGTTTAGGAGAGGCATTGATACCCTTGATCACTTCTGCTGTGATGTCATATGCTTCATCCTTATAGAGGATGTTGGTAGCACTCATTCTGTAAGAGAAAATATAAGCGTATTTTTTATTAGAATTAAACGATTTCAGGAAGCTGTTTAACTGCTTCTGCAGCTCTTCGCTGAATTTGGCTTCCTGTTCTGCATACTGACCACGCAGGTTCTGCGCTTTCAGCTCCAGTTGCTGTTGCTTCTGCAGGATGCTACGCTGTGCCGCTTCGCCTTCTGACTGTGTCAATGTAGCCGCTTTGCGCTGCAGGTCAGCATATTCATTCCGCAAAGCAGTTTCATTACCTCTCAGCTCATTCTCAATCGCCTGTTGCCTTTTTTCTAATTCTGTCTTTTTCTCCTTAAAATAATCGTAGTGAGCTTCCAGGGAATCCAGATCCACATAAGCAATCCTGAATTGGCTACCAGCCGTTGTTACGTTACCAGTTGTATCCTTACCGTCAGTGGCAGGAGTTTTAGCTCCCTGCTGGCAAGCCATAAAAGTACCGGCTGCCAGTGCAGCTAAGCATCCTTTTTTCACTATTTGTTTAAAGTTCTGCATGTTGATAGCTGGATTTAGCATTCCCTTTTTAAACATTAAAAAATTTTGAACGGCTAAAATAAGGTATTTGGTCGATTTTAGTCCTTTCCAATCGCATTTTTATGCATGTTTTAACGAAAGTGTGATCGCCGCTTTACCTTTATACATCCCCCTTTCGGGGTATACTACTTGGTTTTTACCTTTTCCAGCAGCCTCTCAGGCTCGTCAGTGGTGATAAAATCAACACCAGCTTGCAGGAATGTGTCCATATCTTCCGGATTATTCACTGTCCACACGTTAGTGGTAATACCATTTTTGCGGACTTTATCCATCAGCTGCGTATCCTTCTTAAATACAGACTGATGATAATCCAGCCCCCATATCTTTTCTGCTTTCAACTCCTCCGGCTGCTTCTCTCCATTCAGGTAAGCTACGTGTGCAGATGGATCTAAAGCCACTACGGTCTTCAGGATATTGTAGTCAAAGCTGATATAGTAGATCCAGGCCTGTGCCTGCATTTCATGCACCATGGCTACCGCTTTGGCCGCCAGCAGTGCGCCCCGCTCCTTTCCTTTGCGGGATGGTTTTAACTCCAGTACCAGTTTGGTATGCGCCTGCGTTTTACCTTCACGGATATACTCTTCCAGGGTAGGTACATGATCGCCATTGTCCAGCTGCACTGTCTGCAATTCAGCTAATGGCGTCTCTTCCAGTACTTTACCGCCTATCTGCGGGTCGTGCGATAATACCAGCTCTTCATCAGCTGATAACCATACGTCAAACTCCGATCCTGCACATCCCAGGCGAATAGCATCTTTCAGAGAACTCAGGGAATTCTGGCTGCCTGGCTGGTTCTTCCACGCTCCTCTGTGCGCCACTACACGGTTACGGATAAACTGATCTTTTACGATGGTAAAGGTCGCCGTGTCTTCTCCGGCCTTTACGGTCACCTGGTAAGCAAACACCCCCTCTTTAGGTAATGTTACCTTAGGCTTCAGCTGCAGCGCTCCCTCTTTACTGATAGTAAACAAACCTGCCTTGTCTTTTATAATACGGGCACTGATCGGACTGCCGGATAGATCGATCACCTGTCCGGCCTTAGCGCCTTTTGTACCCGCAGGTACAGTGTAGTTGTCAAGGAATATCTTCCGGTCCTGTGCCATAAGCGTGGTTGCTGAAACTAACAGTAATGCAGTCGCTGATAATGCCAGCACTCGTCTCCATTGTTGCCCCATAATGAATAATCTTTTGCACTAAAAATAGCGCGCAGGTATTGAAAATAAAAGCCCCCTACGGTAAATTAACAGGAAGATATATCAGTGGAGAATAAAGCCCGGCGCGCTTTGTATGGATGTATTGCTACTTGCCGGTTTGATAGGTGAATATTTTGAGGTCACTGGTAGTATTGTCACCCGCGAACCATACTGTATGACGCTCTCCCGCTTTTACGGAGAAAGGAATTTTACCGCCTTTCAGTTGGCTGGTCTTGGTTAGATCGTTGGCCCTGCGCAGGTCCAACGTATGATCACCTGCCGGTATATCCAGTATCGCCACCGCAGTAAAGCCAAGGTTACGCTGTACAATCGTGGTATCCACCACCAGGTCCAGCGACATAGGCTGATTAGCACTGATAACAATATTACTCATCGAGATGAATCTTACCCTGGCATTACCATCTTTGGTAGGCGTAGTAACATCGTCGTCTACTACTACCGCCCCTGGGATCGCCCTGAAATCACGCCCTAGAAAGATAGTGGTCAGGTGTTGATTACGGAGGCTCACTTCTCCTCCTATAAACTGGTTCTGGCTCCCGTTAGGACGCACAGAAACGATATATTTTTTCGCCCGGAAATAAGAATAAGCACTTTGCTCACCCGATTTCAAATTAGTGACCAACGCCTTTCCATCTATTAAAGCATCAAAGCTCTCGGTACCCGGCACAGCATTGAGGAGCTTAATACCAGAATTGGTATCCGGAATAAATTTATCATCCCTTTTACCACAACCGATAAAGGTCACTACGATCGCTACCATCCATATACCCGTGCGCCAATGCTTCATACAGAGAGTTATTTGCTTACAAAGTAAACTGCTTTTTTGGAAATTCCGCCTATTTAAACGTGCTGATCGCTGTGAAAATTATCTGCCCGACAGGTCTATAAAAGCAAAAGGCTCCCGTGAAGGAGCCTTTGCTTTATCTGAAGGAAGTTAATACTATTCTTCTTCGTCAAACTGGAACACTTCTTTCGAAGAGGTCAGGATGTCGTATTCTTCTTTGGAACCTACGATCATGTTTTCGAACTCACGCAGACCTGTACCTGCAGGTATCAGGTGACCGGTGATTACGTTCTCTTTCAGACCCAGCATATCATCCGTCTTACCGTTGATTGCGGCAGAAGACAATACTTTGGTGGTTTCCTGGAAGGATGCGGCAGATATCCAGCTATGTGTACCCAGTGACGCCTTGGTAATACCCAGAAGCAGCGGGCTGGAAGTAGCAGCATTCGCATCGCGGAATTCAACCAGTTTCTTATCGGAACGACGCAGGGCAGAGTTTTCTTCTCTTACCTGACGCAGGGTTACGATCTGACCAGCTCTCAATACCGCAGATTCGCCTGCTTCTGTTACTACCTTCTTGTCATAGATGTTATCGTTCTCTTCAAAGAATTCAAACTTATCGGTAGTATCCCCCTCGAGGAAGCGGGTATCTCCCGGATCTTCGATAGTTACCTTACGCATCATCTGGCGAACGATCACCTCAATGTGTTTGTCATTGATCTTCACCCCCTGCAGACGGTATACCTCCTGGATCTCATTTACCAGGTACTCCTGTACGGCAAACGGACCTTTGATAGAGAGGATATCGGCTGGCGTGATAGAACCATCAGACAGTGCAGTACCCGCTTTCACGAAGTCACCGTCCTGTACCAGGATGTGACGTGTCAATGGCACCAGGTATTTCTTCACCTGGCTCTCGCGGCTTTCGATGATGATCTCGCGGTTACCACGTTTGATGTTACCAAAGGTTACCACACCATCGATCTCAGAGACGATAGCAGGGTTGCTCGGGTTACGCGCCTCAAACAGTTCAGTTACACGCGGCAGACCACCCGTGATGTCACGCAGTTTACCGATCACACGAGGTATCTTCACAATTACCTGACCAGCTCTTACTGCATCGCCTTCTTCAATAACGATGTGAGAACCAACCGGGAGGTTGTAAGATTTCACCTCTTTATTACCATCTATCAGGATAGACGGGATCTTGTTCTTATCCTTGGTTTCAATTACCACTTTCTCACGGTGACCAGTCTGCTCATCCGCTTCTTCACGGAAGGTGATACCTTCTATGATGCTATCGAAACGGATATTACCAGCAATCTCAGATACGATTACGGCGTTGAATGGATCCCATGTACAGATCACGTCGCCTTTGGCTACCTTCTGGCCATCTTTCACCAGCAGGGTAGAACCATAAGGGATGTTGTTGGTGATCAGCAGACGATCGTTTTTCACGTCCATGATACGCAACTCACCGGTACGACCGATTACCACCTGTACTTTTTCACCTTCATTGTTTTCGTAGGTAGTGGTTCTCAGACCATCGAACTGTACAGTACCTTCAAATTTAGCAGGCAGCGCTGATTCAACGGAAGTAGAACCAGCCACACCACCCACGTGGAAGGTACGTAGTGTCAGCTGTGTACCAGGCTCACCGATGGACTGGGCCGCGATGATACCTACAGCATCACCACGCTGAGCGGTATAACCTGTTGCCAGGTTTTTACCATAACATCTTACACACACACCACGACGGCTTTCACAAGTCAGTACAGAACGGATCTCTACGGTCTCGATAGAGCTTTCTTCGATGTGCTTAGCGATATCTTCTGTGATTTGCTGACCGGCAGCCACCAGCAGCTCTTCTGTCTGAGGATCAAATACATCGTGCAGGGAAGTCCTACCCAGGATACGATCGTACAGCGGCTCTACCACCTCTTCGTTATCTTTCAGGGCAGAAGTAGCAATACCACGCAGGGTACCACAATCTTCCTCGTTGATCACCACGTCCTGGGCAACGTCCACGAGACGACGGGTCAGGTAACCCGCATCCGCCGTTTTCAATGCCGTATCCGCAAGACCTTTACGCGCACCGTGCGTAGAGATGAAGTACTCCAATACGTTCAGACCATCCTTGAAGTTGGAAAGGATCGGGTTCTCGATGATCTCGGAACCGGTAGAACCACTCTTACGTGGTTTCGCCATCAATCCTCTTAGACCCGCCAGCTGTTTGATCTGTTGTTTGGATCCACGCGCACCGGAGTCAAGCATCATGTACACAGAGTTAAAGCCCTGTTTGTCTGTTGCCAGCTCGCGGATCAGCGTTTCGGTTACTTTAGTATCCACACGTGACCAGATGTCGATGATCTGGTTGTAACGCTCGTTGTTCGTGATCAGACCCATGTTGTAGTTATCCCACACCTCATCCACTTCGGAAGAAGCACTGTCAATCATCAGTTGCTTCACTTCAGGGATGATCAGGTCATTAATGTTAAAGGACAGACCACCGCGGAACGCCGTACGGAAACCTAACTGCTTGATATCATCCAGGAACTTCGCAGTTTTCGGGATGTCGGTGTATTTGATCATATCACCGATGATCTCACGCAGTGATTTCTTCGTCAGCAGTGCATTCACATAACCAGCCTCTTTTGGTACGAACTGGTTGAAGATCACGCGACCTACGGTTGTTTCTATCAGTTTCGTTTCCAGCTCATTCGCTTCAGTACGAACGGTAGCTTTTACACGAATATGCGCATGCAGGTCTACACGCTGCTCGTTGTAGGCGATGATCACCTCTTCGGCAGAGTAGAATGCTTTACCTTCTCCTTTTACGATTTCAGTATCGGTAGATTTTTTACCCTTAGAGATATAGTACAGACCGAGTACCATGTCCTGAGATGGCAGGGTGATCGGCGTACCGTTCTGCGGGTTAAGGATGTTATGTGAAGACAACATCAGCAACTGGGCTTCCAGTATCGCTGCGTTGCTCAACGGTACGTGTACCGCCATCTGGTCACCGTCAAAGTCGGCGTTGAACGCAGAACACACCAGCGGGTGCAGCTGTATCGCCTTACCTTCCACCAGTTTAGGCTGGAATGCCTGGATGGACAGACGGTGGAGGGTAGGAGCACGGTTCAGCATCACCGGATGCCCTTTCAGTACATTCTCCAGGATATCCCAAACCACCGCTTCTTTCCTATCTACCAGCTTCTTCGCAGATTTTACCGTCTTTACGATACCTCTTTCGATCAGCTTACGGATGATAAACGGTTTGAACAGCTCTGCCGCCATATCTTTTGGGAGACCGCACTCATGCAGTTTCAACTCAGGACCTACCACGATTACAGAACGACCGGAGTAGTCCACACGTTTACCCAACAAGTTCTGACGGAAACGACCCTGTTTACCTTTCAGTACGTCAGAAAGGGATTTCAGCGCACGGCCACCCTCTGCCTTCACCGCATTGGATTTACGGGAGTTGTCGAACAGGGAGTCTACCGCTTCCTGCAGCATACGCTTTTCGTTTCTCAAGATCACCTCAGGCGCCTTGATCTCGATCAGACGTTTCAAACGGTTGTTACGGATGATCACCCGGCGGTAAAGATCGTTCAGGTCAGAAGACGCAAAACGGCCACCATCCAAAGGCACCAACGGACGTAATTCCGGCGGAACTACAGGAATATATTGCATCACCATCCACTCAGGACGGTTGTCTACACGATTGTTAGCATCACGGAAAGCTTCCACTACGCTCAGACGTTTCAACGCCTCCGCTTTACGCTGCTGGGAAGTTTCAGTGGCTGCCTGGTTACGCAGCTGGTAAGAAAGGCTGTCCAGATCAATACGGGCCAGCATCATTTCCACCGCTTCCGCACCCATCTTAGCGATGAATTTGTTAGGATCTTCATCCGGCAACAGCTGATTGTCTTTCGGCAAAGTATCCAGTACATCCAGATACTCTTCCTCTGTCAGCAGATCACCGTAATTCATTCCCTTCTCTTGTTTAGCACCAGCCTGGATGATCACATATCTTTCATAGTATACGATCGTTTCCAGTTTCTTGGAGCTCATACCCAACAAGTAACCAATCTTGTTAGGCAGGGATTTGAAATACCATATATGTACAACGGGCACTACCAGACGGATGTGACCCATTCTCTCACGACGTACTTTCTTCTCCGTTACTTCTACACCACAACGGTCGCATACAATACCCTTATAACGGATACGCTTATACTTACCGCAATAGCATTCGTAGTCTTTAACAGGCCCGAATATCCTTTCACAGAAAAGACCATCACGCTCCGGCTTGTAAGTACGGTAGTTGATGGTTTCCGGTTTCAGTACCTCACCGTAGGAACGCTCCAGGATTGCATCCGGAGAAGCCAGGCTGATGGTGATACTGTTAAAATTAGACTTAGGACGATTTTCTTTCTTTATGGCCATCGCGTATGTTGTTTAAAGAAAATTCTTATAGGATGCCGACAGTCCACAGGTCACTGCTCATCTTATCAGATCCGGCAGCGACCTATGGACAATAGACAGATAGTTATTCAAATTTCAGGTCGAGACCCAGACCACGTAACTCGTGGATCAATACGTTAAAGGACTCAGGTACACCTGCTTTCGGAATGTTGTCTCCCTTCACGATAGACTCATAGGCTTTTGCACGACCTACGATATCATCCGACTTGATCGTCAACAACTCCTGCAGGATATTGGATGCACCGTATGCTTCCAGTGCCCATACCTCCATCTCACCAAAACGCTGACCACCGAACTGCGCCTTACCTCCCAGCGGCTGCTGGGTAATGAGGCTGTAAGGTCCGATAGAACGGGCGTGCATCTTGTCATCCACCATGTGGCTCAGTTTAAGCATGTAGATAACACCCACCGTCGCTTTCTGGTGGAAACGCTCTCCGGTCTCACCATCATACAAGTAAGTATGACCGAAGCTAGGCAGACCAGCCTGATTGATATATTCTGCGATCTCCTCGGTGGTAGCACCATCAAAGATCGGCGTAGCAAAACGAATACCCAGTTTCAGACCTGCCCATCCAAGTACAGTCTCATAGATCTGACCCAGGTTCATACGGGAAGGTACCCCCAGCGGGTTCAGTACGATATCTACCGGTGTACCATCATCCAGGAACGGCATGTCTTCATCACGCACGATCCTTGCAACAATACCCTTGTTACCGTGGCGGCCTGCCATCTTATCACCCACTTTCAGCTTACGCTTGCTGGCCAGGTATACTTTCGCCAGTTTCAATACGCCGGCCGGCAACTCATCACCAATAGAGATGTTGAACTTCTCGCGTTTGTAACGACCCAGTTCTTCATTGTACTTGATGTTATAGTTGTGCAACAGGGTGTTGATCTGTTCGTTGGTAGTCTCGTCAGTGGTCCAGTTCAACGGATTAACGTTCTGGAAATCTATATTCACCAGGTTCTTCTGGGAGAATTTAGAGCCTTTGGATATCAATACCTCACCGTAAGTGTTGGTAATACCCTGAGATGTTTTATCCTTCAGCAGTACCAGCAGTTTGCTCATCAGCACTTCCAGTAGGTCTTCTTCATTCTTCTGGTGGATCTTCTCCAGTTTCTCCAGAGAAGCTTTCTCACGGGTCTTGGAGTTCTTATCCTTTTTAGCGCGGGAGAATAGTTTCTTGTCGATCACCACACCTTCTGTGCTCGGAGGTGCTTTCAGAGAAGCGTCTTTCGCATCGGAGGCCTTATCGCCGAAGATAGCTCTCAGCAGTTTCTCTTCCGGAGAAGGATCGGATTCACCACGGGGGGTGATCTTACCAATCAGGATATCTCCCTCTTTGATATGCGCACCTACACGGATGATACCGTTCTGATCCAGGTCCTTGGTGGCTTCTTCGCTCACGTTCGGAATATCCGGTGTCAGTTCTTCCTCACCCAGTTTGGTATCACGTACTTCCAGCTCATACTCATCGATGTGGATGGAAGTGAAGAGGTCTTCACGGGCTACTCTCTCGGAGATCACGATAGCATCCTCAAAGTTGTAACCTTTCCAAGGCATGAACGCTACTTTCAGGTTGCGTCCCAGTGCCAGCTCACCACCGCGGGTAGCGTAACCTTCTGTTAAGAAGTCGCCTTCTACCACACGCTGTCCTTTCTTCACACAAGGTTTCAGGTTGATACAGGTGCTCTGGTTAGTCTTAACGAACTTAGTCAGTTGGTATACTACCAGGTCATCTTCAAAAGATACCAGTTTCTGCATCTCGTCACGCTCGTAACGTACATGGATTTCGTTCGCATCTACGAACTCTATCACCCCCTTGCCTTCAGCAGTGATCTGCAGGCGGGAATCACGGGCAGCTTTTGCTTCCAGACCTGTACCTACGATAGGCACTTGCGGGTTGATCAGCGGTACTGCCTGACGTTGCATGTTCGATCCCATCAACGCACGGTTGGCATCATCATGCTCGAGGAACGGAATCAGGGAAGCACTCAGACCCACGATCTGGTTAGGTGCTACGTCCATGAATTCCACCTCTTCTCTGTCCAGGATCGGGAAGTCACCGGTCTCACGGGACTTCACTTTATCATTTACAAAGTGTCCTTTATCATCCAGCGGAGCGTTTGCCTGTGCGATCTTCACGGTATCTTCTTCTTCAGCACTCAGGAACTCTACGCGGTTCATATCTACTTTACCTTCTTTTACCTTACGGTAAGGTGTTTCGATGAAGCCCATCTCATTCACTTTCGCGTGTACGCAAAGGGTAGAGATCAGACCGATGTTCGGTCCTTCCGGCGTTTCAATCGTACAGAGACGGCCATAGTGAGAGTAGTGAACGTCACGTACCTCAAAGCCCGCTCTCTCACGGCTCAGACCTCCGGGTCCGAGAGCGGAGATACGACGTTTGTGCGTGATCTCAGACAACGGGTTGGTTTGGTCGAGGAACTGTGACAACTGAGAAGTACCAAAGAAAGAGTTGATCACGGAAGACAGGGTCCTCGCATTGATCAGGTCTACCGGTGTAAACACCTCATTGTCACGAACGTTCATACGCTCACGGATGGTACGGGCCATACGGGCCAGCCCCACGCCGAACTGCGCATATAATTGCTCCCCTACAGTACGCACACGACGGTTACTCAGGTGATCGATATCGTCGATCTCCGCTTTACCGTTGGTCAGCTGTACCAGGTATTTTATGATAGAAATGATATCCTCCTTGGTCAATACCTTCATGTCCAGCGGAGTAGGCAGTCCCAGCTTTCTGTTGATCTTGTAACGGCCTACATCCCCGAGGTCATAACGCTTATCGGAGAAGAATAATTTATCAATGATACCCCTTGCTGTCTCATCATCCGGTGCATCAGCTCCGCGCAGTTGGCGGTAGATGTGCTGAACGGCTTCCAGCTCAGAGTTGGATGTATCTTTATTTAAAGTATTGTAGATGATCGAGAAGTCACCGCTCACCTCTTCTTTCTGCACGAAAACACTCTTTACATCCATATCGATGATAGTCTCGATGTTCGCCTCGTCGAGGATGCTATCACGCTCCAGCATGATCTCATTACGCTCGATGCTCACCACCTCACCGGTATCCTCATCTACGAAATCTTCTACCCAGCTTCTCAGCACCCGGGCAGCCAGCTTCTTGCCGGTATATTTTTCAAGACTCTTCCGCTCTGCTTTTACTTCATCTGCCATGCCGAACAGCTGCAGAATGTCTTTATCTGTTTCGTAGCCAATAGCACGCAACAGCGTAGTAACCGGGAATTTCTTCTTACGGTCGATGTATGCATACATAACATTGTTGATGTCAGTAGCAAACTCCATCCATGCGCCCTTGAACGGGATCACCCTGGCAGAGTAGATCTTCGTACCGTTCGGGTGTACGGATTGACCAAAGAATACACCAGGAGAACGATGCAGCTGCGATACAACTACACGCTCAGCACCGTTGATCACGAATGTTCCTCTCGGGGTCATATAAGGTATATTACCCAGGAACACATCCTGTACAATCGTCTGGAAATCCACATGCTCCTCATCGTTACAGCTGAGGCGCAGTTTCGCCTTCAACGGTACAGAATAGGTAAGCCCACGTTCAATACACTCTTCGATTGTGTAACGCGGAGGGTCTACAAAGTAGTCCAGAAATTCCAGATTGAAGATATTTCGCGTATCAGTAATCGGGAAGTTCTCTTTAAATACTTTAAAAAGGCCTTCGTTGTTCCGCTTGTCTGGTGTGGTTTCTAATTGGAAGAAATCCTTGAAAGATTGAATTTGGATAGCCAACAGATCCGGTGTCTCAGTAACTTGTTTGATCTTTCCAAAATTTACTCTTTCGTTTGTTTGGGCTTTTTTTAGAGACATATTCGAAGTTAGCAGTTATAATAACTTATGAATAGGGGAAATTAAGACTTCTTTACCATTTACACCCCGTTTTTAGTGCCATCCTGTCGCGCCAAGCCACCCTGTTCAGATGATTTCCCCATTTTTGACGCCTTGAAAAGACACTATCCCAAAGGGAATAAGGCCAAAAGTGCCGGGCACTTTTGACCTATAAAAGATGTATACTAAGCAAAGAATTACTGAATTTCAACGTCAGCTCCAGCTTCAGTCAGCTTAGCCTTCAGATCTTCTGCTTCAGCTTTGCTTACGCCTTCTTTAACAGCTTTAGGAGCACCGTCTACCAGTTCCTTCGCTTCTTTCAGACCTAAACCAGTCAGATCTTTTACAACCTTAACTACGTTCAGTTTGCTAGCGCCTGCAGATTTCAGGATAACGTTAAAGGCAGTTTTTTCCTCAACTGCTGCGCCACCACCGTCGCCACCAGCTGCTACTACTACCGCTGCTGCTGCTGGTTCGATGCCGTACTCATTCTTCAGTACGTCAGCCAGTTCTTGTACTTCCTTAACAGTTAAGCCTACTAATTGTTCAGCTAATGCTTTTACGTCTGCCATTGTATAATGTTTTAAGATAATGTTTGTAAAGTTGTTAATTATATTGTGACTTGGAAGCCATATTCTTGGGCCATCGCTCCCTCTCCGGAAGCTACCAGGCCGGGTAAATTACTCAGCAGGAGCTGCCTCAACAGCTGCACCACCTTCTTCTTCTTTCTTAGCTTTCTCCAACAACGCAGCAATAACGCGTTTGGCAGGAGATTGCAACAGACCGATAACTTCGCCAATGAGCTCGTTCTTGGTCTTGATCTTCGTCAGGTTCACCAGTTGCTCGTCGCCGCTGTAGATCTCGTCAGCCACAAATGCAGCTTTCAGCACAGGTTTCTCCAGTTTCGCATTCTCCTTACGGAAAGTAGAAATGATCACTGCAGGCTCCTTAGGACTGTCAGAGAACATCAGCGCAGTAACACCATGCAACGCATCGTAGATACCAGCGTATTTCTCGTTATCCAGAGACTCCAGTGCCTTGCGGATCAAAGTGTTCTTAGCCACTTTCATCTCCACATTCTTATCGAAACACACCCGGCGCAAATGGTTGATCTGCGCTACAGACAATGACTCTGTATTGGTGATATAGAAGTTGTTATATTGTGTGAACTTGCTTTTCAGCAGTTCAATCACTTCATTTTTTTGATCTTTGTTCATAGCTTTTGCTTTTGGTATTGATGCTGCCTGTAAATCACCCTCTCCATTCGGAACCGATGCCTACACAATGGACCGTATCAATTAGTTTTGAACAGATTTAGTGTCTACAACGATACCAGGGCTCATAGTGCTCGCCATGGATAAACCTCTCAGGTAAATGCCCTTTGCAGTAGCAGGCTTCAGCTTAATGATCGCATTGATCAGCTCCTGGGAGTTCTGCTCCAGTTTCTCAGGCGCAAAAGATATACGCCCGATAGAAGCGTGAATAATACCAGCCTTGTCTACTTTAAAGGTGATCTTACCGCCTTTTACCTCGTTCACAGCAGCTGCTACATCGTTAGTAACAGTACCGGTCTTAGGGTTAGGCATCAGGTTACGGGGACCCAGGATCTTACCGAGCTTACCAATCTTAGGCATCACTGCCGGAGTAGCTACGATCACATCCACATCAGTCCAGCCACCTTCGATCTTCTGGATAAACTCATCCAAACCTACAAAGTCAGCACCCGCGTTCTTAGCATCGTTCTCTTTCTCAGGCGTACAAAGCACCAGTACGCGCTTTGTCTTACCAGTACCGTGGGGAAGCGTTACAGAACCACGGATAGCTTGGTCAGCCTTCTTGGGATCTACGCCCAAACGGATATGCAAATCGACAGAACTGTCGAATTTAGTGCAATTGATATCTTTAACAAGCGCAGAAGCTTCTTTCAGGGTGTACACTTTATTCTTGTCCACCTTTGCTTCAGCCGCTTTTCTGTTCTTAGTTGCCATTAGTCAGTTTTTTAAAAGTTTACCTGCTTGCAGGGTGACAATTAGTTTTCCCAGGGAGCTTTACCCTCTACAGTGATACCCATGCTGCGAGCTGTACCAGCTACCATTCTCATAGCGCTATCCAGCTTGAAACAGTTCAGGTCAGGCATCTTGTCTTTAGCAATTGCCTCCACCTGTTCCCAGGTCACTTTACCTACCTTGTTACGGTTAGGCTCCTTAGAACCACCTTGCAATTTGGCTGCTTCCAGCAACTGAACCGGAGCGGGCGGCGTCTTAATTACGAAATCAAAAGACTTGTCAGTGTAAACAGTCAGCAATACAGGCAATACTTTACCCACTTTATCCTGGGTACGGGCATTGAACTGCTTGCAAAACTCCATGATGTTCACACCCTTGGAACCCAAAGCGGGACCAATCGGAGGTGCAGGGTTGGCCTGGCCGCCTTTTACCTGCAATTTCACGTACGTTGCGATCTCTTTTGCCATGTTTTTTTATTTAATTTGGTGAAAACGTCCCCGCAAACCGAGGACTCCCAAACACTAAAAGGTCTGAAATAACCTTTTAAAGGGGATGCAAAGGTATATAATAATATTAAGTTCACAAAAAGAAAAACGATTTGGGCATTCTTTTTGCTGATCTCTCCTATTTTTTCCGTTTTTTTTACAATTCTATAGCAATTCCGCCACCACCACCCAACACAGCCATATCACTCTCCAACACACAACTTTCCCTCCCCCCGGTTTGTTCTCTATTACACACCAAAAACCTGTAATTATGAAACGTCTGTCCGTAATAACCTGCCTGCTTGCAGGACTTCTCCTCTCCTTCCTCCCCTCAAAAGCCCAAAACGATCAGCAAAACAACGAAAAAGCCTGGACCGCCTACATGACACCTGGCCCCATTCATAAAATGATCGCCGCCGCCGACGGAGAATGGGACTTCGAAATGACAGCCTGGATGCAACCAGGCGCCCCTCCCTCCAAAAGCAAAGGCACCGCCGTCAATAAAATGATCCTCGGCGGCCGCTACCAGGAAACCCACAACAAAGCCCAGTTCATGAACATGCCCTACGAAGGGATCGGCATGCTGGCCTACGATAATGCTAAAAAAGTATTCCAAAGCACCTACATGGACAATATGGGTACCGGTATCATGAACATGGAAGGTACCTGGGACGAAACCTCCAAATCCATCGAATTCAAAGGCATATCCGTAGACCCCTCCACCGGCAAAGATCTCCGCATGCGCGAAGTCTTCCGCCTCGTCGACAACGACCACCAAACCATGGAAATGTACTGCGATATCAATGGCCAGGAAATGAAAATGATGGAGATCCAATTCACCCGGAAGAAAAAATAACACTCCCGCTCCGCACCCACCATCCAAAGCAAAAGAACGGCTGCCCACGAAAAGGACAGCCGTTCTCTTAATATTATAAAGCTATTGACTAGCTCAATTTCTCTACCTGCATGAAGTTCAGCTCTACCGGAGTAGCACGGCCGAAGATCTTCACCGTCACCTTCAACTTCTTCTTATCCTCTATCACCTCTTCTATCACCCCGTTAAAGTCGTTGAACGGTCCGTCAATGATCTTGATCGTCTCACCCACGATGAAAGGCTCACTCATCGTCATACCCTGATCACTCAACTCGTCCACCTTACCCAACATCTTATTCACCTCTGCCTTCCGCAAAGCGATCGGTTTATCCTTACCCAGGAAGTGAATAACACCCGATACGTTACGGATAGACTGGATCACCTCATCGGTCATTTTACCATCTATCGCCTCGATCATCACATAACCAGGATAAAAGTTCTTTTCCCGCATCACCTTCTTACCCGCTTGCACCTTGTACACCTTCTCTACCGGCAGAAACACCTGGGTGATTACATTTCCCCAATCGGAGCGGCGTACCTCAATATCCAGGTACTCCTTCACCTTTTTTTCCTTTCCACTTACCACCCGTAGCACATACCATTTCGTTTCCTGGGCAGGCGCAGTGTTATTGGCTGCATCCATATATTAAAATAATTTATAGTATTGTGTTAGTACAGTATTGGAAAGAGCGTCCATGCCCCAAACTAGTAAAGTAATGATGATAGTGGCGATCAGTACTATCATAGTGGAAGACTGGAGTTCCTTCCAGGTAGGCCAGGACACCTTATGTACCAGTTCATGATAGGATTCCTGGAAGTAAGTTCTGATACTCATGAGTAAACAAATTAACTGTGAATCAGATGTTATTAAACGGCTAAAAGGTTGAATTGTTTACTGATTTGATGACCATACAACAATTCAACCATTTACCTATATGTTTTATCTGGCACGGGCAACAGGATTCGAACCCGTATCAACGGTTTTGGAGACCGCTATTCTACCATTGAACTATGCCCGTAGAATATTTTTCTGACCCTCTCACAGCAGAACCGGTTGTATTCGCTGCTTTAGAGAACAAAGTACCTGGATAAAACTCCAGGTACTTTGTAAAGATATTAAACTTACCTCGTAGTTCCCTTCTTTAAAGGGCGAGATGGCTTATTTCAGGATTTCAGTTACCTGACCAGCACCTACGGTACGGCCACCTTCGCGGATAGCGAATTTCAGACCTTTTTCCATAGCGATCGGAGCGATCAGTTTAACAGTCAGACCGATGTTATCACCAGGCATAACCATTTCAACACCAGCTGGCAGTTCCACCTCACCAGTTACATCCGTAGTACGGAAGTAGAACTGAGGACGGTATTTCTGGAAGAATGGCGTGTGACGACCACCTTCATCTTTGCTCAGTACATACACCTCACATTTGAATTCAGTGTGCGGAGTGATAGTACCTGGCTGACAGATAACCATACCACGACGGATCTGAGTTTTCTCAATACCACGGAGCAGCAAACCAGCGTTGTCACCAGCTTCACCTTCATCCAGCAGTTTTTTGAACATCTCAACACCAGTACAAGTGGATTTCAGCGGCTCAGGGATCAGACCTACGATCTCAACGTTCTCACCCACTTTGATACGACCACGCTCGATACGACCGGTTGCAACAGTACCACGACCTGTGATAGAGAATACGTCCTCTACAGACATCAGGAACGGTTGATCAACTGGACGCGGAGGCAGCGGAATGTAAGAGTCAACTGCATCCATCAGTTCGTCGATAGCACCAACCCATTTCTCATCACCAGCCAGCGCACCTGTCGCAGAACCTTTGATGATGGGCACATTATCACCGTCAAAGCCGTTCTTAGACAGCAGATCACGGATTTCGATTTCTACCAGTTCCAGCAGTTCAGGATCGTCTACCAGGTCAACTTTGTTCATGAAAACAACGATACGAGGTACACCTACCTGGCGAGCCAGCAGAATGTGTTCTCTTGTTTGTGGCATCGGACCATCTGTAGCAGCAACCACCAGGATAGCACCATCCATCTGAGCAGCACCGGTAATCATGTTCTTCACATAGTCAGCGTGGCCTGGACAGTCAACGTGTGCATAGTGACGGTTAGCTGTCTGATACTCAACGTGTGCTGTATTGATAGTGATACCTCTTTCTTTTTCTTCAGGAGCCGCATCGATCTCATCATAACCTCTCTTCTCAGCCAAGCCCTTGTTTGCCAAAATGGTAGTAATGGCAGCAGTCAAGGTAGTTTTACCGTGGTCCACGTGACCAATGGTACCAATGTTTACGTGGGGTTTATCCCGCTTAAAGGTTTCTTTTGCCATTTTATTTTCTTTTTAGATGGTTTGTAAAGATTGTATTGATAGTTGTTTAAAAACCGTTTTACAAACTGGAGCAGTTGATGAGAATTGAACCCATGACCTCCCGGCCACACACCGGAATGCTCTGCCACTGAGCTACAACGCTTAGTTTAAACTTCGAATCCGAAGCCCGGAGCTGGAATGTCGAAATCCGAAGTCCGAAACTTGAATAGAGCTGTTGATGAGAATTGAACTCACGACCTCTTCCTTACCAAGGAAGTGCTCTACCCCTGAGCTACAACAGCATTTCTAAAGACCGCAGCATATAGCACAAAAGACTATCGCCAAAAATTTACATAACTAAAGTCAATCCAGACAAGACACCAGATTATTTAGCTACGCAATGAGCGGGAGACGAGGTTCGAACCCGCGACCTACAGCTTGGAAGGCTGTCGCTCTACCAACTGAGCTACTCCCGCATATCAATGAAAACGTATACAAAGAACAATTCCCACTTCTATTCAACAAGTAAGTTCCGCCTTAAACAAAAGCGGAACTTTACCGTTTGAAGTGGGCAGGATAGGATTCGAACCTATGAAGTCGAAAGACAGCGGATTTACAGTCCGCCCCATTTGGCCACTCTGGAACCTGCCCATTTTTAAAACTCTCCATTCCAAAACCCCTTCCGTCTACTCGCCAGCGATCACCGCCAGCTCATTTCACATCGTGGATTTTTCAAAGAGCCAGCAGAGGGATTCGAACCCCCGACCCACTGATTACAAATCAGTAGCTCTGGCCAACTGAGCTATGCTGGCATAACATGCTTTTAATCAGTTGTATGTGTATTAAAAGGAAGCGCAAAATTAAACGGTTTAAATTAATTTCAAAATGTTTTTTTAAACGCTTCGATACAACCCTTAAAAGTAATTATCGATTAGGCTAAAACGCCCTACAGTAAAGAACTTTACTACCTTCGCCGATCCCTTTTGAATTCGGGATGGCAAAGGTAGCAAAGAGATATTTAATTCCAAAATATTTTTGAAAAATTACTGAAATTTTTTCTCCTTCTGCTTCTTGATCTGGGCTACAAGAGAATCAAAAGCTAAGTCGAACGACTCCTCGAAGGATTTAGATTCATGCTTTACAAAGAGGTCTTGGCGGGGTACTCGGACTTTTATCTCGGCTATCTTGTCCTTAATTTGATGCGCTATATTATCCAACTTTAAAAAAACATCTACGCTTACAATACGATCATAAAAAGTGTTTAATTTCTGGATCTTCTTGTTCACATGGTCGATCAGTTTTGAATCAGCATCAAAATGCACAGTTTGAATTTGAACGTTCATAGCACTTGAAATTTTAATATTTAACAATCTAAACTCTGTTCGGGTAAGCATTGCTACATAGGCACTCTGTTTTAATAGTTAAGTAAAGAACTTTCATCACTAATTTAAAAAACTTTACGTTCTTTTACGTAACGATTATTTAATGTTTTGTTAAACCATCCATACTCCCCCTCTCCCTCCCAAGAGCTCGCCCATATTACACAATTTCGACTCCCTCTACCCAATTGTCAAACCTGGAGAAAATAACACCAGATGACCTCCCCTCCTCCTCCACCTCTCCTATATCATTCCTATAACATTCGTATAGCATTCGTATAATCATCCTATAAGCAACCCTCATTACTCATCTTTTCACTTTCCTCCATATCCGCTACCAGCACAGCTTTCAGAAAACACCACTCCCACTGCCAGCAGCACCCCGCCCGCTCAAACTGATGGTATATTACCGAACCGTATGTAAATGGGAAACTTACGCCTTCGGATGCGCCTTCCGAAACACATCCTTCAGCTGCTCAATAGAATTATGCGTATACACCTGCGTAGCCGCTAGACTCGAATGACCCAACAACTCCTTCACCGCATTCAAATCCGCCCCGTTATTCATCAAATGTGTCGCAAACGTATGCCGCAACACATGCGGACTCTTCGCCGCAATCGTCGTCAACTGATGCACACTCAGATAATGCCGCACCAACTCATACACATACCGCGGCGCCAACGCACGCCCCGTCCGCGGATGCACCAACAATACACCCGTATCCGGCGCCTCCAGCTCCTGCCGCTTCCGCTGCATATAAGCCGACATCCGCCCATACAACTCCCCACTGATCGGTATCAACCGCTCCTTATTCCCCTTCCCCAATACCTTGATCGTCAGATTACCCGCATCAATATGCCGCTCCTGCAACCCGATCAGCTCAGATCGCCGCACCCCCGTATGATACAAAATGTCAAACACCAGGTAATGCGTCATCCCCGCCAGATCAGCCGTAAAAATCACCGAAGCCTCCTGCCCCTTCCGCAAACTACGGTTCTCCTGCACCGCCTCCATCCCCTTGTCATCAATAAACCCCGGCAACCGACGACTCAACTTAGGCGCCACAATACGGGTCATCGGCGTCTGACGCACATGACCCTGCTTTACCGCATACCGGAAAAACGATTTTAAAGACGATAACTTCCGGTGAATACTCTTCGGACTCACCTCCGCCTGCATCAACGCAGCCAGCCACGAACGCACCATCAAATGCGTAATATCGCCCAGGGATAACTCACCATATGTAGTAATCAGGAAATCAGAAAACTGACGTAGGTCATTTTCATAAGCAGTCACCGTGTGCGCCGAGTAGCGCTTCTCCAAACGGATATAGGTAAGAAAAGACTGCCCTAACGGGTACAAAACTTCGTTCAACACAAAAAAATTGATGATCATAAAGTTACACAAATAACTTTATGATCATCAAATATTTTGAAGTTGACTTATTCCTATAAAGGCCTACAGTTCAATTTTACCACTAGCAATCTGCTGACGGTAAACAGCTTTCAGCACTTTTGTACGATGCTTGATAGAAGGCTTAGTAAATGACTGGCGCTCTCTCAATTGCATCAGGATACGCGCTTTCTCGAATTTCTTCTTGTATTTCTTAAGCGCCTTGTCAATATTTTCGCAATCTTTAGAATCGATAATCAACATAATTTTTGCTCCATTTTTAAGGATGGCAAAGATACGGACTGTATTTCAAAAAAACAAAAGCATTCCAATCTTTCCTCCAAAGATTCCAGCAAATATACCGGCAATAACCAGATTATCAGTAGCTTACCCCGCCCGCCCGTTCCTCACATCCCCTCTGCCTCCATTTAAATATCACCCCAGCCCCCCTTTCCCCATCCTACTGCCCGGTCCTCCAGCATGGAGATGCAAGCGTTCATTAAAGCATCTTTCGCCTTTAACCACCCCCACTGTCCGGTTCACCTCCCCGTTTGCCTGACTAAAGGCCCCCGTCATTGCCCCCACTCCCCCCTCCCCATACTTTTGCGGCGTATTCGATGCTTCACCCAATTAAACATCCAATTAAAACCATTATCACATGCACACTTTCAAACCACTTACCGCCGCACTCTTTATCAGCCTCGGCCTCGGCGCTTGTAAAAAAGAAGATACACCGCCGCCCGCACCGGTAGACTACCACCAAAACGCCCCGACAAAATTTGTCGATGTCAATGGCTCCAAACATGCCTACCGCGAACTGGGCGCTTCATCCGGTACCCCCGTCCTCATGGTCGCCCCCCTCGGCAGCAACATGGACGACTGGGACCCGGCTATCACCAATGGCCTCGCACAACAATATAAAGTGATCCTCTTCGACATACAGGGCGTAGGCGCCTCCACCGGTACCACCCCTAACAATATCGCCGATATGGCCAAAGATGTCACCGGGTTCATCAAAGCCCTGGGCATCCCCAAAGTAAACCTCCTGGGCTTCTCCCTCGGTAGCTTCATCTCCCAGCAGATCGCCCTCACCGAACCAGCCCTCGTCAACAAGATCATCCTCACCGGTACCGGCCCCAAAGGTGCTACCGGATTGTCCAACCTGCCAGCACTTCTCGCCGCAGGCGCCAACCTCAGCGCAGAAGACAACTTCCTCCGTTTCGGCTTCACCAAGTCCGAACAAAGCATCCAAGCGGGTAAAGCTTCCTGGCTACGGGTGCAACAACGAACGCAAAACCGCGATGCCGCCATCACCAACGAAAGCTTTAGCGCCGCCGTTCAAGCTGTACTGGGCTGGGCACAACCCAACCCCGATGCACTCAATGAACTCAAAACCGTCAAACAACCCGTACTCATCGCACAGGGTAAAGAAGATCTACCCGTACCAGTACAAAACGCCGTTAATATGTCGCAAAACTTTCCCAACGCCACATTGATCGTCTACCCGGATGCTGCCCATGCCGCTCTATTCCAGCATACAGACGACTTTGTCAAACGTACATCGGCATTCCTCGCACAGTAGACCACTACACACAACCACCACTAACGCCCGGAAAGCTACCGCTACCGGGCGTTTTGCAATCCACTCACCCCTGCTTTCCCCCGCCCGCTGTCCGGCCCAACGCCCCGTTGGCGTGCCGGAAGTGCCTCGTCATTACCCCCACTCCTCCCTTCCCTTCCCCGCACCTTAACAATTATCCCTAAATTAGCAGGTATGTTTACAGGAATAGTAGAATCACTGGGAGAAGTGATCACCACCAGGAAAGAGGGCACCAACCTCGTCATCAGCGTCCAGTCCTCACTGGCGCCGGAATTGAAAATAGACCAAAGCGTGGCACACAACGGTGTCTGCCTCACGGTTACCGCTATACAGGAAAATAGCTACGAGATCGTTGCCGTAGCAGAGACCTTACAGAAGACCAACCTCGGCCAGCTGGCCCCGGGTCAGAAAGTAAACCTCGAAAGGGCAATGGCTTTCAACGGCCGCATAGACGGACACCTCGTACAAGGCCACGTCGACAGCGTAGGTGAATGCATCAGCAAAACCGCCCAGGATGGCAGCTGGCTCTACCGCTTCCGCTTCCCCACCGCTTTCGCCGCTCTCGTCGTAGAAAAAGGCTCCCTCTGCGTCAATGGCGTCAGCCTCACCGTATTCGATGTCACCCACAACGAATGCTCCGTCGCCATCATTCCATACACCTACCAGCACACCAACCTGTCCGCCATAAGCGCCGGCAGCACCGTGAACCTGGAATTTGATATACTGGGCAAATACGTACAACGACAACTACAAGTAACCGCCCTCCACCCTGCCTGAGCAGGGCATCGCTGACCGTTTCCTTCCCCCCCGGCAGGGAGGGAGGGAAACGGTCCACCCGAATCACTAAATAGTACGCTTATGCTCCTTCGCCTACAACTGATATGGCTTATCATGCTTATAACATCGTCCGTTGCCACGCGGGCACAACAACCCGTACCCACCAACATCCGGGTAGTATACGACAGCACCGCCCTCCCCGAACTGTATGACCAGTTATCCGTAGGCCTGGAGATCACCTTCAGCGATGGCAGCATCAAAAAAACAGAAGGATTGCTCAAAGGCAACTACCGCTGGAGCCGCCTGCACATCACCAGCAGCAGTGGCAAATTAGAAAATGGCTTCCTTACCCTCGATCGCCGCCAGCTGGCACAACAACAATACCAGCTATCGCTCAGCGTCACCTTTCCCAATACCGACACCCCACTCAGCACTACCTTACAACTCCCTCGCCTCGAACGCATACGGTTCAACCATTATGCCGACAGCCTCAAAAGGAATGTGCATTTCTATCTCAATGTAGAAGGGGTCTTCAGCAGTGGCAAGATACTACCGCTGGATACCGCCGCCGTGCGTTTCCAAAGCTCTACCGGTCACCTCATCGGACAAGATCTCCTCCTCGAAAAAGAAGATACCGTCACCCGCATGATCTCCCTCAAAGCGATCAGCCGCACCGATCCGGCCATCAGCGCATCATCCGTCATACCAGTCAAACAACTACCAGACGACGAATCCCAGATTAAAAATGTACAGGATGTAATGCCCGCAGGCAGGAATAATAAACGTAACCGTAACAGACCCTGATCATCAGATCAGCATACGTGATTTCAACTCCAGGTATTTGTTGATCAGGTCCAATGTAAGATGCTCAGGAGTGGTCAATAAAGATAGAATACCATATTTGGAAAGCTCCCGTACAAAGAGCTTTTTCTCATAAGCGAATTTCTGCGCAATCACCTGCTTGTACACCTCTTCCACACCTCTCGCAGTATCCTGCGTCACTTTCTTCAGTTCCGTATTTTCAAAAAAGATCACCAGTACCAAATGATATTTCGATAACTGACGCAGATAAGACAACTGCCGCTGTAAACCCGTCATCGACTCAAAGTTGGTAAAGAAGATCAGCAGCGAACGTTGCGAGATCTTATTACGTAAAGTCACGCCTAACGTTTCATAATCACTCTCCTGCCAGGAAGTGGTCTGCCCATACAACATCTCCAGTACCTTACTCAGCTGCACCTTCTTGTTACTGGCCGCCAGTATTTCAGCCGTCTGCGCCGACAACGTCACCAGCCCGGCCTTATCCCCTTTCTGCAACGCAACATTACTGAATACCAAGGTAGAATTGATCGCATAATCCAGCAACGAGATACCGTCAAAAGGCATCTTCATCGTACGCCCCTTGTCGATCACACAGTACACCTGCTGTGCCTTCTCCTCCACATAGTTATTCACCATCAACGTACCCCGGCGTGCCGTCGCCTTCCAGTTCAACATACGTACATCATCCCCACGGTTATACTCGCGGATATGGTCAAACTCCATACTGTGCCCCACTACTCTCCGCTTATGCACACCCAGCTCATTCAACCGGTTCATAGCAGAGAATAACTCATAATGACGCAACTGCAGATATGCAGGGTATACCTTCACCGTCACCGCTTCACCACCGGCAATATACCGGCGCACTAACCCCAACGGACTGGTCAGGAAAATATTCATGACACCAAAATCATACGCTCCCCGCTCCAACGGACGCAACATATACGTCAACGTACGCACTTCCCCAGGTTGCAGTAAGGCCGTCAACCGGAAATTACGGGCCTGGAACTGAAACGGTAACTCATCCAGCAACTCCACCTGCACCGGAAAACGGTAACCATGATCCAATACGATCTTTACCTCGTTCTCATCCCCATGGCTGAAACGCTGTCCTACCTGCCGCTCCGCCTTCAAAGGATGCTCCGGTGTACCATACAGTAATACCAGGTCCACCAGCACCACTACCCCGAAAAGACCCGTAGCGATCAGCGCGATCACATACAACGCCGGCCAGAAAAAAGAACTGATAAACAGCAACACCAGCACACCCAGCGACAAATAAAGCCGGGTACTGAAGAATAACGCTTTGTAAAACCGTTGGATCATGTCAGCTGATTAAAAGGTAAATTATCGCGGTACTTCTACCGATTTGATGATCTGTGCAATCACTTCATCTGTACTGATACCTTCCATCTCACGCTCCGGTGTCAGCATAATACGATGCCGCAGCACATGCGGCAATATCGCTACAATATCATCAGGTGTTACAAAGTCGCGGTTGTTCATGGCAGCTGTCGCCTTCGCACAGTTCATCACGGCAATCGATGCACGTGGCGAAGCGCCCAAGTACAACGATGCATTCGCACGGGTCTCCTGTACCAACGCAGCGATGTAATGCATCAGGCGCTCTTCTACATGCACCGTACGCACGATCGCCTGGTACGACTGTATATCAGCAGCCGTCACCACCCGGTCTATCAGCTCGGTCATATCCCGTACTCCCTGGTGCTGATGCATCGCCTGCAACATAGCCACCTCTTCCGGTTGCGTCGGGTACTTTACCTCTATCTTAAACAGGAAACGATCTAGCTGCGCCTCCGGCAAACGATAAGTCCCCTCTTGCTCTATCGGGTTCTGCGTAGCGATCACCATAAAAGGTGCAGGCAATATATAAGATACCCCATCATTGGTCACCTGCCTTTCCTCCATCACCTCAAACAATGCAGCCTGCGTTTTCGCAGGCGCACGGTTGATCTCATCTATCAGGACCATATTGCTGAAAACAGGCCCTTTCTTGTATTCAAAATCACGACTCTGCGGATTGAAAACGGACGTACCCAACACATCCGCCGGCATGATATCCGGCGTGAACTGTATCCTGGAAAAACCAGCGTCCACACAACGGGATAATAACTTCGCCGTCAAGGTCTTGGCCACCCCGGGTACCCCCTCTATCAATACATGTCCCTGCGTCAGCAATCCCGTGATCAACAGATCCACCATCTGATGCTGCCCTACTATCACCTTGCCGATCTGCTCACGTATCGCAGCCACCGCCGCATGAAGGCCCGAAAGATCGGACTTAGGTTGAAAGAAATTCCCTTCCATTATTTCGTGTTTAGATAAAACTGATTGATCACTTTATAAAAGTCCATCAGGTAAGTATCACTCACCTGTTCCGACAACTGTATGTCATGTATACAATCCACAATATGCCGCACCGCCGCCTCTTCCATACCCGACTTCCGCGCCAGTGTAGTCGCAAATACCAGGTCCAGCTGCTGGGTGTTCAGATAAAAACGGCTACGCACATACTCCAGCCAATGCGCGATCATCTTCTGCGCCAGGTTTTTATTGTCATGCTGCTGATAATACAACTGCCCCAACGTATCTACAAACTCCAATGAATGGTTGGCCAGCACCGGACGCTCCGGGATGATACGCTGCCGCCGCTTGCTCTCAAAAAGCACATACAACACCAATAATAACAACGCCAGCCACAACGCCCACCGCATCGCCGGATACCGCATCAGCACCTGCCACTCACTGAAATCATCCGATTGTTTCGTGTATTGGTACTTGTAATATTCATCCCAATACAACCGGTACCCTTCCTTCGCATACGCTACCTCCCGCTCCAGCGACCGGATATTCTTCGGCTGCACCAGGAAATAGTTCGTCAGCGAAGCAGGGTTCAGCAACAACAACACACTACCGTTGCCATAATGAATGCGCACAAAGTTCACCCGCTGGTTTTGCTGCCGCCCCAATATGGTAGTATTCGCCGAATCCAGTTTCGTAAAGTAACTGCCACCCGCCAGCCTCGATGCTGCAAATGCAGTATCAGGCGCAAAGTTCGGGTTCACAAAATGCTGCGTATTGCCGCCTGCATCGGTGTCCGCCACCTCAAATCCCAACCGATCTGCCAGCAATGAATCCGGCTGACGCACCGCCATAAAAAGCTGGTTACCCTTCTGCACAAATTCCAGCATACGTTTAATATCCCGCTCCGACGCATATAATTTGTCAGCCACCAACATATACACAATATCGTCCGACTGCCGGATGTCTGCATCCCGGTCCATCGTACGTGCAAATGGTTTAGTAACGACCTTGGGAGTACTACCGTAGAATAAAGAAGGCAGGTACTTATAAAGTACATAGGTACCCCCGGGCTTCTTATCTTTATAGCCATAACCCAGCCGGCTCAGGTCCAGGTACTTCGCCTCCTGCTGCGCAGCCTGCCCGCCGGCGATCAACAGCAGGATCACAAAAAGACCCACCACAATACCTATGAAGATGATCACCTTTTTCACGCTGTATAACCTAATTCGTTTTTAAATGCCCGGAACTGTCCGTATACCTGCTTAAATTGCTCATCATTCAGCAGCATCTCCCCATACCAGATATATTCATAATCCAGCGTGATCCCCGCAAATGAACTATACCACTGCGTTTTATACAATGCCCGCAGATAGTCGGCATTCGTTTTATCCTTGGTAATGGCAATCAGCTGCTTGGACTCCAGGATACGTAAAGCCTGCAGGTATAACAAACGTACTGCCAGCCGGTACTGACCGGCTGCCACAGCTGCCTGTATCTTCTGCTCATAAGCGCCGGCAACGGTGATCTCCTCCTCTTCCTGGCCAGGCAGCTCTTCCGTTATCTTTTTACTATGTCTCCGGAATACCCCCTGATGCCGCAGAAAATAGAACAGTATGGCCAGCAATCCCAACACCACCAGTATGATGATAAGGTCACTCACAGATAGCAGGTAATGGATAATATGCATCAGTATTTCCGCCGCCCAGTTACGGGTCTGCTTAGGCACCTTATCCTGGTAATTAAAACGCTTATCCCCCTGTATCTCCTTCACTATAGAAGAATCTACAGAACGGATCATAGGCCGGTTCAGCAGCCACCAGTCAGAAGATGTATCCGTACTCAAAGGCATCTCCGCATCCCATAAATGATGAGGCGGCGGCGTAGCCACCGTATCTTCCGCTTCCGCAGCTTCGGTAGCAGACAAGTCCTCCTCTTCTACACCGGCATTTCCGGAAAACAGCTCCGCACTATCCACCGTAATCGACGGCGTAGCCCCAGACTGTGCCCTGGCAGATACAAACATACCTGCCAATGCCGCTACCAGTATCCATAGTTTTATCTGTGCTGTTAATTGCATGGATCTTCTTTTAATGCGCCCGCCGGCCTCGTGCCGGTTTAACCACCTTACCAGCCGCATCCAGTTGATAACCCCGGCGATGCAGGTATATAGGATAGAGCATAAAATATCCGACGATAAACGAGAAAGACAATAACAATATACTCACACTCAACACCAACGGCATCGTAGTATGCCGCGTCACAAAACCCTCCAGAAAAGCCGCTGCAATAAATACCGGCACCAATGCTACGATGATCTTCATCCCGTCCTTCGCTGCCGCCTTCAAAGCATCCACCCGCTTACGCGTACCCGGAAAAAGCAACCCGTTGGCCATGATCAGACCCGCACAACCCGCAATCACAATAGCCGATATCTCCAGCGTACCGTGTATCCAGATCACCAGCACCGACTTCATACCCAACCCCTTCGCAAAGAAATAATACTGGAAAGATCCCAGCATGATCCCATTCTGCAACAACAACCACAACGTACCCGCACCAAAAGTAATACCACTCACAAAACACATCATCGCCACCCGGATATTGTTATACCCGATAAACAGGAACATAGTCCATTCATTCTCTCCTTTATACACACCAAAAGGATCCCCATTGGTAATATTCTGCTCCGTCATACTCACATACTCATCCCCCAGCACCCCACGCACAAACGTCTCATCATGGGCCGCTGAAAAAGCACCAATGATACAGAACAACAAAAAGTAAATGAAAGTGAATAAAAGCTGACGATGATACTTACGGAATAATAAAGGCAACTCATACCGGAAAAAAGTACGCAACCGGCCTTCTTCCGTCTTACGGTTACGATAGATATGCTGATAGATAGCAGCCGCCATCCCATTAATATAACGGGTCACCTTACTGTAACTGTAAAAAGTCTTTGCATATGCGAGGTCGTCCAGTAAGCTGGTAAAACGTTCCGCCATGACATCAGGATCCTCTGCCTGCTCCTGCTGGTAATGCTGCCAGCGAGGTAAGTTCTTTTTAATAAACGATGATTCTCTCATTGGGCTGGCTTACTCGGGTAATGATACAAACTTACTAAATCAGTCCACATTAATAAGTACATTAGTATGTAAATTTGGGCAATGAGCACCATCCAGCTAAAAATACCTACTGCCTTTAATATAGACCTGGAATTCGAAGCTGCCAACGTAGGACAGCGCCTGTTGGCCTGGCTGATAGACCTGGCAGTACGGCTGCTCTACCTGTTCCTCACCCTGATCTCATTATCCGCTGCCGGGTTGCCCGCCACCTTGTATAGCGTAGTATTGTTTCTACTGGTGATACTACCACTCAGCTTTTATTTCATTATTGCAGAGATCAGCATGCATGGACAAACACCCGGCAAACGCGCCCTGGGCATTACCGTAGTAAGCCTCTCCGGCAATCAACCGACCTTCAGTCAACACCTGCTCCGCTGGGTATTCCGCCTCGTTGAAACCCCCTTCCTGCTATTTGGGATACCCACACTGATCTCCATGGTACGATCCTCCTATCACCAGCGTATCGGGGATATCGTAGCCGGTACCATCGTTGTCAACACCCGCAACAAAAACAGCATCAACGATACCATCTTCCGCGATATGTCGCAGATCGACTATCAACCCCACTTCCCACAAATACTCAAATTATCCGACAAAGACCTCAATAAGGTAAAAGAGCTACTCGACAAAGCCATCCTGTCGGGCAACAACGAACTGGCATATCGTGTTGCCACCCGCGTACGTGAAGTACTGCATATCGAAACAGATATGGAACCAATGGTATTCCTGGAAACAGTATTGAACGATTACAACTACTACACTACAAAAAACTAGGCTATTACCGCTTTCCCACCGTCGTCTTCGTCCACTCATCATGCCAGGGCGCAAAACCCAGACCGGAAAATACTTCAAACGGAATCAACCGGATCACCGCCCGTAAGAAAGTATCCTTCCACGTGAGAGGCTGTCCATCCAGCCGGTATACCCTCGTACCCGTGATGATCTTACCAATAGTACGCCCGGTCAATCCCTCGAATACCGTAAAGTAACCGATAAGGATAACATACGATATAAACAGGTACAATACCTGGCTGTCGTCCACCGGCTCTCCTTTCGACATTTTTACAAAAACAAGCGCAAACGCAACGGCAAAAAAGATGACATACACACATATCGTGTCAATCAACAAATTCGCGAAACGAATCCCCTTTCCTACCGGTTCAATAATTACTTCATGCTGCAGATCATCCAGCAAATCCTTTTTGGGCGCGGCATATTCATTTACATCCATGATAAGGGAAATTAATAGCTATACAGTACAAAAAAGCGCTGACCCGATTGCCTCGGATCAGCGCACGTCATGCAAATATCAATTATTTTAAGTCATCACCAATACTATTTATCTGGTCTCTGAAAGACGCATTAGGGTTACCAACAGGTCCCTGGTACACAATAGTACGGTCAAAAGCCATTATCGGCAGGAAGATAAAACCCAGGAAAATAAGCCCCAGCGTAAATCCAATGTCTTTGCCAAAACTTTTGCTCAACAGATTGGTAGCCCAGATACCGAATACAATGTTCAGATAAGGAATACACAACAATATCAACCACCACCAGGGCTTACCGATGATCTTGGTGAGTATGTACGCATTGTAAATAGGGATAATGGCTGCCCAGCCTGGTTGCCCTGCCTTTTCAAATACTTTCCAGTAACAGAACAGATAAAAAGCAAGCAATACAAGGATAACGATCAGGAATACGCCTCCAAAAAGTACCCCGAATACTGATGATGAATCTTCCATAAGAATTAATTAAAGTGATAGTGATAGTTTATAGATTAAGAGATATTTAATGCTAGCTACGCTACACGCTCTTATCCACGTTATATTCACCTGACTCGGTCATTTGAGGAAAAAACAACCCTTTAAAGATATATATTTTTTAATTTATTTCGGAACCGATAGCAGATATCTGATCCCGCAATGCAGCAGTATCAGGATCTCCTGCCGGCCCCTGGTAATGCACACTCCTGTCAAACGCCAACATCGGCATAAAAACAAAAGGTAACAGTAACATCCCTACGGTAAAGCCCTCGCTCTTACCAAAACTCCTGCTCAACAAATTAGTCGCCCAGATCGCAAAAACAATGTTCACTATCGGGATCAGCATCAACAATAACCACCACCAGGGTTTACCTATAATCCTCAATAACACCAGCGTCGCATAAACAGGTACCAGCGACGCCCAGCCCGGTTGCTCAGCCTTGGTATATATCCTCCAGGGACAAACTACAAACATCAATACAAGTACGAATACAAAAAAGAACAGCCACGTGGCCAACATAGTGATATAGATTGTTAAGTACCTGCAAAGATAATGTAATTTATAATATGTAAAGTACAGTATATCTACTTAAATGAGTACTACCGTCCTTCTACGCATTATTCACATGTATCCACACGAAATCAACATTTTTATGTGGAAAAATAGACACCTCCGCACACAATCCCTCTCAAACCCGCTACCAATAAGCATGTCATATATCCAGCTGCTTGTCCCACAACAAGTTCCGACACCCGATTTGCATGTAAACTCCCATAGACACTTGTAAGTTGTTAAATTTCCATTACCTTTGCAGCGAGGCAAGTCTTATACGACCAGCTCCTACTGAACTCCCCCAGGACAGGAATGTAGCAAGGGTAGGTGGTTGTAGCGGTGCGATGTAAGTAACTTGCCTTATTTTTTTGCCCTCTCCTCTCCCCCAATTTTCCCTTCGCATTATTCCTGAAAATCAAGAAATCTTAACTTAAATTTGCAATAGCCATTTCGTTGTGGATACAACAGCTGCTAAGCATAGGTATATTTTAATTGAACAGCATAAATCTTATTGCAAATGAAATTCTTTATAGATACTGGCAATCTGAAACAGATAGAAGAAGCCAACGACCTGGGCATACTCGATGGGGTAACTACTAACCCTTCCCTCATGGCCAAAGAAGGCATCAAAGGTGAAGCCAACATCGCACAACACTATAAGACCATCTGCGAGATCGTAGACGGTCCCGTAAGCGCAGAAGTCCTCTCCACCGACTTCAACGCTATCATCGAAGAAGGTAAGAAACTGGCCGCTATTCATCCAAATATCGTCGTGAAAGTGCCCATGATCAAAGACGGCATAAAAGCCATCAAATGGTTCACTGTCAACGGTATCAAAACCAATTGCACATTGGTGTTCTCCGCTGGCCAGGCTATCCTCGCTGCTAAAGCAGGCGCTACCTTCGTATCTCCATTTATAGGCCGCATCGACGATAGCAGCTGGGATGGAGTAGACCTCATCGCACAGATCGCTCATATATACAGCATCCAGGGCTTCAAAACAGAGATCCTCGCCGCTTCCATCCGCAACGCCCTCCATATCGTTAAATGCGCAGAAGCCGGTGCCGACATCTGTACCTGCCCGCTCGATTCTATCCTCGGATTACTCAAACATCCGCTGACAGACATCGGCCTGGCTAAATTCCTCGAAGACGCCAAAAAAATGTAAGCCTCGGCTTCATCACATACTTTTTAGATGGGTTATCCCCGGTGCAACTTTTGGCGCCGGGGAATTTTTTTATCTACCCATACCATTCCCCCCAACATACCAACTCATCCACATCGCTGCTACCTATCTCATCCCCTTTCCAATTTCCTCCGCTTCCCCCTTTCTCATCGCTGCCGTCTCGTCCTATCACTACCACCATTCCACCTCCGTTCCCACAATGGCAACGCCGCTAACTCCTCCGGCCTTCACACATGACTTACCGTCCCCGCCGCCGCCATTCCCTAACTCCCTCCCATACACGTTCTCCCTATTTGCTTTTCTAAATATTTTCCATACCTTGATACCTCGTTAAACAATGCACCACGTTATGCAATACTTACCCGAAAGCCTAATTGTCAGGAAATTGAACTATCCTTGTCTCAGGAGTGTAAGTAAGCAGTTGCAGACTGGATCAATCATACGATAACAAAACAATCCAACAGCATGGAAGGTAAATTCATCCTCTCGCTGGATCAGGGCACTACCAGCTCCCGCGCTATCATCTTCGACCACAACGGCAGTATCAACGCCATCGCACAAAAAGAATTCAAACAGATCTATCCCCACCCGGGATGGGTAGAACACGATCCGATAGAGATATGGTCCACACAAGCCAGCGTAGCAGCAGAAGTATTGCTCAAAGCCGGCATCGCCGGCGATAAGATCGCCGCCATCGGCATTACCAACCAACGCGAAACAACCATCGTATGGGATCGTACATCAGGCAAACCCGTCTACAACGCCATTGTATGGCAGGACCGCCGCACCGCCGCCTTCTGCGATCAACTCAAAGCTGCCGGCAAAACTGATCTCTTCCGGGATAAGACCGGCTTGCTTATAGATGCCTACTTCTCCGGTACTAAGATCAAATGGATACTGGACAACGTAGAAGGCGTCCGCGAAAAAGCAGACAAAGGTGAACTGGCCTTCGGCACCGTTGATAGCTGGCTGGTATGGAACCTTTCCAAAGGCAAACTCCATATCACCGATGTCACCAATGCCTCCAGGACCTTACTCTTCAATATCCACACCATGCAATGGGATAAAGAATTGCTCGACACACTGGGCGTACCCGCCTCCATGCTCCCGGAAGTAAGACCTTCGAGTGAACTATATGGTCATTCAGAAGCCGTACTCACACCCTACCAGATACCGATCGCAGGTATCGCCGGCGACCAGCAGGCAGCCCTGTTCGGACAAATGTGTACCTCCCCCGGTATGGTCAAAAACACCTACGGCACCGGCTGCTTCCTCGTACTGAACACCGGCAATAAACCCATCCCTTCTAAAAATAACCTGCTCACCACCGTCGCCTGGCAGATCAATGGTGAAACCAGCTACGCGCTGGAAGGCAGCATATTTATAGGTGGCGCCGTTGTACAATGGCTACGTGATGGCCTGGGTATCATCCGCCACTCCGCCGATGTAGAACCACTCGCCGAAGCTGTTAAAACAAGTGATGGCGTCTATCTTGTACCTGCCTTCGCCGGCCTGGGCGCTCCCTACTGGAACCCTTACGCCAGAGGCACCATGGTAGGTCTCACCCGTGGCTCCACCGCCGCTCATATCGCCCGCGCCGCCCTGGAAAGCATCGCCTTTCAGACCATGGACGTACTCAGGGCCATGGAAGCCGATGCCGGCATACAAATCAGCGAACTGCGCGTGGATGGAGGCGCTACCGGCAACAACCTCCTCATGCAGTTCCAGTCCGATATCCTCAACGCCGAAGTAGTACGCCCCAAAGTGACAGAAACAACCGCCCTGGGTGCCGCTTACCTCGCCGGACTGGCAGTAGGCTTCTGGGATAGCATAGCGTCCATCAGCCGCCAGTGGCAGGTAGACCACCGCTTCACCCCCGAAATGGACGACCAACGCCGTACCCAGCTCACCAAAGACTGGAAACGGGCAGTACGCTCCGCACAGGTATGGGCAGAAGAATAATCCCCCAACATCCAACAGTGAAACAAATAACCAATGGTCCTGATTCATCAACTTAATATCTTCCTATGTCCTCATTTTTGGCAGAACTGATCGGCACCGCCATGATCATCCTGTTAGGCGATGGAGTAGTCGCCAACGTCGTATTGAACAAAACAAAAGGACAATCCTCCGGTTGGATCGTCATCACCATGGGATGGGCCATGGCCGTATTTGTAGGCGTATTCTGCACCGCCAAATATAGCGGCGCTCACCTTAATCCCGCCGTAACCATCGCACTGGCCACCGTGGGCAAATTCGCATGGGCCAAAGTACCCGCCTATATCGTTGCCCAATTACTAGGCGCCATGCTGGGTGCCACGCTGGTATGGCTCAGCTACAAACAACACTTCGAACAAACCGATGATGCCGATGGCAAACTAGCTGTGTTCTGCACCGCCCCCGCCATCCGCAGCAAAGGCCATAACCTGCTCACCGAGATCATCGGTACCCTGGTACTGATACTAGGCGTGCTATACATCGTCGCCCCGGCCAACTCCCTCGGCGCCCTCGATGCCCTGCCCGTAGCATTCCTCGTCCTGGGCATAGGCCTCTCCCTCGGCGGTCCCACCGGCTACGCCATCAACCCAGCCCGGGACCTCGGCCCCCGTATCATGCACTTCCTCCTCCCAATCCCCCAAAAACGTAACAGCGACTGGGGATACGCCTGGGTACCTATCATAGGCCCCATAGCAGGTGCATTGCTGGCAGCCGTCATCTGGAACGCACTACAATAAACCCGAAACAACCTTCTACTATAAAAAAGGCTGTCCATAACAGACAGCCTCTATTTTATTCCCTACCTCCACCTCTCCCGTAGCTCTCCTGTATCATTCCTATATCTCACGTCCACCTCTCCCGTAGCTCTCCTATATCATTCCCATACCTCACGTCCACCTCTCCCGTAGCTCTCCCGTATCATTCCTATATCCTTCCTCCTTTTGGGGACCTCCACCGGAACTGTAGCAATCCGGCAACATTTTATAATTAATCTTTCATTATTTTCTGAAAGTTTTGTAATTTTGATAACTCATTCATCAGTGCTAACCGCTGTTTGCCGGAGACAAGCCGGACCCAGCCCGATAAGGGTACACAATAAGTGGAAATTGGAATAACATTTGTCGCCGGTAATAATCGCTGATTCTTCATTCAAAATATCAGATATATGATCCAGCCGAATATTCCGGATACACAGCAACCTCGTGTAGTAATTGTAGGTGGTGGTTTTGGCGGTATTAACCTGGCCAAAAATCTTAAGAACGCCCCCGTACAGGTAGTGTTGCTGGACAGAAACAACTACCACCTCTTCCAACCACTCCTCTACCAGGTAGCTACCGCCGGCCTGGAACCCGATAGCATCGCCTTCCCCCTCAGAGGTATCTTCAACCGCCAGAAGAACTTCCACTTCCGGATGGCCGAAATAACCAGTGTAGACCCCAATACCAAGATGCTCGAAACCAGCATCGGGGCCGTAAGATACGACTACCTTGTACTGGCTACCGGCAGTAACACCAACTTCTTCGGCAACAATACCATCGCCGAACACGCCATCGGCATGAAATCACTCATCGAAGCCGTTCAGATCAGGAACTACGTCGTAAAACAATTTGAAGAATGCCTCCTGCTGACCGATGAAGAAGCTATCCGCGCCAAACTCAACTTCGTAATGGTAGGCGGAGGGCCCACCGGTGTAGAGCTCGCAGGCGCTTTCGCAGAACTGCGAAAATACATACTGCCCAAAGACTACCCGGAATTACCCATCCATCTCATGAACATATACCTCATCGAAGCGGGCCCAAAACTGCTCGCCGCCATGAGCGAACATTCTTCTGCTAAAACCCTCGATGGCCTCCGCCAACTGGGGGTGAAAGTAATGACCAATACCGCCGTAAAAGAATACGATGGTAAAACACTTACGCTCAACGATGGCCAGCAGATAGCCACACAATCTCTCCTCTGGGCTGCCGGCGTAAAGGGTTATCCGCCTGCCGGCCTCGCGGCCGATGCCATCATCCCCAATGGCCGCATCCTGGTCAACGAATACAACCAACTCAAAGACCATCCGGATATCTTCGCCATCGGTGATGCTGCTCAGATGACCAACGACGAGCGCTTCCCTAAAGGCTATCCTATGGTAGCCCAGGTAGCCATACAACAAGGAGTACTGCTCGCGCAGAATATCAAGCATATTATCAAAAACAAACCACTCACCGCCTTTAAATACAAAGACCTCGGCAGCATGGCCACCATAGGTCGCAACCGCGCCGTCGCCGAATTCTTCGGGATGCGCATCAGCGGCCGGTTTGCCTGGTTCGCCTGGATGATCGTCCACCTAATGAGCCTGCTCGGATTCCGTAATAAACTGGTCGTATTCATCAATTGGTTCTACCGATACTTCACCTTCGACAGAGGTACCCGCATTATTATCAAAAGAGGCGCCGCCAACATCGTCAAACTACGCCAATCCGTCAACTGACGACCGCATAAAAAAATCCGTTCTGTCTGCCATGACAAACATGGTAAACAGAACGGATCATACCATAAATATCGTAACGCTATTTCCTGCTTAAGATAGAGTTCAGCGTAGTCGTCGCCACCAACTCATCCGCCCTTCCGCCCAGCGGACGGTAATACACCAGGATGGTATAGTTGTTCTCTGTCTCCCACCAGTCACCTTCTGTCAACTCCGTACTGAATTTAGACCCCACCACCGTATTATCGATCAATCCATACACATAGTTATAAAAGCCCTGCTTGAGGAACAGTGTACCTTCATAAGCACGCGTAGCAGGGTTAAAAGTCAGCTTATTACCCTCATTACACTCATAATTCGTCAACTCACCAAATATGTACATATCATAACCGGCATAAGGCTCCGGCACAGGAAACGTAAAATGCACAGAGGCATAATCCCCTTCAAAATACGGATCGTAATTATCCAGCGTCGCCAGGTAATACATGCCGTTGATATCCTTGATAAACTGGTAAGTCTTATTGGCCCGCTCAAAATCCGGTTGCGCATATACGTTGGTACTGGTACGTCCATAGTCCGTATGTTTCACCCGCTCCGTCTGCAATCGCAGACTACGCAGGTCTATCCATCGCCATTCCTTACCCGCCGGTATCACACAATCCACTTCCGTATTATACTCTATCACCTCTCCTTTCAGGAACATAGGCTTCAGGTTGGTCACCGCATTATCCCAACGGTAATTCTGCATGATCACCACTTTGATCTGGTCAAAAGGATTCACAATGTTCAACCCCTTCGTATTCACGGAGAAATTCACCTTTTGATGCGTACGGAATATCTTCGGGGTTACCGGCTGCTGTATAAAGCCAGCCACCGTCGCTTTATTACTGACTACCAATATACGGCGGGTGAAAGCCAGCTGCGAAGTATCACTGTTCAGATACACCTTCAACAGGTAGTTGCCCGGACGCGTAGGATAAGTATTGGCATTGGGAATGTCTACCGAATAATGCGTGTATTTCTGTAACGCTATACTGGAGAAACGATAGGTCGTGATACGGTTCTCCGTAAATCCCCGCATGTAATCAAACGTGTTCAGCTGCGCAGGCGTCCAGTCTGCATTACAAAGCATATAGGTATAATAATAGTCCTTCACATCATTTTCCATATCGTCAAAACTCAATTCCAGCTGATTGCCGCCTCCCAATGTGATAAAAGGATAGGAAAGCTGATCCCCTTTTTGCGTCAGCTGCACAGAACGGATATTGCTGAGATAAACATGATCCGGCGTATTGATATTTGCCTGTGCCCACACATCACCTGCCATCATCAACAAGATAGCAGCGGTTAACAGGGCGACACGATGGTTGCTGTTAGTAGTAAACATCTTTTAAATTACTATTTTTTAAACGAAAAAAGGGCTTGCCACTGGCAAAAGTACGGCGGTTCAGCTAATATCCTCCTGCAGGAGCACCGGCTCAGCGACTGCCCGATTACGCCTTTTCACAAAAATAAATTAGGTTTGATGCGGAATTATTAATGCATGAGGTTATCTTTTTTCATCGCACGGCGGATCGCATTTAACAGAGGCTCCTCCTTCTCCCGGTTCATTATCAACATAGCCATCGTAGCTACTGCTATCAGTGTGGCCGTGATGATCCTGGCTACAGGCCTCGTCAATGGCTTCCAACAGGTGATCCAGAATAAGATATTCAGCTTCTGGGGACATATCCACATCACACAGTTCCAACCCAATGCAGGCCCCCTCACCGAAGAAATCCCCTTCGCCGCCGATACCAACCTGCTAAAACATATCCGCCAACAGCTGCCAGGCATCGCCAGCATCAACCTCTTTGCCAGCAAATCCGCTATCATCAAAGCCGATAAAGACATTGCCGGCCTCATCTTCAAAGGCATCGACCGCGCCTACGACTGGAAAAAACTATCCACTTTTATCCAGCAAGGCCGCATGATCAAGTATAACGACAGCAGCTATGCCCCCGAGATCATGCTCTCCGCCGCCACTGCCGCAGAACTGAAAGTGAAACTCAATGACCAGGTCATCATCTATTTCATCCAGGCCAGCGGCCAGCCTCCACGCGCCCGCAAACTCACCGTCGCCGGGATCTATAAAACAGGGATAGAAGAATATGATAAAACATATGTCATCGGAGATCTCAACCTCATCCGCAGACTGAACCAGTGGGCCCCCAACGAAACCGGAGGCTATGAAGTATTCCTGCAGGACTACCGCCAGATGGACCCCGCCGCTATCACTATCGATAGCCTCCTGCCACAACAACTGTTCACCCGCACCATCAAAGAGATCTATCCCAATATCTTCGACTGGCTGCAATTACAGAATAAGAACGAGGTCATCATCCTTATTATTATGACCGTAGTCGCCGCCATCAACATGATCACCGCCATCCTCATACTCATCCTCGAACGTACCAACATGGTCGGTATCCTTAAAGCATTAGGTACACGCAATTGGTCCATCCAGCATATCTTCATCTATCAATCAGGATATATTATACTGGCAGGCGTACTGCTGGGGAACATACTCGGCCTGGGGATCGCATGGCTCCAACAGGCCACCGGCTTCTTCAAACTGCCGGAAGACTCCTACTATATGTCCGTAGCCGCCATCAATATCAACTGGTGGGAAGTACTGCTCATCAATCTCGGTACCTTCCTGGTATGTACTATCGTACTACTGATCCCCTCCCTGATCATCCGGAAGATCACACCCGTAAAAGCTATCCAGTTCAAATAATTACTTCGCTACCGGCAATGTCAGGTGACTGCAGATAATACCCGCCGCCACCGCAGCATTCAACGACTCAGCACCACCAATACGCGGAATCGTTACCCGGTACTGGCTGGCCGCAATAACATCCTCGCTCAACCCTCTCGACTCATTGCCGATCAGGATGATCCCTTCTTTTAAAGTAGCAAAGCTCGTGATATCCTGCCCATGTAAAGTAGCCGCATAAGCAGGTACCCCGCAGGTCTGCAACCAGGGCAATAAAGGCAGGGTGATAATACGCACACGGGCAATACTGCCCATCGTAGCTTGTATCGTCTTAGGGTTATACACATCCACACAATCCGGTGAACAAACAATCTGCGGAATGCCAAACCAGTCAGCAATCCGGATCAGCGTCCCCATATTACCAGGGTCCTGTATCGTATCCAGCGCAAGTGTAACGGAGTGGGCTATATCCTTTGTTTCCCCCTCCGCCGGTATGTCCAGCAACGCCAGGGCCCGGTTGGGAGTAGACAAAGCAGACAACTGCTTTAATGTCGCCTCATCAATCGCTTCCACCTGCACAGCAGGCTTACCCGCCAGCAACGCCGACTGCTCACGCAGCCAGCTTTCCGTAGCATATACCGCCTTTACCGATAGCCCCGTTTGTAATAACTCCTGCACCACCTTTTCCCCTTCTGCAATGAACTGGCCGGATTTTTGACGGTATTTTTTGTGCTGTAATGATTGAATATACTTAATTTGCGCCTTTGATAACATGGTGCCAAACCTACCTAAATTCTTTTAATCAGCCAAGCTGAGGACGGGTTTGAAGCTATTTGAAGCGAGTGATTATCAGCCTTTAAACATTATTCTTAACTATTTAATTCATAATGCAGCCGCCACAACGCTCCCCATTTACACTGCTAAACCGGGTTATGCTGTTGATCGTTATATGGACGATGGCTGCCTGCTCCAATACAAAATACCTGCAAAAAGGACAACGGCTGTTCGTGTCCGCCAACGTAGAAGTAAAAGGCGACCTCCAGTCCGCAGACAAACAAGAACTCCGCAGTGCCCTGACCTCTAAGTCACTCATGCTGCAACAACCCAACAAATCCTTCCTAGGTACCCGTATCAAAGTATGGCTCTACAACCAGAAACAATACGAGAAAAAATCCAACTGGCTATGGAACCTCCTGCTCTCCTCCAGGAACATAGAAACACCAGTCATCTACGATTCCGTGAAAACTCGCGAATCCGCTATCCGCATGATCAGCTATCTCAATAACCAGGGATATTTCTATGCAGGCGTCAGCTATGAAGAGAAAACAAAAAGCCAGAAAACCACCCTCACCTATCACGTCAATACAGGCAAAAACTTTACCCTCGATAAGATTACTTACGAAATACCGGACTCGAATATACGCGCCGTCGTGCTGGGCGCACAACAGTTCTCCCTGCTGAAAAAAGATATGCCCTACAAACAGGAGACAGTAGGCAGCGAACGGGAAAGATTGGTAAGACTCGTCAAAGATGCCGGCTACTTCAAATTCAACCGCGATGCGATAGAATTTCAAATGGATACGCTCAACAAGACCATGTTCCGTAACCTGCTGAATCCCTTCGAAGGCATGGCCAACGCCGTCAGCGACAATGCCAAAAAACAACCGGAGAAACCTACCATGGATGTGCTGGTGAAGATCAAAAATCCCGAAGATCCCAACATCCCCTACGAGAAATATACCATCGACTCCGTATTCGCATACCCCGATTTTCCTATCAACGGCAATGCCCGCGATACTGCCTATAAAACATCCAGGTACAAAGACCTCACCATACGGGCCAAACAGAATATACTCCGCCCCAGGATACTGGAACATTCCATCCTGCTCAAAGATGGTGATGTATATTCCCCCAGACAGTATAACAATACCATCAATAAACTCTACGACCTCGGGGTATGGCAGTTCGTCACCTTACAGTACGTAGAAAACAAACAACGGCCACATAGCCTCGACGCCTACGCCTTCCTGACACCCAAACGCCGCCAGGAACTGGGCGCCAACTTCGAGGTCAGCACCAGCTCCGATTACTTCGTCGGCTCCGGTGTAGGACTTAACTACCGGCATATCAACCTCAACAGGGCCGCCAACCAGCTGAGTATCACCCTCAATACTGGCCTGGAACTGATCCGCAACGAAGGTCAGTTCGACCTTCAGGCCAAACAATTTGGCGGAGAGATCAACCTGACCTTCCCCAGGTTCATCACCCCCTTCGGCATCGGACAAACCGCCCGCTCTACCGTAAAAACCCGCCTGAGCGCCGGCGTCAACTACCTGTCCCGTATCGACCGCTTCGATATATCCAGCATCAACGCCTCCTTCGGATATGAGTGGAACGAATCCATCTACAAACGCTGGATCGTAAAACCCATCTCCCTCAACTACGTAGGTGTCAACCTCAACGATGCCTTCCGCGACTCCGTCGTAAGTAAAAACCCTTACCTGGAACGCAGCTTCACCCCCGCATTCATAGGAGGCGAAAACGTAACGTTCATCTTCACCAACAACGATATACTGCACAACAGGCACTATTCTTTCTTCAGGGCGAATATCGAAGAATCCGGGCTCTGGCTCAATGGGATCAGCAGCCTCGTAGACCGCATCACCAACGGCCGCACCGACCTGGAATCCTCCAGTGGACTCACCATCTCCAACTTCGTAAAGCTGGAACTGGACTACCGTCACTACTGGAAACTGACCCAGCACAGCTCCCTGGCGACCCGCCTTTACACCGGTGTAGGTATCCCCTACAGCAAGTCGGAAGTATTGCCCTATATCCGGCAGTTCACTTCCGGCGGCCCTAATAGCATACGCGCCTGGCGGCTCCGTACCCTCGGGCCCGGCTCCTACCGCGACACCACCGCCCAGGCAGCCATATTCCCCGACCAGACCGGCGACCTCAAACTGGAAGGCAACATCGAATACCGCTTCGACCTGCTCCGCATGTTCAACGGCACCGTCAACCTGAAAGGCGCCACCTTCCTCGACTTCGGTAATATCTGGATGCTGAAGAAAGATACCGTACGCCCAGGTTCCGAATTCAGGATCAGTAACCTCTACCGCGACCTCGCAATCGGCACCGGCGCCGGTATACGGCTCGACTTCTCCTTCTTCCTCATTCGCCTGGACTGGGGTATCCCACTCAAAGTACCTTACAACATCTACAATCCCGACAACAAGAACGGCTGGTATCTCAGCGAATGGGATCTCAAAGACCCGCAATGGCGTAAACAGAACATCATCTGGAACATCGCCATCGGCTACCCTTTCTAATCACCGGCATACATAAAAAAAGGCTGACCTGGCCTATACCAGATCAGCCCCTTGGCGGTATGTTTGCATGTACAGTTACACTTTCTTGAACTGGTCAATGAATACCTGCATATCCCAGGCATCTGCCAGCTTGAAATCGCCGATACGCGTGCGGCACAACTTGCTCAGGTGCCCACCGCAACCCAATGCTGCGCCAAAATCATGCGCCAGTGAGCGGATATAAGTACCCGTGCTGCATACCACACGGAAGTATACCAGCGGCAACTCGATCGCCGTGATCTCAAACTCCGTGATCGTCACCCGGCGTGGCTCTACCTTTACTTCCACCCCCTGGCGGGCCAGGTGATAGATAGGTTTGCCATTCTGCTTGATAGCAGAATGTATAGGCGGCAGCTGATCCAGTACACCGGTGAATTGCACCGCCGTCGCCTTCAGCATCGCCTCATCGATATGACTGATATCCTTAAAGTCAGTAGGCGCTGACTCCAGGTCATAAGTAGGTGTTACCGCCCCCAATGTAAAAGAACCGGTATACTCCTTCTCCTGTGCCTGGTATTCATTAATCTCTTTAGTCATTTTGCCGGTACAGCAGATCAATAATCCGGTAGCCAGCGGGTCCAGCGTACCGGCATGTCCCACTTTGGCTTTCGTTGTATTCCTGATCTTACGTACCACATCAAAGGAAGTCCACGTCAATGGCTTGTCGATCAGTATCACCTGACCTTCCTCATAGATATTCTTTTGTTCGGTCTGCATCATCTGCAAAGATAAAATTTTAAATCTGCCTGTTCCATATCTCCCAGCTGGCCTCCGCCTGCAATACCAGCATCTCATGGCCGTTTTTGGTCGCCGCCCCCTGTGCCGCACCATATTCCAGGAAACGGGTCATAGCCGGGTTATATACCAGGTCGTACAACAGGTGCCTGCTGCCAAGAGCGGCATAAGGAAGCTCTGGTGCTGTCTCTACCTTAGGATACATACCCAGCGGGGTCGTATTGATAATAAGGGTATGGGTCTCCAGCAAGGCCGCATCTACCGCTGTATAATCGATCGTGTGATTGCCCGCCTGCCGGCTTACAACGGTATATCCGATACTCAGTTGCTGCAAAGCGTACAATACGGCTTTGGCAGCACCACCGGTACCCAATACCAGCGCCTGCGTGTGATGAGGTTGTAACAAAGGAGTCAGCGACCGGCTGAATCCTATCACATCCGTATTATACCCTGTCTTGCGACCTTCCGTTATTTTGATACAGTTCACCGCACCAATATGCCGCGCCGCATCACTGAGTTCATCCAGGTAAGGGATCACCACCTCTTTATGCGGGATTGTAACATTCAGCCCGCAGAGCGCCGGCTGATCAGCCAGCAGTGCGGGAAATGCGCTGATATCCGCCAAAGGGAAATTCTCATACACACAACCAGAAATGCCCTCCCGGGCAAATTTGTCGGCAAAAAATCCTTTTGAGAAAGAATGTCCCAGCGGATAACCGATTAGTCCGTATACTTTCATACAAAGAGGGGAAAAAACCGGCAGCGCGCTGGCTGCCGGTTAATATAAGGGAATGATTTATTCTCCATCCAGGAAAAGGTGGAAGGTATCGCCACGCAGGCCGATACGCATAGCTTCCAGGGAGATCACTTCATGAGGGGCCAGGTTACCCAGGTTGGCATTACAGCCTACCAACTCCAGGAAGTACAGTTGTTGGGCTTTTTGTGGGGCCTCCCAGATGATCTTTTCAGCAGGGATCTGTGTCAGGATCTCCTGTACAAGACCTTCACGTACCTCGCCGGTACCACGATAGATACCTACGTTGCCGCTCTCGCGGGCCTCTGCAATTACATAAGTGGCGCCGGCTTCCAGCTCTGCACGCATCAACTCAATCCACTTATAAGGCGGAATGATATGTTCTGCATCTTTGGACCCTACTTCACTCAGTACCAGGCCATGTTTGGCCAGCTTCTCCACATAACCGCATTTTTCCGCATGCGGAATGGTGATAGAACCATCAGATACCTCCATATAAGTGATACCAAAGTCCTTTACCATACGCAGATAATCATCGAACTGGTTGCGTATCAGGAAAGCTTCAAAGAGCGTACCTCCAAAGTAAATAGGTACATTGTGGGATTGGTATAATTCTATCTTCTCACGCAGATTAGGCGTTACAGCTGCAGTGCCAAATCCTAACTTAACAATATCCACATGCGGTAATGAGACGGACAAGAAATTTTTCGTTTCTGCTAAACTCAGCCCTTTATCCATCACCATGGTCAGGCCACTGGCACGGGGCTTCTTCGTACGCTCAGGAATTTGAGTCAGATTAAAATTCATTTGAGACATTTTTTTCATCTGGATGGTCAGTGGAAGCAATAGTTACCGCATACAGCCATTGGAGAAAAGCTGCACATGCACGATTCACATCCGGTAGTATTGTTAGCTCAGCCAATTCTTAGTCAATAAATAAAACCGGCGCAAAAATAAGAAGTATCCTTAATTAATTATCCCAGAGATTTTTTTGTGGAAAATAAGGGGGAAGGGAGGCTATGCACCTCCGGTAGATAAGCTGTCTGAAAAGGGAAATAGCAGGCAGAGCCAGGGCTACTGCGTACTGCCTGCGGATTTGTCTTTGCCTTTACGGCGATAGCGGGCGATCATTTCCACCACGCTGATATGTTGTAGTATAGTAGGATCCAGTTCTACCATTTTTTTAACCTGGCGGGGCGCCTGTTGTAAAGCTGTCTCCAGCATCAGTAGCCCTTCTTTGGTCTTACCGGCAGATATCAGCAGGGCAGCCCGGTAGTACACAAATACCGGACGACGGCCTAGTTTCTGCTCCGCCTGCTGCAACTGTGCCAGCGCTTCGTCATGGAAGCCGGCTATATACAGCCCACGGATGAATTCCTGCCAGGTGTGCAAGCTCTTCGGACGGATACGCACCGCACTCATAAACTGCATCAGTGCATCCTTGTTCTTACCTAATCCCAGGTAACACTCACCCAGTGCGATATAATAGTCTGCGTTCTGCTTGTTGATCTTAAGGGCGCTCTGCAGGGATTTCACTGCATTCTCCCAGTTGGTCTCCATCATGTAAGCCACTGCAATCTTATAGTGCAGCTTGTCATCCGACGGACTGAGATGGGAAGCCTTCCGGTAGTAATAACGGGCCTGGGTGAACTTCCGCTGACGCTCATAACAATGCCCGATAGCCTCGTAGATCACGTCTTCGGGTTTGGCGATCTCCAGGTGCTTCTTCAACACCTCTACCGCATCGCTGTATTTGCGCAACCGGATATAGGCATCGCCCATGTTCCGGTAAGCATAATCGAATTTTTCGTCAATAGCTACCGCGTACTGGTACGCATCGATAGCCTTTTCATACAGCTTAAGCCCCTGATAGGCTGTACCCAGGTTAAACCAGGCCAGCTGGTTGTAAGGATACTCATTGATTACCGCCGTATGCAAACGGATACTCTCCTCATTCCGGCCGGTAAATTCCGTCCAGAAACAGATCTTGTGTAACGCTTCTTCGTTATTCGGGTCGTGCTCCAACACCATCTTCAGGCAGTCAAATACCTTGTCAAACTCCTCCCAGTCATCATACACATCCGCCAGCTCCAGCAACAGCTCCGTTTTGTCATCTCCCTCAAACTGATCCAGCTGATCTTCCAGCACAGCAGCTGCCTTTTCATGCTGGTTCATCGCCAGATACACATCGGTCTGCAAGATGTACAGGTTAATATCCGTACTGTCCAGGATCGCTGCTTTTTCCAGCAATTCCAGCGCTTCATTGTATTTTTTCGACTCTATTAGGAGATTAGCTTTTTTGAGCAGTAAAGTAGAAGAGTAAGGGAACAGTTCGATGGCCATTTCTGCCGCCTGTATGGCATTAGGTAACTCATCGTGCTCATCGTAGTAGTCGATGATCTGTTCGAAAGAATCCTCATCGAGAAAAGAATGTGACTGGCCAGCCTTGAGGTTTTCAAACTGCTGCAACAAGTCCTTCAATTCATCAAAATCCTCGTTAAATAATGGAAAGTCCTGATTCATTAATGTAAATATAAACAATTTATACATCCGGCAAAAAGGGCCCTCTGTGTAATCGTTATGTAATTTTTAACATTTTATTAAGAATTAATCGTACCTTGCGTTAAGGATATGTTATATAACACATCGAAAAAGTACTATATTTGTGATACAATGAAAGTTTTAACATACATATTCCGGCATTTTTCATTGTCTTGCGTGATGGCAGGAGCACTCGCCCTTGCTTCCGTAAAGGCTTCAGCCTCCGCCAACACGGTGGAAGGTCCTGGAGATAGCTATGACCGGATGTCTAATAAGATTGAAAAAACCTCCTTCCGGCTAGGCTCTTCCATGAAAAAGACCAGCCTCAGCCTGGATGGCGCTTTTAAACACAACGGAAACGTTAATTCTGACTTCAAATTTTCGAACGAAAGCAGCACCGTAAGTACACTGAACTTCAAATCAGTAGTTACCTACAAAAAAGGCAATGTGACCTACATACTGCCTTATGCCGTGCAAATCCAGCAGCCTTCTAACCTGAACCTGGGCTTTCACAACCTGCAGATAACACTGCCACTCCGTAAGAACTAAGATCATTCTTTATAAAAAAAGGCTCCGTAGTGATTACGGAGCCTTTTTTTTATATCCTCGCTATGCTGTATCCAGATTAACCCCGCAATTTCTCCAACTCCTCACGGCTCATCTCCTTATAACCTGAACGGGGAACGTCAAAGTAAGAAATAGGTACCGGGAACAGGTCCACCTTGGTAGCGATCATCCGCGTACGGGAACCGGTACGGGCAATGATCTCAAACTCCAGCGGAATACCTTTCAGGTTGACAAAACGACGGTTATACTGCTTATTTTCTGGTACCAGGTCGATCGCATAGTACACCTCAAATGTCTTACCCTCTACCGTAGTACCGATCGCCTGCCGGCATTTATACCCCGCGATCTCTTTGGTCTGGGTACCGTCTTTAAATACAATCCCCGAATACTGCTTCAGGTCCTTTTCATATTCTTCCTTGCTCCCCCTGATCAGGTATTTATCTCCATGATTATCTATCAGGGTCACCAGGGTTTGCTCTTTACTGTTGATCAGGTAAGTATAATGCGCTACATTCAGGTTCATATCGATCCGGCTCAAATTACCACGCATATATTGGGTGAAAGTGCTGTTCTCCAGCATAGCATCCATCTGGGCCTGCTCAGGAGGTAGCTCTACTTTGTAGACAATCTTTGCATCCGATACCACCTTTTGCCCGAACAACGGCCCAATTGTGACCGAAAGACACAGGAGCAGTGATAACCGGATAAGTGTGAAGCTTTGCATAGTGTATTGAATTTTACATAGGTACAGTGAAAAATGTGTGCCAGTGAATGTTAAAAAGTGTGTAGTTCGACGTGACTTTACCATCCCGGTTTTTCCTTTTGCAGAAAGGCCTGTATCCCTTTTTTACAATCCGGGTGTTCTCTTGTAGCTGCATTCAATGCAGCCGCCTGTTCTAATGCTTCTGTCAACGGCTGGTCCAATACCTTACCGATCAATTGTTTCGTTACTTTCAAAGAGTTCGCAGCTGTTTCCGTACACAAAGCAGCAGCTATTTTTTGTACCTGCTCATTGATCTCCGCAGCAGCTACCACATCGTTGATCAATCCATATTCCTTTGCCTTTGCTGCAGATACCAGCTGCCCGGTCAGCAGTAATTCCCGGGATCGTCCCTCTCCTATCTTCCTCACCAGGAATACAGATACCAGGGCTGGTATAAAGCCTATTTTCACTTCGGTATATCCCAGTAAGGCTTCCGGCACCACGTAACTCAGATCGCAAAGGGTCACCAGCCCGCAACCACCGGCGACCGCATGCCCCTCTACCTGCCCGATCACCACTTTATCCATCTGGTACAGCTGTTGCATTAGTTGCATCAACGACCTGGAATCAGCCAGGTTTTCGTCGTAGGTATTACGTTGCAACTGCTGTAGATATTCGAGGTCAGCGCCGGCACAGAAAGCTTCACCCCTGCCTTTAAGTACGACTACCTTTACAGTATCGTCCTTGTCGGCGGCAGCAAAAGCCTGCTTCAGCTCAGCTACCATGGCACCGTTGAGTGCATTGCGTTTCTCCGGCCTGTTGAGAGTAATAGTAGCGATCCTGTCTGCCTTCTCGTATACGATGTATTGATACATAACTTTTTTACGCTGGTTATAGAATGACAAATGGCTAACGGTCCGTTATAATGATGACATATTCTCCGCTTTCCGTTTTTCAATAATACGATATTGCGGACACATTGCCATCATATAGACATTCCCGTTAGCCATCGGCTATCAAAGATGTACTTGCTGCATTAGCGGGTGATCTCTTCTATCACTTTTCCTACGTTACCGCTGGGCATCTGTATACGCAGCATGGCAGCAATAGTAGGAGAAATATCGGTCATACCAACGGTACGGTTTGTTTTACCATGATGTATACCCCATCCCATCCATACTAACGGGATGTGTGCATCGTAAGGATACCACAGGCCATGTGTAGTACCTGTTTTGCCACCATCGATGTAGCCGGGCTGCAATATCACCTGGATGTCGCCGCTACGTTTGGCGTTATAGCCATTTACCAGCATACTGCGCATAGGCTCCGGCAGAGCGGTATATTGCAGTTCTTCCAGCGGGAAAGCATTTGCCAATGCAGGTATTTTTTTCAGCTGCGCCACCATAAAGCGTTTTACTTCTGTTTCATTCTTACCTGCTTTGGCGATCGCATCGTGGTTCAGCCAGAACTGGTAGTTGTCCGCAGCCTGAATGGCTTTGTCTATACCCAGGACGCTTTTCAGCTGCTCGTTCAGTTGTACCATAGTGGCTTTATCATCCCAGGTACCGCCAGGCAGCTTATTTTCTTCCATAAATCCCGGTACATGCGCTACCCCGTGGTCAGCGGTGATAAAATACAGGTACTGTCCTTTTCCTACATGGCTGTCCAGGTAATTGAAGAAAGCTTCCAGGTCTTTATCCAAACGGAGATATACATCTTCCGCTTCGATAGAGTTAGGCCCGAACTGGTGCCCTACATAGTCTGTTGACGACAGGCTGATGGCCAGGAAGTCAGTAACATTGCCTTTACCCATCTCATAAGCTTCCAATGCTTTTTTGGCAAACTCCAGGGTCATGGTATTACCGTAAGGAGAAGCGGCAATAGAAGCAGACGGATTCGCTATCTGATGTGGGAAAGAACTATGTCCTTCTCCTTTATAACGTCCTTCGTAGGCTTTTTCGTCTGCTGTGCTCAGTTTATAAGTTTCAATAGGATACAAAGTATTCCAGCCACCTTTCAGGTAGGTCTCCGGCCAGCGCTGACTGTTGAACTGCTGCGCAAACGCAGGCAGCTCCTGCATGTAATAAGTGCTAGTTACCCAGTTGCCGCTGGTATTATCATACCAGTAAGCAGCATTGGCACTATGACCGGCAGGCAAGATAGCGCCCCTGTCTTTAATAGCCACACCTACCACTTTGCTCTGGAAATTGTTAGAAAGGCGGAGTTCATCACCAATGGTGGTCACCAGCATATTACGGGGGCTCATTTTACCAGCAGCAGAACTGCTGCCTACCGTTGTTACTGTCGTATCTTCTGCACAATACACCGTACGCGCCAGGCTGGGATTATACCAGGTATTGCCGATAATACCATGCACCGCAGGTACAGAGCCGGTATACACACAGGTATGACCGCAGGCGGTAATAGTCGGGGTATAGTTGATCAGCGTATTCTCGCAGGAAAAACCATCCTGTACCAGGCGTTTAAAACCACCTTTTCCATATCGGCTGGCATAGCGATACAGGTAATCCCAACGCATCTGATCCACAACCATTCCTACTACCAATTTAGGCCGTGTAGCCTGTGCTGCTGGTGTTTTTTCCCAAACAGACTTAAATCCGGATTTGGGCGATGTCGCCTTTTGCGCCCAAGCTCCCTGAGAGATAAATAGTAAAACCGCGATAAGTAAATAATTTCCTTTCATCAGTAAAACAGTTTGCTAACGTTATATCAAATAATTCCAATATGAACATTTTGATGGAGCAGCCTTGTTTTAAGACCATATTGCCGGGAATGGCTGTACATTTCCGCAGATGTTTGGTGCTTATTGCCGCTAAAAGCCCCTGAGGGACCATCCATTTCCGTATCGGTGGCGTCCCTTACCGGCTGGTACTGGTATATTTCTTGCCTGGTATAAGTAGCGTTAGACCATCATGAGATCAACAAAAGTAACCTAAGTTTACAAAAAGTAATATTTTAATACCTTTGTGCTCAAATTTTTAATGTCCAAACATTTAATAATTACTTAACAACATGGATATTTTCGAGAAACTGCTGAAGCACATGGGTCCTATTGGTGAGCATTCCGATAGAGCGCATGGCTATTTTGCATTCCCTAAGCTGGAAGGTGAGATAGGTCCCCGTATGAAATTCCGGGGCAAGGATAAGATAGTGTGGAGCCTGAACAATTACCTGGGCCTGGCCAACCACCCGGAAGTACGTGCCACCGATGCAAAGGCAGCAGCAGATTTTGGTCTGGCAGCGCCAATGGGAGCGCGTATGATGAGTGGAAATACCAACTATCATGAGCAACTCGAAAAGGAATTGTCCGACTACATGGGCAAAGAAGATACTACCCTGCTGAACTATGGTTATCAAGGTATTATGAGTGCTATTGACGCCATCTGTAATCGCCGGGATGTGATCGTATACGATGCAGAGTGCCACGCCAGCATTATTGATGGCCTGCGTTTGCACCAGGGCCATCGCTATGTATTCAAACACAATGATATCGCTGATTGTGAAAAACAGCTGAATCGTGCGGTAGAACTCACCAAAACCACCGGTGGTGGTATCCTGGTGATCACCGAAGGAGTGTTTGGTATGGCCGGCGATCAGGGTAAACTGAAAGAGATTGCCGCACTGAAAGATAAATACGAGTTCCGCCTGCTGGTAGATGATGCACATGGTTTCGGTACCATGGGTAAAACCGGCGCCGGTACTGGTGAAGAACAAGGTGTACAGGATAAGATCGACCTGTTGTTCAATACATTCGCAAAATCCGGTGCTTCTATCGGTGCGTTTATGTCTGGGGACAAAGCGATCATCAACTACCTGCGTTATAACATGCGTGCGCAGATATTTGCCAAGTCCATTCCTTTACCGCTAGTGATCGGTCACCTGAAACGTGTAGAGCTGATGCGCAGCAAACCCGAGCTGAAACAACAACTGTGGGACAACGTAAATAAACTGCAGGATGGCCTGAAAAAGAGAGGATTTAACATCGGGCATACTAACTCCCCGGTTACACCGATCTACCTGCAAGGGGATATTCCTGAAGCAACAGCGATGTGCCTGGACCTGCGTGAGAACTACAATGTATTCTGTTCTATCGTCGTATATCCGGTGATCCCTAAAGGACAGATCATCTATCGCCTAATCCCGACCGCAGCACACTCCGATGAAGATATCGAACGCACCCTGCAGGCATTCAGCGAGACCAAACAAAAGCTGGATAACAAAGAATACCAGGTAGCAGAGATCCCGATGGTATAATCTGCCTGACCTAATTATCATAAAAATGCCCCCTGCTGATCGCAGGGGGCATTTTGTTTATTGTACCCTTGTTCCTCTTTCTATATTGTCCTGTTATTCTTTTACAGCCTCTACGTTGAGAATGATATCTACGGTAGGCGCTACGGCATATACACCGCTGGGCAATTTGTCAGCATATTTAACACCGAAGTCCAGGCGGTTGATATTGGCAGCAGCTGTAAAACCTGCCCGTTGTTTGCCCCAGGGATCTGTGATAGTGCCGTTATAGGTCACATCAAATGTGACCCGTTTGGTGGTCTCGCGGATGGTGAGGTCAGCAGTCAGCGCATATTTATTGCCTTTTACCTTTTTGAAAGACACCGACTTCAAACGCATATCCGGATATTTTTCTACGTTGAAGAAGTCATCGCTTTTCAGGTGTTTGTCCCGGGGCTCCACATCCGTTTGTATGCTATTCACATCAACCGTAACGTCGATACTGGCATCCTGGAAATCAGGTTTGGGTGCAGTAATGGTACCGTTGAATTTGGTAAAGTTCCCCTCCACATAGTTGATGCCCAGATGTTTTACTTTGAAGTTAACATCTGTGTGTGCGGGGTCCACATTCCATTTATCTTGTGCAACGGCAGCCATTCCGGAAAACAGGACGAAGGCTGTGAATAAAAGGTACTTTTTCATAATACACTTTTTTAAGATGAGCGTGAATGATGCTGCTGCTTAATTAACAACTAATATCAACACTAAGTTGTAAAAAATGGACCGGGACAGGATTATCCCGGTCACTGCTTAAACCTACAACTGTTTCACTTTTAAGAACTTGATCAAATGCTATATATGCGTGTAAATACTTAATTCGTTGCAACAAATATTAAGTTAAAAAAAGGGGTTACCCCCTCAATGCGTCCAGCAATGCGCTGAGCTGTTCTGCCTCTTCCGGTGATATCCGTTTCTTCAGCTGGTTGTGCAGCTTGCTGATCGGCTTCTCCAGGGTTTGTATAAGTTCCTCTCCTGCCGGTGTGATTGTTACATCCATTTTCCTGCGATTCGCTTCGCAAAGGCCGCGATTTACCAGACCTTTGGCTACCAGCTTATCGATGAGACGGGTCACATCGCTGGCTTTATCCAGCATTACTTCTTTGATCTCGCCGGGAGAAATGGGTTCGGGATGTTTCCCTTTGATGATGCGGAGCACATTGTAGTGCTGGGACAAAATATCATGCTCGCGGAAGAGTTTTCCATTAGCGTCTCTGAGCCAGTTACTGGTATAGATAAGGTTGACCAGTGCCTTATGGTAACTGTCCCTGAATTTTACCTGTTTTATGACTTCTCCTATCTTCATAACACAAAGATAGGCAATCCAACTGTTGTTGCAACATATTTTTTTACCTTGTATATCACGGGATACGTGTTATAACCATCACTAACGGATGGAAATAACACGTATTCAAGCGGTTATTATACTACTTGTTTTTTAGCTGTTGTTCCAAGGCATTGATACGTTTATCTTGCTGGATAATATATAACGTCACCTCCTCGAGTTTTTTAAGCAGCAGCCGGTTCATTTCGCCGAGATCCTGGCCGTCGCGTGCAATGTCTTGAGCAGAAGGTATTTCCGGCAGATGCTGGTGTTGTTGGATATAGGTGTCCAATTCCTGCAGGGAGGGAAGTTGATAATCCTTCTTGAACACGAAATCCGGCCAGGTCAGGTTCTGGCTTACTCTCATCCTGGTAGCCAGTACAACGCCATTGACCGTAAGTTTAGCAGGTGGTGCCTGTACACCGATGCCTACATTGCCGTTACCGCCGGGAAGCAATACAATATCTCCTCCATCGATCTCATTAGTGATGCTGAGTGTTTTATCTCCGCTGGCACCATATCCCATCCATCCGGAGCGGGTTTCTGGCGTGTTACTGCGGGCAAAAAAAGACATGAATGAATGGTCAGCTACACCGGGGCCTAATGCCAAGTTGGCGCCTCCACGTGTTATTTTCGTATACCCATCCAATGTAGTAACTCCTGATGGTGCGGTCATCACTAATTTATGCCAGTCTTCCCAAGTGCCACCGTGAGCCCCTTGCCGGTAGTATACACCAGCCTCCAGGAAGCCCAGCTGATAGTTTTTATTACCGGTATTATCTCTCCAGGGAGCGATCGTCATCAGACCTACATAGCCTCTTAAAGGTGAAAAACCCACTGCATCAGGGTTTTTAAACCGATAGTCAACTTGTTGCTTAAAATAACTTGGTGGCTCCTGGTAAGCCCTGGCAGTGTCTTTTACGATCAGGTACTCGCTTTGTGCGAAACTGTAATTACAGCATAGAACAAATAAAAGTGCTAAAAGTACAGTACGTCTGTTTATCATGGATGTTGTTTTAGAATTAGATAATGTGCTACAAATATGTTTAAATCCCCCTTCTCCCACAGATATAGCAGGTAATAGTAATAATTTAATGACAATAGTAATTGGATGTGCTATAGTACAATATCCCTTCTCTTAACTTTCACAAAGTATACGGACCGTACCAGATATTGAGTTACTCCCTGGTACAACTTCCAACAAAAATAACGTAAGTAAGCATAAATATACCTCCTCCACTATTCTTTATTTTCCACACCAGCCAGTTGATATTTCCATTATCACCGGCTATGTGCTGTAACAGTTAAATGGCTAAAAAATCAAAAGGGCTGATTGGTTAGATCAGCCCCCGCAACAAATCGTTCTTTCACTAGGTGTACTTGTTCACTAGCGTTTCATTAGGACATGGTAGAACAATTGGTCTTCATAGGATGTGGAACATATTGGGTATTCCGAATAATATATAAGAGGATTATTTTTTTGTTGAATAGGTCGTCTCAAATGGTAGCTCTGCACTGGTATATCAAAAATAACTTACATTTTTTCACTTCGCCATCACACAAAGATGGTATTTTGTTAATGAGTTGTTAAACGCACAATAAACCGGATAGCCTTACTTATACCTTAGTTATACGAATGTTATACCCTAATTAAGGGAGAGGTGGACTTGATCAATAACAACATCATTACCAGTAGCTTACAATGACAATTGTTCACATAAAAAAGGCCGGCCTGTTCACCCTGTAGGGTATACAGACCGGCCTGTCAATATTGATTTGCCGGAGCAGGGCCTGGTTGTTATTACTTCAGGTGGCTTTCCAGAGCAGTATTATAACGTTGTTTCCAGCTGGCGATGGTACCCCAATCTTCACCATCTACGATCACATGTTCACCTTTTACGGCGCCCAGCAGCTCGTGGCGTACGGAGAAGTCAGACGCATCTACCAGGGTATGCAGGAGGGATTCGAAGGCCTCTTTATCCTCGGGGCGAATGGTTACTACCACACGGCTCTGGCTTTCGCCAAACAGGAAGCCATCTTTACGGAAGTTGTGGTTAGTATGGATATCGAAACCTATGTTAGCTGCCATAGCGCTTTCCAACAAGGTGATGAACAGACCGCCTTCACTTACGTCGTGCGCTGACTGGAGGAGATTGGCGGCATTCAGTTTAGTGATTGCCTGTTGCAGCTTTGCTTCTTCTTCCAGGTGGAAGTGAGGAGCCGGGCTATGTTCAACGCCCAATATCTTATGCAGGTATTCAGAGCTGTTGATATCGTTACGGCTGCGGCCGATGAGATATACTAGATGTCCGGCTTCTTTAAAGTCCAGGGTGATACGTTGTTCGAGGCTATCGAGTACGCCAAGCATACCGATAGTAGGCGTAGGATATACAGCACCGTCAGGAGACTGGTTGTAGAAGCTTACGTTACCGCCGGTCACTGGTGTATTGAACTTGCGGCAGGCTTCACCCATACCCTGGATAGCATGTACGAACTGGTAGTATACTTCCGGATCGTAAGGATTACCGAAGTTGAGACAGTTGGTGATCGCTACAGGTTCACCACCGCTACATACGATGTTACGGGCAGCTTCTGCAACGGCGATCTGTCCACCGGTATGCGGATCGGCATATACGTAACGGCTGTTACAGTCGGTTGTTACGGCCAGTGCTTTACGGCTACCTTTTACCAATACGATGGCGGCATCAGACGGAGCGTTGGTGCTGGCGTTAGCGGTACCTACCATGCTGTCGTACTGGTTGTAGATCCAGCGTTTGGAAGCGATGTTAGGCAGTTCGGCGATACGTTCGGCCACGAAGCGGGGGCTGTTGGTATCAGACACGTTGAGGATACTGAATGCCTTTACTTTTTCAAAGTAGGCAGGTTCGGTATACGCTCTGTGATATTGAGGAGCGCCGCCGCCGAGTACGAGGCTTTGAGCAGGTACATCAGCTTCGAGTTCGCCATTCAGATAAAATTTCAGGTGCTGTTCTTTGGTTACTTCACCGATCTGTACGCAGTGCAGATCCCATTTTTCAAATATGCGGAGTACTTCTTCCTCACGTCCTTTGTGTACTACGATCAGCATACGCTCCTGGCTTTCGCTCAGCAGCATTTCCCATGCTTTCATATTTTCCTGGCGGGTAGGTACTTTGTCCAGGTAGATGTTCATACCATGTTCGCCTTTGGCGCTCATTTCTGCGGTGGAGCAGGTAATACCGGCTGCGCCCATATCCTGCATGCCGACGAGTGCACCGGTAGGGATGATCTCGAGGCAGGCTTCCAGCAGTTTCTTTTCCTGGAAGGGGTCTCCTACCTGAACAGCTGGCAGGTCTTCCACGCTTTCTTCTGTGATGTTGGCAGAAGCAAAGGAAGCACCGCCGATACCATCTTTACCGGTAGCGGAGCCTACGATGAAAACCGGGTTGCCAACACCGTGAGAGGTGGCGGAAACAGTCTGGCCTACTTTTACGATACCTACGCTCATAGCATTTACCAGCGGATTGGTACCATAGCAATCTTCGAAGTAAGTTTCACCGGCAACGGTAGGAACGCCGAAGCAGTTACCATAGTGACCGATACCATGTACGATACCTTTCACGAGGTGTTGTGTCTTTTTATCTTTCAGGTTGCCGAACCGCAGAGAGTTGAGGGCGGCGATAGGACGGGCACCCATGGTAAAGATATCACGGTGGATACCACCTACACCGGTAGCTGCTCCCTGGAAGGGTTCAATTGCGGACGGATGATTATGAGATTCTATTTTAAATACACAGGCATATCCATCACCGATGTCTACCAAGCCTGCATTTTCTTCCCCTGCTTTTACGAGGAGGCGTTCGCCATCCCGGGGGAGTGTTTTCAGCCAAACAATAGAGTTCTTGTAGCTGCAATGTTCACTCCACATAACGGAGTACATGCTTAATTCTGTAAAATTAGGTGTACGGCCCAGGATGCCTTCAATACGTTCAAATTCGTCGGCTGTAAGACCTAACTGTTCCGCTGTTTCTACGGTGGTAGTTTGCATGTGTTGGTATATAAATACAGGTAAATTAAAAAGAAGATGCAAACCTACATGATTTTCTGCCAATTGACAAGGACCTGGCGGGCGTAATTCGGGATGGAGCGGTGTTAGGGGAGGTAAGAATGGATGTTTAAAGAGTGATAAACAGGGGGGTGATTTTTTGAATGGTCAAAAGGATTATATTCCGCGACCAGCCCGCATACATATTAGTAATTTTTTAATTTATCAGTTTTAGCAGTTGGTCACCTGTATTTTTTGGTCATCTCATAAAAAAAGGTTGGATTTTAGACATTAAATGTAATTTTTTAGTTAAAAAGAACAATTTCCTTGCTTTTATAACCTAAGCGCCGTTTTTTTGTGTAAAATTCTATTATCGCATGCAATCGTTACGCTTCACCGCGCTTGAACATCTGACAGGCGTTGACTCTAAGTTAAGCTCCGAACTGAATGGTAAGATCACCGAGGTGTTTGGCAGCAATGTATTTACAGGCAAAGTTGTTAGGGAATACTTAAATGACGAGGCTTATAAGAGCCTGATGAATTCCATCAAAAACGGCACCAAGCTGGAACGTAAAATGTCTGAGCAGATCGCTTCCGGCATGAAGGCTTGGGCGATGAAAAAGGGTGTGACTCACTACACACACTGGTTTCAGCCGCTTACCGGTACTACTGCTGAAAAGCATGACTCGTTCTTCACGTTGAAAAGTGACGGATCTGCTCTGGAGACTTTTGACGGCGATGCGTTAGTACAGCAGGAGCCTGATGCTTCCAGCTTCCCCAGTGGTGGTCTGCGTGCTACTTTCGAAGCTCGTGGTTATACCGCCTGGGATCCCTCCTCTCCTGCTTTCATCATTGAGCAGGGTTATGGTAAAACACTTTGCATTCCTACCATATTTGTTGCTTACACCGGCGAATCCCTGGATTATAAAGCTCCGCTGCTGAAAGCGCTGGCTTCTCTGGATAAAGCTGCCGTTGATGTATGTAACTATTTCGACAAGAACGTTACCAAAGTAACTGCCACCCTCGGATGGGAGCAGGAATACTTCCTGGTAGACGAAAGCCTGGCCAATGCCCGTCCTGACCTGATCATGACCGGCCGCACCGTGGTAGGTCACGCTCCGTCCAAAGGACAGCAGCTGGAAGATCACTATTTCGGTTCTATTCCTGAAAGAGCGTATGCTTATATGCGTGATTTCGAGATGGAAGCTTACAAACTGGGTATTCCGCTGAGAACCCGTCACAACGAGGTAGCTCCTTCCCAATTCGAGTGCGCTCCTATATTTGAAGAAGTGAACATCGCAGTGGATCACAACTCCCTGTTGATGGACATCATGAATAAAGTGGCTAAACGTCACAAACTGAAAGTGTTGTTGCACGAGAAACCATTTGCCGGTATCAACGGTTCTGGTAAGCACAACAACTGGAGTATGGCTACCGACACCGGTGTGAACCTGCTGGCTCCCGGTAAGACGCCTAAGACCAACCTGATGTTCCTGACCTTCTTTGTGAACACAATCAAGGCGGTACATGACTATGCTGATCTGTTGCGCGCAGCTATCGCATCTCCAAGCAATGATTTCCGTCTGGGTGCCAACGAAGCGCCTCCGGCTATCATCTCCGTATTTACCGGTAAATACCTGAATGAAGTACTGCAGGAAGTTAAAACCCGCGTAAACAATAAATTTGACGAGCAGGACGAAGCTATTCTGAAACTGGATCTGCACCGTCATATTCCGGAACTGTTGCTGGACAACACTGACCGTAACCGTACCTCTCCATTTGCCTTCACCGGTAACAAATTTGAGTTCCGTGCGGTAGGTTCCTCTGCTAACTGCGCCTCTGCGATGACCGTTTTGAATACGATCATGGCGAAAACCCTTACCGAATTCAAGAAGGAAGTTGATAGCCTGATAGAAAAAGGTGAGAAAAAAGAGATCGCCATTATGCAAACTCTTCGGAAATATATTGTAGATTCGGAAAAAGTTTTATTCGAAGGCGACGGATATAGCGATGAGTGGGAAAAAGAAGCGGCAAAAAGAGGTCTGCCAAATGTGAAAACCACACCGCAGGCACTGGATGCAATGACGACTCCGAAAGCTGCCGAACTGTTCAGTGAAGTAGGCGTTTACAATGAGAAAGAACTACACGCCCGTCACGAGATATTGCTCGAAGATTATGTGAAGAAAGTACAAATTGAGGCCCGCGTTATAGGAGACTTGGCGACCAATTCCATTCTGCCTTCTGCTATCAGCTACCTCAACGAATTGATCGAGAATATCCGCGGCCTGAAAGAAATAGGTCTGGGCGAAGGAGCCGTAAAAGCTCAAAAACAAATTGCCGAAAAGATTTCTGAACATATCAACGTCATCAGTGAAAATGTACAGGCTATGATCGAGGCGCGTAAAGTTGCCAACAAACTGAGCGACAGCCGCCAGAAAGCGATCGACTACTGTGAGAAGATCAAGCCTTACTTTGATGTTATCAGATACCACTCTGATAAACTGGAGTTCCTGGTAGATGACAAAAAATGGGCACTGCCCAAATACAGAGAGCTGCTTTTCTTGCGATAAAACCGTAAGATTGTTTTGGTGTATGATTAGCCCCCGGTTTTCACCGGGGGCTTTGTTTTAAAGTCCATATGCGGATGCCGTCCGCCAGACACAGCAAATCCGTCCGGACATTGTTATCCAGCCGTACATGTAATACACTTAAAATTATCTTATCTCATCAGGTACCCAGTTCGAGTTGATTACGGATCAGTTCATAATATTTCTGCCGCTGGGTCACCAGCTGATGATGTGTGCCACATTCAATGACCTTTCCTTTTTCCAGTACAATGATCTGATCTGCATGTTTTACCGTGCTTAAACGATGCGCTACGACAATCACCGTTTTGCCCTGCAGAAAAGTACTCAGGTTCGTCAGTATATCCTTTTCATTCCTCGCATCAAGAGAACTGGTAGCCTCATCCAGGAACAAGATCCTGGGATTCCTATAGATCGCTCTCGCAATCAGCAATCGTTGTTTTTGCCCTCCACTGAGGTCAGCACCCGCATTACCTATTTTCGTATCAAACTGCATGGGTAACTCCCTGATAAAGGCATCTATACAAGCCGTACGCGCTGCAAACCATAACAGATCAGAATCGGGTTCACTATCTGTGAGCGCAATATTTTCAGCAATGGTACCGCTAAAAATATATCCGTCCTGTAAGACCACTCCGCATTGCTCTCGCCACGCATCAGGATCGATGTTTTTCATCTCTTGCTGCCCTACTCTCAATTGTCCCTTTTGCGGGTAATAGAAGGATAAGAGCAGTTTCAATAAGGTAGATTTGCCACTGCCACTACTCCCTACAATAGCAGTAATTTTTCCCCGGGGTATCTGCAGCGTAATATCTTCCAGTACGAAAGGATGCATACTCCCATCATACTTAAAAGCCGCATTTTCCAGATAGATATGATCCCAGTCTTCTGGTGGCGCCACTTTGCCAGCCGTATTTTCATCTTCTTTACGATGTATTTCATCTATACGGTCGAATGCCGTCTTCGCTTCCACAGTAGCCTGTATAAAATCTGTAATATTTGTCAACGGACCCGACAACATGCCCGTAATGTATCCGATACTCAGCATCTCCCCGATCGTGAGATTTCCCTGTATCACTCCAATAGCACAAATACCATTAATACCAATATTCTTTATCTGTGTAATTGCATGTACTCCCACTACCTGGTAAAGATTGACATATAGCGATCTTACCTTCAATCCATATATCTGCTTTTTGATCTCCTGCCAGGAACCTATTTTATTCTCCTGTGCATTGTTGATCTTTACCTCCTTCATACCGGTAACTAATTCGATCAATGCATTCCGGTTTTCAGAGGAGAGCCGGAAATTATAGTAATCCAGATTGCGCCTTCGGGCATTAAAGAGGAATATCCAGGCAATAGCTGCCAGGCTCAATACAATAAAGCAAATAAATATCCACCAGCCGTATTGCAGCAACCGGATCGATAACGTAATGATCAACAAGCAGGAGAACACTGCTTGTATGATCTGCTGCGTCAGAAAACTCTCGATACGTTGATGATCTTCGATACGCTGCAGGATATCGGTATTAAGACGATTATCAAAAAAACGAATCGGTAAGCGGATAAGTTTTTGCAGAAAATGAGTAATCACCTGCAAACTCACCTGCATGCTGAAATGTACACTGACAAATCCTCTCAGCCAATCAAAGATCAGCTGTCCCATCAGAATGCCGGCCTGAAAAAGTAGCACTCCCCATACCACCTGGTAATTACTACGATTGATACCTCCGTCTACTAATCGTTGCATCGTATTCGGGAACAGATAGGACAGCGAAGTGCTGATAGTAAGGAACAGTGCTAATAACAGTAGTTTACCCCGATGGATTTTCAGATGCTGCACCAAAAAAAACAATCCTTTCTTTTTACCTGCCCATCCACTGGTATAAGGTAATAGGAGACCTTCAAATGTTTCTCTGGGCGCCAGCATCAATGCGACACCTTTATCACTTGTACCTTTCCAAAGATGGGAGAACTTATGACGGGGTAACCTTATCTTACCGTATCCGGGGTCAGCTATATAAAAATAACGTGAGGAAATGCGGTAAAGTACAACAAAATGATCCTGCCGCCAATGCAGTATACAAGGCAAGGTGGCTTTCTCCATCAATGCTTCCGGCGTTGTCTGCACCGCCATGCAGTTGAAGTGGAGTGCACGTCCAGCATTGACGATATCTCCCATAGAAACACCTGTACGGGTAACCGTACACAGGTCTCGCAAATAAAGCAAGTCACAATCCTTTCCATAGTAACGGAGGATCATCTTAAGACAGGCAGGTCCGCAATCCGATAACTCCAATTGCGAAAAATGGCGGAATACACGCATAATATTCGATATTAGTTCACACAACAGCCAATGGCGAAACCGTTTGAGGTAATCCCCATTTATTAGCGACCAGATCAACAAACTGCGAATGGTTACTCAAACTTGTCAGATCATAGGCATGTTGTTGCGCTAGTCCGAAGAACTGGTGGATCAATATCTTCTGTAGTTTTTTATGTATGGTCTTGAAAGATTCAAAGTGATTGTTCAATAAGCGCACAAAAGTGGTTATCTCTCCACTGTAGAAAGCATGCAGGCATTGAAAGGTCCAGAAAGAGGCCTTTGCACAGCTGGGAGTAGCCACCTCTTTAACCAGATATGCTGCTAATCCGCTTAATATCTCATCTTCCATAGCGGAGCCTACCACCTCTCTTACCCGTTGCAGACCCATTACGATATTGAGCAAAATATGCATTAGCATCGATTCCTGTTCATCATACGGTACCGCATACATAGCTTCCGTAACATAGGCCTTATCCTGCTGGTATATACCTGTAAACGAAAAATGCAGGAGAGCAGCCGCTTCAGCCCTTACCCGCTCCATGTCTCCTTTTCTAAAGTATACACGCACTTTATTCAGCCATTGCTCCTGAATAGACGATACCACAAATGGCGTTAGCTGGGTTTGCTTTTCGCAATGCAGTATTGCGATATCCAATTCCTCGATTGCTTCATCCAGTTTCCCATTGACATGCAAGTGATAAGCAGACATCGCCCTGTACAATAACTCCATACCCGCGTCCACCCGTTCATCAAAACTCCGGGATTGTGCGGTTATTTTCTGATATAGAAATGCACCGGTATGTAGTTCACGATTCCGGTATTGTTTCAGGCACTCTTCATAGCGGGTAAAATGATAGTACATACTCATCAATGCCTCCTGATCAAGTTCTTGCCGGTAGGCAGCTTCTATCCTATGGTAAATGTGGTAGGAATTGCCGGTAGACCCATTAGGTTCCAATGCTTCCACACTATCGAAGCGCGCTATGAATGTAGTTATCTCGTTGATAGTATACTGATCAAACATAAGAATTGTTATTAGGCTTAAAAGCTGTTGAGTGATTACAGGGTAATAACCGATGACGACGGACCGTTCTGTTCGAGGTGATACATCTTCCTCATAAATAAACGCTCATCGATATTAAACTTGAAGGAAGGACAAGCCGGTGTACCAAAATGCCATTCCTTGGGGCAGCTGCCACCGCAAACTGGCAGGAAAGTACACTTCTTGCACCAGCTATCGTTTGTAGGTATTTCATCAAACCACTGGCGCATAATAGCCTTACTGGTATCTACCTTTTCCTTTTGTTTAAGATTCCCGGATACAAAGGGCGTATCTACATAGACATTAGTATATGGAACATCCCAGCAAGTAGAAATATTACCGAATGCATCATAGACCTCTGCTGTATCACTCACAACCATACAGGTATAGGTATTTCTTCGCGGTACGAGATTGTGGCTGTTGGTTATCCCATATTCCTGTAAGGTCATGAGTACTTCTATTTCAAATTGGGCAAAGTCTTCTTTACCGATACCGTTTACCTTACTTGCACCATTATCTCCCCAGTCGTGTACTGCAGATATATAAAATCCCATCTTATCCAGCATACCAGCCTCATGGAATAGTGTAATCAACTGTATTACATTTTCTCTATTCTCTCCATCTACATTACATCTGATATTTATACGGGCGCCCGACTGCTGATAGAATGGCGAGTGTACGATGTTTTTCACATTATCAAATATGATATCGAAAGACGGAGTACCATTCTTTAACATCCGGCGCTTATCGTGAAATTCAGCAGTACCGTCAATAGTGATCTGGTATTCCATGATCTTATACTGCGTGACTAATTTTTCAAACAACTCCGGTTTTAAGGCCAACGCATTGGTGATAATCTCCGCTTTATATCCCAGTTTGTATTCTTCCGCTAGCCCCATTAGTTTTACCGAGCTGTTTTCTATAGCACTCAGGCCCGTAATGGGTTCTCCACCATACCAGGTGATAAACAGGTCAGTGGATTGCGCTGCTTTCTGTATAATAATATCCCGGATGCGGGCGACCATGAGGTCTGCCACATCATCCCTCATTACATGTTTTGAATGAGATTGTCCACAGTAATGGCATCCCAGCTGACAGTTAGCGGAAGGCTGTATGGTAAAACTGATGGTTTTACGATCTTTTATTTTGGCTTTATTATAGCTCAGTACGGTATCTAATTCATCCTCATCGGCGGGCACCAATACTTCATAATGCACGAGGTTTTTCACCAAAGATGCTGGTAGTTGCTTGAAGTTGCCGGACTGTAAGATGGATAGGTAATTATTTGCAATCTCGATGGCTGCGCCCGATCGGGTTACATATAAGATCGCGTGATCAGGCAATATATCTTCGTCTTTACTGATGTGTATATATCTGGAAAGTTTGAAGTCCATAGGAAATATTTTAAGATGTATACAGAAGCTGTTGTTAATACCTGTCGTAGTTGTCTTACGGGACAACAGACAGGATAGTTGTTGCCTTAATACGACGGATTATTACTTGTAATTCTGACAACCATTCTGGTTACAGTCGCTACAAGATGTGTAAATACCGCAGGTATTACCGGTACAGGTACCAGCTTCTAATACTTCGGTTTCAGCACAGGGGCCGACAGTAGCTGGGCGTAGACCACCCTGGAGGTGGCTGAGGTTTTCATCATTAATTACTCTGAAGTCATCCTGATCAGAAGAATGTTGCGCCAGTTGTTGGCTTTTCTGTAACATCAGCGCTTTAAGCCTGGAGTTTTTCATGTTTTTGAGTTTAGGGTAAAAACAAATAGGCATAACGATTAGCATCTGCATGCCTGTCAGATGCGGCTGCTTATGCATACAACAGCCTGATATATATCCGGTATATATATTAGCGGGTCATGGGAATACCAGTACGGGCAACAACGTATACGTTGATGGTCTTGCCGATTAGATAAAATAATAGATACGCTGTGTGCTACGTGTGATTTTACAGGTACTCCGGGCTAACGGGTTTTAAGGGTTAATTATTATCGCGCTCTTCCGACTTCTTCGTTGTTACTAGCTTCCTTTTTCTTTGCTGTCTTTATTTTATTGCTTCCTAATTTTTTATTTATTGCTATTCTAATACTCCGTGTATCACTAAAGGCAATCATCTCTGAAGATGACAGATTATTCCGGGCATAGAAACGTTTCAAACGTTGCGTATTAAATATATCGCTTCCGTATAGGGTAATCTGCAGATTGTGTTGGGGAATCCTTCTTGTAAGACCAATATTTACCTCCCCAAAACCACTGACACTACTATTGGCATATACAGCCTTACTAACATAGATAGCATCGATTGTGGCGTCTATTTTTGTATTAAACAAGTTATTGAATTGCTGGAACAGGTTGCACATATACAGGTAATCACTGGTTCTGATATTGACCTGCGGTGCTGCAACATTTTGGTTTTGCAAAGTCAGCGTATTGGTGAGCCTTACAGTCCAGAAGTTTTTTACGATGTTTTTGTTGATCATGCTCACCAGGCTCCAGTTATCTGCACTGCCATAATTAAACCGGTCCAACAATGTCGTATCCGGTGGGATAACGATTGCCAGCTGTTCGAACAGGCGTTGACTATTCGTATAACGTGCCAGGAAAATATAATCACGTTTAAGTGTATACGATAATTCAGCCATGATGCTATTGGAAGGCCTTAACATCGGATTCCCTTTCACCAGGTACTTATCACTTATATAATAAACGAACGGATTGAGCTGGGAGTATGCAGGCCTCCGTATATCACTTTTAACAGACAGGGAAAAAATGTGCGCAGGAGCGGGTGTATAGCTGATATATACCGTCGGGAAAAAGTTAGTATAGTCCTGGGTATATTTCTGTTTTGTTGTCAGCTGTTCATTTCGAAGCGCAGTATGCTCTACCCGACCGCCGATCTTTGTTTCAAGTTTGTTACTCCATTTCTTCTGCAAAGTGAGATATATCGCACCAATATTTTCCCGGTAAACAAAATCATTGGACATCACCGGATTGAATACCCAGTCTCCATTTTTATATGCTTGTGCACCCAGACTATTGTCTGTAGTAGTATGAGCAAACCGTACGCCCGTTTCCAGCTGTATCCCTCCCTTTAATGACTGGCTATAATCTGCTTTGCCGGCATAATTCCGGATATGCTGGTCCACTTCCAATTGGTTACCATTGTGAATCAACTGGGGAGTGGTTATATCATAAGAAGTAAAACGGGAGCGTTGTTTATTCTGATAATCAAAATAGTCTACCCCAATGATAAGGTCTTTGTTGTTTTTCTTATCCGCATACTGATAATCCAGGTGTAGACTCAGGAAATTGTTATTGGTAACTTCAGGATTCTCATTGCGGTAGGAGGAAAATTTAGGACCGGTATTGGTATTCTGGGATATATTATTTGATCCGACATTGTAGTCATTAGAATGGGTAGTCCGAAAGTCAACACCCAGTATCAAAGATGCTTTACTACTCAAACCGATATCTGTAACGGAGGTAACCCCGGCACTGTTTTCAGGCTTTTTAAAGGTGGCGTTATTGATCTGCTCTTCCTGCTTCAAAGCTCCCAGGTAAGTGATTTTATTTTCACTATCAAAGTACCCGCGTCTTACGCTGCCACTTGCAACCAATTGCTGACCGAACTTACCTTTTCTAATATTCAGTAATACACTGCCACTTTGTGAATTGTAAGTAGCCTGCCGGTCTGAGATACTGATACTGGCGTTTGTACCTTCTGTTTCGTTCCTTTTAAGTATGATATTAATGATCCCACCCGGATTGCCTGCCTCATATTTACTGGAAGGTACGGTGATCACTTCGATCCTTACAATGTTGTCAGCAGGCATGTTCTGCAGATATTGCTGCAGATCTCTTCCACTGAGGATACTTTTCCTGTCATTTATATATACGCTTACACCTTGTAATCCAAGTATGGAAAGTGTACCAGAGGCCTGTACATTGACCAGTGGCGTTTGCCGGAGTACGTCCCATACATTGTTGCCCGTTACCAGGCTGCTGTTTTGTACATTAAAGACAAAGCGATCGATCTTTTTCTCAAAGCTGGGCTTTGCCGTTTGTACTACTACCTCTTTTAATTGCTGTGGATTGGGCCGCAAGCCAAACGTAACAAAGGTATCTTTACTTATCTGTATATACAGGCTATCTGCGATATAATTGGAAGATGTAACCTTCAGATAATAGGCGCCTGCATTTATTGATCCGAAAGAGAATCCACCTGCCTTTCCGCTGATCTGATGTCGGGTATTGCCATCTGCAGCAGTGAGAGTTAACGGAATATCCGTCAATAGCTTTTGGTGGTGATCTATTACTATTCCTTCCAGTTTATTTTGACTGAATACAGCTGTACAAGTTAACATTGCCAGTAGCAGTAAATATGTAGCCTTGTTAGTAATCATAGATTTTCAGGATGCCACAGGGTTGCTGACATTTGCCCTTTTAACGTTTAGTATCAAATAGTATAGTGCCCAGCTAAAGCTAAGTTCCGCTTGCAAACAGTCTATCGTATTGGTGGTCGTAATGCGGCCTAAAGATCAGATGCTAATAAAGTTCAGAACAATCGGATAGTGATGTCTTTTCATTCAGGGGTTACTCTCATCGGATTTGGTATGGCCGTGACTGGTATACTGCTAAAATAAGGTTTTTCTTTAATAAAAAATTAAATTTTCTTATCTGTATAAAAGAAAAAAGCCGGCCCGGAGCAATTGCTCCGGGCCGGCTTCAAAACGATGTGACGATCGGGTATCGCCTCCTTTATACTAACTTGAACGTCTCTGTGAATTTGGTAGTAAAGTTGCCTTTACGGAAGTTTTCATCACGCATCAGTTGCTGATGGAAAGGAATGGTAGTTTTCACCCCTTCTATCACGAATTCACTCAGTGCGCGTTCCATGGTATTGATAGCTTCTTCCCTGGTCTGGGCGATGGTAATGATCTTAGCTACCATGGAATCGTAATACGGAGGTATTACATATCCTGCGTAGATATGAGAATCCACCCTTACGCCGTGACCACCAGGTATATGCAATACCGTGATCTTACCCGGAGACGGGCGGAAATCATTATAAGGATCTTCCGCATTGATACGGCACTCGATGGCGTGCATCTGAGGCGTATAGTTCTTGCCGGAAATGGGTATACCAGCGGCGATCTTGATCTGTTCTTTTACAAGGTCGAAGTTGATCACTTCTTCTGTAACACCGTGTTCTACCTGGATACGGGTATTCATTTCCATGAAATAGAAGTTACGATGTTTGTCTACGAGGAACTCGATCGTACCCACGCTTTCGTAGTTAATGGCGCTGGCAGCTTTAATAGCAGCTTCTCCCATTTTTTCCCTCAGTTCGGGGGTCATGAAAGGAGACGGGCTTTCTTCCACCAGTTTCTGGTGACGACGCTGGATAGAACAGTCCCTTTCGCTGAGGTGACATACTTTGCCGTATTGGTCACCGGCGATCTGGATTTCGATGTGACGGGGTTCTTCCACGAATTTCTCCATGTAAATACCATCATTATTGAACGCAGCCCTAGCTTCGTTTTTAGCCATGTTATAGGCGTTCTCGAGCTCTTCGTCTTTCCATACCACGCGCATACCTTTACCACCACCGCCAGCAGTAGCTTTGAGGATGATAGGGAGGCCCATTTGTTTGGCGATCACCCTAGCTTCTTCCAGGCTCTCAAGCAGTCCTTCAGAACCGGGTATTACAGGTACACCGGCAGCTATCATGGTCTCTTTTGCGGTCATCTTGTCTCCCATCTTACGGATCATTTCCGGAGTGGGTCCAATGAACTTGATACCATGCTCACCACAGATTTCTGCGAAGCGGGCGTTTTCAGCCAGGAATCCATATCCCGGGTGAATAGCATCCGCATTAGTGATTTCGGCGGCAGCCATCAGGTGAGGTATGTTCAGATAAGATTCGCTGCTTTGTGGTTTACCAATACATACCGCTTCATCTGCAAACTTCACATGCAGGCTGTCTTTATCTGCAGTAGAGTAAACAGCCACCGTTTTGATCCCCATTTCCTTACAGGTACGGATAATCCGCAGGGCAATCTCACCACGATTGGCAATCAATATTTTTTTGAACATGTTGTTTGTATAAGTTTAAAAAAGTAATACGTACTAAATCATAAGTCGTAAGGAATAAGCGTGCAGTACATTGCTGACCCTCACTTATAACTTACGACTTATGACTTATCACTGGTTAAGGTTCTACCAGGAATAAAGGCTGATCATACTCTACAGGAGAAGCATCATCAACCAGTACCTTTACTATCTTACCGCTCACCTCACTTTCGATCTCATTGAAAAGCTTCATGGCTTCAATAATGCATACCACTTTACCTGGAGCGATTTCATCTCCTACATTTACAAATGCAGGTTTGTCCGGGCCAGGGCTGCGGTAGAAGGTACCGATCATAGGAGACTTTACTGTTACCAGGTTGTCTGCTTTCGGAGCTGCAGGAGCTGCTGCGGTAGTTGCCGCCGGTGCTGCTGCCACAGGAGCTACCTGTACTGCTGCAGCCTGCACGGGAGCAACTGCAGGTACAGTGAACACCTGTTGTACCTCATTATCTTTTTGCTTTATTGTTATTTTAAACGTGTCTTGTTCTATGCTCAGTTCGCTGATATTGGATTTGTTTACCATCTTTACCAGTTCCTGAATCTGTTTAAAGTCCATGTAGACAGTTTTTTGTTTAGAAATGTTGTACGGGTTCGATATGGAGGGTGGTAATTATTCTTTTACTCTTTCAATGTATTCACCAGTTTTGGTGTTCACACGGATCAGCTCACCTTCATCCACGAACAGGGGTACCATTACAGTAGCGCCGGTTTCAACGGTAGCAGGTTTCAAAGTACGTGTAGCTGTATCACCTTTTACACCAGGTTCTGAATACGTTACTTTTACAACGATCTTATCGGGAAGTTCAACAGACATGGGTTGCTCTGTTTCTGTATTGAACTGCACGGCTACTTCCTGTCCTTCTTTCAGGAACTGAGGGGCATCTACCATGCTCTCTGCCATTGCAATCTGTTCGAAGGTCTCATTGTCCATAAAGTTGTAACCTGTATCGTCTTGGTACAGATATTGAAAAGCTCTCTTCTCTATACGCACAGGATAGATGGTATCTCCGGAGTTCCAGGTATGCTCAATAGAACGGTTGCTATCAACTCCCTTGAGTTTAGCCCAAACTTTTGCTGCGGCACGAGCAGTTTTGTTCTGACCAAACTCTACAACAGAATATAAGCCGTTATCCAGCTTAATGATCAATCCTGTTCTGATATCTGCAGTGGTAGCCATAAAAAGGTTACTGTTTAATTAAAGTTAAAAATTACGTTAGGATGCAAAAGTAAAAATTTTCGCATATGAACAAACATTTCCTTTACGGAAAAGCACCAAACATAGGCAATTTGGCTCGGTTTTAGACTATTTTTGAACAAAAAAGACTAAAAGTCTGTCAAATTTCTACTATAGCGGTACTAATTGTGCCAGGAAAGTAGTTTAATTTTAGCTTTCACCACAAAACAGATTGGCATCATGCGTTACCTTTTATTATTATGTTTCTGCTTTAGCCCGATATTCCTGATGGCACAATCCAGCGGTCGCAGCCATCGCGTTGTCAACAATAATACCACTGCTCCATTTAAACAATATCCGATAATACCTGCTTTCCCACTTACATTACCTGATGGTACGGTTATCACCAAAAACGATCTCAAAAAGAACGTGCCCACCATCGTCTTCGTTTTTAGTGTAGACTGTGACCATTGTAAACACCTGACCGAAGATCTGTTAAAAAATATTGATAAGTTCAAGAAAACCCAGATACTGATGATTACTCCTTTCCAGGCAGAACAGATGAAGGAGTACTATAACCAATACAAGATCAAAGACTATTCAAATATTATCATGGCCAGTGAACCGACCAGGCAGATCATGTACTTCTATGACATGAAATACTTTCCAGGTATTTTCATATACAACAAGAAGCAGCAGCTTATTAAAAATTATGAAGGTACTGTTAAGTTAGATCAGATGCTGGAGGCCATCAAACAGGGTTAAACTTAGGATAAATGTCTAAAGGGTTAATTTAATGCTGGCGCCTTTCCGCTCCCATTCAGGGCATCTGGCGGATTGTGGGCGTAAATGTACAAATTCAAATGATAAATTGCTAATACTTCTTTTGATATTACTAAAACAACGGCAAGAATCTAAACCCGAATCGTTACATTTGTCTATACCAAATATTCTTCACTTCTAAATTATTAAGTTAAAATGAAAGTTACTGTTGTAGGTGCGGGTAATGTTGGTGCAACCTGCGCTAATGTGCTTGCTCATAGAGATTTTCTACAGGAAGTTGTATTATTGGATATCAAAGAAGGAACTGCTGAAGGTAAGGCCCTGGATACCTGGCAACAAGCACCTATTGACTATTATAGTACCAAGGTAACAGGCGTTACCAACGACTATACGAAAACTGCCAACAGTGATGTTGTCGTAATTACTTCCGGACTTCCACGTAAACCAGGAATGAGCCGCGATGACCTGATCTCTACTAATGCCAATATTGTAAAGTCAGTAACCGAAAATATCACTAAACATTCTCCGAATGCTATCATCATTGTAGTTAGTAACCCGCTGGATGTAATGACATACTGCGCGTTCCTCACTGCCAAAAAAGATAGCAATAAGGTATTTGGTATGGCTGGTATCCTCGATACAGCCCGTTATCGTGCTTTCCTCGCAGACGAAATCGGATGCTCGCCCAAAGATATCCAGGCTATCCTGATGGGTGGTCACGGCGATACAATGGTACCATTGCCCCGTTATACAACGGTGAGCGGTATCCCGGTAACAGAACTGGTAGCCGGTGATAAGCTAGAGGCCATTATCCAACGTACTAAAGTAGGTGGCGGTGAAATCGTAAACCTGCTGGGTACTTCTGCCTGGTATGCTCCGGGAGCTGCCGCCGCACAAATGGTAGAAGCCATCCTGAAAGATGAAAAACGCATCTTCCCCTGCTGCGCATGGCTAACCGGCGAATACGGCCTTAAAGACATCTATCTGGGCGTACCCGTAGTACTGGGTAAAAATGGTATTGAAAAGATCATCGAGTTACAACTCAATGAGAGCGAAAAAGAACTGCTTACCACTTCTGCCAAACACGTAAAAGAAGTAATGGATGTACTGGACAACATGAAAGTTGTTGCCTGATATAAAACTCTTCTTATTTAAGCGGATCGCCCTGGAAGATTATCTCTCCAGGGCGATCCGCTTTTTGATACCCTGCATATCTATCCGGTAGTAAAAAGGGTGTCCGATATATTTGGTAATCGTTTTTTGCGCCCGCGCAGCCTGATACCTGTATAACTGAAATTCCTGTATACCGGCGCCAGGTAAAGTAAAAGTGCGCCTGCCATTGCTAGGAAAAAAGAGAAAAGACCGTGTATCGCTATTATTCCAAAATGAAACAGCAACGCCGCTATCAGCAGGTATACACGGTATCTTTTGTGCATGCTCATCCCCATAAAAAGTAACCATTCAAAACCGATCACCCCCCACGTGATCAACACCACTGTAAATGGATTAACCAACAACGGCATCAGTATGGTACGCATCCATTCGCACATGCCGAATGTGGGATTATTAAACCAATAGTAAACAGCAGTCCCATCCGCCCATTGCTCCACCGGCATCTTACCCGCTGCTGCATGAAAATAGATTACAGCCACCTGTATCCTGATCAGCTTGTGAAAACAGTTGGCTATTAATTTCCTTTCAGCAGCAAACCTTGCTGATAGTGTTTCATAATTGATCGCGTACCAATGGTTCTTTCTCGGATCGCACAGACAAATTGGGATCAGCAGCAGGCTGATATTGGAAATCACCTGATCTCCTCCTTCGATCATTACCGCCACATTACAATAGCTGACAGCTACCCAAAACTGTAATACAGCCATTATACCTATATTCCAGCCTGCTATTACCAGTAGTAGTATTATCATTGCCACACCGGTCAATACATGGATATATTCATAAGGTAATAAGTAGAAAAAATTGAACCGGTGTAACGCCAGATAATGTATTTTTTCCGGTGCCACACCACCGGGACGGAACAATGTATCCGGATGATTGAACAATAATGTCAGTAAGAGGCTTAACGCAAGAATAGACCTCGCCAACCCCAGATAATTAGTGAATATATTCTCGGCCGTTAATCGATGGATCATCGTATCCAAACTATCAGTGATCAGTTTCCACATATAGTCGTGCAATTTTATAAGGCATTATGACTTTTTTGTTGTTCCTCGCCCATGCCCAGGGAACAGGCGGCGTCACCTGTACGATAATATCGCCCAGACAAAGCGGTTGGGCCGCATTATTCTTCAGCAATTGTACCGGCAAAGTATCGTGCTGAAAGTGTGCTGTAAGCGGCTCCCGACTAGCCTGCCATATACTGTCAGTAATGGCAGCCTGTAACATAGCTAACTCTACTCCTATTGCCCTTCCTTTACGATCCAACCCAAACAGGTACCTGGCACTTGCGCCAGGTACATTGACCTGCTCCCATATACCAGCGCTGTTTTTTTTATATACAATGATCATGTCTTCCCGGGCGTCCCGGGTAAAGAATGCCCATCCTTCCGGTACCAATGAGATCGTGTTAATACGGGATATCCTGCCAAAACTAATCGGACTGTGAGGTAATGCTGCCAGCGCAATACAATACACCATCAATGTAATACCGGTGATCAATACCAGTAGTATAATTCTTAAACGTGTATAGTGCATGATCGATGATTTGCGGATTAATCAATACGGACCAATAGCCGGCCTATACCCTACTGCTGCCCGGCACAGGCCGGCTATAGTCAACAATCATTACTCACTAGGGAAGATGAGTGATGAGGGATTGTACAAATTGTTCTGATTTCAATCTACTATTATTGCTATGGTCCATAGGATCGGATTCCCGGAACATCATAACGTTTTCTGTTACCGCAGCATAGCTGTATATGGCCAGATTTACAGCTGCCGCTGCATTTACAGCCAGAGCAAAATTGGCAACTATTGCTACATTGATAAATCCACATGTCTGCTGATACTGCGGATCGATCTTGGCATTGGCTTCCGTACCAGCAAATAATACACTGATCTCTTCGCCAAACAGCTGTTTACCTTGTGCGATCATTTGTTCCCGGTTTAGTTTGCCATCTCTTATATCAGCGATGTATTGATCAAATACTTGCTGCTTCTGATTTCTGACGCTGGAGATTAATCTTTCGATCTTTTTTTGATCCACCCCCGTAGTAGACTGTTGGAGCCATATCGCTTTAGTCAGCAAATTGCCAGCCTCCAGTAAAGCTGCTTCCACTCTTACAGGATCTTTACTTAGTACTTCCTTCTTAAATACTTCCAGGTAGCCTGGAGATAATTGTTCTATGCGGGCTATCAAAATGTCTTCAGCAGCGGTTCTTTCCCGCTGTGTAACCCCTTTGGCCATACCATTCAATGCCTTCAGCTCTTTGTAAGCAGGGATGTGATCAGCCACTTCTCCACTGGCCATTATTATGCCTCTAAATAATGCGGCAGCACTATAGGTATCCCTTTCTGCAACGGGTTGCTGGGTTGTTTCTTTCTGGCACCCTACTATTATCATTGCTGATAAAATGACTACCAATGTACTGGTGAGGATAGCGTGTTTGCGGTTAAAAACTTTTTCCATGCTTTTTGGATTTGGTTATTTGATGCGTTTTTATCTGTGGGCAACAGTTCCTTTTTTTGGGTCAAAGCCATAGGACGGCAGTATGCCTGGGCGGGGCATATGGGTTCGATACAATAACATAATGAGGAATGATGGTTAACGACAGTATAGTCTGACGTATGCTTTTTTTAACTCCTTCTAGTGGGCGGCATAGGAAGATAGCGCTAAATTATTTCATCCTATCCCAGGGACCAATACCTGGAACTCAGTATTTTATCTATCCTAATAAACCATTATCAGGGTACCAGATGTTATGATTCAGAAAAATCTTGCCTTATATGTTGCAACATATTATGTTTTCCCATAGCTTTGCAACACTAAATACACATCACTATGAAGAAATTACTTTTTAGCTTGCTGGCCCTGGCGCCCATATCTCTTTTTGCACAAAGCAATAACTGGAAACTGGATAACTCACATGCTTCCGTAAAATTTACCGTATCTCACCTGGCAATTTCCGAAGTAGAGGGTAAATTCAAGACTTTTGAAGGCGATTTCGTAGCCACTAAACCAGATTTCACTGATGCTCAGATCAATTTTTCTGTAGATGTGAATAGCGTTGACACTGATAGCGAAGGTCGTGATAAACACCTGAAAGGGGATGATTTCTTTGCTACCGACAAATATCCTAAGATGACCTTCAAAAGCACTTCCTTCAAAAAAGTGAATGGTAAAGAGTATGCACTGGAAGGTAACCTGACTATCCGCGACGTAACCAAGAAAGTAAAATTCAAAGTTACCGGTGGTAGCAGCATTAAAGATCCATGGGGTAACAACCGCGCCGGTTTCAAAGCTACTACTACTATCGACCGTACTCAATTCAACGTTTCCGGTGGCAGACCAGCAGTTGGTGCTGATGTAGAGATCGTACTGAACCTGGAGTTTGTACAAGCCAAAGCGTAATTGCAATAAGGCAACCAGTTTTTACAACACATATGTATGCAGCAAGGTCATGTACTTTGCTGCATTTTTGTTTTATCCCGATCCAGTACTCTTTACGAATATGATATTAATTAGCCCCTACTCCCCCATAATTAGGCTTAAAATTTGTAAATTTATATTAGTTAAGTGTAGTTGTTACAGCTAACAATTTAAAAGTGAATAACTTCCATTTGTTCATTGTATCAGGTCTTTTCCTATCTTCACCATCTTTTTTAAGGAGTTATTTTATTATTAAGCTTTACTATGTCTAACATTGAAAAATTGATAGCACAGAAAACGTTTAGCAGCGAATATAATAAGGGGCTGATCAGCCTGATATTCGTCGGTAACTGGGTGGTATCCCGGCATCAGCAGTTTTTCAAAAGGTTTGATATCACCATGCAGCAGTTCAACATATTACGTATTCTGCGTGGTCAGCACCCCAAAGCGGCGAGTATCAATACATTAAAGGAACGGATGTTGGATAAAATGAGTGATGTGTCCCGGCTGGTGGAGCGGTTACGAAAAGCGGAACTGATAGAACGGAAAAGTTGTGAAGCAGACCGTCGTGCGGTAGACGTTAAAATAACCCCGAAAGGACTTCTATTACTTAAAGAGATAGATGGAGAGATTGGCCAGTTAGAAGATTACATGAAACAATCGTTGACCGAAAAGGAAGTGATACAACTCAACAAGCTGTTGGACAAGATGTTGGATAGCTATTAAGCTCAGATAGTTTCTACATAATCCAGATCTTTACCAAATGTTTCTTCTATCTTCCAAGCTGCGACTAAACCGATCAATAAGGTGATAGCCCCGACAATAGCCCCACTAGCCAGATAGCTAAAATGTGACTGCAAAGCAACGAATAGCATAGATATCAGCGGTAGCATACCTCTTGCGAAGTTAGGGACAGTGATTGCCACTGTCGCTCTTAGATTCGTCCCAAAACTTTCTGCAGCAATCGTTACAAAGATGGCCCAGAAGCCTGCCCCAAAACCTAATGCAAAACATACGGTATAAAACAACCAGGTTTCGGCACCAGATAGCTGGAAATAGACAAAGACGAATACTACGCTCATCAGCAGGAACAGCAACATTACCTTACGGCGGCTTTTCCATAACTGACTGATCAGCCCTGAAGTCAGGTCGCCCAATGTCAGTCCTGCATAACAGAAAGCTATTGCGTCTCCGGGATTGATACTTCCGTTCACTTTGAGTTCTGCGGCAAATTTGTTGGAGAAGGCAACGAGTATCCCTACTACGTACCAGGTGGGTGCCCCGAGGAAAAGGCACTTCACATATCTGATGAATCGTTCTTTTTTATTAAACAAGGCAAAGAAGCTGCCTCTTGCAACCGTGCTTTGTTTGACGGTATGAAACATACCGGATTCTATCACGCTGATTCGCAGGAACAGCAGTAACAAACCCAAGCCACCGCCGATGAAATAGCAGATCCGCCAATCCTGCACCAGTTTGGCGATCAGGTTGGCCGCAATAGCACCGGATACCCCTACGGTAGCTACTATCATCGTACCATAGCCCCGTTTTTCCTTTGGCAGCAATTCGGCCACCAATGTTATACCGGCTCCTAATTCCCCCGCCAACCCTAATCCGGCTACAAAGCGCCAGACCAGATAGGCATTGGTACTATGTACAAAACCATTGGCAATATTGGCGAGAGAATATAATAAGATGGAACCAAACAATACGCTCAAGCGTCCGCGTTTATCTCCCAGGACACCCCAGAAAATACCTCCGGCCAGGAGTCCTGCCATCTGCACACTGATCAGCAGTAAGCCGATACCGTTGTCTATCTCATCCTGGGGCACGCCTAGTTCACGAAGACTGGGTACCCGCACTATAGTAAATAGCAACAGGTCGTAGATGTCGACGAAATATCCTAATGAGGCTACTATAACGGCAGCATTGATGACAGAAACGGAACGTTTGCCGGACCCGGATTGCATAGATTTTGGTTGATAAAGTAATGACTGATAAGACGGTGAGGCCTTATAGCGGAGTATCTGTAGGAGCAGCACCGTTGGCGTGATGCGAAGGATGCTTAGTCTTACCAAATACCAGCTTGATGATCACCGGCAATGTAGTAATTAATACGATGACTATGATAATCAGTTCGAGGTGATTTTTCAGGTTCGGGAAGATCTTATCCAGGTAATGCCCGGCGAGCATCATGGAAAACACCCAGGAGATAGATCCTACTATATTATACAGCATGAACTTCTTACGTTCCATGCCAACAATACCTGCTATAATAGGTGCAAATGTGCGTATGATAGGAAGAAAGCGGGCGAAGAAGATAGCACCGCCACCATATTTCTCATAGAATTCCTTTGCCTGATACAGGTGTTTTTTCTTAAACAGGAAAGTATCTTTTCTATTGAACAGGGTCGGGCCGGATTTACGACCAAACCAGAAGCCTACCATATTACCCAGGATACCGGCTAAAGCGATCAATGACATGATAACGAACAGGGGCATCTGGAAAAAACTATCGCTCAGCATCTCACTATAGATACCAGCTATAAAGAGCAAGGAGTCTCCCGGAAGAAAGAAACCGATAAACAGCCCAGTCTCCGCAAATACGATCAACAATAATAGGTAAAGGCCCCCGTGGTCAATGATCCATTGAGGGTTAATAAGATGTTTAAATAGTTCGATAATCTGATCCATGCTTTTTTTTATCTGATTCCTAAACAATTGCCGGCCAGGAGGTATGCAACACCCTAAACGGGGGCATAGCTACCCGGGCCGGCAAATTAATCATTTAAGTGTTATTGATTTGTTATACTTTCTTTACTTCGGGAAGTGGCTCCTGCAGAGAATTCTCCCATTTGGAGACTACAGCGGTTGCCATAGCGTTACCGATCACGTTAGTAGCAGAACGGCCCATATCCAGTACATGGTCTACTCCCAGCAACAACAGAAGACCTGCTTCCGGGATATTGAACATAGACAAGGTGCCGGCGATCACCACCAGGGAGGCACGGGGTACGCCTGCGATCCCCTTACTGGTGATCATGAGTACCAGCAGCATAGAGATCTGTTGTTCCAGTCCCAGGTGCATACCATAAGCCTGTGCGATGAACAAGCTGGCAAAGGTCATATACATCATAGAACCATCCAGGTTAAAGGAGTAACCCAGCGGCAGTACAAAACTTACAATTTTGCTGTCGCAGCCAAATTTTTCCAGTTCTTCCATGGTCCGGGGATAAGCTGCTTCACTGGTGGCGGTGCTAAATGCCAGGATCAGGGGAGCTTTAAGACGTCCTAACAGGCTGAATACCACTTTCCCCAGTATCAGGAAGCCTGCTGTCGTCAGTACCGCCCAGAGCAGGGCTAGTCCGATATAGAACTGACCGATGAACTTACCATACGTCAGTAATATTCCCAATCCTTTTTGTGCGATCACCGCGGATATAGCACCGAAAACGGCAAATGGCGCAAAATTCATCACATACCCGGTTACTTTCAGCATGATATGCGCGATACTATCCATTACTTTGATCACTGGTTTACCCATATCTCCGATAGCAGCTGTTGCTACACCAAAGAACAGGGAAAATACCACGATCTGCAGTATCTCATTGTGTGCCATAGCATTAATGACACTATCAGGGAATACATGCCGAAAAAAGTTCTGCAAGGTCATATCGGTCTTTGACACGCCGCTGGCGGCGTGGGTATCCGGCAGGGGCAGGTTCAGGGCATGCCCCGGTTGCATGACATTTACCAGCACCAGGCCAAGGAACAGGGAAACAAATGTGGCAGTGATGAACCAGAGCATTGTTTTACCTCCGATTCGACCCACTGCTTTGATATCGCCTAATTTGGCCACCCCTACTACCAGGGTGGAAAATACCAGCGGGGCAATAATCATTTTGACTAAGCGCAGGAAGATATCGGTAAGGATGGATATGTTATCTGCAAATTTCTTTATACTGGCTGCTTCGTTTTGGTAGACATTGTTCACGATATATCCTGTCAATATACCAAGCACCATAGCTCCAAAGATGAACAAGGTAAGCAGGTTTGATTTCTTCATGCAGTCTTATTTAATTGATTTTTAGCTCGCTTGTGCCTTTTTTAAAAATTCCCCAAAAATAAGGTTACTAGCGTAAAAAAGCGCTGCCAGCCCATAAAATAAAAAAGGTGTATTTGATTTTAGATATTATATTTGGCGATCTGTAAAAAACAACAAGCTAAACCTTCTTAAACATCAACCACAATACTTCTATCGTATGAGCAAGCTTTTTGCTAAGAAACCAATGTCACTTTTGCTTTCTGAGGCATCTGATTCAGAAAAAGGATTAAAAAGAACATTAGGCTCTGGCGCATTGATAGCCTTAGGAATAGGGGCTATCATCGGTGCGGGGCTTTTTTCCCTTACCGGTATTGCTGCTGCTGAAAATGCCGGACCTGCTGTAACCATATCATTTATGCTGGCTGCTTTCGGATGTGCCTTTGCGGGTTTATGTTACGCTGAGTTTGCTTCCATGATACCTGTTGCTGGAAGTGCTTATACTTATTCCTATGCTACTATGGGTGAATTTATTGCCTGGATCATCGGATGGGACCTCGTGCTGGAATATGCGTTAGGTGCAGCAACTGTTGCTGTAAGCTGGTCCAGATACCTGCTGGAGTTCCTACATAAGTTTGGTATTCATCTTCCCCATCAGCTGGTGGTTTCTCCCTGGGAAACCTTAAAGATGAGCGATGGTACGATTGTTAGCGGAGGATTGTTCAATCTGCCAGCCGTTATTATTGTGATCCTGCTCTCTCTCCTGCTAATAAAGGGTACCAAGGAGTCTGCAGGTATGAATAATTTCCTGGTAATATTAAAAGTGTCAGTTGTACTATTATTCATCATTTTAGGTTGGAGCCATATAGATCCTGCCAACTATGAGCCTTATATTCCTGCTAATACCGGTAAATATGAGCATTTTGGCTGGACGGGTATTGCTACGGGTGCGGCAGTCGTATTTTTTGCATTCGTTGGTTTTGACGCCGTGTCAACGGCTGCCCAGGAAGCAAAGAATCCACAAAAAGGTATGCCCATGGGTATCCTTGGATCACTGGTAATCTGTACGGTATTATATGTACTTTTTGCACACGTGATGACCGGCTTGCTGAATTATAAATTATTCGCCGGCGATGCGAAACCTGCTGCTACTGCTTTTGCACAAACGGGTTATGACTTCTTACAAACAGGTCTGATCGTTGCGATCCTGGCTGGTTATACCTCGGTGATCCTGGTGATGTTGCTGGGTCAGAGCCGGGTATTCTACTCTATGAGTAAGGATGGTCTGTTGCCTAAGTTCTTCAGCGAGGTACATCCCAAGTTCAGAACTCCCTGGAAGACCAACGCCTTTTTCATGGTATTTGTATCACTGTTTTCTGGCCTTGTGCCCGTAAGCGACCTGGGTCACATGGTGAGTATCGGTACGCTGTTCGCTTTTGTGCTGGTTTGTGTAGGTGTAATGATCATGCGCAAAAGGATGCCGGAACTTCCCCGCGCGTTCAAGACGCCACTGGTACCCTTCGTACCTATCATGGGTATCATTGTCTGCGTGTACCTGATGTATTCCCTGCCTATCGAAAGCTGGGCCAGGTTGGCTATCTGGTTAGGACTGGGCCTGCTGATCTACTTTACCTATGGTAAAAAGAACAGCCGCATCAGCAACCAGCAAGGACAATAATAGTAGCTTCTGCTATTTATACTGACCGTTCCGGGAGTTACTTCCGGAACGGTTTTCATTTAAGCCGACTATATTTTGGCGCAAAGTCTATATTTTTGCTTGGCTTAAATAGCTGGTTTGCAGGCCGGAACCTTCCTGCTAGCGTGCCAGTGGTTTACTGCTCAATTGTTAATCATTAATTATTAATTACTTACCATAGTTATGGGAAGAATATTTGAAGTACGAAAGGCCACTATGTTCGCCCGTTGGGACAAGATGGCCAAACAATTTTCCAGGATCGGGAAGGAAATAGCTATTGCCGTGAAGCAGGGAGGTCCTGATGTTGATAACAACCCCAGCCTCCGTCGTTGCATACAAAATGCCAAAGGTGTGAACATGCCTAAGGATCGCGTAGATGCTGCTATCAAACGTGCCATGGGTAAAGACAAGACGGACTATGAAGAAGTAGTATATGAGGGCTATGCTGCCCATGGAGTAGCTGTTATGGTAGATACTGCTACTGACAATACTACCCGTACAGTGGCTAATATCCGTATGCACTTTAACCGCGAAGGTGGCAGCCTCGGCAACAGTGGCTCTGTAGGGTTCCTATTCAACCGTGTTGGAGAGTTCAAGATAAAAAATGACGGCCAGGACCTGGATGAGCTGGAATTGGAGCTGATAGATTTCGGATTGGAAGAAATCGGAGAAGATAGTGAAGGTAACATCATTATCCGTGCGGCATTCAACGAATTCGGCAATATGTCCAAAGCATTGGAAGACAAAAACATTGCAGTCATCAGTGCCGAGTTGAAAAGAATTCCTTCTACGACAGTGGAATTGAATGACGAACAGGCGAAAGAGGTGTTGGAGCTGATCGACCGCCTGGAGCAGGATGACGACGTACAGCAGGTGTTCCACAACCTGAAATAGGAATCACCTCCCCTTTTAATAAAAAAGATCGTAAGTATGCTAGCGATGGCTATTCATGCTTACGATCTTTTTATTTATGGCAAGTAGAAGTTTATTATGCTGAAGGCGTTTATGATACGCGTATGTTTTCACAAATGGCGCCTTTCCAACTCAGTTTAAGGCCTTTGCCATGAAAGGTTTCCAATTTGAGATCGGGATCCAGTTTGAAGTGTTTACGCAGGCGGGTCAGGTATACGTCCATACTTCTGCCTGCGAAAAAGTCATCGTTGCCCCATACCTCCTGGAGTATCTCATCGCGTTGCAACTGACGATGGGAGTTCTCACACAGGTATTTCAGCAGGTCAGCTTCCCTTGGAGGAAGGTTGATCGTCTTATGTGTTTCTTCGTGAATAATGCGAAGGTCTGTATAGTAAAAGGCCAGTTTGCCTATACTGTATTTCAGTTGTTTGCTGCCTTTTGATAAGCGGGTCCTTCTCAGGAATACATCCATCCGGCACTCCAGCTCCAGCATGTTAAAAGGCTTTACTACGTAGTCGTCGCCACCGACTTCAAAACCATTGATCCTGTCTTGTTCGAGATAACGGGAGGTGGTAAAAATAATAGGGATATGTTCATCTTTACTTCTGATTTCCTGTGCTAATGTGAATCCATCTTTGCCGGGCATGATCACGTCGAGTAAACAAAGGTCGAAAGCCTGCCTGTTAAATAGTCCCGACGCTTCACGGCCATCCGTACAGTGGGTTACCAAATGTCCTGCCTTTTCGAGGTGCCTTTTGACGAGTTTGGCCATAAAATGATCGTCTTCCACCAGAAGGATGCCAGCTTTCATAGCAATGGTTAGTTTAAAGAGAATGATAGGTAAAACGCACAATTCAAGGGGCCACTAAAACAACCTCAATTTAACGCCTGGTGTCACTTTCTAAAAGAATTATTTTGATCAGTTTCCACCTAGCATATTCATGTTGTTCATTCATAAAGTTAACAATAATATAAATATAAATCTAACTACCAGTTAAACAGTTGGTAAGACATGGATTTATTTTATAATTGCTGTTTCAAATAGGGCTGCTAACAGTCAATTCAAGGTATTTAGACTGAATTTAGCATTTTTTGCTCAATTCATATAGTATGTCGAAAAAAAGCCCGTCAGCAAAGGACCTTACATGGTAATCTGGTTTTTGACTTGACCGGCAATAAAACTATCTAGATTGTCTACGACGGTATTTAGCAACCGTTGCCTGGCTTCCCGGGTCGCCCAGGCGATATGTGGGGTCAGAAGACAGTTTTTAGCGCTTAACAACGGATGGCCTGCCTGTGGTGGTTCTATGGATAATACATCCAGTGCAGCACCGGCAATTATGCCCTCATTCAGCGCATCTGCCAGATCCTGTTCCCGGATAAGAGGCCCGCGACTGGTATTGATGAGGTAAGCCGTTGGCTTCATGATCTGCAGCAATCCTTTATTCACGAACTCGTAATTATCCGCTTTGAGGGGGCAATGCAGGCTGATAAAATCGGATTGCCGGAAACAGTCGTCCAGGCTTGCGAATGTTATTCCTTCCAGCGCATCTCTTTCCGGGTGACGGTGATGAGCAATCACTTTCATTCCAAAGACCTGTGCGATGGCAGCTACTGCCTGCCCAATTTTTCCCAGGCCGACGATACCCAGCACCTTGCCGGCTAATTCCATCATGGGCGTTTTCCAATAGCTGAAATCTGGTTGTCTGCTCCAGTCACCCGCCTTGACGCTCTGGTCATGGATCCCCACATGATGACATAGTTCCAGTATCAAGGCAAAAGTGAACTGCGCCACTGTGGCAGTTCCGTACGCGGGTACATTGGTCACTATAATACCAGCCTTTTTTGCTGCCGCGATGTCCACTACATTATAGCCGGTCGCCATCACACCGATATACCTGAGCGCAGGTAAGAAAGCGATCGTTGCAGCACTAAGTAAGGACTTATTTGTCAGAACTATCTCTGCGCCGGCAGCACGTGCGGCGACCAATTCCGGCGGTGTTCTGTCATATATTTCAACTTTTCCCAATTGATGCAGGTATTGCCAATCCAGGTCTCCCGGATTAAGTGTATACCCATCCAATACAACAATCTTTTTCATTTGCTATCATACTATTCCTGCCATTAAAACTAAGTAATCTATGCTTAGGTTACTATAGCTCCAACGGCAAAATCCCGTCTACCCTTCTTCGTCCTCATCATCTTTCCGGCGAATATGACGATTTCTTAATCGCAGGGCGGGGTGTGTCATAGGGCTCAACTTAGGTCGTTCATCTCCCAGTAACACTCCCCAATGGCGGAATTCTACGGTACGATCGAAAATAATCTTCAGAATAGCGATCAATGGTAAGGATAGGAACATGCCAGCGACTCCGCCTATTGTTCCTCCAATCACTACACCTACGATGCTCACCAAGGCATTGATCTTCACTTTTGAACCCACAATCCTGGGCATAAGAATATTGTTATCAAGGAATTGTACTACTGCGATCACTAACAGAACGGCAACGACATGCCAGAGTTCCTGGGAAGAGGTGAGCGTCAGTATCACACCGATAATATTACCCACCAAAGCCCCGACATACGGGATCAGGTTGAGAATAGCGAAAATAACACCGATCAGCAATGCATGTTTGATCCCTATTATCATCAGTATCCCACCTACCAGCACGGTCATATAAGTAATCTGGATCAACAACCCCATTAGATAACTTTTGATGATCACCTCTGTCTCCCGCAAGGCAGATTCCACCTGTGTATGATGATCTTTACTAAACCAGAGAAAGATAAACCGAAGTAATAGATTTTTGTAGAACAATAGCAGGAATACATAAATGGGCAGTAATCCCAAAAAGACGAACACGCCGGTTAAGGATACGGCGGCACCGCTCATATAGCTACCGGCGTTATTGAGTAGTTTCGTACCTTGTTCCTGCAACATTTTTAGCTGTTCCTCTGCCGAGAAGTGGAGCTTTTCATTGATCCATCCGCTAAGGGTCTGCCAATGCAAGTTGACATTCCGCTCTATTTGGGGAAAATCTTTTACAAGTGTAGCTATCTGGAAGGAGAAAAATCCCAGTACTGCCAGGACCAATAAAGCTGCAGTAAAGATGGAAAACACGATAGCCAGTACTTCGGGTACTTTCAAGCGTTGTAACAGCCGAAACAGAGGCAGTAATAGCAGGCTAACAAAAAATGCCATCAGGAGTGGCATAATGATGTCCTTTCCCAGGTAAAACAGCAGGATCAGCAAGCAGAGGCCCAGTAATTCTACTGATCTCTTTACGGTGAGTGGCAATGGTTGTTTCATATATCAAAAGTTATCAACAAAGCTGTGTCATACAGCTGTCGTTAGGAAATTCTGCGGTCTTTTCTTTTAACACTGTTATTGACAATTTGTTGATTATTAATGAAATAAAAATTATGCCAACAAACCTTACCGGTAGGTATGTTTTATCTTCTGCTAAAAGGCCGCGCCATGGGCTTTTTTCTTTATGTGCTTAACATTCAAGTAACATGGGCTAACTACATTTAGTCTTGGAATTATTAATGAATCATTTATGCATGACACCCCTTCCATGGCCCTTTTTCAACAGCTTTTTGAAGCTAACCGGGATAAGATATTCAGGTTTGCTTGTAAGCTGGTAGGAGATACCTCAAGGGCTCAGGAGATCACCCAGCAATGCTTCATCAAGCTTTGGGAGAATATGCATAAGGTACAGGAAGGTCAAGATGTATTTCCCCTGCTTTTTGTATATGTCAAACATATTGTGATAGACGAAACCCGTAGGCTTTACCGGGAAAAGCAACATCTGGCACAGCTTTCTTCTCAGCAGCCTGTTACTGAAGCCTATGAAGACGACCATTCCCTGATGAGAAAGGAATTTGAGCAACAGTTGAAAAAATTGATTGAGAAAATGCCAGAACAGCGAAAGCAGGTATATCAGCTCAGTCGCGAACATGGGCAGAGTCATAAGGAAATTGCCGCTCAGCTTTCGCTATCACCGGCTACTGTACGAAACCATCTTAATCTTGCGTTACAATATATACGTCGTGAAATCCTGACCCATTACGATATGGAATCCAAATAATCCACCTATTGACATCTTCCTAATTCTGTTATAATCCTGTTATCATATTTCCATCGCTGCTATCGGCCCCTACAGGGGCTAAAACTGTTTTCGGCTATTACCCATCCTAATAAATGCGGGCATCATCATTCGTCCATCCTGATACTGCAGGAATGGGATGTTAAAAAATGGGGTTAACAAACAAATACATGTCTTGTAGATACAACACATTTGACTCTTTTGGAGAATAAGAACTGATCAAAAAAAAACGTTAGTTATCTTTATTTAAAGTTACAAACAGGGTTTTCTCAATTACTTGTCGGTAACATATTGCGTTATGTGTTTTTAGGGCAGCGGCAGCGTTCCGGCCACTTTTTGTTGTTTTCCCGCCTGTTCCACCACTACATATTCCAACTTTGTTTTACTACCGGTCCCTAACATGTATACACCTGCAGGCAGCTTGTTACTTTTCTTTCGTGTCAGGCTATCTGGTAGGGTTATACGAACATGTTTGAGGACGCCGGAACTGTCTTTCATCAGGTTGCCACCATATGCGAGTGATATACCTGTGGGTGACTGAGATGCAGGTAGTGGTCCCGAGATATCAGGAGAACTTCCGAGCAGAATGATACCAGACCATCCCAGTTTGTTTTCTTTTCCGGTTGGGGCTACCACAAATTTCACGGGGCTGTATGGGGTGCCAGCGGCGTTGATACGGGCTCCCCTGGTGATGACCAATCCTGTTGCATATTCGTTTGCTGATGTTGGCCGGGGTAACAAGCGGATGGTGGTACCAGGTTCAATGGTAAGCGTTGTTTCATTCGCTACGTACACCCACCCATCTATATACCAAATATGTTCGTTGGTCAGCAAAGTATTTTCAGAGATGATATTGTGTAAAGTGTCCTTTCCGGGCACTACCTGCATCATAGACCTATCCAACCATTTATGCGTCGTCTCTTTCTCACAAGAAGAAAGCGTTATCAGGAGGATAGTAGTGGTCAAATGCAGTGCGCCCAAATAGTAACGTATTGTATGTAGTATACGCTGGAGCACTTAAATGGTTATTTAGTATTGATTATCAGTTTCCTTGATGCACAGTGAATGCACTATCTGATAGTTGTTTAAAACTGAATCTGTGCACATAAGCCAGTGAGGACAGTACTTCGGGAAGCGGGGTACCTGCCTCGAATACACCAGATATTTGTTTGTCCATCAGTTTGCTGCCTGTCACATCAATTTTACAGTTATAGCGACTTTGTAATTTTGCAAAGACATCGACCAGCCTGCTTTTCTCAAATATAATTTTGCGGTGCCTCCAGTCTAATACGACCTCTTTATTAAACGAAACAGGTGCTGGGAGTACATTGTTCCTGTTATAGCTGATCTGCTGACCAGGTTGCAGTATATAGCTGTTTCCATTGTTATTTTCCTTAAGGCTTACGAGTACTTTACCTTCCAGCAGGCTTACATCGATGGTGCCATCCACTTTGTTAGTTGTAGCGATATTAAAAGCTGTTCCCAGGGCTTTTGTTACCAGGTCGCCCGTATGTACCCGGAATGGGCGGGCGTCGTCTTTAGTCACTTCGAAATAGGCTTCTCCGTTTAACCAGAGGTCACGATTGGTCTGGTTATATGCATAGGTATAAGCGATGGCAGCGTTTGCATTCAGCCAGATACGGGAGCCGTCGGGTAATTGCAGCACGCGTACTTCATTTCCTTTGTTATAGATCGTATCATACTTTGCAGCCATTTCGATACCGGCGGGGTGCGGGCCACGTTTACCCTGCCACCACCATCCCAGGATACTAATAAGAGCCAGTACGGCGGCTGCGGCTGCATACCAGTAGCGACGCAGCCCGGTGATCCTTGTTGTTCTTTCGGTATTTATTCCGGTAACGGTTTCGGCCTCCACTGCGGACCAGGCCTGCTGAAAGTAGGCATCCACTTCCTGCAACTCGTGACCAGAGAGGTAAGCTTCTACCTGCTCTACTTCCTGTGCGGTGCAATTGCCTTTGAAGTATTTATCTAATAATTGCTGGTCCATTTTCATGTCATCTGCTATATGGTCACTTCGTGCAGGCGCCATACATACAGAGTACGCTGGCCAGTCCTGCTAATACCAATGTTAGAATTACTGTTTACAATTTCTTAATATTAGCTATCCCGCTAAAATTCCCGATATATGCGTAATAACTCCGTTATAGTATAAAATATTAAAGCCCTAAACAGGAAATAATAGTAAGATAATCCGGGGTATCCCCTGTTATAGATTTATTTTTCCATATTTGTGGTATAACACTATTATACTGCTAAACCTACAATAGCATCCAAGAAAAAACGCAAGGCTGTACAACCTTGCGTTTTTCTTTTTATCATTTGTTGCGCATCTATTCTTCCATCATTGCTAATACCTCCCTGATCACGTCTTCCACATTTGGTTTGGAGAAATAATCGCCATCGGAGCCATATGCGGGTCTGTGTGCCTGTGCACTGAGTGTGCGAGGCGCTACATCGAGCCAGCGATATCCGCCTTGCAGTTCTATCACCTGCTGGAACATATAAGCGGTACCACCACCCGGAACGTCTTCATCTACGAAAAGGATGCGATTGGTCTTCTTTAGCGAGCTAACGATACTATGGTGAATATCGAAAGGCAGTAATGTCTGGACATCGATCAATTCACAGGAGATGCCCATTTCTTCCAATGTCGTCATGGCCTCTTCGACGACACGCAGTGTAGAGCCATAAGATACCAGGGTGACATCGGTACCCTCCCGTACTATTTCAGGTACACCCAGTGGTACCGTAAACTCACCCAGGTTATGGGGTAATTTTTCTTTTAACCGGTATCCATTGAGTGATTCTATTACCAGTGCAGGTTCATTAGCATGCAGCAAGGTATTGTACATACCGGCCGCCTGCACCATATTGCGAGGTACGCAGACATTCATACCACGGAGCGCATGTATCGTCATGCCCATAGGTGATCCTGAGTGCCATATACCTTCCAGCCGGTGACCACGGGTACGAACGATGATAGGGCAGTGTTGAATGCCTTTGGTCCTGTACTGGAGGCTGGCTACATCATCGCTGAGCGGCTGCAGGCCGTAGAGCAGATAATCCAGGTATTGTATTTCGGCGATCGGGCGAAGACCACGTAATGCCATACCAATACCTTGTCCCATAATGGTAAGTTCACGGATACCGGTATCGAATATACGCTGCTTGCCATGCTTCTGCTGGAGGCCGGCAAAGCCCTGGTTTACGTCTCCTATTTTACCTACGTCTTCGCCAAAGGCGAACACTTTAGGATTGTTAGTGATCAGCTGATCGAAGTATTTGTTGAGTACTTCATACCCATTGATGACGGGTGCTTCTTCTTCATATATCGGATCGATCACCGGTACATTTAGTACGGAGTTAGCACCTTCAGCATGAAGCAAAGTGTTGTAGGTCTCTTTTTGGGTGTTCAACATCTGTTCATAGAAACCTTTCATTGCATCCAATGCCGGTGAAGATATTTTTTTGTGCCGGAACACGATGGTCGCGGCGGCTTTCAGGATATCTCTTCTCAACGGCTCGCGGATTGCCTGCAATGTCTCTATCACATTATTTACCAATGCGGTGTCGGCCTGCGGGTCAGCAGCTACTGCATTAGCATGCGCCTGAAATGTTGCTACATAACCCCGTATGGGGGATATATATTTTTCCCACGCACTTTTCCTGGCTTGCTGGGCGCTTATACGGGCATTGTTTTCAATTTCTACCAAGGTAGTTTCGTCTGCCAGTGCATTTTCGACGATCCATTGTCTCATCTTGGTATTGCAGTCGAATTCTTTTTCCCAGGTGAGGCGTTCACGGGTTTTATACCGTTCGTGAGATCCGCTGGTTGAGTGGCCCTGTGGTTGTGTCAGCTCTTCGACGTGGAATAAGACCGGAACATGTGTTTCCCGGGCTTTACGTATACCAGCTTCGAAGGTTTCGCACAGACCTGCATAGTCCCATCCTTTCACATTATAGATCTCTAAGCCGTTGGAATGTTCATCTTTACGGAATCCTTCCAGTGCAGCGCTGATACTTCCTTTGGTGGTTTGGTACTTACGCGGTACAGATATGCCATAGCCATCGTCCCAAACGAAAACGACCATTGGCACCTGCAGTACGCCGGCTGCATTCATGGTTTCCCAGAAATGTCCCTCTGAAGTAGAGGCGTCACCGATAGTAGCAAAGCACACTTCGTTACCATTGTTGGAGAGATGTGTGAATGGTTTTAATGCTTCCACATCGCGGAATAATTTGGAAGCGAAAGCGAGACCAAGTGCACGCGGCATTTGCGCTGCAGTCGGCGCCATATCGGTGGCGGTATTTTTTATTTTTGTAAGGTCTCTCCATTGACCATCTGCATCGAGGTTAGGCGTGGCGAAATGAGAATTCATCTGTCTGCCACCGGAAAACGGCTCGTTGGCCAGATCGGGATCTGCATATAACTGGGAGAAGAACTGTTCGGCGGTGGCTATTCCCGTAGCAAACACGAATGTCTGATCGCGGTAATACCCGGAGCGGAAATCTCCTGGTTTGAAGTATTTGGCCATTGCGATCTGCGCTACTTCCTTCCCATCGCCGAATATGCCAAACTTAGCTTTGCCTGTAAGCACTTCTTTACGTGCCAGTAAGCTTACTTCCCTGCTTTCACAGGCCAGCTTATAGTCATCCAGGACTTCTTTGCGGAATTCATCAAATGACAGCCGGCTACCCATGTTCATAGTCAGTTCGTTATTATCTATCATGCCTGATGGTTAAAGTACAAAAGTAAGGTTAATTATACAGTTACGACACCTGCATCAATACCGCTCTTCACTTAATTTGATTTTTTTTAATAAGTTTTTAATAAATTGTATGATGTGAAATCTTTTTTGGCTGTAAATTTGTCATTGAGGAATACGGAAAGGTATTTTTTAACCAATCGTTTAAAACCAAAATATACGCGATGAAAAAGTTTATTCTATCCCTATTTGCATGTATGCTGTTAACTACAGCATTATGGGCGCAGTCTCAGAACGGAGCTGGCAATGCTCATCCATTGGATGTGAAAGTGAAATTCAAGAAGGAGTCTATCGATTTTGGCAAAACTAACCTGAACAAACCTGTAACGGTAAATTTTGAGTTCACCAATACATCCAAGGAGCCGGTGCTGATCGAAGCAGCAAGAGCTAGCTGTGGCTGTACTACTCCTGACTGGACGAAACAACCCATACTGCCTGGAAAAACCGGTAAAGTAACTGCTACATACAGTGCAAATGGATTAGGTCAGCAGAACAAGACCATCTGGGTTAAGTTCAAGGGTGTAGATCAGGACAAAGAATTACACCTCACAGGAACTGTTGAAAACTAAGTTACCTGTTTTTTAATGTTCTGTCTGCCATATAGGATCGCAGGTTAGACAGTATATCAAACTTATTCAGCCTCTGCAATTTATTATTGCGGAGGCTTTTTTTATCCGGGCAGCGGCGTGCTCGTTATCCGTATCCAGCCTGCAGTCGGGATCATTAACACATTATACTATTGTCACGTTAGCGCATTGCCTTACCTTTGCTTCGCAAAAAAGCAGTCAGAAATTATGCCTACCATTAGTCAGAGGGGTCAGCAGATGCCGTCCTCTCCTATCAGAAAGCTCGTACCATTTGCGGAAGCCGCTAAAAAGAAAGGTACTACTGTTTATCACCTGAACATTGGTCAGCCTGATATAGAAACCCCTAAGCCGGTGCTGGATGCGGTACGTCACAGTGATTTCAAGATATTGGAGTATAGCCATAGTGCTGGTAACGAGAGTTATCGCCGGAAGCTGGTGGAATATTATGCGCGCTTCGGTGTGACTGTTACTCCTCAGCAGATCATTGTTACAACTGGTGGCTCTGAAGCGATTATTTTCGCGCTGATGTCTTGTCTGGATGCAGGCGATGAGATTATTGTTCCCGAGCCGTTTTACGCGAACTATAATGGTTTTGCAGTTGAAGCTGGCATTAAGATCAACACCATTACCTCCAGTATCGAAACTGGGTTTGCGCTTCCTTCCATGGAGGCTTTTGAGCAAGCTATTTCTCCACGCACCAAGGCTATACTGATCTGTAATCCTAATAACCCTACCGGTTATTTATATAGTCAGGAAGAATTGGAAGTATTGAAGCAGTTATGTCTGAAACATGACCTGTTCCTGTTCAGCGATGAGGCGTATCGTGAGTTTTGCTATAAGGGCACACATACTTCTGCCCTGGCACTGGAAGGGATGGGACAGCATGTGATCCTGATGGATACTATTTCCAAACGTTATAGTGCATGTGGTGGTCGTATTGGAGCATTTGTTACGCATAATCAGACGGTGTTGGATGCGGCGATGAAGCTGGCACAAGCCCGTTTGAGTCCTCCTACTTTTGCGCAGCTTGCGGGAGAAGCTGCGGTGGATCTTCCGCATGATTATTTTGATGGTATTAAGGCGGAATACCAGGCTCGTCGTGATTTGTTGGTAAAGCTACTGAACGAGATGCCGAATGTGTTTTGTCCTAATCCTGGTGGCGCGTTTTATGCTATGGCCCGTTTACCGATCGATGATGCGGATAGGTTCTGTCAGTGGTTGCTGGAGGAGTTCAGTTATGAGCAGCAGACGCTGATGTTATCTCCGGGTACTGGTTTTTATGCTACACCAGGATTGGGTAAACAGGAGGTTCGGTTCGCTTATGTATTGAATACGGAAGCCATTGCGAAAGCGATGCTTTGTTTACGGGAGGCGCTGGAGGTTTATCCTGGCCGCCAGGTGTAAATGTTAAGAAATCTAAAAAGTAGGGGTAAAAGGTGTATTCTGTCATTTAGGAATAAATATTTTTCCGTTACTTTGTGTAAAATTTACACTTTACATGAACATCATAGGTATTATAAATAATTTTATATGATGTTTTTAAACACAAAAGCTCTTTTTTTAACGACTAATGTTATAAAAAATGATTTTTAGTCGTATATTTGATATGGAAATAGAGACGAACGAGATAAAAAATCAAATAATAAAAAGTATCATTTGATTAGTATGCGCAACAAAGTGGTTTAGCAAAAATTTAACCTATAGGATTTTTACGATTAGGGATTTGGTGCGAACTTTGTTGTGTAGTTATAAGGACGATAATATTTAGTTGAATATATCATACAGAGAGCGAATTATCAGTGATCTGTAAAAAAGGAGAAAACGTACTAAAACGTTTTAGCTAAATACCTTATTTTTGTATCAGTTTTTCATAACGTGGAATTTATAAAGGCAAACGGCTCTGTTCACAGAGCCGTATTTTTTTGTCCTTACCTAGCCAATAATATATTTATACTGAAGCTATTGGTTTATATATATAAGAAAGGCCTCGCTGATGCGAGGCCTTTCTTATATAACGATGATCATTTACATATTTGCTTTGATCAGCTGGAAGAAATCGTCGAATAAATAGCGGGAGTCGTGCGGCCCGGGGGTTGATTCCGGGTGATATTGCACAGAGAATGCTGGTTTATTTTTGATACGGATACCTTCAATAGATTGATCGTTCAGATTGATATGTGTTACTTCTACATTTTCGTTAGCGGCTACAGCTTTAGGATCAACGGCAAAACCATGGTTTTGGGTAGTGATCTCACATTTGCCGGTGAGGATGTTTTTCACCGGGTGGTTTAGCCCTCTGTGTCCGTGGTGCATTTTGAAAGTTGGGATATCGTGTGCCATTGCCAGCAACTGGTGCCCGAGGCAGATACCGAACAGTGGTTTTTCTGCGGCCAAGATCTTCTTCACGGTATCCACTGCATATGTCAATGGTGCCGGGTCGCCGGGGCCGTTGGAAATGAAGTACGCATGTGGCTGGAATGTTTCACATTCTTCGAAGCTGGTTGCTGTAGGAAATACTTTAAGATATGCTCCTTTTTCGGACAGGCATTTTAGCATATTGCGCTTAACACCATTGTCGAGTACTGCGATTCTGATCGCTGCGGAAGGGTCCCCATAGTTGTATGCTTCTTTGGTAGATACTTCGGTACAGAGTGCGAGGCCTTCCATGGAGGGAACTTTGCTTAGTTCTGTTTTCAGTTCTTCCACATCGGTGATAGCGGAGGAGATGATACAGTTCATAGCGCCTTTGTTGCGGATGTGTGACACCAATGCGCGGGTATCTACATCATAGATAGCTACCAGGTTGTTGTCTACCAGGAATTGCTCCAGAGAGTTGTCTGCCTGTTTCCGGGAATAGTTGTACGCTACGTTTTTGCAAATCAGACCACTGATCTTTACTTCGGCGCTTTCCACATCATCTTTTTTGGTGCCGTAATTGCCTGTATAGCAATTATTCATGATCAATACCTGTCCTTTATAGGAAGGATCTGTAAACACTTCCTGGTAACCTGTCATACCGGTATTGAAGCATAATTCACCGGCGGCAGTGCCAATTTTGCCAAAGGCTTTTCCCTGAAAGACTGTACCGTCTTCTAACAGTAGTAAGGCAGGCTGGATGGGTTTTGTCTGATGCATTTTTTGATTCGCGAGCTTGTTTTTACGTTTCTAAAAAAAACCTTCAAGGGTTTGACTCCCTGAAGGTTCGGATAAAAAACCGTGCAAAGTTATACAATTCCCGGCACTATTTACATTAATAATTATCGACTGGCTGGATGCTCATGTTTATCCTCCATAGGTGTCTTTGATGTTGACAGTCCGGAGGATACGATCGGCAATTTCACGACCGGTCTGGTCGTCTGCGCGATAATGAAGGGATACTATCCATCGATGTTGTCCTCGAACCATTACCAGGTTGGAGAATGACAGCAGAATAGCCTCTTTATAGCGGTAGGTACCTTGTTGCAGCAGGCATTCCGTTTTATCGGACGGTTGTGCGGGCAACTCTTTATATTGAATATCTGAGATATCCGGTGAGGTTTCCATACTTTTTACGGATTGGATAGCAGCACTGTGAAGGCTATTGCTCGTATTTATGAGGTAGCTAAAGAACTTCACTTCTATTTTCATTCCTTCATCCTGGTCGTTGGTATACCGTTTATGGTAGGTGATGCCGGAGGCCAGATCGGGCGGCAAGGCTTTATCGTTTATACGGAGGTGTGCGGGTGTGCTGATTTGCAATGCCTGGCGGCCGATAGTCATTCTTTCCCAGGATGTGTATAGCCAGGCTTTGTTTACGCCCGGGTAAAACCAGGTGATAACCAGGCGTTTTCCAATTATGGTGCCGGTGATGATAGATAACAGGATTATTATGCAGCAGGTGAGCATATAGCGGCGGCGATGGTGGGTTGTGCGTTTGATCCACCCTGTTCCAGGGGTACCAGGCGGTGTACGGGAGGCGGTGGCGATGGCGGCGAGGAATTGTTCGTATGGTTGTCCCGGATGTTTCCCTTTCCAATCGGCGTAATTGTTTTGAAGTTTCTTATGGCAGTTGTTGCAGAATGTGAGGAATTCTGTTGCCGGGTTTTGGCAACCACAGGCATGACAGTGGAGGTAATTCATAGGATAGGTTTGATATGTGGCACTAATATATAATAAATATATCAAATGCAGAAGAAAGCAGGTAATGAGCTAACATGAAAAAGCCGCTCCTACCAGAGCGGCTTTTTGGATATTTTTCACTAAGTACTTACTACTATTCAGCAGCTTTCTCTTCGCTTTCCGTCTTCGCTTCAGCAGCTGGAGTAGCTTCTGTTGCGTCATCTGCTTTTTTCTTAGCACCACCAGCACGACGAGTTCTCTTAGCCGGTGCTTTTTCGGTGGTTTTGCCATAGATCTCATTGAAGTCTACCAGTTCGATCAGGGCTACTTCGGCGTTATCACCTACACGTTTACCGAGTTTGATGATACGGGTGTATCCACCTGGACGGTTGGCGATTTTTTCGCTGATGGCACCGAACAGTTCTTTGATAGCTTCTTTGTCTTGCAGGTAGCTGAATACGATTCTGCGATTGTGGGTAGAATCGGTTTTGCCTCTTGTCAGCAGTGGTTCAACGTATACACGCAATGCTTTGGCTTTAGCCAAGGTGGTGGTGATACGTTTGTGGCTGATAAGTTCACAAGCCAGGTTAGACATCAGGCTTTTGCGGTGGGCAGCTGTTCTGCTTAATTTGTTTAATTTAATTCCGTGACGCATGACATTTTTTGTTTTGCCCCTGTACCGTGTCAGGAATTACAGGGTATTTTAGTATACAATGATGCCGGTATTTGCCGGTATCTGGTTTATTCTTCTTCGAGTTTCAGTTTAGACAGGTCCATACCGAAGTGGAGGCCTCTTTCGTTGAGTACCTGTTCGATTTCGCTCAGTGATTTTTGTCCGAAGTTTCTGAATTTCATCAGTTCTTCTTGTTCGTACTGTACGAGTTCGCTCAGGGAGTTGATCTTGGCGGCTTTCAGGCAGTTGAATGCGCGAACGCTGAGGTCGAGATCTTCGAGAGGTGTTTTGAGAATTTTGCGCAGTTGGAGTGTTTGTTCGTCCACTACATCTTCTTTTTCCGCGTCTTTGGTATCGAAGCTGATGTTTTCATCGGTGATAATCATCAGGTGTTGGATAAGGATGCGGGAAGCTTGTTTTACTGCTTCTTCCGGGTGGATGGTACCATCAGTGATCACTTCCATGATCAGCTTTTCGTAGTCCGTTTTTTGTTCCACACGGGTATTCTCGATGCTATACTTTACGTTTTTGATTGGAGTAAAGACGGAGTCGATGGCGATATAGCCAAATACTGCATCTTTCGGCTTATTTTCTTCTGCCGGCACATAACCACGACCTTTACCGATGGTCAGCTCTATATCCAGTTTGGCAGAAGGATCGAGGGTACAAAGCAGAAGTTCGGGGTTCATGATCTGGAAAGAGCTGGTTGCTTTTTCGATCATGTCTGCACGAAATTCGGTCTTACCCTTGATGGAGATCTGGATTTTTTCGTTGTTCACTTCATTTTCCACGATCTTTTTGAAACGTACCTGTTTGAGGTTCAGAATGATTTCTGTAACGTCTTCGGTGATACCTTTCAGGGTAGCGAATTCGTGATCCGCTCCTTCTATCTTTATTCCCACAATGGCATAGCCTTCTAATGACGACAGCAATACGCGACGGAGGGCGTTACCGATAGTCACAGCATAACCTGGCTCTAAGGGCCGGAATTCGAATTGAGCTTCAAAGTCGGTAGACTTTTGCAAAACGATTTTATCAGGCTTTTGGAAATTCAGAATTGCCATTGATATGTTTTTGTTTAGTAGTTTATGGGTATATATCGGTCCAACGTATTTGACCATAAGCGGGGTGCTTATGGTCAAATACTTAAGGATTATTTAGAGTACAGTTCGACGATGAGCTGTTCCTTGATATTTTCGGGAACGCTTTCTCTCTCCGGATAGGCGATGAATGTACCTCTCATTTCTTTCTCGTTCCAGTCAAGCCAGCTAAATTTAGGATTTTTTCCACGGATTACGCTAGTGAGGGCGGTATTACCAGCGGTTTTGTTTTTCAGACCGATGATATCTCCGGGTTTCAGCTGATAGGAAGGTACGTTGAGTACCTGGCCGTTTACGGTGATGTGTTTGTGCGCAACGAGCTGACGGGCAGCAGGGCGTGAGGGAGCGATACCGAGGCGGTAAACAGTGTTGTCCAGGCGAGCTTCCAGTAATTTGATCAATACTTCACCGGTAACACCTTTACGGCGGTTAGCCTCTTCGAAGAGGTTGCGGAACTGGCGTTCCAGTACTCCGTAGGTGTATTTGGCTTTTTGTTTTTCTTTCAGCTGCAGTGCATACTCTCCCATTTGTTTGCGTTTACGGTTAGGACCGTGTTGGCCGGGAGGGTTGCTGTTCTTACCTAAATACTTCCCATTACCTAAGATGGGTTCTCCAAAAATTCTGCAAATTCTGGTCTTTGGACCTGTGTACCTTGCCATGTTTGATTTACTTTAGATTTTTTAGTTACGGATGTATGCTCTTCAAAAAATCTGAAAACTTGATCATACACCCACCGTAATAAAATTAAACGTTCCAAATTCCAAAAACCAAACCCCGTTTTGATGCGGAATCTGGTTGCTGGAATTTGGTATATAATGTATTCCTACACTCTTCTCTTTTTGGGAGGGCGGCAGCCGTTGTGAGGCAGCGGAGTAACATCTTTGATCATGTTTACTTCGATACCGGAGTTAGCGATTGCCCGGATAGCGCTTTCGCGGCCGGCGCCGGGGCCTTTTACAAATACATCTGCTCTTTTCAGGCCTGCATCAAAGGCAACTTTCGCTGCATCTGTTGCTGCGAGCTGGGCAGCGTATGGGGTGTTCTTTTTAGAACCGCGGAAGCCCATTTTACCAGCAGAAGACCAGGAGATAACCTGACCATGTTTGTTGGTGATGCTCACAATGATGTTGTTAAAGCTTGCAGAGATGTGTACATCTCCGTAGTTATCAACTTTTACTACCCTTTTTTTGTTAGCAGCAGTTTTTGTATTGTTTGCTTTTGCCATAATTATTTAAAATTCCAATTTCCAAATTCCGATTTCCCATTCCCCAAAGAGTGTTGGATTCCATGTATACCACTCGACCCGGCTTTGGGGTACTGGTACCTGGGGTATGGAATTTATTAATATTATTTCTTAGGAGCTTTTTTCTTACCAGCCACAGTTTTACGTTTACCTTTACGGGTACGGCTGTTGGTGCGGGTACGCTGGCCTCTAACCGGTAAACCTTTCCTGTGACGGAGACCACGATAACAGGCGATATCGAGCAAACGCTTGATATTCATCTGCACCTCTGAACGCAACTGACCTTCTACCTTGAACTCACTGTTAATGATGTTACGGATAGCAGCCTGCTCATCATCGTTCCAATCCTTTACTTTCTTATCAAAGTCTATTTCCGCCTTAGTAAGGATATACTTGGCGGTAGAGTGGCCTATACCGAAGATATAGGTGAGGCCAATTTCTCCTCTTTTATTCTTAGGAAGATCAATACCGGCTATACGTGCCATATTTCTATTTTAGATTTATGATTTCAATTAATGATCCCGTTACGGGCAGGAATTATCCCTGGCGTTGTTTAAAACGGGGGTTTTTCTTGTTGATTACCAACAAAACACCTTTACGACGCACAATCTTACAATCCGCACTTCTTTTTTTGATTGAAGCTCTTACCTTCATGACTTGTAGTATTTATTAAGTGTGTGTATTATTACAACGTTTATTTATACCTGAAAATGATACGGCCTCTGGATAAGTCGTAAGGGCTCATTTCCACCCCTACTTTATCTCCTGGAAGAATACGAATGTAGTGCATCCTCATTTTTCCAGAAATGGTGGCCAAAATCTCATGCCCATTCTCCAATTTTACCCGGAACATAGCGTTAGACAAGGCTTCTAGTATTATTCCATCCTGTTTAATGAGTGCCTGTTTTGCCATAAAAATTTTTAGGAATGCAAAGATAGCATTATTCTTTTACAAAATAAAAATTAATAATTCTCTGTTAAGAAACCGCCGAAAATGAGGCATTTCGGGGCATATTTTCCCTTAATATGCTGCATTTAGCTCGGAATTATTCTTTTCTGCCGTTTCGATGTCGTTGAAACTGGACAGGATGTCTGGTTTGCCTTTGCCAACGGCTACGTCATGTTCGTAATGTACAGAAGGCTGATTATCACGGGTTACGACTGTCCAACCATCCTCCAGGAACTCAACATCGCGGGTTCTGAGGTTGATCATCGGTTCGATAGCGATAACGAGTCCTTCTTTCATGACGGGGCCGCTGCCACGTTTGCCATAGTTGGGGACCTGTGGGTCTTCATGCAGGTTTTTACCGAGGCCGTGCCCTACGAGTTCGCGTACTACACCGTACCCTCTTTCTTTTTCTGCATAATCCTGGATAGCATAGGAGATATCTCCTACTCTGTTACCAACGATGGCTTTTTCGACACCTTTATACAATGCTGTTTTGGTGGCGGTCATGAGGCGGAGTATTTTTTCCTGTACGTTACCGATGGCGAAGGTGTATGCGCTATCGCCGTGGTAGCCATTGAGGTATACGCCAACGTCTACGGAGACGATATCACCATCCTTGATGACGTAGTCGGACGGGATACCATGTACTACGGCTTCGTTAACTGAGATGCAGCAGGCATGGGCAAATCCTTTATATCCTTTAAAAGACGGTGTACCTCCGTTATCCCTGATGAATTGTTCAGCCAATGCATCTACCTGGCGTGTTGTCATGCCTGGTTTGAGTGCTTTAGCTACTTCTGCCAGGGCTGCGCTTACGGCCAGGGAGCTTTTGCGCATTAGTTCTATCTCTTCTTTCGTCTTATAATGAATCATGATCCTGAGTGTTTTGCTAAGGTAACCGGCGGTGTTCCGGTAACTATAATAAATAATGTAGCCACCAAAGCATAAAGTTGCATTTATGCTTCCGTGGCTACTATATCGCTATAGTGTCTATTGCTAGACAATCACTTATGCGTTAGCCGGGGCGGTGCGGCCTTTGATCCTGCCGGAGCTCATGAGACCATCATAGTGGCGCATGAGTAACTGGCTTTCGATCTGTTGCAGCGTATCGAGGATTACTCCTACCATGATGAGGAGGGAGGTACCACCGAAGAAGGTAGCGAAGTTGCTATTGATCTTGAGGGCTGCGGCTACACCTGGCAATATACCCACCATTGCCAGGAAGAAGGCGCCGGGGAGGGTGATACGGTCCATTACGGCGCCGATGTAATCGGCGGTTGCTTTACCAGGTTTAACGCCTGGGATGAAACCGTTGTTGCGTTTCATTTCATCCGCCATTTGTGTGGGGTTGAAGATGAGTGCGGTATAGAAGTAAGTGAATACGATTACCAGTACTGCATAGATCAGGTTGTACCAACCGTTGGTATGGTCACTGAATATGCGTACGAAACCGGAAGCGCTTTCTGAGGAGGTAGCGAAACCGATAACGGTGGCCGGTATGAACATGATCGCTTGGGCGAAGATGATTGGCATTACCCCAGCAGCGTTTACTTTAAGTGGGATGAACTGGCGTACACCTCCATATTGTTTATTACCTACGATACGTTTGGCGTAGTTCACGGGGATCTTGCGGGTACCTTGTACGAGCAGGATGAGTCCGATGGTAATGAGGATGAATACTGCGAGCTCTATCAGGAAGACGAGGAGGCCGCCACCAGCTTCGGTGGTACGGCTGGTGAATTCCTGGATGAGGGCTTGCGGCAGACGGGCGAGGATACCGACCATGATAACGATGGAGGTACCATTTCCGATCCCTTTATCGGTGATCTTTTCGCCGAGCCACATTACGAACAGGGTACCGGCGGTGAGAACGATAGTAGTGGATAACCAGAAGAAAAAGCCACCATATTCTGGTATAATAGCGCCACCGGATTGGTTGCGGAGATACGCCACGTAGGCGCTCGCCTGGAAGCCGGTCACTACCACGGTGAGTATCCGGGTATACTGATTAATCTTCTTCCTGCCGCTTTCGCCTTCTTTCTGCAGTTTCTGGAAATAGGGAACTGCGATAGTTAAGAGTTGAATAGCGATAGACGCGGAAATGTAGGGCATGATCCCCAGCGCGAAAATGGAAGCCCGTGAGAACGAACCACCGGCGAACATGTTGATCAATCCCAGGATACCCTGATTGGATTTTTCGGTCAGGTTGTGCAATGCGTTAGCATCGATGCCGGGTAATACGATATAGGATCCTACGCGGTAGATGAGGACAAGGAGCAGGGTGGTGAGGATGCGGTTACGCAGGTCCTCGATGCTCCAGATGTTCTTAATCGTTTCGATAAATTTCTTCACAGGAAGATAAAGGTTTAATAGCGCTATTATATAAAATTCCAAAAACCAAGTTCCAAATTTCAAGGCTCCATTTACCTGTCCTCCAACAACTTGTAAGCCGGCATTTGATTAATTCTCTATCAGGCTAAATATAAAAATACGAAAAGACGCACTACTCCGTAGGCGTCTCCTCAGTCGTACATCTTATACCAGTTCTACTGTACCACCTGCAGCTTCCACAACCTGTTTAGCTTTTTCGCTGATTGCGTTTACTTTGATGGTTACTTTAGCTTTCAGTTCGCCCTGGCCTAATATTTTAACTTTAGCGGTTTTGTTTACCAGGCCGTTCATATACAGGTTTTCGAGGGTAAATTCCTGCAGACCGTATTTTTCAACCAGGTGATCGATCTGGCCTACGTTGAATACCTGGTAGTCAACGCGATCCAGGGATTTGAAACCACGTTTAGGCATACGGCGTTGGATGGGCATCTGACCACCTTCGTGGCCTCTTTTGCTGGAGTAGCCGGCGCGGGACTGACCACCTTTGTTACCTTTTGTGGAGGTGCCACCTTTACCGGAGGCTTCACCACGACCTAAGCGTTTTTCTTTATGTACAGAGCCTTTAGCGGGCTGTAATGAATGCAGATTCATGATAATTGTTTTTACTTACGCGGAAATTAACCGCTCGCAATAAATGTAAAATGTAAATTGCTAAAATACAAATGTAAAAGTAAAGTTAGTGGATTATACCCTGACTTCAGTGATTATCCGTTTACTTCTTCAACTTTTACGAGGTGGTTTACCTTACGCACCATACCCAGGATCTGAGGAGTAGCTTCCACTTCAACAGCCGCGTGCATTTTGGTGAGGCCCAGTGCCTGTAAGGTCAGTTTTTGCCTTTCAGGACGGTCGATACCACTTTTCACTTGAGTGATCTTAATCTTTGCCATTTGTTTATATAATTTCCTATGAACAATCCTCCGGGTGTTATGCCGGCGGTTGGACTACGGCATATTATCCGTTGAATACTTTCTTCAGGGATACGCTTCTTGTTTTAGCGATCTGAACTGGTTCGCGGAGCAGGCCGAGTGCTTTGAAGGTTGCTTTTACCACGTTGTGCGGGTTAGCGGATCCCAGGGATTTTGCGAGTACGTCGGTGATACCAGCGCTTTCCAGAACGGCGCGCATAGAACCTCCGGCGATCACACCAGTACCGTGAGCGGCAGGTTTGATCAGTACTTTAGCAGCTCCTTCTTTGGCAAGCTGGTCGTGCGGAATGGTGCCATGCATTACGGGTATTTTGATGAGGTTCTTTTTAGCATCATCGATACCTTTGGTGATAGCTTCCTGTACTTCCTTAGCTTTACCCAGACCGTGACCTACCACGCCATTTTCGTTACCTACTACCACCAGCGCAGAGAAGCTGAAGGTACGACCACCTTTGGTGGTTTTGGTAACGCGGTTGATGGCCACTACTTTTTCTTTCAGCTCCAGGTCACCAGCCTTTACTTTATTGAATGAATTCTTTGCCATTTTATTATTTACAAATTACGATTTCAGATTTACGATTTGATTTCTCCCGACTTACGGCCTGCGTTATTTGCGCATATCGTAAATCGTCAATCTAAAATTAGAACTGGAGACCTCCTTCTCTTGCGCCATCGCCTACGTTTTTCACGCGGCCATGGTACAGGTAACCACCACGGTCGAAGATGCATTCGGAGATGCCGAGTGCTTTAGCTTTGGTAGCAAGTGCAACGCCAGCGAGTTTTGATTTTTCGCTTTTGGTACCGCTTTGAGCCTGGATATCTTTATCGCGGGTAGAAGCTGCGGCGAGGGTAGTACCGTTTGTATCGTCGATCAGTTGCAAATAGATATCGCTATTGCTGCGGAAAACAGACAATCTGGGTCTTTGAGCAGAACCGGACACCTTTTTACGGATACGGTAACGGATCTTTTGTCTCCTGTTAACTTTTGTACTCATTTCACTATTTTTTATACGTTCCCGATGCTGCCGGGAAAGTTATTAAATCAGCCGGTAGCTTTGGGGCGTACCAGCCGATAAAGATTAATTATTTACCTGCAGACTTACCTGCTTTCTTACGAACCACTTCATCGCTGTAGCGAACACCTTTACCTTTGTAAGGCTCTGGTTTGCGGAGGCTACGGATTTTAGCGGCTACCTGTCCGAGCAGTTGGTTATCGGTACCTTCGAGCATGATCTTAGGGTTAGCACCTTTTTCTGTGAGGGTGTTCACTTTCAGTTCCTGTGGGATTTCGATAACGATATTGTGAGAGTAACCTAAAGACAGGTCCAGGAGTTGTCCCTGGTGAGCTGCTTTATAACCTACCCCTACGAGTTCGAGTTGTTTTTTGAAGCCTTCGGTTACACCGGTCACCATGTTGGAGATCAGTGCGCGGTACAGGCCATGCAGTGCGCGGTGGCGGATCTGGTCGGTGGGGCGGCTAACGGTGAGTGTACCATCTGCTACTTCCACTTTGATGTCTCTATCGATGTTCTTTTTCAGTTCACCTTTTGGACCTTTCACTGTTATTTCATTGGCTGGGGAGACAGTAACTGTCACTCCGCTGGCCAATTTGATAGGACTTTTACCTATACGTGACATAACTTCAGTTTAAAAGTTTGATTTGTAATTTGTTGAGATGTTCTGTGTTCAGCGCCGTATAGAATGCTTAAATATCAGAGACATCTGTAAAGGCGGCAGGTTTACCCGGGTATACCTGGTAAACCGACCATGTATATGTCTAGTAAACGAAGCAGATAACTTCGCCGCCAACATTTTGCGCTTTCGCTTCTTTATCTGTCATCACACCTTTGGAGGTAGAGATGATGGAGATACCTAAACCATTCTTCACGCGTTTGAATTCTTCTGGTTTTGCGTACTGGCGTAAACCTGGGCGGCTTATACGTTGCAAGTCAGTGATGGCGGGTACTTTGGATTGGGGATCGTACTTCAAGGCGATTTTGATGAGGCCTTGTTTGTTATCGTCCTCAAATTTGTACTTCAGGATATAACCTTTATCGTACAGTATTTCGGTGATGCGTTTTTTCAGCTTGGAAGCCGGAATCTCCACGATTCTGTGGTTGGCCATTTGCGCGTTCCGGATTCTTGTCAGGAAGTCTGCGATTGGATCAGTAACCATTGTTTAGAAGTTAGATGTTTTACAATGCGATATCCACTCAGTAATAGAAGGGAATCTTTAAAAAATTTACCAGCTGGCTTTTGTCACGCCAGGGATTTTGCCGGCGAGGGCGAGGTCGCGGAACATGTTACGGCAGAGGCCGAAGTGGCGCATGTAACCTTTGGGACGACCGCTGAGTTGGCATCTGTTTTTCAGACGCACGGGAGATGCATTTTTAGGCAGTTTGTCCAATGCTGCGTAGTCACCTGCTGCTTTAAGTTCAGCACGTTTATCTGCAAATTTGGCCACCAATGCTTCTCTTTTTCTCTGCCTGGCTTTTACGGATTCTTTTGCCATAGTTTGTGTTAATTTCAATTTCCGGACAATCTTTAGGGGATCAGTCCGGAATTGGATTTATATTTTATTGATTGTCTTTCTTCACGTTTTTGAAAGGCATACCCAGTTCTTTCAGTAACTCGTAGGCTTCTTCGTTGGTAGTAGCGGTGGTTACGAAAGTGATATCCATACCGGTGATTTTGGTCACTTTATCGATGTCGATCTCCGGGAAGATGATCTGTTCAGTGATACCCATGGTATAGTTACCGCGGCCATCGAAGGCTTTTTCGTTTACGCCTTTGAAGTCACGTACACGAGGTAAGGATACTGCGATCAAACGATCCAGGAAGTCATACATATTGTTGCTGCGGAGGGTAACGCGAGCGCCGATAGGCATGTGCTTTCTGAGTTTGAAGTTGGATATATCTTTTTTAGACAAAGTAGGGATCGCTTTCTGACCGGAGATGCGTGTCATTTCGTCTACTGCGATGTCCACCAGTTTCTTATCACCTACGGCGCCGTTGATACCTTGGTTCAAGCAGATCTTAACCAGGCGGGGAACCTGCATTACACTCTTATAGTTGAATTTCTTCATGAGTGCAGCCACCACTTCTTCGCGGTACTTTTTCTGCAGTCTTGGGATATATGTAGTGTTTGCCATTATTTAATTACCTCCCCTGATTTTTTAGCGATACGAACTAATTTTCCGTTTTCTCTCTGTCTGTTCACCTTGGTAGGTTGACCAGCCTTAGCATCCCACAACATTATGTTGGAAATAGCGATAGGAGCTTCTTGCTTTACGATACCACCTTTGGTATTCTGAGCAGTGGGCTTGGTGTGTTTGGTAATAATGTTAACGCCTTCCACCAATACGCGGGATTTTTCTGGAATTACTTCCAGTACTTTGCGTGGCTTGGTTCTGTCCTTGTCATCACCGGCAATCACCACTACCATGTCGCCTTTCTTAATGTTGAACTTCGGCTTGAATCTAGTTTTCATTACTTTGTTTATTTATAAACGCCAAGCGAAACACTTGTTCCGCTTGATTAAATGTTTGTTTCGTCTTATGAAACGGGCTGCAAAGATAGGAATAATTTCGGGATTTCGTGATTTTAGGGCTATCTGGTGTTCCTTTGGAGGAAAATAGACGGCGCTAGAATCACGAAATCACTCGTTATCAATATCTTACAATACCTCAGGTGCGAGGGAGATAATTTTCATATATCCCTTGTCACGCAGTTCACGGGCAACGGGTCCGAAGATACGGGTACCGCGGGGCTCGTCTGAGTTATTCAGTAATACAACGGCGTTATCGTCGAAGCGGATATAGGAGCCATCTTTACGACGGAGTTTATTTTTGGTTCTAACGATAACGGCTTTGGTTACCATACCTTTTTTAACGCCACCGCCGGGGATTGCGTCTTTTACGGTAACCACGATTTTGTCGCCTACCTTCGCGTAATCCTGACCGGAGTTGCCTAACACGCGGATGCAAAGCACTTCTTTGGCGCCGCTGTTATCAGCAACATTCAGCCTTGATTCTTGTTGTATCATCGTAATGAGTTTTGTTAATTTGTTTAGTCAGCGGCTGTTACCGGAGATTAATCTGGCTGACAGCTTGAAACAATAAAAAGAATTATTTTACTTTTTCGATCACTTCTACCATTCTCCAGCATTTGTTTTTGCTGAGGGGGCGAGTTTCCATTATTCTAACGGTATCCCCGATGCTGCACTCGTTTTTCTCGTCGTGCGCCATGAATTTGGTAGTTTTCTTAACGAACTTACCATAGATCGGGTGTTTCACCTTACGCTCGACGCTTACGGTGATGGTTTTGTCCATTTTGTTGCTAGAAACCACACCGATCCTGGATTTCCTTAATTTTCTTTCGATCATTTTGAAAGTATTTAACCTCCTACCTCCCGGTGGGAGGCTATAATAAATTTATCTTTATAAACGGTTGCTACCCATTCTCCCTGTTGGGGGAGTGTGGGGGATCTTAGAAGCCGAGTTCTCTTTTACGCAATTCAGTTTTCATGCGTGCGATCTCACGTCTCAGAGAGCGGATGCTCATTGGATTTTCGATCGGCGTGATTGCGTGACTGAACGTAATTTTCTTCATGCGCAACTCTTCTTCGGAGATTTTGCTCCTCAGGTCTTGTTCACTCAGGCCTTTCAGATCCAGCTTTGCTTTTGCCATTGTTATGCTTTTTGTGCGTTGTTAATGTAACGTTTGAGACAGGGCTTGTGTGTATTTTGCCCATTGTTTCAAATCTGCCGTAATTAGGCTTCGAAGTCGCGACGTACTACGAATTTCACTTTGATAGGCAGTTTCTGAGCGGCAAGCTCCATTGCTTCTTTAGCTACTTGCAGGGGAACGCCATCTGCTTCAAAGAGGATTCTGCCTGGTTTAACTACGGAAGCCCAGTGATCCGGAGCACCTTTACCTTTACCCATCCTCACCTCCAGTGGTTTGGCGGTGATTGGTTTATCGGGGAAAATGCGGATCCACACGTTACCTTCACGTTTCATGTGTCTGGTCAGTGCAACCCTGGCAGCTTCGATCTGCCTGTCGGTGATCCACTTAGGTTCTAATGCTTTAAGACCGAAAGTACCGAAGGAAAGAGCGGCACCACGCTTTGCGTTTCCTTTGATGCGGCCTTTATGCATCTTCCTGTGTTTCGTTCTCTTGGGCTGTAACATCTTATTACGAGTTAATTGTTATTGTTTATTGTTACTTGCTTTTGTGCTGATATTGTGATATCAGTACTTATTGGTTATCTGCGGTTACCGCCGCGATCGCCACCACCTCTTCTTTCGCCGCCGCGTTCTCTTCTTTCGCCGCCGCGATGGTCACCTCTTCTATCGTTACCACCGGCAGGACGGCCTTCGCTTTCTTTACCGGAGAGTACGTTAGGGTTGAGGTCGCGTTGACCGAGTACTTCGCCTTTACAGATCCAAACTTTGATCCCTATTTTACCATAAACGGTTAAGGCGAACAAAGAAGCGTAATCAATATCCATACGGTAGGTATGCAGGGGCACCCGACCTTGTTTCATTTCTTCGGAGCGAGCGATTTCGGCACCACCCAGACGACCACCTATCTTTACTTTGATACCTTCAGCACCCATTCTTAAAGCGGTAGCGATAGCCATTTTGATAGCGCGTTTGTAGTTGATACGGCTTTCAATTTGTTTAGCTATTGTTTCGGCCACGATATTTGCATCTACTTCCGGGCGGCGGATCTCCAGAATGTTGATCTGAACATCTTCCTTGCCGGTCAGTTTCTTCAGCTCTTCTTTGATGCGATCAACCTCTGTACCACCTTTACCTATGATGATACCAGGTTTGGAGGTATGAATGGTAACGATCAGCTTACCGAGTGTTCTTTCAATCACTACACGAGAAATGCCGCCTTTGTTGATACGTGCATTCAGGTAAGTTCTGATCTTGTTATCTTCGATCAGTTTGGTAGCGAAATCCTTTTTGCTGCCATACCAATTAGAGTCCCATCCTCTGATGATACCTAACCTGTTACCAATAGGATTTGTTTTCTGACCCATGTTCCTGGTTTATTTGTCTATTAGTTGAATAGTTTTTATTTCTTTCTGCTTGCTATGCCCGGATTATTGAGCACTTCTGCTATCTACGCCGATTGTAACGTGGTTACTTCTCTTGCGGATGCGATAACCTCTACCTTGGGGGGCAGGGCGCATTCTTTTGAGGGTACGGCCGCCGTCAACGAAGATTGTTTTCACGTACAGATTAGCATCTTCTACCCTTACTCCCTCATTTTTAACTTTCCAGTTAGCGATTGCAGAAAGCAACAGCTTTTCCAACGGAACGCTGGGATGCTTGGGATGGAATTTCAAAATATTCAAAGCCTTTTCCGCATCCAGACCGCGGATGAGGTCTGCCAGCAAACGCATTTTGCGGGTGGATGTTGGATTATTGTTAAGCTTAGCTACTGCTTCCATTGTATTAATTTCTTGTTTATGTTTCTTGTTTCTGGATTCGTGCTTCCGGTTTTGCTAACGGATGGCGAACCAGAAACGAGCGACTTTTATTACATTTTCTTAGCGGCGTGTCCTTTAAAGTTGCGGGTAGGAGCGAACTCACCCAGCTTGTGACCCACCATGAACTCCGTTACGTAAACGGGTATGAATTTGTTACCGTTGTGCACTGCAAAAGTATGGCCCACAAAGTCGGGGGTGATGGTGGAACGGCGGCTCCATGTTTTGATCACGGAACGCTTGGTGCCCTCATTCATTTTCTCTACTTTTTTCTCGAGTTTAAAGTCTATGTAAGGACCTTTTTTAATGGAACGACCCATGTTGCTTTATTTAAAATCCAATTTCCAAAAAGTGTTTGCTGCTATTTCTCTTTCTCTTGTTGTTTCAGCTTCCTGGAAATTGGAACTAGTTAGTTGTTATTATAACTTTTTGCCGTTTTTCCTGCTGATGATCAGTTTATCGGAGCTCTTCTGAGGTTTCCTAGTTTTCAGACCTTTAGCGTATTTGCCGGTTCTGGATCTAGGGTGACCGCCGGAGGATTTACCTTCACCACCACCCATTGGGTGATCAACGGGGTTCATGGCAACGCCACGAACGCGGGGGCGGATACCTCTCCAACGGTTAGCACCTGCTTTACCGATGGATTGGAGTGCGTGATCGGAGTTAGAGACGGTACCAACAGTAGCTTTACAAGTGCTGAGTACTTTACGGAGTTCACCGGAAGGCATTTTGAGCACTGCGTATTTTTCTTCTTTGTTCGACAGCTGGGCGTAGGTTCCTGCGCTTCTGGCGATGGCGCCACCTTTACCTGGTTGCAGTTCGATGTTGTGTACAACGGTACCGAGTGGCATATTTTTCAGGGGGAGGGAGTTACCCAGTTCAGGAGCGATATCGGAACCGCTCAGAACGGTAGCACCTACCTGGAGGCCCTGAGGAGCGATGATGTAGCGTTTTTCACCATCAGCGTAGTTGATGAGGGCGATGAATGCGCTACGGTTTGGATCGTATTCGATGCTTTTTACGGTAGCCGGGATATTTTCTTTATCACGTTTGAAATCTACTACGCGGTAGTGTTTTTTGTGGCCGCCGCCGATGTAGCGCATGGACCTTCTACCTTGAGCATTTCTACCGCCGGTTCTTTTAGCCGGAGCCAGGAGGCTTTTTTCAGGGGTATCGGTGGTGAGCTCTGCGTACGCATTGCCTATTTTCCAGCGAGTACCGGCTGTCATCGGTTTAAACTTCTTCAGTGCCATAATCTAGTTCTTGTCTAGTTTCTTAGATATTATAAAAGTGATCTGTATATACAACCATCTCCTTTCCGTGTTTAGCGGGCGGGGTGGGCACTATATGTTAGCATACAGATCTATTGTTTCACCTTGAGCCAGTGTTACCACTGCTTTCTTGTAAGACGGTTTTCTACCGGAGATAAATCCTGCTTTGGTGAAGCGGGTTTTAGTTTTTCCGGGCATCACAGCTGTGTTTACTTCTGCTACTGCTACACCGTAGAATTCTTCCACTGCTTTTTTGATCTCCAGTTTGTTGGCTTTTTTGTCAACAATGAAGTAATAGCGGTTGAATTTTTCGGTGGCTTTGTTCACCTTTTCTGTAACCACAGGTTTGATTAAAACATCTGAAAGTTTCATCTTTTATTGCTTTGAGCTGTGAGTGTTGAGGCTTACAGCTTGTTTTTTTATTTGATTCAGACTCCTAGTACCTGCCGCTGGGGCGGGTGTGTTGGTATTTATTAAGCTTCTGCTTCAACGGGTTCTTCGGTGAAGATCTTGGCAGCGCTTTCAGTAAACACCAGGTAGTTGCTGTTCATGATATCATAGGTATTGATATCGCTGAGCATAACGCCGTCTACGCTTGGTATGTTCCTCAGGGACAGGTAAACGTTGTCATTGTATTCGGGCAGTACTACCATAGTTTTGCGGCCGTCTACGTTCACGTTCAGGTTCTTGAGGATGCTTACGAATTGTTTTGTTTTAGGAGCCTCGAGGTTTACATCTTCTACGATGATGATGCTGTTTTCTTTAGCTTTCAGGGAGAGTGCGGATATCTTAGCGAGATCTTTTACTTTTCTGTTCAGCTTAAAGGCATAACCATGAGGTTTAGGACCGAAGATGGTACCACCGCCTTTATAGAGCGGGTTACGGATGTTACCTTTACGGGAGCCACCAGTACCTTTTTGCTTGTGCAATTTGCGGGACGCACCTTTAACTTCAGCTCTGGTTTTTACTTTGTGGGTGCCCTGGCGTTGTGCGGCCAGATATTGTTTTACAGCCAGGTAGATCACATGGTTGTTAGGCTCGACACCGAAAATCTCTTCAGGAAGTTCGAGAGTTCTTCCTGTTTTCTTACCTTCTATATTTAAAATATCAACTTGCATGTTACTTCTGGATTAAAACGATTGAACCATTATGGCCGGGAACGGAACCACTTACCAGGATATAATTCTTTTCAGGGAATATTTTCAGGATTTTGAGGCCTTTCACTTTCACGCGTTCGTTACCTGTCTGACCTGCCATCCGCATACCCTTGAAAACGCGGGAAGGATAGGAGGAGCCACCAACGGAACCGGGTGCTCTGCTTCTATCGTGCTGACCGTGGGTAGCTTCGCCCACACCGGAGAAGCCATGGCGTTTTACAACACCTTGGAAGCCTTTACCTTTGGAGGTACCTACAACGTCAATTTTCTCACCTTCTGTGAATATTTCACAGGTGAGAGCATCGCCGAGGGCTTTTTCTACGTCCGGGTTACGGAATTCAGTTACAAATCGTTTGGGAGAGGTGTTTGCTTTCGCGAAGTGATTGCTTTCGGCTTTGGTGGAGTGTTTCTCTTTCTTATCACCGTAAGCGACTTGAATAGCATTGTAACCATCTGAGGCTTGTGTTTTCACCTGAGTTACAACGCAGGGACCTGCTTCGATAATGGTGCAAGCTGTTTGCTTACCATTAGGCTCGAAGATGCTGGTCATGCCAATCTTTTTACCAATAATACCTTTCATTTTTATATAATTATTACCCAGCGCCTGGGGGTGTTCTAGCTCTCCCCAGGATGGGCGGTTTAAATACTTTATTGGGCGGCCACCCAGAAGGCGTGACCTAATATGATATATAAATAAAATTACAAGTTACATCTGTCAGGCCTAGAACTATTGAAATAGTTCAACGGCTCACATTCCAGTTCCTTGCAAGGGGTCGTGCTGTTGTATAACAGCAGCAATACGACCAGTCGTATATAAATCAGATCAGGCAGGCCTTTTGCCCGCCTACACCGATGTCCTACGCTTTGATTTCCACTTCCACGCCGGAAGGCAGATCCAGTTTGCTCAGTGCATCCACTGTTCTGGAAGAAGAGGTGTAAATATCCAACAGGCGCTTGTGAGTGCACAGCTGGAATTGCTCGCGTGCCTTTTTGTTAACGTGCGGAGAACGCAGTACCGTAAAAATTTTCTTCTCTGTGGGTAAAGGAATTGGACCTGTTACCACGGCACCCGTGTTACGCACGGTTTTAACGATCTTCTCAGCAGACTTGTCTACCAGGTTGTGATCGTAGGACTTCAGCTTAATTCTAATTCTCTGAGACATATGCAATGAACTTCTTCTTGTTTACCCTTTACAATTTGGGAGGGCAAAGGTAACCCGTTTTTTTTATTTGACAAATATTTTCTCAAAGATTTAATTCCAGCCTGTGTTTGCTTCTGATTTCGGGTACCGTTGACACCAAATATTATGAGTTGAATGCCATCCTTTTAGATCACTACTCCCCTACCCGAGGCTGTATGTTAAATTTTTTTTCCGGCAGGGTTTGTTTTCTGCCGGAGGTCGGCAAAGGTAGGGAAAATATGGGAATATAAAGGGGTTATTGAGTCAGGGGTAATCAGGAGGAAAGGAAGGTGTTTTGGGCAGCTATAGGAGGGACAGTTAAGGGGGGTCACGAATGGGAAGACGGGACAGAAAGGGAAGGCGTACATGGGTGGAAAGAGCGGCAGGTGGGCGTCACGGATGGGGAGACGGGACAGAAAGGGAAGGCGTACATGGGTGGAAAGAGCGGCAGGTGGGAGGTCACGGATGGGGAGACGGGACAGAAAGGGAGGGATGGGCAAAAAAAGGCTGCTTCTGTGAGGAAGCAGCCGGAATGCAATAAGGGTTGTCCGCTAAAGTAGCAATTACAGCGGTAAACCACCGAGCAGGGATTTTAATAATCCGAGCACCGTATTCAATAAGCCTGTGATTAATCCTCCTAAATCCATGAGATAAGGTTTTTCATAAGGTTACGCCTACTCTGTTATTTGGTTTTCGGCAATCCCAATTAGTACGTTTTGCTAGCATTAACGTGCCGCTAAAATAGTGGCTCGTGGTCATTCTACAGTCGTTCATTTTGTTCATTATCAACACATTTAAACAAGCTGTTCATTGGTTCATACTGCGAACCCAGTAAGCTTTTGCATGGTTTGGAACGTTACTGTAGGAGTTGGGATAGGTGAAGAGATGGAGGCAGTCAGGGGCGACGAGGGGAGTGGCCGGCAAGGGGGATGGAATATTATAGGGGAGTGCGTGGAAAAAAAGAAAGGCTGCTTCCTGTCCGAAGCAGCCTCCCAGAATGCGATTAATGACAGTGGTTCATTACAGTGGTAAGCCACCCAGCAGTGCTTTCAGCAATGCGAATACTGCAGCGAGGATTTGATTTACGAGATCCATGTTATAAGGTTTTGTAAGATGAGGCCTACTCTCTTTTAGGCGGGTTTTCGGCAATTCCCCAAGTGTTAAATCCGGATTAACGAATGCTAAAGTAGGGGCATTTAACCAGATAGCATTCGTTCATTTCGTTCATTCAAATACTTCAAACTCACTGTGTTCAGTGATTTACAGACCGAGTTCATCTTTTTGATACGGGATAAAAAACTCCGGCCAAACGGTCCGGAGTAATAAAAGGTTGATGATGTTATTTTTGCCAACAGCCGGTTATTGGAGCGGCTGCTATATCGGACGTTTGCGAGGTTATCGTCCGCCTGTCAAACCATTGATCAGGGTTTTGAGCAAAATGCCCACGCTGCCGAGGCCGATAAAGCTGAGGAAGTTGATAATTGCGTCCATAGTGGTCTGTTTTAGAAGATGGAGAGGAAAGGCTCCGGGTTATGATTTCCGGAGCCAAGCGGAAAGAGGTGCCGGGTTTGGCTCCCGGTCTCTTCAGGGCTGGTGCAACCTGATCAGAGGCTACCCAGTAATGATTTTAGCAGTGCGATGACTGAGGCTAAGAGATTGGAAAGTCCACTCAATAAATCCATGGTGTATAGTTTTAAATGGGTGTTATGCCTACTCTGTTATACTGGTTTTCGGCAATCCCAGGGGTTTATGGGGGAAACATAAAGCCAGGGCGAATGTATGGCGGTAAAAGCAGCTGCAAACTGTTCATTATATTCATTCTTCTCCTTCGTGGATTAGTCTGTTCACTATTTGCAAATCAAGCTATAAGACATCAGGAGAAAGTATAAAAAAAGATCCCGGCGTGTTGGTGCCGGGATCTTTTGCTAAGCTATGCGCATGAAATATTTATAATATTGACGGGATTATTTCACCCGGATATCTCTACCTGTTTCTTCTTTGATCAGTTGTCTAGCGCGGGCAGTAGGTAAGTAGATCTGGAAACCTAATCCAAGGCCAAGACGGTTAGAAGTGGTGGAGCTACCGAATCCAACGGTCAGGTTATATTTCAGCAACGCTTCGAGGGCTACGTTCGGCGTGATGAAGTAGGCGAGACCGGGCCCGATGCCTAAATCCAGACCGGTGGTGCTGGTACTGGTCTTAGAGTTGCTTGTACCACCGAAACCTGCTTCAGCTTCCAGGAAGAAGCGGGTTCTTTTGGAGAATTCCAGTTGTCTAACATTTTTGTCCTGGATAAAGTAGCGAGCGAATGCACCGATGCCGTAGTTGGTTTGTGTACCGGCACCTTTTGCTGTCTGCAGGCCTAATTTGGCGTAACCACCTATTGCCAGATCGTCTTTTATGAACCATCCTAAGCGGGGACTGAGGTTGAGCGTAAAGCTAGTATTGTCTTTCTGAAAGTTCAATCCAAGATCAGTCAAACTTGCTCCTACCATCATATTACCCTTCTGCGTTTGCGCTACCGCAGCGGTACTGAATAATAAGGCGATCAAGGCGAGGGTTAATTGATGAATTCTTCTCATGTTTTTTTTGTTTAGTTTTTAAGATTTAAGACTTGCCATTCAAAATTTTATGTTCAGCGACAGGATATATGAGCGGACCTGTTCGCATCACTGCGTTCACATTTTTAATTATTAAAAGGGAGGTATCGGGGATAAGGGTTACAGCACTATTCACTCACATTACTCACTTCATGGGTAGGCTCTCAAACACCAGGCCAAAACTACTGAAAATGAATGTAATAAACTGTTTATAACCCCAAACGAGCGAAATTGTTCTGCACGGTCTTTGATTTGTGTATTGTATCGCGGTTTGTCTGGCATCACTCAGGCGTATGCGGTCACGTTATATTAACATATCAGCCTTAATACTTGTTTTATGAAATTCACCCCTCTCCTATCGTTAGCATTTACACTCTTCCTGTTAGCTATGCTTACTGCCTGCAAAAAAGATTCCAAATCAACGGTGATGGATGATCCGACCTGGCCTACGGACAGTATCCGTACGGTCGTACAGGGGTTAGCGTATCCCTGGGAGATATTATGGGGGCCGGATGATCACATCTGGATGACGGAGCGTGGCGGGCGAATCAGTCGTGTGGATCCAAAAACCGGGACTGTACGGGTTTTGTTGACGGTAGCGGACGTAAAGCGTACAGGTGAAGGCGGTTTATTAGGTATGGCGTTGCATCCTTCTTTTTCCTCACAGCCATATGTATACGTTGTGTATAATTATGACCAATCCGGTGTGTATAAGGAGAAGGTGGTCCGATATACTTATGCCAATAATGTACTTACGGCGCCGCAGCTGCTACTAGATAATCTGAATGCATCCGGCATACATAATGGTTCGCGGCTACTGATCTCTGCGGATCAAAAGTTATATATCAGTACGGGTGATGCTTCCAGGCAGTCGGATGCGCAGAACACGCAAGTGGCGAACGGGAAGATCTTGCGGATTAACCTGGACGGGACTATTCCTGTTGACAATCCGTTTCCCGGCAACCCGGTATGGAGTTACGGGCACCGAAACCCGCAGGGTCTGGTATTGGCCAATGGCGTATTGTATGCGGCGGAGCATGGGCCTGACATAGAAGACGAGGTCAACATCATTGAGCGGCAGCGTAACTACGGCTGGCCTACTGTGAATGGGCCATGTGACCAGCCGGCGGAGATGGCGTTTTGTAATGCGAACAATGTGAAGGCCCCTATTTGGTCGTCTGGGGGTAGTACGGTGGCGCCATCGGGGATGGATTATTATGGCAGTGACCGGATCGGGCGGTGGAAGCAATCTTTGTTGCTGGTGACGTTAAAGGGCAGCCGTTTGTATCAGTTACAGCTAAGTGCTGATGGCCGGCAGGTATCGTCGGTACAGACCTATTTTGTCAATACATTTGGCCGGTTACGGGATGTATGTGTGTCTCCTGCCGGGCGTGTGTATTTGTGCACCAGTAATGGCAGTAACGACAAGTTGATAGAGGTATCGAAATTTTAGTGGGTATTTTCTGTATTACTGAGCCATTGGCGATGTGTGCAGAAGGAGCCCTGGGATTGTAGCATTTGCAGGAATCCTTTCAGGCGTGTTTCCATACGTTGACCGGAGACACGTCTGATGTAGGCGGGCAGGCGGTATCCTTCGAGGTTAGTCAGTTCCCAAGGGTGAAAGTAGCATGACAGCATATGGTCCTTTTTCAGGATGGTTTTGCTGAAGTGGGAGGTTACCCAAAGTGGGGCATTCTTTACACTGAGCCAGAATATAGGGTATCGCAGGATGGGCGATACGGAGGAGGGCATGATCCACAGGCCTTCTTTTTTGAAGGGCAGCCTGGGCATGTGTCTGTTGTTGTACCTGCCGGGTAGCCAGGTAGGGTTTAGTGAAGCATCGTAGGTATAGCCGGCTTGTTTGAGGGCTTGCAGGCTTACGGGACGGAGCCTGGGCATGCGGAAGCCGGTGACTGTTTGTCCGCTGATCTGTTGTAACAGGAGGCGGGAGCTTTCGAGATCGGATTCGGAGAAGGAGCTATGGTGGTAGGCATGCGAAGCTATTTCGTGCTTGGCGGCCATTTGTTTTACCAGATCGGGGTAATGTTCTGCCCAGAATGCGGTAATAAAGAAGGTAGCGGTTACGCCGTACTGATCGAAGAGTTCGAGTGTACGTTTCAGGCCGCGATAGGATACATCGAGTTTTTGATCGAGTGGCACGTGCCATCCGAATTCTTCGGGTATATCAAACTCTTCTACATCCACACTGATCAATATCTTATTCGTTAATTTCATTATTTGCTATCCTTGACTTTTGCCGATAATACGCAAATAATTATTCAATTCCTTCCAGAGCAGTTTAAATCTGAAGGAGGAGAACGCGATACCTTCGCGGCAGTGTACTGGTACGGGTACTATGGACAGTGCTTTCTGTTTGCCAGCTCTGTGGATAAACTCGCTGTCATAGAGGAATCCGTCGACCCTGGTGGAGAGTAATATGGCTTTACCGCGGTTATTAAATCCTTTGAGGCCGGCTTGTGCGTCGTTGACTTTAAGCTGGAGGAGGTATTTGTTGGCGGCGCGGCTGAGGCGGGTGATGATCTTCCGTTTTCTGGGTAGTACGTTGAGATAGCCGGTTCCTCTTTCTGCGGCTACGATGTCTTTTCCAGCCAGCAGGTGATCATAGACTTCGCGTATTACGGCGGTACCGAACGGGAAATCGAGATCGGTATATATCTGGTAGCGGGAGCGGGCGTGTTTTACGCCTTCGCGGATGGCATACCCTTTTCCTCTATTCTCTGTATAGCTTACTATGATGATGCCGGGGATGGCTTTGCGGAGCCATTCTATGTGTACTTGTTCGAAGTTTTTCACGGATCCGTCGTTTACCAGTATGAGCTGGATACGAACGGGGTACAATTCGGCAGTTACTTCTTTATAATGTTTTACTAACGTTTCCATCCAGCCGTGCGAGGGATTGCAGCAAGGCAATATTAGGTCAAAGCCGGTCGTATCCGTAGCATGGTACGCCGGCCTTGAGTGTACAATTGTAGGTAAAGGTGCTGACTGAAACATTAAATATTTAGTAAACATAGACTGCTGTGGTTTTTGTACAGAACTCTTTCGTCGGCCACCAACGTTTTTTAGTTACGGTCATACAGGTCCTGCCCCCTATGGGATACTTTAATAAACACAGAATCATTACATACCCCTATGTAGTATTGCAACAAAATTAAAATTACTGCACAGGGCAATGCTTTTATATGCCAGGCGATTGCGTACTGGTGGATAAAAGGAGGCACCAGTTCGGTGGGCGACAGGGAGGTGATGATAAAAAGGGACCAGAGGCATATCTTTCTCCAGGTTGAGGAGAGGGGTAATGCATAACAGGCGATGGCGGTACCGGTGAGGGCGATGATATAGGTGGGTGCTTCTGTGCTTTGGTTAAATATTACGATCCAGATGAGGAGGTATGCGAGCAGAAGCCATGGGTATAATGGATTTTTGGTAAAGAAGCCTTTACCCAGTATCCAGAGCAGGGAGATGCCTGCGATGGCCAACGCTATTTTATCGAAGCCTGGGATGATGGATTCGGGGAGGTGCAACATTACATGCAGCATTCCGAGGAGGGAGCCATCTTCTTTGATGGTGGTGCTGGTGAGGAGTTGTATCCAATCGATGTATTGTTGTTTTAATTCGGTTGGAGAGAGGAACAGGAGTGGCAGTGCCGAGCCTATTAGTGTCCAGATGACGCACCAGCCCAGGTATTTACCTTTCTTAGGAAAGAACAGGAATGCTATACCGACGACAGCGCCGTATCCTTTGATAAAGAAGCAGAGGCAGGTGTACAGTGCGGCCCAGGCGGGTTGACGGCGATGCATATGAACGACGGCCAGTATCATCAAGGCGGTCATAGCCGGGTTGGTTTGCGAGGATTGGATAGCATTGCTGAGTTCTACGAGCAGGAACCAGGCGATCATGTTATTAGTCTTCTTTTCGAATGGCAGTTGCCATATAGCGTAGAGGAAGATGGCGGTGCTGCAGAGGAGCCAGCAGCCGAGGCCTATTTCTTTGGGTAGTATGGCGAATGGAGCGAATAATACCGGGAATGAGGGATGGTATAGGTAGTAGTCGTAATATTCTGCCGGGTATAGGTTGTAGAGTGGTAGTTTGTGTATGAGGTGTTGCAGGGAGTCTCTGAAGATGATAAAGTTGTTGTATTTGCCGAAGGAGGCTACCTGTATGAAGAGTAGGATGGTGACCAGGAAATATATGATGGTGATGACAGACGGGTTGTCTATCCATTTTTTCCATTTACTAGCCGGGGAAATGTCAGCGGTGGGCGCTGTCTGCATGTTCATTTGTCAAGTATCTTTAAGGTGGCTGTATGTATGTAAGCCGGTTTCCTACTTAACAAATCTTAATTGGGGGATACCCCTATTACTGGGGTGGTATAAAAAGTAAAAGCCGTTCCGGGATACGGAACGGCTTTTATTATTTTAATAAAGTGGGCTGAGATTAGTCAGCGTTCACTTTACCTTTTACTTTAGCGATCACTTCATCTGCGATGTTGTTAGGTGCAGGTGAGTAGTGAGAGAATTCCATTACGGAAGAAGCACGACCGGAGGAGAGGGAGCGCAGCTGTGTAACGTAGCCGAACATTTCTTTCAGCGGTACTTTAGCTTTGATCACCTGGAGGCCGGCGCGGGACTCCATACCTTCGAGCATACCACGACGGCGGTTCAAGTCGCCGGTAACATCACCCATGTACTGGTCTGGGGTGCTTACTTCTACTTTGAAGATAGGCTCGAGCAGTACTGGTTTAGCTTTACGGGCAGCTTCACGGAAGGCGGATTTGGCGCAAAGTTCGAATGACATTGCGTCGGAGTCAACCTGGTGGAAGGAACCATCGAAGAGACGTACTTTCAGGTTATCGAGTGGGTAGTTAGCGAGTACACCCTGGTTGAGTGACTGTTCGAAACCTTTTTGTACGGCAGGGATGAACTCTTTAGGGATAGCACCACCGAAGATATCGTTGATGAACTGGAGGTTTTTACCTTCATTTTCTTTGAGCCATTCTGCGTCGGCGGGTCCGATTTCGATTTGGATGTCGGCGAATTTACCACGACCACCGGTTTGTTTTTTGAACACTTCGCGATGTTCGATGGTTTTGGTGAGGGCTTCTTTGAAGGCTACTTGTGGTTCGCCCTGGTTTACTTCCACTTTAAATTCGCGTTTCATACGATCCACGATGATTTCGAGGTGGAGTTCACCCATACCGCTCAGTACGGTTTGACCGGTTTCTTCGTCTGTTTTCACTCTGAGGGTAGGATCTTCTTCTACCAGTTTAGCGATTGCCATACCCATTTTATCAACGTCGGCTTGAGTTTTAGGCTCAACGGCGATGGAGATAACTGGTTCCGGGAAGGTCATAGACTCGAGCACGATAGGATTATCTTCGTGGCAGAGGGTATCACCTGTTTTGATATCTTTAAAACCAACGGCAGCGCCGATATCGCCGGCTTCGATGAAGTCGATCGGGTTTTGTTTGTTGGCGTGCATTTGCATGATACGGCTGATACGTTCATTTTTGCCGGTACGGGTGTTGAGTACGTATGAGCCGGCATCGAGGCGACCGGAGTAAGCGCGGAAGAATGCGAGGCGGCCTACGAACGGATCGGTCATGATTTTGAAAGCCAGTGCGGAGAATGGTTCTTTAGCATCTGGTTTACGTTCGATTTCTTCACCGGTGTCTGGGTTGGTACCTTTTACGGCTTCCAGGTCGAGGGGAGAAGGGAGGTAGCGGCATACTGCATCGAGCATTTTCTGTACGCCTTTGTTTTTGAAGGAGGAACCGCACATCATAGGGATGATGGCGATATCGATGGTTGCTTTACGGATTGCTTCGTGGATTTCGCCTTCGGAGATGGAGTTAGGATCTTCGAAGAATTTTTCCATGAGGGTGTCATCGTATTCGGCTACTGCTTCAACGAGTTTAGCTCTCCATTCTTCTGCTTCGTCCTTCATATCGGCAGGAATCTCGATTTCCTGGTAGGTAGCGCCTTTACCTTCTTCATCCCAGATGATACCTTTCATGGTGATGAGGTCTACTACGCCTTTGAAGGAGTCTTCGGCGCCGATGGGTAGTACGAGGGGAACGGGGTTAGCGCCCAGCATTTCCTTCACTTGTTTTACCACATTGAGGAAGTCGGCACCAGCGCGGTCCATTTTGTTTACGAAACCGATACGGGGAACGCGGTAGCGGTTAGCCTGGCGCCAAACGGTTTCGGATTGGGGTTCAACGCCGGATACGGCGCAGAACAGGGCAACGAGACCATCCAGTACACGGAGGGAGCGTTCTACCTCAACGGTGAAGTCCACGTGGCCTGGGGTATCGATGATATTAAATTTATATTGTTTGGTATCTGGCGTATTTTTTCCTTGCAAAGTGGGAAAATTCCAAAAACAAGTGGTAGCAGCGGATGTGATGGTGATACCTCTTTCCTGTTCTTGCGCCATCCAGTCCATGGTAGCGGCACCTTCGTGTACCTCACCGATTTTGTGCGTTTTACCTGTATAGTACAGGATACGCTCAGTGGTAGTTGTCTTACCGGCATCAATGTGCGCTGCAATACCAAAGTTTCTTTGAAATTTTAAGTCTGCCATAATATTAAAATGACTGTATAATAATGCAATTTGGGGGGCAAAGGTAGTTTATTTTTAACAATAAATGAAACCTGCCCTCTTTCCAAAATGTTATTTAATTCTGATGATTTGGGGGTTATGCCAGGCTACTGACATATTATATAAATAGCCTACTGATAACCTGAAGGCATTCAAGGCTGGAGGCTGATGAATGCTTTAGAAAGCGACAAACGCTTCCATCGTATAGAAGGAAGCGTTTGTGAATATGATAGCGATAAGATATCGGACTAGATTCTGAAGTGAGAGAACGCTTTGTTCGCTTCAGCCATACGGTGGGTATCTTCTTTCTTTTTGAAAGCGGCACCTTCACCTTTGCTGGCAGCTACGATCTCGTTAGCCAGTTTCTCGGCCATGCTCTTACCATTTCTTTCACCGGCGTAACGGATCAGCCATTTGATGCTGAGGGAGATTTTTCTATCTGCACGAACTTCAGCAGGGATCTGGAAGGTAGCACCACCGATACGGCGGCTTCTAACTTCTACAGCTGGTGTTACGTTGGTCAATGCTTTTTTCCATACATCGTATCCGTTATCCCCAGTGATCTGGCTTACTTTATCCACTGCATCGTAGAATATTTTGTAGGCTACGCTTTTTTTACCTTGCTCCATCACGTTATTAACAAAACGGGTAACCAGTTTGTCATTAAACCGCGGATCCGGAGCGAGGGGCAGTTTTTTAGCAGCTTGCTTTCTCATTTATGTAGAAAATTTCAACTATTTATTAAGATTATTTTTTAGCCTTTTCCTTTTTGGTACCATACTTGGAACGGCTTTGCTTTCTGTCTTTCACGCCAGCAGTATCGAGTGAGCCACGTACGATGTGGTAACGCACACCAGGTAAGTCTTTTACCCTACCGCCACGGATTAGTACGATAGAGTGTTCCTGCAGGTTGTGTCCTTCACCGGGGATATAAGCGATCACCTCAACTTTATTGGTCAGACGCACTTTAGCCACTTTACGCAGAGCGGAGTTTGGCTTTTTAGGAGTGGTTGTGTACACGCGGGTACAAACGCCACGGCGCTGGGGGCAGCTATCTAATGCCCTGGACTTGGACTTAGCCCGGATAATTTCTCTTCCTTTTCTTACTAATTGTTGTATAGTAGGCATTCTTTACCTAGTTTTTTACTGTCGGTTTACAATGACATCCAAAACATCCCATATGGGAATTTGGGAGGGCAAAGGTAAAACTATCTATGTGAATAACAAAATTGTTTCGAGATTTTTTTAAGCGGACACTGCAATCAAACCTTTTCTCCTTCTCGCTTTTCTTATTTAATTCGTTGTTGATCAGTGGCTTTGTAATAATGTACCTGTAATTTGGTTCCATTCTATGGTCAGGTCTTCTTTACATACCGGCTGACTGGCCCGGCTGTACCAATAGGCGGCGTTGCCGGGGTCTCCTTCTTTCCGGTGGAGGTAGGCATGGATCCAGGCGGCGTTTTTGCCGCTGAGGTCCTGTACCAGGTCGTGAGCTCGTTCCCAATCGCCTTTGCCGTCCCACCAAAGTGCCTGTAAGAGCACTGATAACTCCTGCGGAGGGGTTTTGTCCTGGAGCGTAGCTGTAAAGGCAGATAAGGTCATATTCGAGCTATTCCGGATAAAGAGGGGCAAAGATAAGGAAATTGTTCGAATGAACATCAGTAGTACGGAACTGAAATTATGTTATTGTTAAGTGGTTTGGGCGGGCGGGGATGTGAGGGGGGATCTGCGGCTGGAGGGGAGTTAGGGGAAAGTATCCGGCCCGGCGGGAAGGTCTGTTGGGACGATCGTACCGGGCCGGTTATAATATCTGATGTTGGTATTGTTTATTTTACGATGAAGTTCCAGCCGCGAATATCTTCTACTTTGCCGGTTCGGATGGCATCGAGGCGGTTGATCACTTCGGCGCCGACGTTGTATTTGGTGGTGTCGAGGGTGATCTTGTTGTCCAGGTAGTGGAGTTCTTCGACATAGGCTACGCTGGAGGCGGTGCCGGTGCCGAATACTTCGCGGAGGGAGCCATCTTTATAGGCGGCTACTACTTCTTCTATGGATACTGGGCGTTCTTCCAGTTCGAGGCCTATATCGGAGAGGATGGACATTACGCTGGCCCTGGTTACGCCGGCGAGGATGGTTCCCTGGGAGAGGTCCGGGGTGATGGCTTTGTTGCCGATGATCACGAATACGTTCATGGTACCGCATTCCTGCAGGTATTTGTGTTCGTATCCATCTACCCAGAGTATCTGGTCGAAACCTTTCTGGCGGGCCTGCATAGTGGGGTACATAGCGCCACCGTAGTTACCTGCGGCTTTTGCGTATCCTACGCCTCCGGGGAATGCTCTTACGTATTTGTCCTGTACCAGTAATTTAATTGGTTTATTAAAATAGGGACCGGACGGTGAGTTGATGATTGCGAATTTGTAGGTATCGGAAGGTCTTACGCCGATGAATTCGTCGGCGGCGATCATGAAAGGCCGGAGATAGAGGGAGCATCCGGGATTGGAGGGTACCCATCCTTTGTCCATGGAAACGAGCATGGAGAGGCCACCTATGAAGAGCCATTCGGGAACGTCGGGCATACCCATGCGTTCGGCGGAGAGGTTAAAGCGTTTGTAGTTATCGTAGGGGCGGAAGATCATGGGGTTGCCCTGTTGATCGTTATAGGCCTTGATACCTTCAAAGATAGCCTGTCCGTAGTGCCATGCGGCATTGGAGGGGCTTACGGAAAGATTTTGGAACGGCAGTATTTCTGCGTTGGTCCAGTTTTGTCCATCAAAATCTGCCACCAGCATGTGGTCGGCATATTTTTTTCCAAATACCAGGTTGTTAAAATCCACTTCTCCTAATCGGCTGTCTGTCGTTTTGGTGACTTTGATCCGCTTGAGGGCTTCTTCCATTACTGTCGTTTTTATGTTTGGATAATCTGCAAGCATCATGGTAAATCGGTTTTATCTCAATAATTTTACATTTTGTTTTGGTGTTTAGCTGCTTCTCCCAAAAGTGGGTGAAGGATTAGCTGTCGTTATCCTTTACAATAGGCAACCAGCTTCATGTATAGTTGGCCTTTTGCCGATCCATTTTGCAAATAAACTGATTTTTTCCCCACCCGGGACCATCATATATATTATTAAACTAATAAGGATGCCGTTAGATCAAGTACAGCTGGACCCATATTTTTTGGCTAAGATATATGCCCAGCCTATCATTCCCGGTAGTGCGGTTACTGTTGAGCCGGTTCAAAATTCGCTTCCCAAAGTGAAATTTTTAGGTGAAAATCAAAAAAACATCGGGGTCTTCATACAAAACGGAAATGAAGCATATTTAAACGAGGAGTTGTTTAACCTTCTTACAAATATATTGAATGCCTGTAAACTCGGGATGCAGGATATTGCGCTTATTAATACGGTGCAGTATGGGAATCAGCCGATTTCGGTGTGGCAGGAAGCGTTGCCTTTGAAGCAGGCGATCTTTTTTGGTATTACGGCATCTTCGTTAGGATTGGAGGATGTGCCGGTGTACCAGGTGGTGGCGGCGGCGAAGGGGACTACGTTGCTTTTTTCTGATCCGTTGGAAATGATCGGGCAGGATAAGCAGTTGAAGGGTCGGTTGTGGAATGCGTTGAAGCAGTTGCTTGGCATATAAGACTATCAAATAAACTAATGGATCATGAAACTGGTATTTGCTACTAATAATGAGAATAAGGTAAAGGAGATGCGTTCGATGCTGGGGGATGCGTTTGAGATCATTACGCTGCGGGAGGCGGGTATTGACATTGATATTCCGGAGCCACATGATACGCTGGAGGAGAATGCGCGGGAGAAGTCGACGGTGATACATAATATGACGGGGCGGGATTGTTTTTCGGAGGATACGGGTATGGAGGTAGTTGCGTTGGGCGGTGCGCCCGGTGTATTGTCTGCCCGTTATGCAGGCGATCAGAAATCTGCCGACGATAATATAGCGTTGGTGTTGCAGCAGTTGGAAGGAGTAACGGATCGTGGGGCGCAGTTCCGTACGGTACTGTCGTTGATCCTTGATGGTGAGGAGCATCAGTTTGAAGGTGTGGTAGCGGGTCGTATTGCGTTGCAACGTCGGGGGGATAAGGGATTTGGTTATGATCCTATATTTATACCGGAGGGAACGGAGCGTAGTTTTGCGGAGATGGACCTGCCGGAGAAGAACCAGTATAGTCATCGTGCGCGGGCCTTTGCCAAGTTGATCGCTTTTTTGAAAACACAACGATAACCTGCCTGTTTAATCTTCGTCAATACATATGGCTAGAGTAAAAATAACGATGCCGGAGCATTTCACGTTCCGTACGAATATTCCGGTGCGTATTACAGATGTGAACTATGGCGGGCATGTAGGTAATGATGCTATCCTGTCTATCATTCATGAAGCGCGATTACATTTTCTAACGGCGGCTGGTGTGAAGGAATTGGATCCCGGGCATACGAGCCTGATCATGGCGGATGCGGCATTAGTGTTTAAAGGGGAGGGATTTCACGGGGATGTGTTTACGATATCGGTGACGGCTACGGAGTTTTCTGCTTTTGGTTTTGAGTTGTATTATCGTATTACCAGTGACCGGGATGGGCGATCCTTTCTTATTGCGGAGGCTAAAACGGGGATGCTTTGTTTTGATTACACGGTCCGTAAGCTGGCGCGTTTGCCTGAGGGATGGGAGGAGCGATTAAGCCAGGCAAAATAATTTATCATCAGCAACCAATTATTAAATGAAAGATATGAGTATTAATATCAATAATGAACAAGAGACTGTGATCGCTGACATTATCGCGCGTCGTCGTAATGTGAAGCCGACGAGTATGAACGGTCAGAAGATTGCGGACGAGAAAATACATCAGTTGTTAGAGCTGGCTAACTGGGCACCTACCCATGGTTATACGGAGCCCTGGCATTTTACTGTATACAGTGGTGCCGCTGTACAACAATTCTGTGCGGACCATGCTGCTTTATACCGGACGCACACGCCGGCGGAGCGGTTTATTGCCGGTACTTTCGACAAGCTGGCGCAGATGGGAGATCAGGCATCGCATGTGATCGCCATTGCTATGAAGCGTGGTGACAAGCCTAACATTCCTGAGATGGAGGAGATCGCAGCGGTATCTTGTGCGGTGCAGAATATGTGGCTGGCGGCAACTGCGATGGGCCTTTGTGCTTATTGGGGTACCGGTGGTATGACATTACAGCCTGCTATGCGTGAGTATCTGGGACTTGGTGAACAGGATAAGGTAATGGGATTATTCTACCTGGGTTATACCGATGAGGAGTTGCCAGCGGGTAAACGTGTGAAGCCGCTTAGTGAGAAGATTGTGTGGAAATAATATCCGTCATTGACTATGATAGCAAAAGCCGTCGCATGTATGCGACGGCTTTTTTTTGTTTTGGTTTATTATAGTTGATAGTGTTTATGTATATCTATTGTACAAATACCTTGCGGACTGCCTGGTTCGAAGCATCCAGCAGGTAAATGACACCTTGATTATCGATAGCCATATCGGTTACACTTCCGATCATTGCTTCTGTAAAACTTCCATCCGCGAAGCCACGGTTATTTGCGAGTTTCATTGGAGAGCTTACGCGTGCAGCTGCGAAATCTACCATACGAATAGCATAGTTCTTTGGGTCCATGATAAACAATCGTCCTTTAGTGTCGAACTGGAGTGCGACTGTTCCATCCATCATGGCGGCATTGCTGAGCAGTCCGTCCTGGTATCCCATCATGGTGAACATTATAGTACTGGGAACCCGGACGATGCGTGAGTCGAACATATCCGGTGAGTAGTAGAGTGTACCTTTTGTATCTACTGCAGGGCGACACTTATCGTTCACCAGGTTGTACACTACTTTCTCTGTTTCTCCGGAGGGGTACAGTTTAGTAATACCCCCGTGGCCGCTGGTACCATATAGGTTGTATTGTTTATCGAGGCATATATTGTTCATTTGAACGGATAAGGTGGCATAATTGCTGACTACTGCGGCAGGTGTTATTTTGCGGATAGTATAGTCATCGCTGATATAGAGGTTGTCATTTTCATCGATCGTCAGTCCTTTGATGGATTTAAAGCGGGCGGCGGTACCTGTTCCATTTGTGGCACCGGGTTGTTGTATATTGCCGGCAAATAAGCTGGTATTGCCTTGTGGTGTAATCTTCACTATGTGGAAGTAGCCATTTACATATACGTTGCCTTTGGTGTCGACTACGATGGAACTGGTGGCGGCGGTTATGAGTGGATCGCCCGGTCCACCGGCCAGGGTGGTCACTCCTGCCCTTCTGAATCTTTCCGGACTTTCTGCTTTCAGTGGGCCCCGTGTTACGGTGATATTACCTGTAGTTACGCCTGCCGGTACTTTTACCATCAGTTCTGTTCCATTGGTATTTACGCTTGTTACGGTGGCTGTCAGGCCATTGAAGGTGACTATGTTCTCTGTCGGTACGTTACTGAAGCCGGTGCCTTTGATCGTTATTTCAGATCCTGCCAGGCCGTTGTCGGGCAAGATGCTGCTGATGCCCAATGTTTGTTCTTTAAATGCGGGGCCGGCCACTTCCTGTCCGTTAACGGCCAGTTTCAATTCGCCGCTGCCAATACCGGCGGGGATTTCCAAGGTAAGGGCATGGCCGCTGGCGGTTTTAACGGGGATAGGTTTGTTATTGAGCGTCACCACATTTTCTGTGATGTTGGTGCTGAAGTTCAGGCCATCTATTGTCATCCGGGTACCAGCGGGACCGCTGAGGGGTGTAACGGCTACTATAACAGGCGGTGGCACGACTGTGAATGTGGGACCTGTGATCTGCTGACCGTTGATGGTGACTGCCAGAACGCCTGTTTTGAGCTGGGGAGGCGCGATGACGATCAATTGTTCTGCGGAGGCTTCTTCTACTATTGCTGCCAGGCCGTTGAATGTTACTTTATTTTGTGCGGCCAGGCTTTCGAAGCCCTGTCCTTTGATAACTACACGCGTACCTGTGCCGCCGGTCAAAGGCTGGGCTGTTGTGATTGATTGGTAACGGAAATTCGGGCCTGTAGAGGTTTTTCCTTCTACTTCCACGACGATAGGGCCATTGCCTGCGTCTTGGGGTATCTCTGCTACTATTGCTGTATCGCTGGCGCTTACAATACTGGCGGTCTTGCCATTGATGGTGACTACAGCCGGTTGTTTGAGGCTGCTAAAACCTTCACCGACGATACGTATACTTGCTCCTGCCGGGCCGTTGGCTGGTAATGCATCCCGTACGCTCAGTGACTGGTAGGTATAGTTACCTACTTCCGTGGTCTGATCTCCTACGCGGATGGTTACGGCGCCTGTGGTGCCCTCTACCGGGGCCTGTACGATCAGTTTTTGTTCCTGCGTGCTTACCAGGGTAGCCTGTTGGCTACCGAAGTATACTTTGACATTATTGCGATCGGTGGGCAGGCCGGTGCCCTTGATGGTTACCAATGTTCCTGCCTTTCCGCTGTTGGGGAAGTATTGTTCTACTTTCAGCGGTATCTGCACGTCTTTTGACTCCTTCTTACACGATTGCCAGAGTGCTGCGAAGGCAAGCAGGCAACACAAGGCCGTATTTATAATGATGTTTCTCATGCTTTAATATTTACACGATTAAAATGTATAGCGTACGCCCAGCTGTACCTGGCTTCTCGATCCGAAGTAGTCGATGGCATAGGGTTTTCCCGGATGATTGAACCGGTATACGGGACCTTGTTTCGGATTTTGTTGCGGCGGGAACAGTGTTGGTGTCAATCCTATGCTGGCGGTAGCGTTGAAGGTATTGGGTGAGAAATATTGTATTCCCCATTCTTTGTAGAGCAGGTTCGTCAGGTTGATCACATCTATTGTAAAGCTCAGGAACTTGTCTTTACTACCTCTGAAGTGATATTCCTGTGTGAAATGCAGGTCTGCCTGTACGTTCCAGGGGGTACGTCCGCTGTTACGTTCTGTAAATTGTCCGCGGCGGCTGCTCAGGTATTTGTCTCCATCGATAAAGGTGTTGAATGCGGCGGCTTGTTCTGCTGCTGTGATGATGGCGCCGTTGGCGGCCTGATAGGTATTGAAGAACTCTACTGCTTCTGTGCTGGAAGGGATATAAGCCAGGTTCACTTGTTGTGGCAGGCCCTGTATGCTATTATTGAGGATACCGTAAGTGAAGGGGCTACCGGATTGTGCACTTACAAACAGGTGCAGGCTGCTTATCCACTTATCGTTCCATGGCTTCCGGTAATCCGCATTAAAAATGATGCGATGCCTGATATCGAAATTAGAGTATGACAAGCCGGCATTGTTAGGATTGAGTGCCTGGTTGAGTTGCCAGTTAGACTCCATGGAGTTACGTACGCCATTGAATACATCTTTGCTCTTACCATAGGTGTAAGCGCCGGACAGGGATAATCCTTTGGCGAAGTCTTTACTAATTGTACCGGTGATGCTGTACCGGAATCCTTTGTTTGTATTACTTAACAGATACGCATTTGAGAAACCCGGGTTGATGGTACCTGTATATATTGGTTGCTGGCGTTGTTTGTCATAATAGTAGTACACGGGATTATCGGTGATGTTTACCTGTTGGAAGAATACATCTTTCAGGGTTTTGGTAATGATTCCTTCGATGCCCAGTTTCCAGCGGCTATCTGTTGTATATGCTACCGCTGCGCTTGCTCTCAATACTTTGGGCATGGTGAAATTATTGTCGACGAGGTCCACCTGTGTTTTGCCGGTACGAGGGTTATTGATCAGGACACCATTCTGCGAGATAAAGTCTGCTATACCATTGTTGCCAGGTCTGTTTGCATCACTACCAGGCGCAAATGGTTGCTGGTCTGCCCGCTGGTCAAAGGAGCCATAAGAAAGTCCATTATTGTAATAGGCATATGCCAGCCATGCGAAAGGTATGCGGCCTGTGAATATGCCCGCGCCACCTCTGATTATCAGGCGCTGATCGCCCAGTACGTCGTAGCGTATGCCGATGCGCGGTGAAAGTTGTACGCGATTGAGGTAGTTGCCGGATAGCCGTTGTAAGGGCGTGTAATAGTAAGTGTTGCCGTAGAAGGGGTCGGCGGGCGAGTCCTGCACACGATCTGTCAGGGAAGGTTTGTCTGGCAGGTGTGTGTAGTCGATCCTTAATCCGGGAGTGATCTTCAGGCGGTCGTTCAGTTGTATTTCGTCCTGTACGTAGGCGCTGTACATATTGACGCGGAATACTGCTGCGGGATGGTTCAGGATATAATCCCGGCTATTGTTGATATAGTTATAACTGCCTCTTACCCGGTAGGGATTGTTGGCGATATAATCTTCGATGCTCAGGTAGTCGACGCGACCGTTCCAGCTGTTGACAAATCCGTAGTTGATGTTATATAGTTCATTGTGGGTACCGAACAGGAAGGTATGTTTACCTTTAGTCCAGGTGATGTTGTCTGTGATCTCGAGTACCCGTTGTTTCATATTAAAGATGGAAGCTTCGCGGTCGGTACCGATGTAGATGGTTGTACCCGGTGAGCGGCCGGCGATCTGTATTTGCGGCAGGTTGGGGTTACTTTGTGGTGTACGGTAGTCATTGACGGAGGAGTAGCCAACTACGAGGCTGTTTGACAAGGTGTTTGTGAAGCGGCTTTTGAGTTCTGCTACTGTTCCGGTTTGGTTATTGGTCTGTTCGAAGGCCATGCTGCTGAAGCGGAAGTCTTGCTGATCGCGGTCCATGTGCATGGCGTTGGAGAAGATGGTATTGTTGCGTAAGGACAGCTGGTGTTTGCTATTGATATTCCAGTCGATGCGGCCGAAGAATTTGTTAGAGCGGGAGGAGGTATTATAATTGCCGCCGGTGCTTGGATCGAAAGCGTCGTAGCGTTGACGGGTGGTGCTAATAATATCTGCTGCGTCTTTTACACTTAATATGCCGCTGGTTTCGGGGATACCGACGCGTAGCAGTAATGGGTCTGTACGCCTGGTCAGTTCCATATTTGTAAAAAAGAACAATTTGTTACGGACGATAGGGAATCCCAGTCGGAAACCGGCCTGGTAGTCCTGGAAGTCTGCCGGCATGCTGCCGGAGTTTCCTTTGCGGTCTTTACCTACCAGGGTTGCATTGCGACCAAATCCGTAGATGGATCCGCTCCACTTGTTGGTTCCTTTGCGGGTAACGGCATTGACGCTACCGCCGGTGAAGTTGCCTATTTTGACATCGAAGGGGGCGAGATATACCTGAATGTCTTCGATGGCATCCAGGGAGACGGGGTTTGTGCGGGTGCTGCTGCCCGGTTGTCCGGAGGTACCGTTCTGTCCGCCCATGGAGGGGCTGAATCCGATCGCATCGTTGTTGATGGCACCATCTATGGTGACGTTGTTGTAGCGGAAGTTTGTTCCACCAAAGCTGTTGTCCTTGCTACCCTGCGGCACCAATCGTGTCATGTCCTGCAGGCTTCTGTTGATGGCCGGCATGTTTTTGATGCGATCTTTACTGATGTATTCACCTGCGCCATATGTATTGGCGGTGGTTCGCTGGCGGGATGTTTTGATCTCTATTTCTTTAAGTTGTTCATTGCCTTTCCGTAATACGATGTTGAGCTGTAAGGGTTCTCCGAGTTTCACGAACAGGTTGTCAAATTGTATGGAGGCGAGGCCGGGAGTGCTGGCGGTAACGACGTATGGGCCGCCCGGGTGTAGTCCCAGTACGCGGTAGCGTCCATCTTTTTCGGTAGAGACGGGATAGGTGGTACCTGAAGGCAGGTGGACGATGATGACATCGGCTGCTGCCAGGGGGCTCCCTTTTTCGTCCGTTATCTTGCCGGTGATGCCTCCGCTGGTTTCCTGTGCGATGCCTGCGAAAGGTAGTGCCAGGAGTAATAGCCCCAGCATTGCTATCCACAGATAGTGTATATTAAGTCTATGTAATTGTATGTTCATGGTTCGCATATTAATTTGTTAGTGCCCTGCAGATCATTGGGAGAGTTTCAATACCTGATCTATCGTGTGCAATACGCCATTGTTGGTGATGACATCCTGTTTGAATATTTTGGCAGGTGTGTTGCCATTGCCTATACCTGTCAGGGTAATGCCTTCGTATCCACCTGGTACGGTGCTATTTGGTATGAGGGTTACCTTTACTGCATTGTTATTAAGCATGGTAGCGGTGGCGGTGGCGGAGGGGCCGGCGCTCAATACATAGTCGTTAACGAAGTGGCGGTCTGACAGTATGTGATACTTTACAAATTCGCGTAATGCAGCGGGATCTGCCGTTTGTATGGCCTCCAGGGTGTTGTATCCATAGGAAGTCATGGCGTTGTTATTGGGTGCGAAGACGGTATAAAGTGTTTGTCCGGTGAGCATTTGTTCGAGGCCGCTTATGCGCACTGCCTGGTAGAACAATGTCAGGTTACGATCTCCTGCGAGTGCATCTGCCAGTATATCGAACTGGTTTGGATTCAGTACTCGGTTCATGATATGCATGATGCCATTGGAGGCTTTTACGGAGGAGAGCAATATGCGGCTACCATTGACGGTTAGTATGGTATCTTTTCCTTTTACCCATCTTGTTACGAATAATTTTCCGCCGCTGTAGGAGTTGATTTCCTGATTGAACAGGAAAGGCAGTTTATCCAGTTCGTATGTTCCTTCCAGGATGTGATAGGCGGTGAGGCGTCTGATGGTTTCCTGGCTGGCGGTCTGTACGGCACCGGGGTTACTGTATCCTGCTGCGATGAATGCGGCATCGGCGGGTACGAGTAAGGTAAACGGGCCTGGTTTTGACACCTGGGGAGTGAGGTTGCTGCGATCCAGTGCGGTACTGAATATTTTCAGGTTGAAGTTGTCCTTGATCACGGAAGGCAGGATATTGTTATCCCGCAAGCGGATATTATCTTCTTTATTACAGCCGGACATCCCTTGTGCTATGGGCAACAGTATTAGTGCGGCGATATAAGCATATTTAAAGCGCATAACAGATTCGATTAGTGTGTAAATGAAAAACCGGGCGGTGGGAGCAGGCGATCTATTACATGGATGGGTCCTTGTATGGTAGGGATGTCGCCTTCTATGATCGTTGCTTTTTCTGCGGTGCTGCCCTTTGCTTTCAGCTGTACGCGGCCATTGCCATCTTTTGAGCATTCGAATGGTTGCCATGTTTTGCCGGTGAAGCTGGAACTGACGGTGTACTCGTTCATTATTGCCGGTACCAGGTCATTGGAGTAAAAAATGGGCGGGGCGCTGGTCGCAAACATTTGCCTTTGTTTGCCCCATACATTTATACCCAGCAGGCTATCCAATACAGCAAAATGTACTAAGGTGAAACCCTGGAATCGGGGAGGTGTGCGGCTATTTAATGCGAGGAGGTCTTCTTTGGTAGCTAGTCCTGCCTGGCGGAATGCATCATCTGTAGGTGCAAACAAGCTGAAGCGCTGTGTTTTTCCACGAACAAAAATCGGGCAGAAGCATTCTTCCCAATCTATATCCCAAATGGTGGCATTCATGACGGTGCTCAGGAACAGATAGGGTCCTACGCTGTATTCATCGATCTCTGGCAGGGTGCCGTAGAGATCATCAGTCATCTGTAAAGCTTCTAGATACAAGGTGAACCTGCCATCATCTTTCAATGTTTCCAACATGGTTTTAGTGGCAGGGCGTAATACTTTATTGATTGGCCAGATGTTACCATCTTTTGCGATCACCGGTGCGCCTGTACCTAGTTGTTTGCCTTCTACGATCAATTCATTTTTCTGGCTCAGGCCCAGGTAGTGACGGTATCGGTACATGCTATCCCGCGATACGGCAGATCCTACACCGTTGAGACCTTCTGTATATGCGGGGTTAAGCAGGAAGGTGCGCCAGGCGACGTTGCCGGTCAGGGACTGCAATCCTTGTTGTTCTACCCTGGCGGTGAGGGTATGATACATGAGTAAGGTATCGAGTGCGGTTTGTGTCGTTTTATCGATGCCTGCATCATCCAGTCCGGCAGCCCGCATGGCTGCGTTGTCTGGCACCAGTAATGTAACAGGCGCATTTCCATTGGCAGCGATGATGCCGGACATATTACTTTTGAGCCAGGCTTTATTGAACAATTGATATTCGGGTCTTTGCAGTACTTCTTTAAGAGTGACCTTCACTTCTTCATAGGGCACCTTCTGTCCTTCCGGCAGGTGTACAAATTCTTTCTTACGGCACCCGGTTATGATACTAAGAACGACTACGAGCGTGAGCCATACTTGTTTTGCTCCGTTCATGATTCAGATTTTAATTCGTTTTATCTTAATTATTTTTTTGCTTGATTGGGTAGTACGATCACGTCTGTCAAGGGCTGTACGACTCCATTGTCGGACAGGTAGTCCTGGTACGGGGGTAGTTTTCCCACTGCGCTACCGACGCTTTCGAACGGATATTCTTTTTTTGTCCGGATTGAAATAACATATTGGAGTTCTTTTACTACCGGATCTTCATTGTGTCCCAGGGTCATGTAGTAAGTGTCTCCCCAGATTGCTTCTTCCAGTTTAAATTCTCCATTGTTGACTGCAAACACTTTGAAATCGGATATGAAGTACCTGCGATTGCGTTGGATATAAACGCCAAATAATCTATGTCCGAAGTAAGCGGCGGTATCCATCCTGTTAATAACATTTGCGTCAATACCTTTGGCCAGGAATGCGGCATTGTCGGGTGCAAAAATTGTGAACGGGCCATCCTGTGCGAGTAGTTCCCAGTAGCCGAATTTTTTAAAGGCGGCGGCGAGGATGCTATAGTCAGGCTGTTTATTCAGCCAGTCGCGTAATGTGCCGCTTTGATACCGGAGCACTTTATTCAGTACATGGACCACTCCATTAGAGATGATGGCATTCATAGGATCTGCCTTTGCACCATTAAAATAGTAACGGGATGTCCAGGAGGTGTACTCATTAGAGATGAATAACTGGCGGCCGCCTGCGAGTGTGGTATATCTGGCATCGATGACTTTTTTAGCGATATCTGCATCGACCAGTCGTCTGTCGAGTATATGATACTGTACCATCTGGCGGAGGCTATCCTTGTTCATTTTATCAAAGTCCTCTACGGACTGGATACCCAGCAGGCGGAATGCTTTATTATTGGGCGCCAGTATTGTGATTGGGTTCCTGGTATTCAACTCTTCGGTCATTCCTGCTTTTTCTACTGCTGCGGCAAAAAATGTCAGGTCATAGTTATTTTTCAGGAAATCTGCACCCGGGCGGTAGCTGATATTTTCCTGATATACTTCCAGCTGTTCGTGTTTACAGGCTACTGTCAATACAGACAGGCACAACAGCAGTTTATATAGATAGTGGTGATACCTCTTCATCCTTCTTGATTTGAAATTGTGATAGTTTGTATGCCCGTGTCTTTAGTAGATTGGCGGTGCATATTTTCGCTGTATGGTGGTCAGGTAAGCGACCCCGTTTACGATCTCGATTGTATTGACGGTAGCGAAGGATCGGGGATTGTATACACCGGAATGGATATTTACAATCATGTTAGGCAGCGCGAAAGTTCCTCTTTCTCCAATAGCGCCTGTTTGTCCATTTTTATAACAGGAGATCAGGCCATAGTTGCCGTAGGTATTACTTTCGTTGTCATTGTAAGGATTATTGCTGGGGTGTATGCCACCACCGAAGAAGCTGAACCGTTGCCATACGTCGGTGTATATTTTATCTCCTGTTGCTTCGGGGAACAGGGGTATGCTGTAGTATGGAGCGACGGCGGATGATTCGGTGTCTCTGTATACGGTGGCGAGATAGTTGAACAAGTATCCGGGTACTGGCGCTTTCAGATCGTCGCCTTTGAACAGGGAGTACCAGATGGTCAGCTGGTCTTTCAATCCCATTTCCATCAGGTAGGTACCTCCGGTGCGCTGGCGTGGTTTGAGGCTATTGTCTGCTTCCCAGAATCCTTTGGCGCTCATGTTGTAGCAATTGACATATATCATGGAATCGGACAGTGACTGTTTATGGAAATTTTCCTGGCGGAGTATGAGTCCGTTGCGTTTGGTTTTAAAATCCTGTTGCAGTATGTGCATGGTATATACCTCTTTGGGAGATAGTTCCAGGACGGTATCTATCATGACTTTACGGCGATAGATTGGTTCCAGTTCGAAAAAGGGTGTGTTACTATTGGGCCGGTACAAGAACAGGAAGCGATGTTTTCCGGATGGTATCTGTGCCCAGCTAGAGAGGTCGAAACCATTCAGCACGGGTGCGACGGGGACATCTTCTTTACCCGGGTACTCGGGGTTTTTCACGGAGGTACTGCTTCCGATGTGGGAGGGATATGGTGGTGCATACCAATCACGTTTATCCAGGAAGTCGCCTTTGATAGCGGCTCCTATAGGTATCCCATCTTTATCGAGCACGGGATCTATCAGCATGGTGAGGAAGGGCGTAGGTTCGTCTTTGTTAGACAAGCCTACGATATAGTTCAGGTTGTTGAATACCCGCAGGTATGCGGGGTTATCTACTTTTGTGTAGTTGACTTTACTGCAGGACACCATAACAGCAGACAGTACGGTCATGGTGAGATAACGCATCAATTGTTTATACATGTTGCTTATTTGGTGTGTTTTACGATGATCATCCGGGCTTTTTGGGCGGACGGTGTGTTATTCTTGTATCCACCTATGAGTGCGATGGTATACACTCCTGGTTCCTGTATGGGCAGTTTATTCCTTACGTATAGTGCTCTGCGAGCTATGAGTTGTTCGCTTTTCACTACGGGAATGTCTTCCAGCCATCTACCCGGTATTACGGAGGGTGTGGAGCGGTAGGCCATGATCTGATAGCCGACAGCAGTTGCGCCGAACCTGGCGTAGGGAGAGCTACCTGCCGGGATTTGGGCCAGCGCCATATTCACACCGGAGGTAAAAGGCTGTCCGTTTGTGCCGGTAAAGGTGATGTAGGGCAGATCGGGGCAGTAATTGAGGAAGCGAATGTCTGTGGAAAAACTGCGTTTGAAGCGATCGTAGGTGGCATCTTGTCCGCCGTTGCCAATAGTGGTATATATTCCGCTGAGGTTGTTGGTTACTACATGAATCATTGCTTTTCCTGCTGCGTCTTCGTATAGCCATACGCTGTAGTTGTCACCGGCTTTCAGCTGATATTCTGCTGAGGCTATTTCCTTACCGGCGGCATCTATTGCTTTGAATGCTGTTTTTTCGGCTACCGTGGTCATATAATTACTGCTGGCGGCGAAGGAGAGGCCATCATCCATTTTGCGGCCATTCATGTGCATGGTGATACCGGCGCTACCGGGCAGGGCGTTGACCCACTGTATACGGGTGTATTGATAGTTATACGGTTCGCTGATGTCGGCGATCACGTCGAAGCCATTTTGCATCATGTCTACTTCTTCGCCCGGGTTGCCGTTGTAGTACGGTATGATAAACTTTTTTGGCGTGATAACGATGGTATAGATCCCTCCGGGCTGATAGGTACGAATTGGTGCATAGGTCAGTCCGGTACTCACTGCATGCGGGCGGCCGGAGGTATCTTTTGCTATGGTAGAAGTGGTAGGCTCTGTTTTGTGTGCATCTTCGTTAAGGCTGCCACCATGTGCTGCTACTTGAGTACCGGCAGGCGTCAATATTTTAAACTGGTAGGTACCGTAGGGTACTTCTACATATTCGGAGTATTGTCCTGGTGCGATATTGCTAGTGAGGGCACTGACGGTGTTGCCATCAGCATATGTAAGTGTGAGGGGTAATGCTACATTTTCGACATTGGCGCCCTGGTCGGCGAGGCGAGCGGCCATGTTCACCACCCTTATTTTGAAATGGTCTGGGCGTGGTGAAGGGTTGATGCTGCGTGGTATTGGCATTACACTCGGCGGTGCATCTATTACGAAGGCATCTTCTTTTTGTGCCAGCAGGTAATAGTCCATTGGCCGGCTGTGGTCTTCCTGTACTTTAAATTCCAGTGTCCGGAGTGGTAGCTGGAAGCCATTCATTTCCACTTTCAGCATTGCGGTACCATCGTCTTTCAGTAATGAACGCGGTATGGACCAGTTGTTACCTAATCTTCCATTGGACGGGAAGTAGGTAGTACCGGGATATTCCCATTGCGGATACTGTGGTGATTTGGGTATGATGACATAGTTAGTGAGTGTATCTCCATTGATGACCACCTGGTTGTAGCCGATGGGGTTGACTAACCGGATATTGGACGCTTTGCGGGCATCGTTGATCACCCGGTTGTCTGAACGCAGGTCTTCTTTTTCCTTTACGCAGGAAGAAATAAGCGCCCCGGACAGCAGCCATGCTGATAGCAGTTTTGCACAAGTATATTTCATGCGTGATTCTTTTAAAGTTTAAAACAAGTTCACTGTGAAGCCCATCATGATCTCGCTGCCACGTTTATAGCTTCTGTTCACATATTTCCCACCATACCAGCGCCCACCGGTGCCCGGGTTGGCGTATACGGTTTCGATGGCCGGGTTGAGTATATTTTTGGCGTAGCCTTTGAACAGGATACGTTTGCTGATACGCTGGCTGAATACGAGGTCCAGTACGGGGACGGGGCGGGTATACAGATCTGGTTCTCCGGTGAGGTTGATCTGTACCAGGCGTTCTCCTACCATGTTGAATGTGGCGGTGAGGTCGGTACCGGATTTTTTATTGGCATAGTTCAGCCAGACGTTGATTGAATACGGTGCTTGTTCGAACAAGGCACTGTTTTCGGGTGTATGGCGATCCAGGGACTTATTTGCTTTGTATCGTTCTTCGGTTTTGAGGATGTTGCTTTGTGCCAGTAAGAGGTTGGTACCCAGGTTAAAATTTTTCAGTGGGTCGAACATTTTACCCAGGTCTTTTACGACTTCGAGTTCCATTCCCCAAACGGTACCGGTGTTCGGGTCGTTCTGGAACTGGATGGTGGGGTATTCGGGATATTTTGCGGCCAGTCCTTCTGTTTTCAGGCTGAATACTTTTACCAGCTGGTTGTTGATGCGTTTACCGAATAGTGAGGCGGAGATCACTTCGCCACTGGCGGGGAACCATTCCCAGCGGAAGTCGATGTTTTCGGTGTGTTGATTTACGAGTTTCGGATTGCCTACTACTAGTCCCATCTGGAATGCGTCGAATTCGAATACGTTTGTCAGTTCACGTAGTTCGGGACGTGCCAGCGTGGTATTGTACGCCAGGCGGAAGTTCATATTCTCGTGTAGTGTATAGGTTATATTGGCAGAATAATAAGGTTTGTAAGTCGTTTTGTATACTGTATTAGGGTTGATCAGTACGACTGGGATGACATGACCGTCGGCATCTTTTTTTGTGAGTGCCGGGTCTAGGAATACGTTAGCGGTGTCTACGGCGGATTGTATGTTGGTTCTTTCGAAGCGTACTCCACCTGTGAGGCGCAATTGTTTAAGCGGACGGAGGTCCAGCATTGCGTAGAAGGCGTTTGTTTCAAAGAACCCTTTATAGTTGTTGGGTGATTTCTGGCTGTTGTATAGGAATCCGCCTACTTTATCGGCGCCCTCTCCTACTCCACCGGTGGGTGTTCTTATTCCTATTATTCCTGGTCCTACGAGGCGATCCAGGTTGCCTTCCACTTCATATAATGCGGCAGCGCCATAAGTGGTGAAGTTAGAGCCAGGCAGGAAGAACATATTTTCTGAGAACCGGCGATCCCGATTCAGGTAGTTGAATCCTACTTTCAGTTCCTGGCGTTGGCTCATCAGCGGGAATGGGAATGCGAGATCAGCTTTGTAGTTGTAGTTGGTTTCTCTCAGCTGGCGCCAGCGGCGGCCGTTGGGTTCTGCCTGAATAATGCCGTAGGTACCGTATCCATTTACATATCCGGAGTTCAGTGCATACAAGTGTTTGGTAAATGTCCATTCATATCCTTCACTGCCGGGAAGTCCTACTACTGGTTTTTTATACCATGCGCCTTTACGCGGTGCATAGTCTGTCAGTGTTACGAATCGGAAGTCGGGATCGTTTTGGTAGGAGCTGGATGTGGCCAGGTTGTAACTTAAGCGAGGGGAGTATTCGCCTGTGAAGAATTTATGTTCGCCCTGGAGGTTATAGGTATTGAGATTACGACGTGTCTGTTTAAGGGAATAGATCGTGCTGGTTACTTCTCCCGGGAGGCTGGCATATTCATATTTCCCATCCATATGTAATGCCATGGATTCGCTGCCCCAGCTGCCCAGGTATTGCAAGCTGATCTCGTGGCGAGGATTAAACTGATAGGTCAGGCCGGTGAGTAGGCCATAGTTGAGGGTTTCGGTACCTGTATATTCCTTATAGGTTTGGTACCGGCCCATGAACATGTTATTAGGCGTGATGTAGTTGGGGATATTGCGTGGGCTGTAAACGTCGGGGTTGCCGGTGATTACGCCCTGGTATATGCTGTATTGGTTGAGATCGCCGCCATAGATGTCTACACTGCGGCGGTAGTAGTTTGCGCCAGCGATGATACCCAGGCGATGTGATTTGAACGCCTTTATATTGTTACCATAGGTGACGGAGAACAATTGATTTAAAGGGGCGCTTTTATACCGGGATGTCAGTACGGGATCGAATTGGTGCATGATGCGGTTGATGCGGCCGGCTTCTTGTTGTAATGCGGGATCGCCGTTATTGTTGCCGATCAGGCGTTGTATATCTGCCAATCCGCCCGGGTATTGTTTTGACAGGTCGAGGAATTCGCGGGAGAGGTTTTTATTATTTACCTTTTGTCCGAGGAAACCCATATCGCTATTGTAGAAGCTGTTCATTTTTCCGCCCAATCCTATATTGGAATTGAACCCTGACTGGAGGATGATTTCCAGTGTTTGTTTTTCGGGGACGGATTTTGTTTTCAGTTCTACGATACCTGCGGCGGCGTCGGCAGGTTTATCGGGGGTGACTGTTTTATAGATGGTGATGTTATCGAGTAGGGAGGCAGGTACGAGATCGAGTGGGATGGTGCTGCGATCGGGGTCGGAGGAAGCGAGGCGTACGCCGTTGAGCTGGCCGATCACGCTTCTGTCTCCGAGTCCTCTGATGGCGACATACTTATCGTCTGTTACGGTTACGCCGGATACTCTTTGGAGGGCCTGGGTGGTGGTGATGCTGGCGGTTCTTTCGATTTGCTGAGCGGAGATGGCATCCTGCACGATGGCGGCGTTTCTTCTTTCCTGGAGTACGGTGATTTCTGTATTTGTTTTACGGCGAGCTTGTACCTGTACTTCTCCCAGCAGTCTGGTGGAGGCATTTAGGAGGATATTGAGGTGGCCGGTTTTGGCGTCTACGCGTAGTTCCCTGGCTTCATAGCCAATGAAAGCGAATACGAGTGATCCGCCCTCTTCGGGTACGTTGATGGTAAAGTAGCCATTAGCATCTGTGGTGGCGCCCTGTTGTGCGCCTTTGAGGCGGATGGATACGCCAGGCAGGGGTTCTTTGGTTCTACCATCTGCGACGCGGCCGGTGATTTTAATGGGTATTGGTTTTCGTGTCAGTACGACGTACCCGTTCACTGGCCGGTAGGTCAGTGTGGTATTTACCAGTAATGCATCCAGTGCTTCGCGGACGCGGATGTGTTCGCGATCTATGGTAATGCGTTTACTGACGGAGGCCAATAGTTCTTCCGGCAGCAGGAAGCGAACTCCAGTTTTTTCTTCTATAACCAAGAGGCTTTCTTTCAGGCTTTTCTCCTTTAGTTGCAGGTTCAGCCGTGCATCCAGGTCCTGGCTCTTTGCGTGATCTGCGAACAGCAGGCTAACGAAAGTAAGCTGAACGGCCACGATGATAAATGAGCATCTCATCAGGAAGTAATAAATTGCGCGTTGCTGTCTGCTATTGACCAGCGATCTTACTGCACCAACTTCAGCAGCATCCGCATGATGAAGGTTTAGGGAAACGGGTTCCGCAGTACGTCCTAAAGGATTTTTTAATCCTTTTTTCATATTTTTGATTGTTACTGGTTAATCCGGCTTTGCCGGAAATCTGTTAACGACCGGACAGTCCAATGTCCGGTATGTTCAGTTTACCTGTCGGTCGTCCAAAACATGACAGGTAAGCATTCAAACTGAAAGCGTTCCTGTAAGCGGTCCAATGCAAACGGGAACGTTTTTTTTGTTTTTACTACATGACTGCTGAGTAGATATTTTAATGAATAATTATTTGGCGATCTTTCACTGTGTATTTAAAGTTGCTGCCAACGGACAACGTCTCTAATGTCTGTCTGATGCTACCTGATGCAAAAAGTGTAACTGTTATTCTTGTCTTTGCTGTATGGGGATGTTGGAAGCGGATATCTACATCGTACCATCTTTCCAGTGTTTCTGCTATTGTTTTCAGTGGTTGGTTATTAAACACCAGTCGTCCCCGTTTCCAACCTTCTACGTCCTGTATATTGACTGTTGATACGGTTGCCTGTTGTTGTTCCTGCAGCCAGGTGACTTCGCGGCCCGGGGTGAGGACGGCCAGTTCCTGTAATCCATTTTGCTGGCGGCGGTCTACCCTTACGCGGCCTGTCGCTACTGCGACGGTAACGGGCATGTTTGTAAATGCGCTGATGCGGAAGGAGGTTCCTAATACGGTTGTTTGTATATCGTTTGTATTAACGACGAAGGGATGAGCGGCATCTTCGCTCACGTCGAAGAAGGCTTCTCCTGTTAGCCTGACGAGCCGGTTGGGGCCGCTGAATTCCTGCGGGTAGTACAACTTACTGTTGGGCCCCAGTAGAACGACGGTTCCATCTGTTAGTGTGACGGTGGCTCTTTTCCCCATTTGGTTGGCGGTTTCTTCCCAGGCCATTTGCTGTGTTGCGGCAGGCATGTTGCCATGCATATAAAAGGCATAGTAGCCCATGCCGCAGACGACAGCTACGAGGATAGCTGCCCGTAGCCAGAATCGGTAAGACAACCGGCGTACGGGTATTTCCTTTGGTTGTATGCGCTGATGCAGTTTTTCTTTCCATTCGGCCACGCGTTCGGGGGATACGGTGTCTTTCGTATCCATTAACATATCTTCTGCCAGTCTTTCCTTCAATAAGGCGTCTAATATGGCGCTGTTGCCTTCATCCTGCAGCCAGATTTCGACCATTGCCTTTTCTTCCGGTGTACAAGCTCCATCCAGGTATTTTATAAAAAGTTTCTCGACTGATTTTCCCATGTATATGAATGTAGGCGGTCACTAAATATGACCGTATACTATATAAGGGCCAGAAAATGAGTAGGAGGGCTACTGTGGAGGAAAATATTTTTAGTGTGTTAATAAACAGAAGAGTATGAGGGTGGTGATGTCCAGGTGATCTTTTAAATGGCGGCGGAAATGGGTGAGGGAGGCTTTGATATGGTTCTTTACGGTGAACAGGGACAGGTTAGTTTCTTTAGCGATCTCTGCGTGGCTGAGATTGTTATGCCGGCTCAGTTCGAATACGAGGCGGCGTTGCTGGCTGAGGCCATCGAGCATTTCGTGGTATGCTTCGTTGAGTTCCATATCGGATAAGCGCTGATCGGCGGCATGAGCGGAGGTTGTTATTTCGTCGGCGAATTTTTCTTCCAGGGGTAGGGTGGCGTAGGGTTTCCGGGTTAGTACTTTGATCACTGCATTTTTCATTGCCCGGAAGATGTAAGGCGCGAAGCGGATATCTTCATTCAGCTGGTGTCTTTTTTCCCATACCCAGCACATGAGGTCCATCATTGTTTCTTCGGCTACGGCTTCGTCTTTGATGTATTTAAGTGCGTAGTGGTATAAGCGGGCAGCGTAACGATCGAATAATACGTCAAAGGCCTTTACATTTTCCTGTCTGCATGCTGCCAATAACATATCATCTGACAATTCCTGTAAAGTTATCCCCATAACAACCCACTTTTTTGGCAAACTTACCAGCAAAAATTTATGTTGTATATTATCTAAATATTAAATCGGCTGTACCGGTGCTTACGTTGCCGTCTATACAGCTAATTGTAGGAATGGGTTTGCTACCTGTGCGACTTGTGGGTGTACCTGCGGTACGCGTTTATGTTAAGTTTATCTTTTTATTGTAGTCATTAAAAAAGGAGCTGACCTTGGTGGTCAGCTCCTTTGCAATTAAAAATGTGACAGTTATAAATCTTTGAACAGATCCGGATAGTCGGTGATGATACCATCTACGCCTAAAGCTTTGAGGGCTTTGAGTTCTTCCAGGGTATTGGCTGTCCAGGGAATGATCTTGATGCCCTGTTCTTTGCACTCTTTTACGAGTTGTGCGGTGACGCCTTTATAGTAGGGGCTGTATGCGAAGGGTTTGAAGCCCAGTGCATCCAGATTACCTTTCAGGCCGAGGATATCGGGGCCTATGAGGTAGGATGTTTTGATCTTTGGATGTTTTTTATGCAGTACCTGTAAGGTGCGTTTGTCGAAGGATTGTATGACGGTTCTGTCGGTGATCTTTTTCTCTTTGAGTACGGCGACGAGTAGAGCTACGAATTCATCGGGAGCAGGTTGCAGTTCGCCATCGTGTCCTTCTTCGGATTTGGTTTCGATGTTGTACCAAACCGGGGGTAGGCCTTTTTGTTTGATGTACTGTTCTACGGAGTCGATAAGTTCTCCGAGGAGAGGTTTGTATGTTTTAATAAGTGTTTGTTTGGGGAACCCGGGATTTCCTTTGCTGCCTACGTCGAAACGTTTCACCTCTGCGTAGTCCATCTGGTAGATGACATACTTTTTCTGGTCTTCTTTGGTGAATGGTTTGCCGGAGGGGTCGAGGGAGAATATGCTGTTGATGTAGGCATCGTGCGATACTACGACCTTTTTATCGCGGGATATCACCACGTCCATTTCGAGGGTGGTAACGCCGAGGTCGACGGCTTTTTTCATGGCGGGGATGCTGTTTTCGGGCATCAGGCCGCGGCTACCCCTGTGTCCTTCTGTATCGAAGGCGGGGAATTTGTGTTGTGCTGTAGCGGTTTGCAGTGTACATACGGTAGCCAGCAGTGACATGATGGCGATACTTTTCTTAACCATATCTATCCGAGTTTTAAGCGATCATTTAAGGTATCCTCCTTCTTTCAGTATCTGGGCCCAGTGGAGGTATCCGGCCGGGTTGAGGTGGAGGCCATCGTATGTAAAGCGGGCATCCAGCTGTCCGGCGTTGTCGAGGAACCTGCTGTGCAGATCGATGAAAGTGAAATGTTCTTTAGCTGCCAGTTGTTTCAATCCGTTGTTGAGGAAGTGTATATTTTCCTGTTTGTGGAATTGATTTTTGGCTGGGAAGCTATCGTTTGTGGGCAATACGCTTTGGAAATAAATTTTTGTGGACGGGCTTTCTGTTTTGATGCGTTGTACGATCCGTTGATAGTTATGGAAGATGACGTCGTCGGGTATTTTGCGGCCCAGGTCGTTGATCCCGATGAGGATAAATACTTTTGCCGGTTTGCCTTCTGTGACTTCGCTGAGACGTTCGAGGACGCCGAAGGTGATATCTCCGGAGATGCCTCTGTTCTTAGCATTTGGTTCCTGCAGGAGTTCTGCCCAGTCGGTGCCGGCGGTGATGCTGTTACCGAGGAATATGATATCCTTTTTGCTGTTAGGATATGAGTTAAAGCGTTCTACCTGCATTTTAAAACTATTCGGACGTGCGGTGCTGTCATAACCGTTTGTCTGTCCATTGGCGGTTGTGGCCAGTAATAGTATGGCGCTGCAACCGGCGAGAAATTTAGTAAAGATCTTCATAAGCTATCTATTATCTTAATGTTATCAGGCGTCGAGTGCTATGGATTGGGTGTATACCTGTCCGAAGCGATCGGTTACTTTTACGGTTGCTTTTTTGGTGCCTGCCGGTACGTTGCCGAGGAAGAGGTGGCTGGTAGCGGTAGGTTCTACAAATTTATGTTTGGCTGGGATGTCTTTACCCTGGTAAAGTATAACGGCTTGCGGATCGAGGCCGGTATGTTGTTTCATTTCGCCGATGTTGGTATTGTCTGCGATCAGTTCTACTTTCCATTGCGGGTCCCAGTTCCATACGTTTGCCATGATGGCGTTGGCAGCTTTTCCATCGAGGGCGATGCTGTATATGCTGAGTTGGTAGTCGCGGGACTTTCCGGTGCTTTTGTAATACCATTTCAGGTCGTTGCCCTCTACTTCGTATATTCCATATCCATTAGGTGTACCATCGCTACATACGGGACCAGTCCACCAGGCGCCGCATACGGTGCCATGTACGTGTTCCATGATATTGCCGTTGACGATGTTTTCGTTGTAGTGGGTATGTCCGCTGAGGATGTGTGTGTTGAATGGCGCCAGCAGGGCGTACAGTTTTTCTCTGTTGGATACGGTACCTCCCGGTGCGGGGTTTTCCTTCTTGTTGCGGATGTGCATTTCGGTATAGGAAGGGATGTGGATATTGACGATGACGAGGGAACCTGGCTTTACCAGTGCCAGGTCTTTTTCGAGCCAGGCCATTTGTTTGTCGGTGATGAAGCCTTTATATTTTTTGTCTTCTCCTTCGTAGTATACGTCGTCTATGACGATGTAGTGAGCGTTGCCACGGTTGAAAGAGTAGTAGGTGGGGCCGTAGTGTGATTTGAAGGTACGATCGGACTGGCTGTCGTCGACGTTGTAGTCGATGTCGTGGTTGCCGATGACCTGGAAGAAGGGGATGCCGGCGATGGCTACTGCTTTGTTGTAATCTGGGAAGAGGCGAGGTTCGTCCCAAACGAGGTCGCCGCAGCCGACGCCATGGAAGAGGGCATCTTTGCCATAGCTTTCTATTACTGCTTTCAGATCGGGTGCGGAGACGTTGATGAGTTCGCGGGCATCTTCATCGTATTTGATCTGCGGGTCGGCCCAGAGTGCGAACTGGTGTTTTCTGTCGTCGCGGGAGAGGCGATCGAGTTTGAAGTCGATGGCTTGTTCATTTTTTTCCTGGTTGATGCGGCGGTAGAAGTCGGCGATGCCGTTGTGGTGTGGGAATGCGAAACCAGCGGGTACGGATATCCATACGAATTCGGCATCGGCATCGGTGGTGAGGGTGTATTTACCCTGGTTGTCTGTTTTAACGATATTCACGCCATCGGAGATGAGGGCACCTTTTACGGGTTTACCTGCGGCGGTGACGCGGCCATTTACTTTTACGGCTTTAGCGCGGATGTGCATTGCCCCTGCTACTTTGCGGAGGCCCGTCATGGCGCCGGCGACGAGCAGGGAGACGGTGCGTACAAATATTCGTCTGTTCATAGTATATCTACTTTGAAGAACGCAAAACGGTATCCTTGAAGATACCGTTTTGCGAGCTGGATTTTACTTAATTATTTTTCCCACCATACTTTGGTATTGATGTCATCACCACCCATGTTTGTTACTGCGCGTCTGTAGTTATCAGGGTTAGCAGTCTGAACGGTGAGTGGATATTTGAATCTAACCGGCATTTTCTTGTCGTTGAGCATGCCAGGGCCTACGGGTAGTACGGGTAGTTTGGTACGGCGGTATTCGAACCATTGCTGGTAGTCGTTGAAGAAGAGGGCGATATACTTTTGCAGCATGATACGTTCGAGGGTACCATCGTATGCTGCTTTCGGGTTTTGGAAGTAGTTGGCAGGTACGGTAGCGCCCCATTGTTCGATGGAGGCTTTTACTGCGTTTTCGTAGTAGGACTGTGCGCCACCGGCGATGAGGCCTTTTTGTGCCAGTTCTGCTTTGATGAATTCTACTTCGGAGTAGGTCATTACTACAGCTATCATGGTAGGAGCTACCCCCAGTGGTGCGAGCATGTTGGACGGGTTGAAAAAGAACTGTCCATCGCTGCCATCGTGGCCGGCGGGTATGCCTTTGAAGCCGATCTTTTTAGGCACTTTGGCGGTATCGGTGGCTTGTGACAGCCATTTATCCCTTCTGGGGTCGGCGAAGTCGTTGAGTGTATTCACGAAGAATTCGCCTGCGCATCGGAAGTTGACGAAGTCCTGTACGCGGCTCCAGGGGGAGATATTAGGTGTAATGCCGGTGATCTTATAGAGTGCGGCTTCGGCGTTGTTGGAGAAGACCGGGTATTTCACTGGGTCGGCGACCATTGCAGCCAGTTTTTCGTATGCTTTGGTTTCCGTTCTGTTGCTGATACGGAGGAGGAGTCTCATCTGGAGGGAGTTGGCGAATTTGCGCCATTTCTTCAGATCGTTGTCGTACAGCATTTCGCGGTTGTTGCTGAGGACATCTTTAGGAGCGGTAAGCCAGCTGTTGGCGGAGTCGAGGTTTTTCAGAAGTTCTTTATAGATATCTTCCTGTTTGTCGAACGCTGGTTTCAGCTGGTTTTGTTCTGCTTTGAGTGCTTCAGACATGGGTACATCGCCGAAGCAGTCGGTGAGCAGGGAGAAGCCCCAAGCTTTGAGGGTGAGTGCGATGGCGCGGTAGCTCAGGTTGTTATTGTCAGCGATGGCTGCTTCATCTACTTCGCGGATGTTATTGAGCCAGCGGTAGTAGGTGTTCCAGGTGGAGTTGCCGGCATTTTCGGTAACAACGTATCGGTGTGTACCACCGGATACGCTGGGCCATGGTAATCTCACCTGCATGATGTCCATGGTGAAGCCTTCGCTGCGGCTGGCGTTGAAGGTGGACATTTCGTAGAGGATAGGATTGAGTAAGGTAGCTGCACTTACTTTCTCTAGGTTATCGGGATCTGTGTTGATCTTTTCGAAGTCTTTGGTGCAGGCAGCCAGTGTGATACCAGCGAGGACGGCTACCATTATTTTCTTTATGTTCATCATAATCATTAGCATTTGAGTCGGTTAGAATTTAAGGGTGAGATTCAAACCAAAGGTTCTCATGGAAGGTAACTGGCCCATTTCTATGCCCGGGAGGATGGTGTTGCCGTTGAGGGCAGCGGTTTCGGGATCGAACATGGGATAGTTTGTGATCATTGCGAGATCGCGGCCATAGAGTGCTACGCTGGCGGAGTTGATGCGTGCGCGTGCGAGCAGCCGTTTAGGCAAGTTGTATTCGAGGCGTACTTCTCTCAGTTTGAGGAAGGAGGCATCGAATGCGTTGGCTTCTACATTGGCGCGACGATAGTAGTCGGCGTAGTAGTCTCCTACGGTTACTTTTTTCGTATTGGGCGAGTAGGAGCCATCTGCATTGAGGACTACGCCATCGCCGATGATGAATCCTTCTTCGCGGCCTGGTAATGTGCTTTTCAGTTTACCCTGTTCGCTCATTTTATGATGTGTCTGAGAGTATACGATCCCTCCTACCTGGCCATCGATGAGGAAGCTAAAGCGGAAGTTCTTATAGAAGAATTCGTTGCTGATACCACCTTTCCAGTCGGCATATGCGTTGCCGATATATTGTATCTCTGCTGGTTTTTCGGTGAGGCCATCTTTGTTGTATACGATCTTTCCTTCGGGGTTACGTACGAAGCCGTAGCCATAGATATCACCCATTCTGCCACCTACCTGAGCGATTACGCTGGCGGTACCGCCGGTACCGATGAGGAGTTGTTTATCGCCGCCGAAACGTTCTGCCAGTTCGAGTACTTTGCTGACGTTCCTGGCCCAGGTGATGGTGGTATTCCATTTGAAGTCGCCTTTAGCCAGTGGTTTGGCGTTGAGGACGATCTCTACGCCTCTGTTCTGGATGGTACCGGCGTTTACGATCGCTCTGGCGTAACCGGTGGAGGGTTCGAGGGCGATGGGGATGATCTGATTTTCTGTGTTGGTACGATATACGCTTACGTCCATACCGAGGCGGCCACCGAAGAGCTGGTATTCCAGACCTGCTTCGTAGCTGGTGGTAAGTTCGGGTTTGAAGTTGACGTTATATAAGGTATTATCAGTAGTAGCGGAAGAGGGGAACTCGTTGATGATGTAGTATTTTCTTTCGCGATACGGATCGGTATCGTTACCTACTTTAGCTACGGACAATCTGAGTTTAGCATAAGATATCACTTCGGGCAATTTGAATATCCTGTTGAGGATAAAGCTGGTGTTAGCTGAAGGATAGAAGAAGCTGGAGTTTGCCCTTGGCAATGTGCTGGACCAGTCGTTACGGGCGGTCAGGTCGAGGAATATTTTATTGTCGTAGGACAAGTTAGTAAATGCGTAGGCGCTGTTTACATTTTTGTTGGCGTGGTCTGGTGTAAAGATGATGTTATACTGGCCATTGGACAGTTTGTATACGCCGGGTGTTACGAGGCCGTTGATATATGCGCTGTTAGCGGTGTACCGGCTACGCAATGCGTTGGCTCCTATGGAAGCTGACAGTTTGAATTTGGCAGACAGGTCCTGGTGGTATGTCAGTAACGCGTCTGTGTTGATCTCGTAGCGATTGATGTTTTGTTCTTTATAGTAACCTGCAGCGAAGTTCGCTGTGTTATAAGGGCGGCGTTGCTGGCGGCTTTCGGCGGTGAGGTTGATACCGGAGCGTACCATGAAGTCGAAATGTTTGGACACTTCATAGTTGGCGGACAGGTTACCTACTACGTTATGACTGTTGAGTGAGTTGGTCATTTCGTAGGCGATGAGGTAAGGGTTGTCTATATATGAGCTGAACGGGTGTACCTGTTCGAGTTGTTCTCTACCTTTTTTCCAGATGGGTCTGTACCAATCGAGGTCGACGTTAGGGTTCTGGAATATCATGAAGTATGCGATAGACTGGTTGTTATAGCCGGTAGCCGGGAGGTTATCGCTTTTTTTGTTGGTATAGTTCACTTTGGCGTTGATGCGCAGTTTGTCAGACACTTTTTGGTTGGTGCTGAGGGCTACTGTGAGTCTTTCGAAGCCGGTATTGGGCATGATCCATTCGTTTTTGGAGTGGGTCACGGAGGCGCGGGTGCTACCTTTTTCGCCACCGCCTTCGAGGGCTACGCTATTGGTGAGGGTATGACCTGTTTTCCAGAAGCCTTTGATATTGTTGGTATAAGGCTGCCAGGGTTTGCGGGTGAGGGATTGGCCTTCTATTTCTGGATCGTACTGGAAGTATTGCTGGCCATTGAATTTAGGGCCGAAGGCGCTACTGGTGCTGCCGGTGTTGGCGCCATCATCGGAGCGGCCGAAGGAGTAGTATAAGTTAGCAGCCGGATCGAAGGTTTTACCAACGCCCTGACCGTATTCGTATTGATAAGCCGGCCATTTGAGTACATCGTTGACTGCGATGCTGGAGTTAACGGTAACGCCTAAGCCTTTGTTTTTGCGGGAGCCGGATTTGGTGGTGATGATGAGTGCACCGTTTGCGGCGCGGCTACCGTAGAGGGCGGTGGCACCGGCACCTTTGAGTACGGTGATGCTTTCGATATCGTCGGGGTTGATATCATTGATACCGTTACCGAAGTCGATGGGAACGTCTGCGCCGCTACCTGCCTGGTAGGCATTTCCTGCACCGGAGCTGGTGATATCGCTGGTCATGGGTACTCCATCGAGTACGATGAGGGCGTTGTTACCATTTGGAGACAGGGATTTATCGCCTCTGAGGGTGATGCGGGTGGAGCCGAGGGGGCCGGAGCCCGGTGAGGTGAGGGTAAGCCCTGCTACTTTACCGGAGAGTGCGGATACCCAGTTGTTGGCGCGTGCATCGGTCATGTCTTTGTCGCCGATGGTTTGAGTAGCGAAGCCCAGGGATTCCTGTTGTCTTTTGATACCTAATGCGGTAACTACAACGCCTTGTAGTTCTCTTACATCTTCTTTGAGGGAGACGTCGATATGTTTTTTGTCGCCCACGGTGATTTCCTGTTTGAGATAGCCTACGAAGCTGATGATAATGATATCGCCTTTCTCGGCATTGATTTTAAATTCTCCATCGCCGTTAGTGGAGGCGCCTTTGGAGGTGCCTTTGAGTTGTACGCTAACACCAGGGATGGTCTGGTTATTTTTAGCGTCGGTGACTTTACCGGTGATGGTGAGTACCTGTGCAAAACCGTTGGAGGCACACAGGAGGAGGAATGCAATCATACATAGTCCATGCAGTGATTGCTGCAACTTTTGGTGCGTAAATGTTCGCATTAGAAGGTCATTTTTGTTTTAGTATAGGTCGATATTGTCCCTTATCTGTTCCTGATTTTATGTGTATAAATTCCCCTGCCCGCCTCCGCTGTTGTTGACAGTGAAGCAGGAGTACAAACTTTTCATTCTTTTTTATTATGGGAATACAATGGTTAACGTGGAGGGTACAGGACGAGCAATCCCGTACGACATTGTTCCCAGGTCGATCTACTTATTCTCCAAGTTGTTATATAGCGTCGTTAAATACTAACGTTGGTTCATTGTTGGTGTAAAAGGTAGCCTTTTGCTAATGTATCGAAGGCTGTTACTTCCTGTTGTATCCAGTTGTTATCGTATCCCAGTTCGGCTGCCATTATACTGGCGACGAAGGGAGCGATGCGTTGTGCTTCTGTGGCGTCGAGGAAGAGTGCTCTTGTGCGACGAGCCAGGAAGTCTTCTACATGTCGCGCCATTTCTGCTTTTACGGCCCATATGATCTGGGCTTTGACGATACCAAGTGAGTGGCTGACTATTTCGTTTCCTTGTGGGGAATTGTCAGCCAGTTTGCGGATTTCCTGTGCATCGGTTCCGTAGAAGTACCAGGGATCGTTCCAGTCCATTCCTTCGACGGCGCCGTGAACGGGCATGTGATGTGTAACGGAAGGAGTCGGCTTCCACTGTTGCGACTGTTCGACTTTGTTCACTACATCTTCTGCCATTCGGCGGTATGTAGTCCACTTTCCTCCTATGATGGTGACGAGGCCGGAGGCTGCCACCATGATCTTATGACTACGTGATATTTCTTTTGTCTTGTGGCCTTCTTCTTTCGGAGCGGCTAGTGGTCTGAGGCCTGCCCATACGCTTTGAACATCGTTGCGGGTAGGTTGGCGGACCAGGTATTGTGCAGCGGTCTGGAGGATGAAGTTGATTTCTTTTTCCAGTGCATGCGGTTCGAGACTGATATAGCTGACCGGTGTATCGGTGGTACCCACGACTACTTTGTTGTGCCAAGGTACGGCGAACAATACGCGGCCGTCACTGGTTTGCGGTATCATGAGGGCATCGTGGCCGGGAAGGAATGCTTTGTCGAGGACGACGTGCACTCCCTGGCTGGCGGTGATGGACTTACGGGCACTGGGATCATCCATGCGGAGGATATCATCTACGAATACGCCGGTAGCGTTGATGACGGCCTTTGTCTGCAATTTCATTTCTACATTTCCCAGTGTGTCCATTACTGTTACACCGTTGATATGTCCGTTGGCATCTTTTTGCAAGCTGGTCACTTTCACATAATTGAGGGCGATGCCTCCTTTATCGTGAATGGTTTGAGCGAGGTTGATTGCCAGGCGGCTATCGTCGAACTGTCCATCATGATACAGGACACCTCCTGCGAGGCGATCTGTTTTCAGTGTGGCTAATCTATTCAGCGCTTCTTTTTTCGATATGTGTCTGGATCTGCCGAGGCTGAGCCTGCCGGCCATCCAATCGTATAGTTTCAGACCGATGGTATATTTCACATTTTCCCAGAGGCTGAAAGTGGGTATTACGAAAGACAGGTTGCGGACGAGGTGGGGAGCATTCCGGAGGAGTAGTCCCCGTTCTACACTAGCTTCTCTAACGAGGGAGACGTCACCCTGAGCGAGGTAGCGAACGCCACCATGTACCAGTTTGGTACTTTTGCTAGAGGTTGATTTAGCATAGTCCGTTTGTTCGAGTAATATAGTCCGGTATCCTCTTGTCACTGCTTCCAGTGCTGCACCGAGGCCGGTGGCCCCTCCTCCTATCACCACGATGTCCCAAGGCTGGTGATCGTGTTGCAATGTTGTAATGATGGTCTCTCTGTTCATACGATTGGTAATTACCTCATTACTATTAACAAGAAAGGGCCCATATTGATCGGGTGTACTTTCGAATACGTAGTAAAGGTATATTCATTTGAATACAATATACATCGGAATACGATACTTAACAAAATGTTAAAGCTCGATTAATGTAAAATTAACTTGCTATTGTGTTTAGTGGGCTGAGAGGAGGGATTTTAAGTGCAGTTTGGGTGGTTTTTGGGGGATTTGGAGGTGGATAAGGGAAAGTTTGGTGAGCGGCTGGCGGGGTGGGAAGAGCGATGTGGCGATGAGCGGAGGGCGATCGGGAAGCTGGCCGGAGGTGGACGGGAGATATAGGAATGATATATCTAAACTATGGAAGAGGTGGACGGGAGATATAGCAAATATAGCCGAGCATGATTCGAGGGGCAGGTCAGCATCATAGCCTTATGCGCATGATGCTAACCTGCAATTCATTGTTTATCAATTATATATCCCATTGCTGTACGCGAGCGATGGCGCGTTGCCAGCGTTGTTTGAGGGGGAGTACGCTTTCGGCGGGTAGTTCGGGTGAGAACACGCTATTTATCCGTTCGTTGCGGCGGATCTCGTTGAGATTGTTCCAGAAGCCGGTAGCCAGTCCTGCGAGGTAGGCGACGCCGAGTGCGCTGACGGGCATAACGGCTGGACGCTGTACGGGGGATTGGATGATATTGGTCTGGAGTTGCATGAACCAGTCGTATCCGGCGGAGGAGCCATCTACTTTGAGCATGCTGATGCGTTGACCGGTATCTTTCTGCATGGCCTGGAGGGCGTCGTCGATACCGAGGGCGACGCCTTCGAGGGCGGCGCGGGCGATATGTCCGGAGGAGGTGCCGCGGGTGATGCCGATGATCATACCTCTGGCGTAGGGGTCCCAGTAGGGGGCGCCTAGTCCGGAGAGGGCGGGTACGAACATGACGCCGCCGTTGTCTTCTTCTGTGCGGGCCAGGTCTTCTATTTCGGCGGTATGGTCGATGAGACCGAGGCCATCTCTTATCCAGCGGAATACGGAGCTACCACCGAATACGGAGCCTTCGAGGGCGTATATGACCTGGTTGTTGATCTTCCAGGCGACGGTGGTGAGCAGGTTATGAGCGGAGAGGATGGGTGCGGTACCGATGTTCATGAGTACGAAGCAGCCGCTGCCGTAGGTATTTTTAACGGTACCTGGTTCGAAGCACAGTTGTCCGAAGAGGGCGGCATGCTGGTCGCCGGCGACGCCGGCGATGGGTACGGGGGCGTCGAGGATGACGGGGGCGGTATGGGCGATGATCTCGCTGTTGCCACATACTTTGGGCAATAGCTGGACGGGTATTTTAAAGAGGCGTAATAGTTCTTCATCCCATTGCTGTGTGAATATGTTGAACAGCATGGTACGGGAGGCGTTGGTGATCTCGGTGAGGTGTTCTTTGCCACCCGTGAGTTTCCAGATGAGCCAGGCGTCGATGGTACCGAAGGCGAGTTGTCCTTGTTCGGCGGCGAGCCGGGCTCCGATAACGTTATCTAATATCCAGCGGATTTTGCTGGCGGAGAAGTAGGCATCGAGGATGAGGCCGGTTTTTCCTCTTACGAGTTCGGCGAATCCCTGGTAGCGGAGTTCGTCGCAGAGGCGGGAGCCACGGCGGTCTTGCCAGGCGATGGCATTGTAGATGGGTTTTCCGGATGATTTATCCCAGATGACAGTTGTTTCGCGTTGATTGGCGATGCCGATGCCGGCGATCTGGGCGGCTTTCAGGTTGGTGTCGGCGACCAGTTCTTCGATTACGGAGAGCATGGTGAACCATATTTCATCCGGGTCTACTTCTATCCAGCCGGGTTGCGGGTAATATTTTTCGTATTCTTTCTGGCACTGTTTGACGACTTCTCCCTGGCGATTGAACAGAACGGCTCCGGCTGTACTGGAGCCGAGGTCGAGGGAGAGAATGTATGACGGTTGCTGTAGCATCTGTTTCCTATTTACGGACGGTTCCCTATTATAATTTTTTCAGGTCTGCGATGGCCTGCATCAGCTCGCCGAGGTATTTATACATGGCTTCCAGGTATTCGTTACCCAGTTCGGTTAGTTGGTAATATTTGCGTGGTACGCCCTCTTCCATTTCAACCCATCTGGATTCCACCAGTTTTTCTTTTTTGAGCCGACTGAGGAGCGGATAGATGGTGCCCTCTGCTATATCCATGTCTGCCAGTTTTTTGATCTCGCTGATCAACTCATACCCATAGCGTTCTTTTTTTTGCAACAGCAGCAAGATGATATATTCGAAGAGGCCCTTCTTGATCTGCGATTGCCAGCGATTGATGAAATATGCACTTTGGCTATTATCCATAAAGAGTATAGGCTACAGGATGGTTTTATTCTTTATCCATAGCGGCTGGCGATAAATTTAAGCATAATGGAATAATTAAATGTTATTAAATGGCAAAGTATTTGGGGTTGCGAGGGCAGCCTCACTGTAACTAAGCTATGCGTACAACCACAATAAATACCCCTTTTTTCGGGCTGGTGTTCTTACTCAGCTTGTTTTGCCTGCATGCTGCAGGTCAGACGCCACCTGTTGACACTAAACCTTTAGACAGTATTGCGATGAGTAAAAACCTGAACCGGGCTGCGCGGGATACGAACCGTTTCCGAAAGTCGGATACGGTGGTGGCTATTATCCTGAACCGGATAGAGGGTTATACGGTGATGTTTAATAAGGTGATCAGTACGTTGAAGCGGGGATATGACAGTTCTTACATCGTTGATAATATGCCGTTGGTGGATACGTCGTTGCATGTGATCAAGCGGAATATTGCCACACTGGGGAGTACGCCTAATGTGCATGACCTGTATACCAACAAGGTGATGTTGGTGCAACTGGAGCGGAAGCTGGATCTATGGCAGGAGGAGGTGAACCGTTATTACAGTAAGCTGGTACAGATCAATGATACGATGGTGCAGATCACGCGGGATAGTACGATGCGTAGTATACCGGCGGATGACGAGTTATTTGATCAATACAAGGGGCAGATCATTACGCTGGTGAAAAAGTTCCGGCAAGCGGACAGTGCCAATAAGGTAAGTTTATTGCGGTTGGGTTTTCTGCAGAACAATATAGCGAACCGTTATATTGATGTTACGAACCTGCTGGAGGAGATGGATTTCCAGCTTTCCACTTTTGGCAACCGGATGTTCAACAAGGACTATACTTATTTGTGGCAGCGGGCGGAGAATGCGAAGAAGGCGCATATGTTCCTGCCGGTGCTTCGTAGTTCGATCGTCAAAAATCTGAAGGTGTTGATTATTTTTCTGGCGGTGCAGTGGCAGGTGATCCTGATCTGGATATTGGTAGGAGTGCTTTTTGCGTGGTGGATATTCAGTAATATTCATAAGATAAGGCAGCGGCATCCGGAGACGGAAGCGGAGTCGATTTTACAGCATTCGCGGTATGTGTATCGTTTTCCGCTGGCAAGTATGCTGATTGTGGTATTTACTTTGTCTTCCTTTATTTCCATACGGTATCCGCTTATGTACACAGAATTGAACTGGGGTGTGACGATTGCTGCGCTGACGTTGGTATTATACAGTTATCTACCTAGTAATTTTTTCCGCTGGTGGGTTGTGCTGACGGTGTTATTATTTCTGTATTGTGTTAACAACTTATTGATCGAGGCGACGTTTGTGGAGCACTGGGCATTATTTGCCGGCGCGATCTTTTGTATCGTGTTGGGTATCCGGTTGTTGAAAGCTACGAAACATACTACGCTGGCATTGCCGAGGTATAGCCGGGCGGTGATCTGGTTGTTTATTGTGATGAGTAGTATTTCGTTGCTGATGGTTTTGATAGCGCGGGTGACGGCAGCCAAAATTATTGGCGCGAGCAGTGTTATTAACATTGTGATGGCGGTAAACCTGATGGTGTTTATAGAGATATTGATGGAGGCGGTGTATCTGCAGGTGGAGGCGAATAAAAATTCGAGTACTTTCATTTCGTTTATCGACTATCAGCGGGTGAAGTCGAAGTTAAAGAATATGTTTACGATACTGGCAGCGATAGCCTGGTTGACCCTGATTGCGCGTAACCTGTATGTATTTGATGCGATATTTGATTCGTTGAGTGTTTTTCTGGGTAAGGAGCGTAAGATCGGCAATACGGCATTTTCGTACGGGAGTATATTAGTGTTCCTGGTGGTGATCTGGGTGGCTACGATCGTGACGCAATTGATCTCGTATTTTTTCGGTAATACGGGAGAGCCTTCGGGGACGTTCAAGAAGGGGAAGCTGGGATCTGCCATGTTGCTGGTGCGATTGGGTGTGCTTACTATTGGGGTATTGATCGCTTTTGCGGCATCGGGTATTCCGATGGACAAACTGGCGATTGTAATTGGTGCGTTGGGTGTGGGTATAGGCTTTGGGTTGCAGAATGTGGTGAACAACCTGGTATCTGGAATTATCCTTGCGTTTGAGAAGCCGATAGAGGTGGGTGATGTGATAGAGTTGGGGACCCGGTCGGGAGTTGTGAAGGAGATTGGTATCCGGTCGAGTAAGATATCGGCTTATGACGGTTCGGATGTGGTGGTACCTAATGGGGACCTGATATCGCAGCAGTTGATCAACTGGACGTTGAGTGGCCGTACGCGCAGGTTGGAGTTATTGATCGGTGTGGCTTATGGTGCTGATGTGCAGCAAGTGATCACGATAATGAAGGAATCTATTGTGGGCCGGGAGGGAGTGCTGACGTTGCCGGAGCCGGTGGTGTTCCTTTCCCAGTTCGGGGACAATGCCATTAACTTCCGGATATTCCTCTGGATCAGTGATCTTGGTCTGGCGGGATCGTTGCAAAGTGATATCCTGGCGGACATTTACCAGCAATTACAGGCGGCGGGTATACGTATTCCCAATCCCCAACGTGAACTGCATATACGTTCTATAGATCCCAAGTTATGGCAGCGATGGGAGGCCGATCTGCATCAGCAGCGGGAGGCGGCCCCGAAGGATAGCGGGAAAGGGCCTGATCATCCACCCTCACCGAGGGGAGATGTATCGGAGGGAGATGTGCCACCGGTAGTACCACCGGTACCGTCATCGTAAGCCGTTATTTTAACTTTTCCTGTTAGTTTGATAATATAGCCGCCATATACTTAAGCCTTACATTTGCATCATGAAAACCAGCTTATGCGTAGTTGTTTGTTATTGTTGTTCCTCTTATCAGCGATGGTCCATGTGAATGGGCAGGCGGTGACGGATACCACTCAGGCGTTTCGGGAGGCCAGGGAGCAGCACCGGCCCGTGTTGCTGGTATTTTCGGGATCGGACTGGTGTATTCCCTGTATACAATTGGAGAAGGCGGTATTGTCTGACAGTAGTTTTGTGCGGTATGCCCGTATGGAACTGGTGGTGATGAAAGCTGATTTTCCGCAGCGTAAGCGGGTAGCTGCGGAGTTGCGGGCACAGTATGAGGACCTGGCTTCGCGTTTTAATCCGGACGGTGCTTTCCCTTATGTTGTATTACTTACGGCGTCTCAGCAGTCGCTTGGCACGGTACCTTCTACTGTGCGCTCGCCCGCTGATTTTATATCTAGTATTCAGGCGCTGATCAAAAACCAGCCATATGCAACTTCAAAAGTACCAGCTCCGGCAGCGGCTCATGGGGTCGGACTTTGAGCTAACGGTGACGGATACTGACGAGCAGTCAGCACAGGCTCATCTGGCTGCCGGCGTGGCGGAGATACAACGTATAGAGCGGTTGCTGACTGTATTTGACCCGGCATCTGTTACCGCTGTCATTAACCAGTCGGCGGGGCGTATGGCGGTGGACGTACCGGCAGAAGTCTATGCGTTGATGCAGCGATGTATGCGGTTATCGGCGATGACACAAGGTGCTTTCGATATTTCTACCGGCGCGTTGAAGGCGTTATATAATTTTAAAGGCCGGGCATTTGCGTTACCCACTAAGGGCCAGCTGCAAGCAGCTCAACGGCAGACTGGTTATCAACATATAGACCTGACGAGAGCGGGGCAGGTGTTCTTACGGCAAAGCGGTATGCAGATTGGTTTTGGTGCGATCGGCAAGGGATATGCTGCTGACCGGGTGAAAGCGTTATTACTTCAGCGCGGTGTGCGGAGTGGCGTTATCAATGCAAGTGGTGATCTGACGGCGTGGGGGCAACAACCTTCGGGGGAGGCCTGGAAGGTGGGAATAGCAGACCCGGTGTCGGCAGAGCGGGTATTACTATGGTTACCTATCCAACAATCTTCTGTTGCTACTTCCGGTAATTACGAGCAATATTTTGAGGTGAACGGTGAGCGTTATTCACATAATATAGACCCAAGAACGGGGATGCCTGTACAGGGAATTAAGAGTGTAACGATTGTCAGTCCCAGTGCGGAGCTGTCGGATGCTTTAGCGACGGCGGTAACGGTGATGGGCGTATGTGCGGGGCTATATCTGACAGATCAGTTGCCTGATGTACATGCGATCGTGATAGATGAGGAAAACCGTATCCATACTTCCCGGCAAATACAATTACATACTCATGCTTAGACATGTATTACTACTGTTGTCCGTTGCATTACTGCTATGCAGTTGTGCGACGGTTCGGCCTTACCAGCGGGTATATCTCAATGATGAGCAGATGAAACCAGGTAAGGCTATGATCGAAAAATTTGACGACAACGTGCATACTTACCGGGAGGGCGCCAGTGGTGGTGGCACTGGTAAGGCCAGCGGTGGTTGTGGCTGTAATTAACCTGTACTGTAGGAACGATCATGAAAAAAAGATACCTGTTATTCGGATTACTGGCTACTTCTCTTTATGCCCGGGCACAGGCGCCGGTGGATAAGCCTTACAAAAAACAGCGGGTATCCAAGACGGATATCCAGGTGCTTTTCTCTTATTATACGCAGGACGGTGATCATTCTGCTGTGACGGGCGGTATAGGTACGGAGGCGTTGCAGGTGTATGCACCGGAGATCAACCTGAATTACCAGCGGGATACGTTGCAGACTTACCAGTTGAATGCCGGAGTAGATGTTATTACTTCTGCATCTACGGACCGGATCGATGCGGTATTGTCATCGGCTTCGCGGGTGGATGCCCGTATACATATGAATGGTGGTTACAGCCGGCGGCTGAAGGGTACGCGTACGCGGTTGGGAATACAGTCGGGGTTCTCTATTGAGTCTGATTATTTCTCGATACCGGTGGGTGTTCATTTTACGCATACGGCGGCATCGGGGATGCGGGAGGTGGGTGCGAGTTTGCTCTGTTATTTTGATGATCTGCGTTGGGGGCGGCTGGACCCGGATTATTACCGTCCGGAGAAGCTGGTGTATCCGGCGGAGCTGCGTAATACGGAATGGTTTAGCGAGTACCGGCGTACTTCTGTGAACCTGAACACTTCTTTTTACCAGGTGATCAATGCGCGAATGCAGCTGGCGTTGTTCCCGGAGGTGGTGTACCAGCGCGGTTTGTTGTCTACACCTTTTCACCGGGTTTATTTTAAGGATGCGCCGTTGCGGGTGGAGAAATTGCCCGGGGAGCGGTGGAAGTTTCCGATAGGTGTCCAGCTGAATTCATTTACGGGGAGCCGGGTGGTACTTCGCTCCTATTACCGGTTTTATGCGGATAATTTTGGTATTACGGGGCATACCTTTCAGCTGGAGGCGCCTATCAAGGTGACACCTATGTTGACGTTGTCGCCATTGATACGGTTCCATACGCAGACGGGGTCCAGTTATTTTCAGCCTTATGGCCAGCATGACAGCCAGGCGGCTTATTATACTTCTGATTATGATCTATCGCGGTTGCAGACTTATAAGGGCGGGTTAGATATCCGGTTTGCGCCGCAGCAGCGTTTCCTGCGTCGTTACACTTTTAAGGCGGTGACGTTACGATATGCGTATTACCAGCGATCGGACCAGTTGAAGGCGCATATGTTGTCGTTGTTACTGGAAGCCTGGAGATAAAAAAGAGGGAGGTATCTCTATCTACCCCCCTCCTACTGGTTTGACATCAACTACACTTTTACCAAACTATTGTTGCTACTGCGTTGCCTTCGAGCGAGCAGATAAATTGCTGATCAGTTGTCTGTACGGTAATGGCTTTTCTGTCGGTGCTACCGTTGAGTACTACGAGCACTTTGGAGCCATCGGTATTTTTGAATGCTACGCTTTCTACGTCTTGCAGGCCGGTGGCGGTGCTGCTGACCCTGAATGCGCCCGGGCGGATGAACCGGGACATGTGTCCCAGCGTGTAGTATTCTACGTTACGAACGATATTGCCGGAGGCCTGGATGGTGACTACGCCCCGGCAGTTGTTACAGCCTCTGTTGGTGGGGCCGCTGTTTTCATCCAGGGCGAGGTTCCATAGGAGTGCGTTGCGGGACCAGTTGCGGGTGGTACCGATAAATATGTTCCGCATGTTCCACTTCATGTTATCGGAGAAGTTGGTAGCCCAGGCTCCGCCGGATATTTCGGTGAAGTAGAGGTCTTTATCGGGATGTGCGTTGTGGACCTGTGACATGGCGGATACGTTGCCACCGTAGGCATGGAATGCGGATCCGGCGACGAATGATTTGGCCTGTGGGTCGTTGAGGATGGTGAGTGGATAGTCCGGGCGATCCCAGTTGTGGTCGTACAGGAGGAGTTTTGTGGTAACGCCTTGCTGTCTGAAGAGGGGGCCCAGGTGATTTTTGATGAAGTCCAGCTGTTCGGCAGGTTCCATTCTCATGGACGGGTATGTTGCTTCGTGCAGTGGTTCATTTTGTACGCTCATGGTTTCGATGGAGATCCCTTCTGCTTTAATCGCCTGGAGGTATTTAAGCAGGTAATTGGCGTAGGTGGGATACCATTCGGGTTTGAGTTTGCCTCTTCCCAGTAGTCCATTTGTTTTCATCCAGGCGGGGGCGCTCCAGGGTGTTGCCATTATTTTAATGGCAGGAGCGATGGCGAGGATGGCTTTGAATACGGGTATGACATCGTCTTTTTCCTTGTTGATAGAAAATTTTTGCAGTTGGGGGTCTGTCTGACCTGAGGGGAGGTCGTTGTAGGTATAATCAGACAAGGAGAAATCGGATGCGCCGATGGTGGTACGGAGGTAGCTGATACCGATACCGGTGTTGGGATCGAAGAGGTCGCGGAGTAGTTGATCGCGTTGTGCGGGGTTTAACTTTTTATTGATGAGATAGGCGGAAGAGCCGGTGAGGGCGGCGCCGAAACCATCTATTTCCTGCAGGGACTGGGAGAAGTCGACGGTGATGGCGGCGGGGTTGTTGGCGGTGGGTTTGGTGATGTCGATGTCTGAGCCTTTGTTGAGCAGCCGTTGCTGGTCGCCGGTGGTGACCCATATGCTGGCTTTTCCGGTGGTGTTGTTGGCGGGGTTTGGGGTGGGTGAGGTGTCTTTGTCTGCGGAGGACCTGCTACAAGCAAGGCTGATGGCGCAGAGGCCGACAGCAAAGAGGCCGGTGATGTGTCTTGTCATAGTCGTGGATTTAGAAGGATGAGCAAAAGGGTCTGTTGTGAGGTGGTGTACCTTATAACAGACCCTTTTATTACACAGGGACTATTAGTATCCCGGGTTCTGGGTAAGGTTTGCGTTCTTATCTTTTTCGCCCTGCGGGATGGGCCATTTCAATTTGTTTTCGTTGAGCTGGTATCCGAGGCTGTTACCATTTCCATCTTTTACGGCCTGCATAACGGTGATGGCTCTATTAGTGCGGAGCAGGTCGTACCAGCGTTGGCCTTCGAAAGCCAGTTCGAGGCGGCGTTCTTTTTCTATTGCCAGTCTCATGGACGCCTGATCGGCGGCGGTGGTACCGTTGAGGTTTACGCGGTTGCGTACTCTGTTGACGAGGGTGCGGGCGCCTTCGAGGTCGCTCAGTTCGTTGAGTGCTTCTGCGCGGAGCAGGAGTACATCTGACAGGCGGTAGATGATGATATTTTGTGTACCATCTGTTTTACGCATTTTGGTAAAGAACGGGAAGTTGCTTACCGGCAGGTATCTATCGCTCCATTTGCCGGTTACGTTTTCGAAGCGGATGGTGGATGCTTTACGTACGGCATCTCCTGCGTCGTCGTAGGCTTTGATCATATCGTTGGACGGGTTGCAGAATTTCTTCCAGTCGTTACCATTGAACATGTTGGTACCCCAGTTGCCACCTGTTTCCCAGCTATCGAAGTTGAGTTCGAAGATGGATTCGGCGGAGTTTTCGTGCGCGCCATCCCAGAGTTGTTCGTATACAGGGAGGAGGCTATAACCGAGGGCGATGACCTTATCGGTATTTTCTTTAACCTTGTTCCAATTGGCAGGTTGTTGTGTCGCATATACTTTAGACAGGAGTGTGTAGATAGCGCCCTGAGTTACGAAACCTTTGTTAGTTGCTGTAGTTGGAGCGTCGGGGCCTGCTTCTTCCAGGTCTTTGATGATCTGTGCGTAGATATCGGCTATTGGTTTGCGGGACGGATATAGCAGTGGATATATCTGTGCCAGGTTGTCGGAGGTGATGGTCGGCAGTTCTTCTATTACCAGGGGTACATCACCGAAGAGGCGTACGAGATCGAAGTAGGCGCGTGCGCGGATGAATTTGGCTTCGGCTACGATCTGGTTTTTGCGTGCCTGTGAGAGATTAGGGTCTGTCACTTTGGGAACGTTGATGATGACCGCGTTAGCGCTGCTGATGTGTGCGTAGAGGTATCTCCAGTCGCGGCCTACCCATACGTTGGTAGATTGTATTTTGAATTCATCTATCTGGAAGCCATCTGCGTTGTCGGCACCGGCGTAGGCATTATCTGACTGGGCGTCGCCGACATTAAAATAATCCAGCACGTAGTATTCGGCGGCGCCATTTTTGAAGTAGGCGTAGCAAGCGGCTACTGCGGCTTCTGCGGTAGCGCGATCTTTAATGAATGATCCGGCTGTACCCTGACCGCCATCGCCAACGGTTGTTTGCGATATAGGCTTCAGATCCAGTTTGTCCGCACAGGAGGGCAACAAGCCGGAGGCAGTTGCAGCGGAGACTAATATAAAAAGCAGTTTTTTCATATTGCACATGTAAAAGGTGATCAGAATGACATATTAACACCGAAGATGAAAGCTCTGGCGGTAGGGTAAGTACCGTAGTCTATACCCAGGGCAGGGCCGTTGTTCTTATCCGCTGCATAGGCGTTGATCTCGGGATCGAAGCCTTTGTATTTGGTGATGGTGAACAGGTTTTGTGCGGTAACGTATACAGAGAGGCGGTTCAGTTTGATCTTTTCTGCCAGTGACTTTGGCAGGCTGTAACCGATGGTAGCGCTTTTCAGACGAAGGAAGGAACCATTTTCCACGAAGCGGGAAGATACCCTGGAGTTGTTGATATCGCCGTTGCTGGCGCGGGGGATATCTGTGTTTTGGCCGGGGGTAGTCCAGCGACGCAATACTTCTGTAGATTGGTTTTTACTATCGTACATGCCTTCTGTCTCTATGCGGGATGCGTTGAAGATATCATTACCCTGAGAGCCCTGGATGAGGAAAGCGAATGACCAGTCTTTATAGCGCAGGTCACTGTTCAGGCCATAGGTAAACTTAGGCTGTGCGTTGCCGATGATAGTACGGTCTTCGGGAGTGAGGGCGCCATCGCCATTTACATCTTTATATTTAATGTTACCTGTTTGCGGATCTACGCCTTCAGAGATATATCCGAAGAAGGTACCCAGGGGTACTCCTTCCTGTAGGAGGATTACTTCGTCGCGGCCTTCTATACCGGCGAAGCGGTATATTTTATTCAGGTCGAGGCGGGTGATCTTGTTACGGTTGAAGGTCATATTGAAGTCTGTTTTCCAGGTGAAGTCCTTTTTGTCGATGTTGATGCTGGAGATCACGAATTCGAGGCCTTTATTCTGCAGAGCACCGGAGTTACGGGGGATGGATGTGTAAGGAGCGGTGTTAGGTAAGGGTACATTCAATATGAGATCGTTTGTCTTTTTGATATATGCGTCTGCGGTGAATGTGAGTCTGGAATTGAACAGGCTCAGGTCGATACCGATGTTGGTTTGGGTGGTTGTTTCCCATTTGAGATCGGGGTTAGGACCGATGGTTGGCGGTACGATTGCAGGACCGGAGAGCGGGCTGGTAGGTGTACGGCGGTTAAAGGTGTTAAGGCCGTAGGAGGCGTACGGGTCCAGTCCTTCCTGGTTACCATTCTGGCCCCAGCTGGCGCGGATCTTCAGGTCTGAGATGGCTTTGATATCTTTCATGAACGGTTCTCCGGAGATACGCCAGCCAGCAGATACGGACGGGAATGCGCCCCATTTATGTCTTTTATCCAGTTTGGAGGAACCATCGTAACGTAAGTTGGCTGTGAGGAGATATTTGCTATCGTAGTTATACATTACGCGGCCGATGTAGGACATCAGGAACCACTCTGATTCGAAGGTGGATGCTGTTACCTGGTTGGCGGCGTTGAGTGTTTTTACGGTTGGGTCAGCAGGGAAGTCGCGGCCGTTGATATCGGATACGTTGTATTTATTCTGCTGTGTTGTGATACCCCCCAGTGCGGACAGGCTGTGTTTTTTCCAGCTCTTGTCGTAGTTCAGGGTATTCTCCCAGAGGGTGGTCAGGCTGTTAAACTTCTGCGAGGTGGCTGTACCGTGATCCAGGCGACCGGGCGTGGTCATGATATAATCGAGGTAGTAGTCGTATTTATGGTTGAAGTAGTCGGCGCCGAAGTTACTGCGGAATTTCAGTCCTTTGGTGAGGAATACGTCGGCAGCCACGTTACCCAGGATGCGGTTGTCGATAGTGCCCTGTGTGGGGCCTTCGATAGCGCCGAGGGGGTTATCCCAGCCTGATTTGTATGGGTTCTGGGTAAATTGTTTGTTACCGTTGGCGTCGTACATGTATTTACCGATGGTAGGCGGCGCGTTGAGGGCACCTAATACTACGGCGTTGCGGCCGGCGCTGGCATTATCCTTTACATCTTTCAACTGTACGTTGGAGTAGCTCAGGTTAGTAGAGACTTTTAACCAGGAACGGAGTTGGTTGTCGGTGTTAGAACGGAAGGAATAGCGGTTATAGCCGGCGGGGCGTACGATACCTTTGTCCTGGGTGATACCACCGGAGATGAAGTACTGTGATTTGTCGGTACCACCGGAGAATGACAGTTGGTAGTTCTGGTTGATACTGGTGCGGAATACTTCTTTATTCCAGTCGGTGGTTTCTTTTGTTGCTACCAGTGGGATGCCCATTTCTGTGATGAGGGCATTGTATTGGTCGGCATTCAGTACGTTGATTTTTTTCGCCAGGTTGGACACGCCATAATAAGCGCTGAAATTGATCTGGGAAGTGTTGGCGCGGCCTCTTTTTGTGGTGATGATCACGACACCGTTGGCAGCGCGGGCACCGTAGATGGCGGCTGAGGAAGCATCTTTCAGTACCTGGATAGATTCGATATCGTTGGAGTTGAGGTCACGGGCATCGCCGGTGGGTACTCCATCAATTACGTAGAGGGGATCGTTGCCGGCTAGTACGGAGGTGGCGCCACGTACGCGAACGGAGAATCCGGAGCCTGGTTTACCGGAAGGTTGTGATACCTGAACGCCGGCGGCTTTACCCTGGAGGGCACCTGCTGCGATCACAATGGGACGTTCGGAGATGTCTTTTGTGCTGATGGCGGCTACGGCGGTGGTCAGGTCTTTCTTTTTCTGGGTACCATACCCTACGACTACCACTTCGTCGAGGTCGGTGTTACCATCTTCGAGGGTGACATTGACTTGGGTGCGGCCGCCGACGGCGATTTCCTGTGTTTTGTAGCCTATAAAGGAGAATTCGAGGACAGCAGTGGACGCTGCCTGAATAGCATAGGTACCATCTGGTTTGGTGGTACCACCTTTGGAAGTACCTTTTACCCTGATGGTAGCTCCGGGGATCGGATTACCCTGGCGGTCCCGGACAAGTCCCTGGATATTAAGATCCTGGGCCAGTACTACTGAGCAAACGAGGAGTAGCATGGCTGTGAAAAAAGCGAGCCTTTTCTTCATAACATGATCATAAATGGTTAGCGGATAAATGCTGTTTTTTGAATGTTAGCTATTTGTTTTTTGAAATTGGCGTGTTGTGCGACTTAACGTGATTTATGTGCGGTTTACAGATATTGGTTACGATGATCTCGTGGTTTTGTGGTAAAAAAAGTCCCCCCTGAATTTTTTGTATCTCTTAAAATGACTTTAATGAAGTGGAAAAATCAGCTTTACAAAAGTGGTCTTATGATGTAAAGTTATGGGGAAAATATCGTAACAAACAAAAATATTTCTCACAATCAACTGATAATTAAATAGTTATAACAAAATTGATACGCTTCAATACCGTAATCTCCACTATGATAAACTGCTTGATAAATAAAGGAATGGGCAGATATACGGTTAAATGGGCTAGATAGTTTTGATACGGAATAGTACCGTTGAATATGGGAGGTGGACGGGGGGAATGAGGGTATATAATATATTATGTGGTTATCGTGTAGGGGTTGGTGGAGCGAGACGGTGGAGAGGGTGGGTGCGTAGCGTCGGGGATGGTGGAGGGTGTCAGGTGGTGGTGGTGTCTATTTCTTCGAGTACGAGGCGGCTCCATCCCTGGCCGTTATCCTGGCGGAGTTCTTTTTTGCGGAGTTCCATCAATTTGGTGATGCGAGAGGCGTAGGCCCAGCAGGTGCTTTGGCGGATCTCCAGGATATCGGACAGTTTATGAGAGGATATCTTGCCCCGGGAGGAGTATACGAGGAAGGTGAGGTAGAAGGCTTTGTTGATCGGGATGCGGCTATTTTGGAAGATGGTGTTGGCGGTAACGGATTCTTCGTAGCCGCATTTGCCGCAGCGGCGGCTGTGGGGTTGATGACCATTGAAGTAGTGGTCGCTGTTACATTTACGGCATTGGTAGCCATCCTTCCATTTGAGGGAGGCGAGGAAGGCGAAGCAGCTTTCTTTGTCGGGGTATATTTTGCTGAACTCTTCGAAGTCGACGGGGGTGGACAGGGCACGGGCGCGGGATACTTTTTCCACATTGGTCTGTAGCTGACGGTTGTCTTGTTCGAGGAGGGCGTTCATGCGGGAGATCTCATCGGCCTGTTCACGGAGGAGGTCATTGACCTGGAGCAGTTCTTCGTTTTGGGTGGCGATAACGGCGGATTTGGCCGCCAGTTCGCGGGTACGGGCCTGGACCTGGGATTCCAGTTCTCTGTTGATATCGTCTTTGAGGCGGTTGTTTTCTGTCATCTGGCGTATCATCTGGCGTTGGGCGACTTCTTTTTTGCGTTTGAGGAGGCGTACTTTATCGCCGATGGCGAATGACAGGAAGAACATTTCCAGGATGAAGCAGAAGCTGAGGCTATAGTAACTGATGATGCCGAAGTTGAGCCAGCTGTATCCCAGCATGATAAAAAACTTGAGCATGAAGCCAACGAATAGGAAGCTGTATCCCAGGACGAAGAACCTGGCAGCATGGTATCCTTTTGTCCAGACGTATATGCCGGTGCCGAATGCGACGGCCAGGGGGATGATCTCGACAAACTTATAGTTGAACCAGGAGGGATTGATCAGCAGGCATCCAACGAGGAAGGTGGTGCGGGCGATCATGACCCCTATGATAATCTTGTTGAGCAGTGGGGCACGGAACCTGACATGGAGTAGTGTGCGGGTAAAGAGCAGGGCGAATATGCTCATGCAGAATAGTGGTATTCCGTAAGCGAATTGGTTCCAGGCCGGTGCATCGGGCCAGAGGTATTGATAGGCGATCCCATCGGTACACATTTCGTAGAGGGCGACGCTTAATATATATAATACGTAATACAGGTATTGCCGTTGGCGCATGGCGATGAACATGATCAGGTTGTAGAAGCTGAAGATGAGGATCATGCCATAGAAGATGCCGAAGGACAGGTATTCGGTGAGTCCGTAGGACACAAAATGGTCCAGGGAGCGGAGGACGATGATGACGTCGGCGGTTTGGAGGGAATGTACCCGGAAGTAGTAAGTATAGGTGCCTGCCATATCGTCGTCGAGGAGGATTTCGAAGTTTTTGTGCCGGAAGGTGCGTTGCGGGAATGGTAGTTTATCGCCGATGGTGACTTCGTGGTAGTTGCCATTTACCTGTGGGATGTAGGCGTTGATCTCATCGATGGTTTGATCGAAGAACTCCAGCAGGAAGTGTTTTTGCAGGGAGCGATCGTGTTGTATGCGGATACGGAACCAGTAAGCGGAGGTGCGTCGTACATTTTGCGGCGTGCTTTTGGCACTCGGTTTAAAGCGGCGGCTGCATTCCGGGCTGGTGATCTGACCGAAGGTAAAGCTGGAGGAGGGGTCTTCGAGGTATTCGATCTCAGCGAAGGTGAAGATATGTTGTTTGAGGGTGTTGGTGATGGGCACCACTTGTTGTGCGGAGGCTCCTTTTCCCCACAGCATGCACAGTAGCCACCACCAGCAACATTTTTGTATTAATCCCCTCCTTTTCATCATAGAACAACGGTCCAAGATAGTGAATTCTGCGTTTTTTATCGAGGGTATGGGTGGAGGAGGCGGGGAGGTAAACGGGGGTATTGTTAACAAAATATTATCAAGAAGGGGCAGCAAAAAGAAGTTATGTATTACTCTGATTTATATGTAACTTAGAGATTCGGGAAAAAGAATGCAAGAATTATCCTAAACTATTCACACATCCAGCTTCATTATTTACAGCACTATGAAAGTATCCACTATTAAGTTTCCGAGCGTTTTTGAGACGGCATTCGGTAATACAGAAAATTCTTCCAAAGATTTGCTGAATGGGTTGAAGGTAAAGAAAGACAATACCTGGTACCTGGTTGGCAATTTAGCGAAGCGTGGCGGCATTAATCCTGGCCGGGTGACGAATGCATCGCCGGAAGAGGAGGATTATGATATTTTATTCAAGGCTGCCATGCTGAATACGATCGACCGTGTACAGCAGCCTATATCGCTGACGATGGGTTTTCCTTTTTCTACTTACAACGTATATAAAACGGCAGCGGAGCAGTTCCTGGCGAAGCGTCATTTCCTGATGGAGTACGATACGCAGACCTTTAATACCAAAGGCGGCGTAAAGAAAGGGATGTTTGACATTGAGAAGTTTGAGATCATTCCGGAGATCGTGGGAGGTATTATCGGGCTGAAGAAAGCGTTGGATATTCCTGCTGACCAGAACTTCATCGCGGTGAGTTTCGGTTTTGGTACGGTAGAGGGTGGACTGGCTGCCAGTGAGGGTTTGGTACACCGTACTTGTTTCAGCTCTTTTGGTATCAAGTATGCTATCAACAACCTGGCGCGTGAGCTGAGTAAGAAGTATTACCTGGAGATGAAGAACGAGCATCAGCTGGATGAGGCATTTATGAAGGCATCCATCTTCACTAACCGTAAACGTATTGACCTGAAGGATATGCGGAAGGAGCTGCTGACGCAATATTATAAGGAAGTGATCTCCCCGTTGATGCGGCAGTATTTTACGGACCGTGACTTTGAGAGCTGTGAGAAGATCTACCTGATGGGTGGTGGTGCTCACTATAAGGAGCTGACGGATGCTTTTGCGGAAGAATACAATAACTTTATACCTGTGGAGGTAGCTCCTAATCCGGAGGACCTGATCAGCATGGGATACCTGTATAATTCACTGCGTATATCTGACAACAAACCTAATGTATGCGTAGGTATGGACCTGGGTAATGCCAGCTCTATCATTTCCATCTTCGAGAAGGAAGCACCGGTAGCTCCTGCCCCAGCGGCAGCGCCTACGGCGCCCCCCATCGTTTAAATCCAATCTAATTAATGACTGTAAGAGACCTCATCCGAGAAGCTACCGGTCAAGGTGGTTTTCTGCTACCCCGGCAGATCACCATATATGGGCCGCTGGACTCCGACATCCCCGGACGTATAGACGGGCATGTGGAGGGCGATGCCAAAGTGAACGGTAAACTGGTGATCGGTAAAGATGCCAGCATCAAAGGCAATGTGACTGCCACGAGTTTAGTATTGCATGGTAAGATATATGGCCATGTGATCGTAACGGACAAAGCTGTTGTCGGTAACAGGGCTTACATCCAGGGAGACATTTATGCACCGGTGTTGGACATTGACAAAGGTGCTACTATAGACGGGAAGATCCGGAGGGATGCGATGGCAGCCCTCATAGGCCCCCCCCTCCCCTCCCCTGCTCCTGAAGGAGGAGAAGCAACTGACATCAACGACATCCCTCCTGATACTATTATCCGCCAGCCCAAAGACGAGCAGGAGACCTGGTGGTAATACCTATCCCTTGACATTATTGCAACAGCCCGACACGTATGTGCCGGGCTGTTGTGTTTTTATTCGGATGTTGCCAAAATATCGCATCCCGATGCAAATGATGGAATGCCTTGCACGCTAATTTCTATAAAATGGAAATGCTGTCAAATGAAGAATTTCCCGTAAATTAGGAATATAGCGATACGACCTTACGACCGACGGTAGTTTATTCCACATTCCACCTTGTAATATTTACCCGTTATGATCGACTTACATGAAAGACAGCTGCTACAACAAGTAGGTGCTCACATCAAAGCAGTACGGGAACAAAAAGGCTATTCCCTGCTTTACCTGGCCTCGCGGTTACATACCGACAATACCACATTAGACAAGATCGAACACGGAGAGAAAAACATCACGATGATCATGCTATTGAAACTGGCAGCAGCACTGGGTGTGCGGCCGGGAGAATTGTTGAATGTGGAGGGGTAGGTTACGTCACGAATCAGCGTGTCTGATAAGTTTTCGTACAAAATCGCAGTGTTAACTTATTTAGATAAATTCAACATGGTAGTTTTAGATCCGAGTACAATCCAGATAGATATCATAGACATTTTCTAATCCTAAAACCGTGTGTGTTTTTTTGAAGGATCAGGGACAATATTTAAAAAGAAATACTCATATTTTAGCTTGTCTCTGTTTAACAACGTCTCTCCAAGAAATACATTCTTATTACTAAGTATTGTTATTTCACCAACAATTTGAGAAGTAGGCATTTCATAGTGCATATACACATTTTCACCCTTTATGCTATCAATAGCTGGATAATAATCTTCCCCTCTCGTACTAACTTCCTTAACTACTATATTCTGCTTATTGCAAATTCTTAGTTTTACATATCCTCCAGGGGCTCCTTGATCTATATATGTTAATCGCATATGCCCTACATTTGTTTCCTATTCTTGCAGTAACTTTTCCTCGTTACTTATTTTGTCACAGTTAGCCTTATTTGAGCAAGCATTAGTAATGAGCACTAGCAATATAATGAGTAGCTTATGAGTTACTTTATTTTTGTCCATAATACCTAAGGCCGGCAGAAGAAATTCTATTACTATTATTTTAGGCTAGTTAGATCCATCTTCTTCTCCGTATGTTCGCTAAAATGCTGCATCTTGGGAAAAAATTGTTTCTCACTCCTCATAGTGATACACCAGATCAAATTATAACAGTTCAAAAGTAAGTATTTTACATTCCGAAAATCTAATCAAGTACCAATGAAAGAGAGAGTAATAAGGGCCTCTTATGACAATGACACGATTACTGTTTATCAGGCATTTAATAAACAAATAGCTCAATCAGCTGTAAACAACCAAACATTTGTATCGCCTCCATTTAAAAAAGAAAGAATGACCTGGATTAAGCCTTCCTTCTTATGGATGATGTATCGGTCAGGATGGGCAGGTAAAGAAAATCAGGAACATGTTTTATCCATCAGAATAAAACGTTCAGGGTTTGAATGGGCTTTAAAAAACTCCTGTTTATCACATTTTGACAGTGCCATTCATTCTTCCTATGATAATTGGAAAGCAGTACTCAACAATTCTCCTATTCGTATTCAATGGGATCCGGAGAAAGACATTTATCTACAACCATTAGGCTACCGCTCCATTCAAATCGGGCTATCGGGTATTGCCGTAGCAAGCTATATTGAGGATTGGATCGTTGACATAGAAGATATCACAACACATTGTAAAGAGATCTATGAACTTATTAAAGCGGATGAAATAAATCAAGCAATGGATTTACTACCCAACGAACAGCTTTATCCTTTGCCTGAAAATATAGCTCCTATAATAAATGCGGATTAAAAAATATTCTTGTATGGATATTGCTTTTCATTATTTGTCTTCTTTCCATCCCAAACGAACAGCTGCGAAATTGCTAATATACTTATCATCTAAAGCAGCCAGCAGCTCTATCTTCTTTATCGCTTCGGGTGTATTTATTGCGAGTAGTGCCCAGATACATTTCCTTGCCAAAGCCCGCATATCATCATTTTCCGGAATATCCAGTGCTCGCTCATAAAGTGCATCAATACTAGCCGGGTCTTTAATATCGCCTAACATTTCGGTGATATCCTCCTGACTATTATGCCAAGAAGCTTTTAAAAGTCTACATAAAACGTCTGTATACTTATTACTAAGTCCATCTTCACTACTGATTAGCGTCAAATACATAAGCATTGTCTCGTCATGCATCAGCATCACTTGTTCGAATTTCTCCAGCAGCTCATCCGTATAGTAAAACTTATTCCAATCTTCAGGATCGAAAATTCCGTCCAGCGGATGAGCATCTATTAAAAATCTTTCAAGTTTATTTAACTCGTCAATTATACTATCTAATGTTTTCATTTATTATTACTTATAAGCTAATATCACATAAAGGTATATAATGCTTCATGGTTTAAATGATCTGCTTATTGAACGCCCCATCCACTTCCATCGCAAACCCCACGAGATGGATCTTCACCAAAACATCCCTGACATTGAAATAAAAAAGACTTAATCTTCCAGGTCTTTTCTTTTTTTTTCATTTCTATTCTGTAGGTAAGGTTGTCTATAGCATCTAAATAGATAATTATATTTTCGGAAGAAAGCTCTGCAATTTCAATGTCTTTAAATTGTTTATCTATCGCATTTAATATGTATCGCTCTTCAAAATCCGTTGTTAATAAATCATCATTCTTCAAAAGTTTGAGTAATAAATAATTCGATTCTGTGGTCTTTAGGAGATACAGAAATTTATCTAGAATATGGTTTGCTACTATGTCCATGCTAAAGATTGTACTCTTTTACATATTCCTTTAGCACTATCTTCATTGCCTTCGCCAATGAGCCATCATCACACCTAAAGCTCTTTTCCATTTTCCTTGATAAGATAATCACTACCGTATACTGGTTCTCCTCTCTTATTCGATCGTTCTTCACCAATATTGCATCCTTATTTTCACCAACCTGTTGGATAATACTTAGGATATCCCCAGCTGACAAAATTTCTTTGTTTATTAATTCTGATAGTTTCATTAGTATTTCTATTTTTTAAACAGTATTCTTGAAATCTCTGCCACATCTACTAATTGATTAGTAGCAACTTGTAAGGCTACGTTTGAAATCTGAGATTGTCCAACAATTGATAAGCCATGTTGTTCCGCAAAAATTTTAACCGCCAACGAGGCAGTTCTTTTATTTCCATCTTCCACCTTGCAATACTTACCCGTTATGATCGACTTACATGAAAGACAGCTGCTGCAACAAGTAGATGCTCACATCAAAGCAGTACGCGAACAGAAGGGCTACTCCCTGCTCTACCTGGCATCTAAATTACATACCGACAATAGTACCCTGGACAAGATAGAACATGGTGAGAAAAATATCACGATGATCATGATATTGAAGTTGGCAGCAGCACTGGGTGTACGGCCGGGGGAATTGTTGAATGTGGAGGGGTAGGTTACTTCACGAATCAGTGTGTCTGATAAGTTTTCGTACAAAATCGCAGTGTTAACTTATTTAGATAAATCAACATGGTAGTTTTAGATCCGAGTGCAATCCAGGTAGACATTTTCTAATCCTAAAACCGTGTGTGTTTTTTTGAAGGATCAGGGACAATATTTAAAAAGAAATACTTATATTTTAGCTTGTCTCTGTTTAACAACGTCTCTCCAAGAAATACATTCTTATTACTAAGTATTGTTATTTCACCAACAATTTGAGAAGTAGGCATTTCATAGTGCATATACACATTTTCACCCTTTATGCTATCAATAGCTGGATAATAATCTTCCCCTCTCATACTAACTTCTTCAACTACTATATTCCGCCTATCGCAAATCCTTAGTTTAACATATCCTCCAAGAGCTCCTTGAGCTATATATGTCAATCGCACATGCCCTACATTTGTTTCATATTCTTGCAATAATTTTTCCTCACTACTTATTTTGTCACAGTTAGCCTTATTTGAGCAAGCATTAGTAATGAGCACTAGCAATATAATGAGTAGCTTATGAGTTACTTTATTTTTGTCCATAATACCTATTATCAGTATAAAAAATTGTTTTGAAATTTCTATTAAACTCATTTAGGGTATGTATATTTTCATAGCCAAGTCTAATAAAATAATTAGATCTTTCATCTTCACCATATGTCTTTTGAAAAATTTTATCTTGGGGGTCAAATCTTTGAGCTTCATCTATATATTTTGCATGGTTCGCGAGAAAAGATTTTAAATTATTACGACTCAAATTAAATGCTCCTGTTTCAAGTAAATAACTTTCCTTATGTAAACCATTAATGCGTGCGAATGCCCCAGCTGCATAATTACCTAGATCACGATTACTGATATACACACCTTCACTAATTTGAGAGCCTCCGTTCACTCCTCCTTCCATATAAGATTTAGGATCAAATACTTGCCCATTTCTAGCATACATTGCATATGTAGCTTTTCGGATAAGTGGTATCGGCTGAACTCCAAGCATTGCCTGTTGATTCGCCTCGAACGCATTCAACCATTCTTTCGCCCTATAAGATTTGAAATTTATTCTATCTCCTACCATAAAAGATTTTTCATATAGCGTAAATCCTATCATTTTTTGAAGATCATTATTTATCCTTCCGGATTGGATATCAGCTGCGGAATGTCGATAAATACCTAAATGACCATCATTCCTTACAGCTATCACATTTCCCTTCATATCAGTATGCGTGGAAGGTGGTCCTGCCCATGCACCATCCGGATCTACATATTTAATTGGATTATTCCACATCGAATTGTAAGGCGACCAATTAGGTGCATCCATCGCCTTTGGGTCTATATGATTCCATCTACCAGTCTGTACATCATACATTCGGGCTCCGAAATCATACCAATCTAATCCTGAACCATCTGTAAGCTCCTTTTGTTGTAATTCCTTTTTATTATACTTTATCCTATTCGCGGCATAACGACTATCTTTTAATGCATTATAACTGATACCAGCCATAGTCAGTCCTAAGGGGTAATAATGTGTTTCTTCCAGTACAGGGCCGGCATTTATCCCCAGCATAATATTATCGAAATATACATCCTGTTGGCTTTCATTACTGGTATATACATATAGAAAACCATTTTTTCGAATCTTCATTTTATCCTGGACCAGCGATTGCAGCTCATCAGGTGTAGCTTTTACTTGTCGCACACCACTGTTTTCTTCCACCAGGTTAAACTGCTCATCGAACAGTACATAGTTCAAATAGGCTCTCGGTCTTTCTTGTGTTGAACGATTCGGATCCTTCTCTTTTAGCCGTTGATAATTATTATTGTAGAATTCGTTTGTAAATGGATTGGCTGGGCCTGCAGAAGAGCCTCCATGAATATCTTTTGCCGACCCATTACCGCTAAACGCCTGTACAAGTCCCATTACCATATCTTCGACGGGAGCTGGCTGCTTATTATCGCTGGGACCTATTGATTTATAAAATGCTTTTGCCCCTATCTGTACTGTATCTCCGGCCATTACTTTTAGTACAATAGAAGGCCCTATCTTCTGACCACCAGCTTTTGCATTGAGTTTAGCAACCTGTTCGTTTTTATCAGTTGTATTGTCTTCCGGATATCCATTAGGCTTTGCACTACGGGTGTTGTCTATGTTACTGAACAACGCCAGCTCCTTTTCGGCACTACCAGCTTCCATGGTAGCGGAATACATAGTGAAATCCGTTTGTTCCGTAAGTAAAATCCGGGTATTGCCTAAATGGTCCTCTACATAATAATCATATACTGGGGTTGGTTGTTGACCGGCTTTATAGACCATACGAGTACGGCCTTCCATATGATCAAAATACTGCAGGCTGTCATTCTGGTATACAAAACCTCCATCGTAATCAGTTATGGTAGTCTTGGTGGGACTTGTAGTCAGGTCAATTACTTTCTTACGATATTTCTCTCCTTTTTCATCATAGAAAAACTCTATACTTCCTTTCCCTTCAAAAGTGATTTTCTCAGGTAAATCAAGGTGATTGTAGATTATGTTGGTAATCCCTTTATTTTTATCTGCCGTGATATTACCATTTATATCATAACTGTAATCCGATATCCCTTGAGTTTTATTGGCTGTATTATTAGCTGCAGGCTCTTTAAAGTCCCCCAACACACTTCTTTCATCATTGGCTTCATCCACGACATATTTTAACCTGTTAGAGAAGTCACTGATATATTTATATTCCAGATTATCAATAACATCAGGCTGAGTACCTTTCAGTCCTTTCTGAAGCATCCGTAAAACGTTACCGTTTGCATCATATGCAGATCCCGGATTTGCACCATCTCCCATACGAACGGTGTAGTCTATAACGGTATTATTCCAGTTGGCCCCTCTCTTTTCCTGGAAATCAGCCTTCATTAACCGGTCTCTGGCGTCATAGAGGAAATCATACTTTCGGGGTAAACCGTCTCCCACGCCACGCCAGGTCATACCTGCGATATTCGCATTATAGCTTGCATTACTATAGTTTGCACCAGAAATTACAGATTCTACTTTATCATAAGCTAATTCATATCCGAAGCGGTAATCTTGATCGTCATTGTTGAGGTAAGACTTGTTCATACCAGTCTTCCAACCTCTGATATTGTAATCAAACGTCATCCGCTGCAGGTTGTCTCCAAAAACTTTGGCCGCCATCTGCCCTACCGGATTGTAGGTATATTTTACAACATCTTTCAGGCTACCTGCATCATTCAGCTGACGTTTGACTGTCATAAGACGCCCGCCATGATCATATTCCTTTACTGTCAGTACCTTCATCTCAAGTGTATTCCTACTTTGCGGGTTACGGTGATGCATGTAAGTACTGATAACTGCGCCTATAAAGTTGTATCTGGTGGTTAAAATATCAACACCGCCGGTTATATTATCGCTTAAATTTTGAATTTCACGGTTGTTTTCGTCAAAATATGCGGTGCGGGATAACCATTGTTCACCTCCACCCGGAATCAGCACTCTGGTCTTGGTACCTGTTAGCTTTCCTATAACACGATCCGACTTTGTTACGGCAACCGGATAGGGATTATTACCTGCAATCAATTTAGCAGCATATCCCCCTTCATATGCTTTAACTCCCGGCCAACTATAATCATCATAATAAGCGTAACTTAGCGGCATAATATCGGCTTCACTAATCCCTGGTAATGGGTTATTTACGCTTAAACTTATATTACTGTTACTCCCCTCATTTGTAATTACACCCTCCATCTCTTCTGCTCCGCTATCAAATCCATCTATAAAATCTATGCTGTTTCTTGCCTTATATACTGTAATTCCAGGTTGCTTTAAAGGCACAACAAGATCGTAATATCCTTTATCAGCAATGATATTGTTTATAATTATTGTTCCCGTCGCCGTATTCAGTGACTGTTGTAAGGCTTCTCTACTGACAGCAGACTTGTAAAAACCGGTCATAATCGTCCGGTTGTAATTGTCGTAAAAATTCACAAACCATCTGTTAGCACTTTTCAGATTACCGTCTCTCTTAAATGCCAATCGATCACGGCTATCATAAACCATTTCTTCAACAGTGGATCCAGGAATTTTCTTAAGGATCATTCTATTCCGATCATCATAAGCATAGCTGTAACAAAGTTCATCTACCAACTCCGGTTTTGAAGTTAATGACCAGTCGCCTGAAATGGCTGCTACCGCTTTAGGCGGAATTACAAAGCGTAGCTGATCGAAAACATCATATATAAAGTAAGTACATAACCAACCATTGTGTCCATCAACAGTAGTCGTGAGCTCCTCTTTTTTGAGTATCGTCTTCCCTTTCATACTCTTAAACTCCACCGTTCTCTTGCCATTCTCGTTGATCATCACCAACTTTGATAAGGTACCTGCGGGATATATAACGGTACTCTTAGGAATACTGCCGGCTGCATTTTCAATAGTCCATATACGTACCGCGTCGGCAGACGTATTGTAGAGGTGCTGCTGTACAGTTCCCCTATCGCTTCCTGCCCAGCTGTTACCGACAGGAAGGCTTTTAATCGTACGTTTTAAAGTAGATTTTTCATAAATGGTTTGTTCATAAAAGAAATTTTCTCCAGGATATTGTGTCTGTAAAAAAGTACGCTGTTCTCCGAAAGGATCAAATCTGAAATTACCGGACGATGTATTTGCAACATAAGGCGCAAACTTGTAGGATTGCTGACCAACGGCATCAAAAACTACGGGCTTGACCATATCGAGTTTCCCCGATCCATTCACTACTGGTGATAGTCCTTTATCTACGGTTTGGATTACACGTCCCATACCGTCGATATATTCAAAGGTTTGCTTTACTTCATCAATAGTTCTAGCTGTTGAAATTAAGAATCCAGTATCCTTCACAGGCATTACCGGTTCCCAGCTACGCATATAATTCACCTTTACGTCACTACCATAAGGAGCTGGTTTATACTGGGCACCAGCTATATGACAATTGAAAAGGAGGATCAGCAATAATATGATGTTACGCATAAATATCTTAGTGAGGTCTTATCTAATTTTGTACCCTTCTCCTGGTGCCAGGTTCAACATTATATTTACATAATTGAATGGAGTACCATTACCGTCTATATCATATTCCAATAGTGTACCTGAATATATTCTGAATTCGCTGTCTGAAAATGCAGCAATCTGATTGGTTGTAGTCGTATTTCCATTTCTAGATTCGGTAAGTACATAATTAATAGTGACTCCCGGGTTATTTACGCGGTTGCCAGCTTCATCTTCCAGCACCACATATATATTGCCCGTTTTCCAATAGTGGAGACTAGTATTTGATCGCTCTATCACATTCCGTTCCTCCAAGCGAGCATACAATACAGGTAATGGGTTATCATAGGCATATTTATACTCCAATTGCTTGAGGATATTTCCGTTAAGATCCCGCATCACCTTCAGTCGCTGGAAGTGGTCGTACTCATAGTACTTTATATCACCATTTTCGTCGCAGGCGGAATTCATTCCGATCAATGGTATATAAGTATACGTATTCATCCTCGTCCCTACTGGAGCAATCCTGATATCATCTATCGGGTATGATTCATTAATTGTATAGTTATCTGTATAATTTCTAGTAACAAATTCCCATTTACCACTTATCAGCCTGCGGTAAGTAAGGTTATATACTTTATTGTTAGGTTTTGTAAAAGGGATAGGGAAACTACCGTTAAAATATTTTCTTCCAGAATATGCATTACCTATGGATGCCCCAGCCATATCTTCAAAACTCTGGAAATATATCTCATTGCCCGCAGCCTGCGTACTTTTTGCTACTAAAGCATTGTTTTTGTCCCATAGATAACCGTTAAGCGTTCCATTCCGTTTTGCTTCGGTAATAATATTTCCTGTCTCGAAATCATATGCATAGATAACCTCATCCGTAAAAGGTGTTGTATTTCGTGTACTCTGTGCCTTGACAGGAAATACTTTGGGAACTACTGGTTGCCCTCCCAGCTTTAGCTGAAACATAGTATACTTTGTATCGACACTGCCATCGGCATGGTGACGCTCCTCACGTATGGGTATACTCTGTAAGTTCATTCTGGTGTAAGCACCTATTTCTTCAGGGCTCAAGTTCGGTAACTCAGCTCTGTTTTCCGGATAGTAATATTTGTCAAAAAACTGTTGTCCTTCCGATGTGTTATAAGTAACTTTTCTAAGCAATGAACCATCTGGATTATACTCATATGTCTTTTCCCGATCTTGATACAATGCTGTATTCAGCTGATCGTAAGTACGTTCGGTTTCACTAACGAGATTGTAAGTTTCTGTTGGTTGATAATAGGCATTTTCAAACCAACCGTTGGTTCCAGTACCCACTCTGTAAAACAGCGTAACTCCTATTCCTCTTGCCTTTTTTTGTTGAGCAGATAGAGGGCCATATCTATAGGCAGTAGAAGTCACCAATTGATTAGATGCCGTATAAGCTGCTTTATTAACGAGTAATCCACGTTTATAGGCATTTGACGTAGGAAAGCTGAACTGCCTGATAGCATCCGCGCTTATTGTGTTACCAACACGATCTGTAATGGCAAAATTATCCTGGAAGTCATTAAAGTTATTAAATGTGCTGATCTCATAGCTTCCATCTCCATTCGTCACCTTTACATTGGAATATCCAACTACAGTCCCATTTACATCAGCCAGATTAAATAGTACACCAGCGTTAACACTCTCTCCGGAAATAACACAGATTCCTCCAGGACTTGGCACTCCAAGTGAAATTGTTTTTGAGTAATTAAATGCTTTCATAAAGAGCTGTCCAGAAGAGATTCCACTAGGCTGTTTGTACTCATACGAGCGGGTGTATACATTACCTAAATTGTCATACTCTTTCATCGTTTTGACCCTGAGACCGCCTATCACCTTATTCATGTTTGTGGCAGCATCAAAACAACTATTCAACTCAAATTCAAATTCAGTCTTGCCACCTTGAGCATGTTCTATAGTTTGCAAGGAATATTGTAATGTCTTATCTAAATCAGGCTGTTTATCAGCTTCCGGGACGAAAGGAGTAGATTCGCTATTGTTATTATAAAATCCCCAATGATCGTAGGCTACACTACTTCTGGAAGGGAATTTTAACTGCGGGTTATTGAAATACTTAAATTCATACAATCTCATTGAAGCATTACCATCACCAGAAGCTACATAGATTTTCTTAAGACACAGTCTGTTTAAGTCTATATCTGCATTAACAGGATGAAAATACTCATAGTTCAAGATGTACTTTTTCAGGATAATATTATCTGAAATGCTTTGGATATCTATCCGGTATAGCTGGTATCCATTGCTGACATCTTTTCTGTCTGTCAAATAGTTAAACTTAACAAGCGCAGTATTACTCTTTATCGTAGAGATATACTTTGGTGCTTTATACGTCCGGTTATTATCTGAAGTACTAATAGTTTCACCAGGGCCGGAACAACTTCCGGAAGTTGAGTAGCGAATGCGTACTTTGTTGTAAATTTTGGTAACAATATTACTCCCGGCTACATAACTAAACTCTATTTTATCGGTACCATTGAAGGATTCCATAGTACTTAGATACCATGTAGAGATAAAATCAGGTTTGGGGTCCGATCCATCTGTCACAGCAGCGATTTCCCTCTCTGCAGCATTCGCCCCAAAAATGTATTTTACTCCTTTTTCATCTGTTACCTTGAAGAATATTCCCAGATTGTCTGTTCCCCTATTCGTAACATCCATCACCACTTCAATCCGGGTTGGTCTATTAAACACTGCATTGCCATTTTCATCAAAAACAAATGAATATTTACCGGATGGTGTGTTAACATAAAAAAGATCTGGTTCTCCATCCAGGTCCCCTTTTCCTATTTTATCAGCACGAGCCGAATTATGTTCCGCTCCGTCATTGATCTCTACACCAGCTTTATTCTTTCCAATGTATCCTTTCTCTGATTCATCTGGTAGTCCTCTAACTATACGGGTAATCATTCCTCCGGCATTAAGCGTCCAATTCATACCCACGTACGAAGCAATATCTTGTAACCTCACACCTGTTGCCTTATAACTCAGGCTGATAGGAACTGATAACTCTTTAGATGGTACAGTGTAGATGGGGATGCCGATATCTGGTACTCCGGTATAAAGGTTTATATTGGAATTCAAATAAGAAGTGGCAAATATGTTGTTAGGGGACGGTAAAGTCACAGAGACTTTGTCTTCGTATTGTGCTAATGCAGATGAGCTAACTACTAAAATGAATACTAACAACATTAGCTGGGGTTTCCAACTACGAATGAGCATTAAACTGCTGGGCATAATTACTTCAAGTATTAATTTAAAGAAGATTGACTAAGTATTTTAGTCATTGGCACACTTTTTCTATATATCTGATTATTAATCACTTGTCAACACATAGGCATTACAGAATGACAAGCTAAAATTCATAGATCAGGACACAAAAACTTACAATAATCAGAATATAGGTGTATACAAAGCATTTCGCTAACAAAAAAAGATAAGATTTTTTGAATAAACAAATATTTTTATCCTCACTACAGGCCTATTAAATAATGCACTATTGAACACCCAAAACCACGTTATAAAACAGCTAGTATGATTACCTCAATAATTCATTCCGACTATTATCGATATGATTTTTCGATTACAAAATAAAATGTACTGAGTATAGAATATGTTACAAATTAGGAATATAGCGATACCTGATTACTAATATTATCAGGAGGAGAATAATTGATCGTCGATTCTCTTCTTCTGTCTGAAATGGTGTCGCATGTGCATTTCTGCGAACTGTAACCATTCCACAGCAGTAAAGTAATGTAAGCCGGGATGTTCTGCTTTTCCTTTTGATCCGGAGCGGTTGAATGCCATAGACAGATTGTTCACTTCGTCCTTTATGAACAACAGACTTGTTAACAGTTCTTCTTTATTGGCGGGTTGTCTTACACTATCATCTGTGGCGGGACCTTCAATCATCGTATCGGGGAAGCCGTTGCGCTCGAATAGCCCTTTCGCATCTTCATGCATTTGTTTGTCGCTGTGGACATCGCCCGACAGCGCAGACTTCATTCGTTCAACAAAATATTTAGTATCATCTGTGATGTGGACATACACTTGCCCTAATGACCATGAACCAATTTTGGGCTTTTGCAGCAACATTTCCAACGTGTAGTCATTCAGGGCGATGGCCCATTGATCGATAGTTTCATTAAAGCGAGCTATTAAGACTTCTGTTTGATATATTGCCATATTGGTGGTGTTGATGTTTAATACGTCCTTTAGCCCAAAGCAAACACTGCGCCATATCGTCACCAGTTTATACGTACTTAGTATATCTCTGGCAGCAGCCTAAAAGTAATGATTCTACCACGTTATTCCCTGTATTTCTCACCAAATAGATATGCCATGAAAAAGCAAATTATGTCAACCAAACATTCAGCCGTTTTAAACCGGTCACAATTAAAATCAATAACCGGTGGCGGCACCAGTCATCCGAGGCGGGTTGAATGTCTTAATGAAGGTCAATCGCCTTGTAATGTTATCCCTTGTTGTCAAGGATTAATATGCCTGAGTATAGGTACTACTTTCAAGTGCTTCCGCTAGCCGAATCGTTTTTATATGATTCGAGCTACCAGATACCGACAAGGTATTTTTGCAGAGAAGGGTTGCCGATATTGGCAATCCTTTCTTTTTAGCGCTTTCAGTTAGGCGGAAAATATTGTATTTTTCTATTCAACCAAATTCCACTTTATGACTCTTTCCCGGCGATCTTTTGTACAAAAGGGCCTGGCGAGTGCGGCATTACTTGCCAGCCCGCTACCGGCCTTCTTACCTGCGGCTGTTGCTGCGGCTCCTGCTAAGCCTGCGGAACACACTCCCTTTAAGCTGGCTCTGTCCACCTATTCCTACTGGCATTTCAAGACACCGAAGTATCCTATCGAGAAAGTGATTGATGAGGCGATGGCGCTTAGTGTAGAGGGGGTCGATATCCTTCACCGGCAGATGGAGAGCGAGGATAATGCCTACCTGCAAAAGCTGAAACGGCATGCTTTCCTGCATGGCGTAGATCTTATTTCCCTGTCCATACACCAGGACTTTGTATCGCCGGATGCCGCAGAGCGCCAGAAGGATATTGATCACACTTTACGCTGTATAGAGCTGGCATATAAGATGGGTATTCCTGCCATCCGGTTGAACAGCGGACGTTGGGGAACGATCAAATCTTTCGATGAGCTGATGGCCAAGCGAGGTGTAGAGCCCGCTATTCCGGGTTATACAGAAGATGATGCCTTTAAGTGGTGTATCGACTGTATTGAAAAGTGCTTGCCAAAAGCGCAGGAATGCGGAGTGTTACTGACTCTGGAAAACCATTGGGGGCTTACCTCTACACCGGAAGGACTGTTGCGGATACGGCAAGCGATCGATTCGCCCTGGCTGGGTGTGCTGATGGATACCGGCAATTTCCTGGAGCACCCGTATGACAAGCTGGAAAAGGTGGTGCCATATGCCAGTTTTGTACAGGCGAAAACTTATTATGGTGGTGGTGAATGGTATACGCTGGACCTGGATTATAAGCGCATCGTCGGTATACTACGGCGTGCGAATTATAAAGGCTATATAGCTATAGAATTTGAAGGGAAGGAAGCGCCAGAGTCTGGTGTACGTAAGAGTGTGGCGATGTTGCGGGAGGCAATGGCCTGATATTGTACTGATATATTTACCTCGCTGACACTATTGTAGGTGTCAGCGAGGTTTTTTTATTTAACCTAATCCCGGGCCGAAGGGCTGCGGGGTATCAGTGAACTGTTCTTTGATAGCTGCCCAAATAGATTGTATGGCCTGTTGCCCTTCGATGGTGATAACACGCGGAGAGCATCTCACGCCATCCGACGTGTCTGTCAGTACCAGGTTATTAGGCAGGACGCCGTTTAACCGGGTTTCAATGTCTTCATCTACCAGGTAATACACCGGCTTGTCATTATAAGTGTCTTTCTCGACTGCCAGTTGCTGTGGTTTATCGTCTATGATGACTGTAATGGTTTGGGTGTTCATACAGCAAAACATTTACAATATATGCCACAAGTATCAGGCCAGGCGCAAGGTCATCTTATACCCGGAGTAGTGCTGCCAGTTCGCTTTGGACGGAGATGGTCCTATCTTTTGCGTACCAGGCATGTAACACTTCTGCTATCTGTGTGTAGTGCATTTTCTTTTCCTGCATCTCTACGAACTGTGCCTGCAATTCAACGGGGCGGGGCCCCCATACGAAGCGCTCTTCCATTTCATCATTTACGGCGATCAGGCGGGGGATGCTTTTGCTTTTTCCTTCGTAGAGATATTGCTGCATCAGGTCGGGATTTTCGTCGCGTAGCAGCAGCCGGAGTGTGATCTTGTCGGTCGCGTTGGCGATGGCGTTAAAGATGGGAACGGACTGTGCGGCATCGCCACACCATCCTTCGGTGAGTACAAGCCAGGTTTGGTGAGCGGTCAATTTAGACAGGGCATCCTGCATGGCAGGTGTGAGCGTTACTGTTTTTTCCAGCCGGCTCATGCGGGCGGCGTTGAGTTTGGCGTATTCGAGTATTTCGGGACCGGAATAGATCGTACCGGTTGTCTTTCCTTCTTTCAATAATCCATCGATCAGCGTTCTATACTGCTGATAATCCATGGCTTCTTCTACATAAATGGAATCTACTTTATTGACAGTCATATACTTACATTTAAACATACAGCAGCCCGGACGCCGGACTGCTGTATAAAGATACGTGTTTAAACACCTATCTCATAATATAGGACTATTGGAGGTGAATCTCTTGTGTGATACCGACTTCTTCCAGGAAGACGATATCGTGGGAGATGATTACGAGGGTGCCGTTGTAGGCAGCCATGGCCCTGGTGAGGATACTGAGGTTGCGCAAGTCGAGGTTGTTGGCCGGTTCATCTAGGATGATCATATCTGGTGTATTGTTCCTGACCATGATACAGCAGAGGGCGAGGCGTAGTGTTTCGCCGCCACTGAGTACGCTGCAGGGTTTGTGCCAGGTATGCTGATCGAAGAGGAAGCGGTTGAGGCGCACTTTGAGTTCATGATCGAGGAGGCCGCCATCGTTGAAACTTTCCAGCTGTTGCAGAACGGTTTTGTTGCGATCGACGAGGGAATATTCCTGGTCGAGCAGTACCCGCTGGCAGTCGGCCAGGTAGAGTTCACCCTGTGCAGGGGGTCGGTTGCCCATGATGAGACTTATCAAAGTGGATTTGCCGCTACCGTTGTCTCCGGTAATGGCTACTCTGTCGCCGCTGTTGATCTGGAAGGACAGTGGTTGTGACCAGAGTGTGCTATTTTCCCGGAAGGAGACATTGATGTGATCGGCTTTGACCAATATTTTGCCGGCGTGCAACCTGGCGTCGCCGAAGTCGGTGCGCATGTTTCCCTGCAGGAGTTCCTGTTCCCGCAGTTTATCCAGTTCTTCTCTCAGGCCAGTCAGTTTTTTTTCGTGTACTGATTTTAGTTTGGCCGAAGACAATTCTGCCCGGTTGCGGAGGGTATTGATCAACCCTTTGGGAATGTTGTTGGTCTGTGTTTTTTTGACGCCGCGGTTGGTATCATTTTGTTGCTGTTCGAATGTCTCCTGTTGTTTGCGTTTGGCAACGCGGACGGATTTTTCAGCATCGGAGAGGCGTTGCTGGAAGGCCGCTTCTTCTTCCGCTTTTTTCTCCAGGTAGAAATCGAAGCCACCGCCATACATTTTGAGACCTGCGGAGGTGAGTTCGCAGATATGATCGCAATACTGCAGGAGTTGGCGATCGTGGCTGGCGAGCCATACCTGTGTTTTGTTGGTGGTGACCCAATCGTATAGCCGTTCGCGGGTGGAGGTATCGAGGTGGTTGGTGGGTTCGTCCATGAGGACGAGATCTGGTTGCCAGATATCGATGCCTGCGAGGAAGGTCCTGGTCTTTTCTCCTCCACTAAGTGAGCTGAAGCAGTGGAGCAGCCCGATATCTTGCAGTCCCCAATCGGAGAATGCCTGCCGGCAGCGTTCTTCGAGGTCCCAGTCATCCTGCAGTTCTTCAAAATAGCGGGCATCCGTGTTGCCTTCGAGTATGGCCTGGAGGGCATCGAGCCGGGAGGCGATGCCTAAGGCTTCTGCTACGGTGAGGTCATTATACTGGCCGAAGTGTTGTGGTACATAATAGACCTGGCCTTCGTGCAGCACGGCGCCATCTGCCGGTGGTAGTTCTCCTGCGAGTATTTTAAGCAAGGTGGATTTGCCGGTGCCATTATCTCCAACGAGCCCGGTGATCCCTCCTTTGCCTATACTAAAGTGCAGGTGTTGAAACAAAGGTTTTCCGGAGGGAAGTATGAAGCTGAGATCTTGTACTGTCAATAACATAAAAAACGGGATTGGAGCGTGAGAAAATGGCGGCTGAGCGCATGATGGTCTGGGTGGTGGAAGAATTGTTCCGCATGATTGACATGATTTTATGGTGAAAAAATGAAATGACAGGTTTGAAGGCTGGATATGTGCCAAGCTTTGCAATACGGCAGGGTCCCTGCGGTGTTAGTTAGTTAGAATAAATAATATAATGAGAATGGGTCTCGCGGATTGCGAAGTGGCTGGGCAGCCTATAGATATGTGAGTACGATTACTTCATGATGGGGCAAAGGTAAGAAAATCAACGGAAAGATATGCGATGGCTATAGAAATGATATACGAATGTTATACGAATGATACGGGAGAGGTGGACGTGAGTTATAAATAACTATATGTCAATTACTTGGAATTTAAAATTTATTATATACAACTGATATTCAGGGCCTTCCGCTTGTCGTTTGATTATTTTACAGGCTTTATTGATGGCAGGTATGGGAGCTATGCCAAAACAAGGAAAAGGGTCAGCCGATGCTATATATTTTATTTTTTGGACATAATTAATAAAGTGATCTGTAATAATCTGCTTGATTTTATATTATTTGCAGGCGGTAGCGTGGGGGTAAAGAGGCCATGGTGTGTCTTACATTAAATGCGCCTTTTGAGATGAGAGAAGGAATTATATTTGATCTAAGATATCAAGCAGCACGAATGGAAGTAAACGATTCGGGTCATATACAGGCATCTCTGGACGGCGCCGGGGAGATGGCATTTGAAGAAGTTTTTAAAAGTCATTTTAAGAGCCTGCACTCTTATGCTTATACCATAGTGAAGGATGATATTATGGCGGAGGAGATGGTACAGAATGTTTTCTGCAAGTTATGGGAGAAGACGGGGAAGATCCAGATACAGCAATCGATAACGGCTTATTTGTATAAGGCGGTTTATCATGAGAGTATCAATTATCTCCGGCATGAGAAGGTGAAGGCCGCTCACCAGTCTTATACCAAACACCATGGGAACCAGATTACGGAGAACGCATCTAAGAAGGTGATGATGCGGGACTTGGAGGAGCGGTTGGACAAGGCGTTGCAGGATCTTCCGGAGAAATGTCGAACGGTATTCCAGATGAGCCGGTTTGACGAGTTAAAGTACCAGGAGATCGCTGACCGGCTGAATATTTCCATCAAGACAGTTGAGAACCAGATGGGGAAGGCATTGCGATTATTGCGGCTGAACCTAATCGATTTTTTACCTGCCCTACTATTGTTATTGCTCAATCTGTAAACTTACACTGTGAACAAGCATTCTACACATATCGACGATGATCTGCTGGCAAAGTACCTGTTAGGGGAAGCCAATGCCGCCGAGCAGCAGGCGGTCCAGGAATGGGTGGCCAGTGGCGACGAGCAAGCTAATTACTTTCATCATTTCCAGCTGATCTGGGATCAGAGTAAGCAGTTGGGGTCTACCAGGGAGGTGCATCCTAATGATGCCTGGAACCGGTTCCAGCAGCGTATACAGGATAATGCGACCCGTCCGCGTATCATACAGTTACAACCTTCGCGTCCTTACCGTAAATGGCTGCGTATTGCGGCGACGGTAGCGGTATTGGCGGTAGCGGGATGGCTGGTATATCACTTTACGGGCAGGGGTATGCAAGGCAGTGAGATGATGGCATTGCGTACACAGGACAATGTATTAACGGATACGCTTTCTGACGGTTCTATTGTAACGTTGAACAGGCAGTCTGCCATCTCCTATGAAAAGACCTTCAAAGGGGAAGTACGGGCGGTAACATTGGAAGGGGAAGCGTTTTTCAGCATTGCCAAGGACGAGAACAAACCTTTCATCATTCATGCCAATGATGTGACGGTAAAGGTGCTCGGCACTTCTTTTAATGTGAAGAGCGGAAAGGAGCAAACGGAAGTGATCGTGGAGACGGGCATGGTAGAGGTGAGCAAGGAAACACATAGTGTGCAGTTGAAGGTGAAAGAGAAGGCTACTGTATATAAAGATCAGGCGGCACCGGTGAAGCAGGAGAACATAGACGAGTTGTACAACTACTACCGTACGAAAACATTTGTATGTAATGAGACGCCTCTCTGGAAGTTGGTGGCTACTTTAAATGAAGCTTATCATGCCAATATTGTAATAGGCAACAGCCAAATAAATGATTTACCTTTGACAACGACCTTTCACAATCAGTCTCTGGACACTGTGCTGATGATCATTCGTCAGACGCTCGGTGAAGAGAATGTGCAGATCGAGCGCAGGGGTCAGCAAATCATTTTAAAATAAGCTCTTCAAGCCTACATGCACCACCGATCTTTTTTTAAAGCCATCGTTTTTATTACCCTTACCGTTTTGATGTGGCATAATAGCCAGGGGCAGCAACTTCTTAACAAGACCATAACGATGAATGTTAGCCGGCAACCGCTGGCTAACGTGCTTCAGACCATAGGCCGTTTAGGCAATTTCACTTTTTCTTACCGTAGTAATATTCTGCCGGCGGATAGCCTGGTGACTGTGAGTGTGACCAAGAAGTCTGTACGGCAGGTATTGGACCAGTTACTGGACGGCCGTTGTCAGTATAAGGAGACGGGGGGATATATCATTCTGCAACCGAAGACCGTAGCCTTAAATTCCGGTTATCTGGTGAGTGGTTATGTGGTGGATGGGAAGACGGGGATACGCATTGTAAATGCCAGTGTGTATGAACGACAGCAGTTGATATCTACCCTTACCAATGAGCAAGGTTATTTCAAATTACGCCTGCGGGATCGCTATCCTGCGCCTACGCTTAGTATCAGTAAGGAATTGTATGCGGATACGCTGCTGAAGGTGACACCTGGTCAGGACCAGGAGCTGACGGTGCAGATCACGCAGGTGACACATTTGTTGAAACCGGTGGTTATAAAGCCCGGGGTGGAAAAGAACTTCCTGAGTAGGATGTTCCTCTCGCCGAAGCAGATGGTACAAGGTCTGAACATTTCTAAATTCTTTGCCAAGCAGCCTTATCAATTTTCTATTGCGCCTGGGTTGGGCAGTCATGGGAAATTGAGTACGCAGGTGATCAATAAGGTATCTATCAATCTTATTGGCGGTTATACTGCCGGTGTCAATGGTTTTGAGCTGGCTGGTGTCTTTAACATTGTCAAAAAGGATGTGAAGTATGCACAGTTTGCCGGGTTGTTTAACGTAGTCGGAGGTAAGGTGCTTGGAGTACAGGTGGCAGGGATGCATAATAACGTGCTGGATTCTTTGAGTGGGGCGCAGATCGGGGGTCTGAGTAACATGCTGAAAGGTAAACTGAATGGAGTGCAGATAGCCGGCGCTTACAATCGTGCGGATGGCAGTGCGGATGGTGCGCAGCTGGGTGGCCTATTGAATGTAATGAAGAGCAATGATTTTAATGGTGTACAGATAGCGGGTGGTGGTAACATCAGTGAAGAAACCACCAAGGGGGTGCAGATAGGGTCGTTGTTCAACTACGCGGGTAATGCACACGGTACGCAGATATCAGCGCTGGCTAATATTTCGAAAGGTGATCTCAAAGGGGTGCAGATAGGATTGTTTAATTCTGCCAAGGGACAGCATGGTGTGCAGGTGGGATTGATCAATGTATCGGATACTTCCAGTGGTTATAGTATTGGTATTTTCAACATTGTACGTAAGGGGTTGCACCAGGTATCGGTTTATTCGAATGAGATCACACATGTGAATGTTGCATATAAGACGGGAACGCGTCGTTTGTACAGCATTCTTTTTGTTGGTGCGAATGTAGATTTTTCTCAAAAGGCGTTTACTTTTGGTTATGGTATAGGCAAAGAGTTCCAGTTGGCGAAATCGCTGGCGCTTTCGGGAGAGTTCAGTTCGCAGACGGTATATATGGGCGATTGGGAGAATCCGCCCACTATTACGCGTTTGCAGGCGGATATACATTACCGTTTGAGCAAGCGGGTTACCTTATTCGGTGGGCCAGCTTTCTCTATTTATGAGCCTAAAGAGATACCTGCCAAAGCTGGTTACCAGGCGGAGTTTCCCGGTAGTTATAGTGCCTTCCAGATCGGAAGTATCCGCGCCTGGGTAGGATGGAGAGTAGGTATTTCGTTGTTCTGATCTACCGTATAAATTGGATATAAGCAATTGATGTCAGCCATTTCCGGCTGGCATTTTTTTTATGCATAAAAAAATGAGGACCTTATAGGGGTAAATATTTTTCGGGGTGTCTTAATTCCAAATAACAGCATATGAACCGAAAATATATAAAGACACTTATGCTGCTCTCTTTAGCAACGGGAGCAATGGCACAACAGAAGAGCAGTAATCTCCATATAGGTTTTGTATATCCGATAAGTAGTAATGGCTCGGCAGCAGCTCAGTATACCAATAAGACTTCCCTTCATCTTTTATCTGGTTTATCTTATGCAGAGAAGGGTTTTGCGGGATCGGGTATTGCTACTATTGTGAAGGATAGTGTACGTGGTACCGCGATTTCTGGTATTACGAACCTGGTGGGTAATCATGCGAAAGGGGTATTGCTGGCAGGTATTTACAATGGTGTACGTAATGATATGAAAGGTGCTCAGATAGCGGGTGTTGCGAATGCCAGTAAAACGATGGAAGGTATTCAGATGGCCGGTATTACTAACCTTGCCGACAGTACGAATGGCACGCAGCTGAGCGGCATTTTCAATAGTGCTCCCAAAGGAGAAGCGGGGTTGCAGATCGCGGGTATTGCGAATTATGCTTCGCAGGTACATGTACAGATCGGGGGGATATTGAATAGGGCGAAGAAGGTAAAAGGAGTGCAGATTGGTTTGATCAATATAGCTGACAGCAGTGAGTATTCAATAGGTCTTATTAATATTGTGAAAAATGGGGAGAAGTCCATTGGTTTGAGTATAGATGAAACGGCTACGGGGCTTGTTACTTTTCGTTCCGGCGGACGGCGTTTGTATGGTATATTTGGTGCCGGATACAATTTCAAAAGTAAGCAAACATTATACGCGTTTGAGGCGGGAGTTGGGTACCGTTTGCCTGTAGCTGGTGGGTTCCGTATGAATTTTGAGATTGCCAACATTGTGTTGGAAGATTTCAAGAAAGGCAGCTATAATAAAGCAGCCGGGCGCATCTATGCCGCATATCGTTTTGGAAAACGCTTCGAAATATACGCAGGTCCGACATTTAACTATCTGTTTATTACAGATGATCTTGGCAAGGACCTTGTGAGTAACTACATTCGTACCAAGATGAGAAACGGGCATTTTGAGGGCACTTACATTGGTGCATCTGGTGGCGTGCAGTTTGTATTTTAATGCCGCCTGTGACAGGTATTACAAATGCCGTGTCATTAGCAAAAAGAAGACACATGAGGAATATAGCGATACAGGCTCCTGCGGGGTCAAGGATATGGATCAATATCAAAAGTTTCATACAACAGTTGTTTCAGTTCGTTGGTTACCAGTTGATATTCTGGGGAGCTTATACGATGAGCTTGTTACCACTGCGGGTACTTTATGCGATATCGACGATGGTGTATTTTCTTGCGTTCCATTTGTTAAAATATCGTTATAGTGTAGTGATGCAGAACCTGTCAAGGTCATTGCCTGACATGACCTATGCGGAGATCGATTCGATCGTTAAGCGGTTTTACAGACACTTCAGCCGGTTGCTGGCGGAGATCATCAAGATGGGATCTATTTCTGAGGGGGAGATGATGCGCAGGGTGCGGGTCGTTAATCCGGAGTTGCCGGCGCATTATGAATCGCAGGGGCGTAGTATTATCCTGATGATGGGTCATTATGGTAACTGGGAGTGTATGAACATTTTGCCCAAACATTTTAAGGCGCCGATGATGGCGGTATATAAGCCACTTTCGAGTGGAGTATTTGACCGGCTTATCAAACATTTCAGGAGTCGTTTTGGTATGCAGATGTTGCCGATGCAGCAAGCGGCGAGATATATGCTGCAGCGTAAAGATGAGCCGACGATGTATATTTTTATTGCGGATCAATCTCCTGCTCCGGAGGCGAAGTGCCAGTTGGATTTTATGAACCAGGAATCGTTGATGTTTGATGGAGCGGAGAAACTTTCCAAGGCTACGGATGCTGTAGTTATATATACGGAGTTGATGCCGAGTGGTGATGGATATTGGGATGTACGTTTTTCTTTACTATCTGATGCCCCTTCTCAAACTTCTTCCGGGGAGATCACCGCTTTATTTGCGCGGGAACTGGAAGCTACCATTAGTAAAGCCCCTCAATACTGGCTATGGACACATCGCCGGTGGAAACACAAATTATAATCTTCAACTTATGTTATCACTACTTATCGTACTATCATCACTGTTAGTACTGTGGATACTATTGGCTATAATATTGCTGATACAGTTGTTATTTCGTTTTCATGCTACCAGTGAGTAAATCATAAAAAAAACAAAAAATATCCGCAGGCCGTAGGGGTATTACTTTTCACAGACGTTATATCGTTGTAGCAAAACAAGCCAATTATAATAAAGAATATACACAACGACATCTTACTAAACATTTTTTAAACGACACAAAACATGAAGAAGCAAATCATTTTTGCAACAGCGGCTATGCTGTTGTCCCTGGCTAGCTATGCCCAATCCAGTATAGGAATTAAAGCTGGTCCTAATTTCGCCAGTGTGCGAGCGACTGGTGGTGGAAAAACGGAGACTACCAAATTACAGGCAGGTATGCAGATTGGTGTATATGCTGATTTCAAGTTAGGGAATGACCTGTTCATACAACCTGGTCTTATGTATGAGAGTAAAGGTGGAAAGATCAAAAATTCTGATTCCAAATACAGACTAAATTACCTGACATTGCCGGTAGACCTGGTATTCAAGCCAGAGGTAGGCAGTGGCCGTTTGGTACTGGGAGCAGGTCCATACCTGGGTTATGCATTATCCGGTAAGTTGAAGGGTGTAAAGGATGCAGCTGATGTTAACTTGTTCAAGGGTGATAACAAGATGAAACGTTTTGATGCGGGTGCTCATTTCCAGGTGGGTTATGAGCTGAAGAGTGGTCTGACCCTGGGGCTGAATGCAGAGCTGGGATTGCTGAATTTGAGCAAGGTAGACGGTGGTAAGTTCCGTAATACTTCTTTTGGTGTAACTGTTGGTTATACATTACACAGATAAGATACCGGTGCGGTGCCGGACCTGATGGTGCGGCACCGCTGACCTAAACCTACGATCTCTTAACGCTAATAGTATGCTTATCACACTCCTTGTAATCAGGCTATTTATTTTTTGCCGGAAACATTTTCGCAAGAAGGTGGCGGCAAGGGGTGGTTATGCTACCAACTAATTTTACCACTATCAACATATATAGCACCGGGCTGCCAGTTTCTATTGGTGCCCGGTTTTTTTATGCAGTTGTACTTCAGGCCGAGTTTATTTTATTTGTTCTTCCTAATTTGCGCTCATTGAGCGAGTTAAATATGTGCAGCGACCCTATAATAATTTGATTTCATTCAAAAATATTACCTATTTTTGAACAAACACCAAAACACGGCCAAATAATGACCAAAAATTTGAACATTGACAAATTAGACCGTCAGATCATTGCCACCATGTCTGAAAACGCCGAAATCTCCTATGCCGAATTGGGTAAAAAGTTATTTGTATCTGCCGGGACCATTCACGTTCGTATTAAAAAATTGCATGAGCTGGGTATTGTTATTGGTACTAAGTTGCATGTAGACCTCAAAATGCTGGGTTATGATGTAAATGCCTTTATTGGTATTTATTTAGAGAAGAGCAGTTTATTTGAGCATGTTGCGAAGAAGCTGCGTAAGATACCGGAGATCGTGCGATTGAACTATACGACAGGTAGTTACAGTATGTTTGCGGAGATCGTATGTAAGGATATTACGGAGTTACGGAATATTCTGCAGGATAAGTTGCAGCATATTGAAGGTATAGAGCGTACGGAGACATTGATTTCGCTGGAGGAGAGTTTCAGCAGGTCTTCTCATATTGAGGTGGTGGATTGATTGTTTTTTACACGTCCCGGAAGGGAATTTTCTGGCGGATGCAGGTATTTAGTAATGCATCGAGTAGTTTGTTACGGTCTTCCCGGTTTATACCGACGAGGCTAAAGCCATATTTTGCCCCATTATACATATGAAATGTGCAATAATTATATAGCCGGAACACATTAAACAGGGATATTGTACTGAGGTTTACTGTACCGGGGTAATAGACGACTTCTGTGACCTGGGACAGGGATATTTGTCCGTGCCGGTTTCCTTTCATGAAGAAGAGGGTATGTTCTGATAGTTCGATCCTGGAAGGGGTTTGCCAGTAGTAGCGAAAATTGAGTGGTAGCAGAACTATTATTGTACCAAGCAGAAAAAGGAGTCCTATCAGTATGGCGGCAGGTAGTGAGTGGTGTAGTATGGTGGTCCATAATATGGTGATCAGCAGGGGGACGAGGGCGGTGATAGCGAGGGCGCTGTATAACAAATTATGGCTACGATGTACTACGATGGGTAACTTCATTTCGGTGACAATTGCTGGAATTGCTGAAAGTTAAAAAGAAAATCTTCGAAATGAGCGGGGGATTCGAAAGCAATTTCCTGTAGTCTGATTTTTCCTTCGTGGTGGGAGATGAGGAGGGAGCGCATTTTGTTGTATACTGTCATTTGGGTTTTGCTGATATCTTTCCATCGGAGGAGGACGACCTCTTCGCCGATGCCTTCTGGCAGTTGGATATCCTGTTCATCGATCCGGATGATGCGGACTTTATCGACGAATTTGCTTTTGCTGATGAGGGCGTTGGTGATCATTAGTAGTCCGAACAGGAAAAATATGCTCAGGAAGAGGTAGTTGCCCCAGGTTGGGAACCGATGTCCGGCGATGCCGAAGCCCCAGCCGCTAAGGCCCGGATAGAGGGCGCCGGCAGCGAAAAGCAGCCCTACGGCAAGCAGGGCAGGCACCGGTGGTTTTGGGGTCCGGTAGTTATAGGTTTTCCAATTGATCATGGTTTTATACGACACTTATTTGCCTATCGAGGTCACAAATAAGGAGTGGGTTATTTTGTTTTAGCCGGTCTATTATGGTGGCGGCATCGATCTGTTTATCACGTATCATATTTATTTCTTTTTCGGTGACACCTACCAATTGGAGGAACTGGACTCTTCCGTGTGGTGTCATTATTTCTGGCAGTTGTGGATCTACGATAAAGATCAGTCCGTGGATGAGGGTATCATCGTTGAGTTTGATGGGTCCATTAGCGGGCATCCAGTGAAAGGGTTCGAACCAGTTGCCGGAGGAGAATACGTACTTAGCGATATTTTGCAGTAGTGATACGGCCCATTTGGAGTCGGTTTCTACCTCCCAGCCATTACGTGGTTTGAGGCGGAAGGTGAGTTCGAAGCCGAACTTGCTGAAGTCTTTGCCCAGGCTTTCTTCATCATAATAGAGTGATGAGAATCCGTAGGTGATGAAATGCCAATGTGGGCTGCCGCCTGCTTCGGAAGCATATACGCTGATACCATCGATGGGGTCTTCTCCTCCCAACATATGTTTGAGGATGGTGCCCCAATGTGTAAGGGGTTGTTGTTCGCCGTATATGGGTAGTAGTGCGGCGTCGATGGCGTCCCATCCCGGCGCGCCTTCTTCCTGGTATTTCTCTTTATACGCTTGAATATCCATATTGATAAATTTAGCTGGCAACAAGTTATGACAGTTTATTTGCGGAGCAGTTGCTGACGGTGGTCTGTCTGCTTTGCGCAAGCGGTGCTGACGTTCGTTTGTCAGCTTTACGGAGCAGGTGCTGACGGTGATTTGTCAGCACCTGTTCTTTTTATCAGATCTTCATGGAGGTCAGTGCCTCTTTAAATTCTTTTTCATACTTGCCTTGTTCTCCTTTTGGGGAGGTGCAGGTGACCACGTACGCGATCTTGTTTTTAGCGAAGACGTATACTTTTACGTCTACTTCCTGGTCGGAGGGGTTGTGAGAGTATTCCATCCAGTTGACTTCCTGGCCGTTGATCTCTTCTTTACCGACTCCTTTTTCCTTGAAGCCCTGCATCATGCGGCTCATGGTCTGGCGGTTACGGTTAAAGTATTCGTCCATGGTGCTGCTATTCATAGCTTCGGTAACCACTACTACGTTGGTACGGAAAGTCATACCAGGTTTGAGGGGTTCGAAGAGGTAGGTGATTTTTAGTCCGCCTACGGTGGTATCTATTTTCTCCCAGTTGGCCGGCGGGGTGATCTGGAAGGTACCGGTACCGGCGTTAATGCCGGGAGCTTTGTCGACGATCTCCTGGATCTCGGCGGTGGCTTTGTTTTCGGAAGTTTTGTTCTTACATGCGGGCAATGCTAACAGTGATGCTGCGATCATCACTACAGCGACCAATGGGGCATGTTTTTTCATTCTCATGACTTTAGATTTTATAGAGATAATTGATTAAGAGTGGTTTTTCCCTTTGATTCCTGGTTTTTCTGTTACTGGCGCTATTATTATCAATTATTGTACCGTACCTGAAGTTAGCCCAGAAAACCAAATTTGTGTTCAAAGAGTTTTCCGATGACGGGGACCGGGCTGCGGGCTTCGTTAGCGGCAGCTATCATTCCGAAGATCATCAGGATCAGGGGTACGAAAGAAACGAAGGAGAGGATAGCGGCGATAGCGGGGACCAAGTAGGCGATGATGGTGATGGCGATGCTAAGGAGTATTCCAAAGATAAATACGCCCAGTGCCTGTTCGAGGTGGTACCTTACCAATGGGTTACGCCCGGGTTTATCTTTGAATTGGAAGTATGCGATAATCCAGCCGATGATGGTGAGGTAGGCGATGATAGCTAATGTTTTGTTGTTCATTATACGAGGTTTTTGAGAGTGAGTGAATAGGAGGCAAAGATATCGGGGAGGGTGTACCTGCCCATAAAACACGCATCTACAAACCATCTACTGGGGGTGTTAGCAAACGTCTACAAAACACTTAAAGTGTTGATTATTATATTATTTAGACATTCCTATTATACGCATACCAGCATTATATCCCTATGGGAGCGAGTATCCGCATTTATTTGTTAACTTGCTGTAGCTGCATGCTGGTGCCGGAAGATGTGCTAGCGCTTATCAACCAATGAGGAAAAAAGAACCCATTTTACCATAAAAAAATCCCCGCAGATCTGATGTCCTATGTAACTGACAAGAAGGTCAGCTTTCTAATTGTCGATGATGAGAAGGAGGCCTGCAAGAACCTGAAGAACCTATTATATACGTATGTGGATCCTGATATTCACATTGCTGGTATTGCTCATACTACGGAGGAAGCGGTGCAGCAGATCACTCTTTTACAGCCGGACGCGTTATTTCTTGATATTGAGATGCCCGGGGAGAATGCTTTTGGTTTTCTGGAGCGGATCTATCCTTTTTCTTTTGAGATCGTGTTTGTGACGGCTTATGACGAGTACGCTATCAAGGCGTTCAAACTGAATGCGGTAGATTATTTATTAAAGCCGATTGACATTCCGGAGTTGGTGAATGCGGTGCGGAAGGTGGAGGAAAAGTTGCGTTACAAACACTTGCACTGGGATGTGGATAATACGTATGGTAAGTTATCTAAGCAGATCAATGGGAAGGCGAAGCCGCAGCAGATCACTTTAAAAGATAACAACTGTATAGAGATCGTAGATTTTAAGCACCTGATCTATGTGGCTGCCAATGGTAGTTATTCGCGGATATATTTCCAGAAGGGGAATGTGGTGAAGGATATTATCTTGAGTCATTCGATTGCTGAATATGAGGAGTTATTGCCGCCGGAGTTGTTTTTCCGTATTCACAAATCTTACCTGGTGAACTGTATGTATGTGCGGCAGATCATTAGGGAGGATAATCCGCAGGTGATGGTTGGTGATACGAAGTTGCCGGTGGGCAGGCGGCGATATGCGGCGTTGATGACATATCTTAAGAACAATGAGTTTTCTGTTGCGTAGATACTGGCACATCCTTATCCTATGTCTGCTGGGGCTTACTTCCACGGGGCCTGTTAGGGGGCAGGATTTTACTATTCTTCATTATAGTACGGAGACGGGTTTGCCCGCTAATATAGTGTATTCGTTGCTCCGGGATCATGCCGGCTATTTATGGTTTGGTACTGACAAGGGTATTTCGCGGTACAACGGTATCCGCTTTGAGACGCTGACTACTTTTGACGGTTTACCTGACAACGAGATATTATTTATCCAGGAGGATAGGTACGGGCGGCTATGGATCTGTACGTATACGGGAGGTGTTTGTTATTATGAGAACGGGGTGTTTCATACTGCTAAAAATACGCCGATGCTGGAGTGGGCGGCGAAGTTGCAAGGTATTCCGCGGCTGGCGGTGGAGCAGGACGGCAGTATGACGATTGCGTTTCCGGAGCTGGGTACTTTCATGAATGTGGACGGTATGCATTGTCAGCGCTTCTCCCCTCCTGCTGTGGCGGGTGACAGTGTTTCGTTCATCCATGTACGGAAGCTGGGCGTGAATCAGTATGAGCTGATCAGAAACGGGCAGCGGATCAGGATAGACAGTAACTACCGCCGGCTGGTGGTGACGCCTTTGTCTGTTGAGGGGCCATTATCTTATGTGAGGAGTGAGCGGACTGGTTACCTGTCGGCTCCGACCGGTATTTATACACTGGAGGGCCGGCCTTTGCTGGCATTGACGGCGGTGGACAGTCCTAAGTGGACGGCTATTAAGAACCTGTATTATGATCAGCACAATACATTTGCCGGCACGCATGATCAGGGGTTGGTGATCAATGGCATACAGCATATACTGCAGGACTGTAAGATTACGGGGGTGACACAGGACCCGGCAGGCAACTATTGGGTGAGTACGCTTACCAACGGTGTGTATACGTTTGGTAAAGATTTTTTGCAGACGAAGACTATCAAGAATGTATACGAGGGGGATATCAAATTTGCATTTACGGACGAGGGTACTTTATTCTTTACCACTGCCAATAACAACCTGTACCGGTACCAGGATGGGGTGGTCAGCAATCTTTTTGATTATTCCCGGTACCGGGGTAAACAGTTCAAGATAATTATGGAACCTGGCTTTCTGGAAGAGAACGGGGAGTATCATAGTTTTTATGGTAAGGATCATTTTATACTGGATCAGTTACATGCGGTGCATCCGAGGATCCGGCGTAACAAGATATTAACGGATGAGGCGGATGTGCGGAATTCGGATGTGAAGACGGAAGGGAGCAGTATTAAGTCTATCTTTTTTTCTCCCCGGCGGATATCGTTGATGCAGACGGGGCATAAGATCATTTTTATTGACCGGGCGCGGGCATTGGCAGGTGGGGAGACTTATTTTGAGGGCAGTGATATCAACCAAGGTAATGATCGGATCATTTCTATGGCGGAGGACGCATCGGATGCTATCTGGTATAGTACGCGTAAGAGCATTTTTAAGATCAGTAACGGGAAGGCGGTGCAGCAGCGGCAGTTTGCCGGTATGACATTTAAGCGGTTCTATATTTCGGGGAGTTACCTGATTGGCATTACACATGATAACAAGTTGATCATCTGTAATAATATTAACGGGCAGATGCGGGCGGATACGGTGCTGGATCATGACTGTATTTGGAACCGGGGTTACCGGCTGGATCCGTCCCATATGTTATTCAGCAGTAACAAGCAGTACCGTATTGTTACGTTACGGCCATCGCCGGATACGCCGGCTTATGATATTGCTGCAGTAGAGGACCCTTATATCCCTACGCAGGCGGAATATATTACGGCTGACGGGGAGCAATGTTATTTTTTCAAGGGAGGGGCGGTGACGGCTGTGGGGATTGCGGGGTTGTTGCAACGGCCGGCTCCTCCTGCGCCGGTCTTTACCTATATCAAGACGACGGATAGTATTTACAATACTTTGCCGGGGCGGATGTTGATCCCTTATGAGGAGCGGCGGAACATCAGTATTGGCTTTTCTGCGTTATCGCTCAGTAGTAAGGATGTGCGGTATGAGTATAGTATCTCCAGGGATGAGCATGATGACTGGCAGTTGGTAAAGGGGGAAGAGATTAACCTGTTGTCGCCCGGTTATGGGGATTACCAGATCAAGATAAGGGGTAAGAGCTTATCGAGTGATTATAGTGTGCCGGCGGTATTGTTGTTGTCGATTGCGAAGCCGTTCTGGGCATCGTGGTGGTTTATTACTGCGGTGGCGGCGGTGGTGATTTCGCTGGTGTGGGTGGGGGTACGTTACCGTATCCGCTATTTGATACGTAAGCGGGAGCGGGCGCATGCGACGGAGATCAAGTTCATGCGATCGGAGTATAAGGCATTGAATGCGTTGATGAATCCGCACTTTATATTCAACTATGCCTCAACATCCCTTGCATAACCCCTCTTCACACTTTTTCCTCTCCATCTCATTACAAAAAAACCCCCATCACCCCTTCTCCACATCCACAACTCATCCTTCCTCATTCACTAAAATCCTCCTTACTCACTCCCCCCAAAAATTATCTACCAACACATCCTATTCTCTAATCTCAACCTATCTATTAATCCAACTACAATCTCAATCATCTCCTTATTCCAATTCACTATATCATTTCCCAAATATTATCTCCCAATTACTCTCCATTACAACTCCCCTTTAATCATTCTTCTTACCTTTCCCACCATATTTACAAATATACATCTCCTTTCAATATACACTCCTTACTTTCAACATACAATTTACACTTCCACCTCTACCCCATTCCAACCCACCTTCACTAAAAATCTATTCCCCACACTCTCCTTTAATCTCCCTAATCTTAATATCCATCACTCATACCTAAATCTAATTCTTTCCAACCTTCCCCCCTCATTTTCTCTTACCCATTCTTCAATATTCTTAACCCCCCTCATTACACATCCTCTTTCTTAACACAAACCACTCCTTTTTATTCACAACATCCAACTATTACCCTAACCCCCCCCCTACCTAACCCCTAATCATCCCATTAAAAAATTACAATATTTTTATTCAAACCCAACTATACCTCCATCACCATAACCAAACTCAACACCCTCCTTCTAACCTTATCCCCCACCCCAAAAACCCCTAACATTCCCTACCACCCCCCCTTATAATCATTTTTTTATACATCAAACTTCTCTCCCCACCTTACCCCTTCACCCCTTCATACACTCCCCAACAAATAAATCACCCCCCCCCAACAACATCTCATTTAAATAATTCCAACCATTTCACATATCTTTCATTACATACTTAACACCATATCTCCCCCACACACACACCACATACCTTTCTCTTATCCCACTATAACCCCCCCCCTATAACCACCTCATCCATCTCTCCAACTCCCACAACAATATATTCCACCTTACCCTACAATACAATTCCACTTTCCCCCCAACAAACAAATCACTTCCCCTCCCCCCACACCCCCCCATAAACACCCAATATTATTTTACCCCCCTATAGGCCCACTTCTATTCTCCCCCATTCCCCCCCCCCCCCCCCCCCCCCCCCCCCCCCCCCCCCCCCCCCCCCCCCCTGGCTACGCCGGCTATTACATCGGAGATAGACCGTTTGATACAAGGGAATGGGGTGGCGGAGAATGAGATTGATGCGACGGATTCTTACCGGCAGTTGGCGGAGAAGGGGATGATAGAGATTACGGATCTGCCGGCGAGCACCAGTAATTTATTATTCTTTGACTACATCGGCATGCCTTACAATGAGCAGGTATTTGCCAAACCTATATTGGTATTTGGGGCGGGCGCCGGTGGGGCCAGTATTGTATATCTGCTGTCGCAATTCGGGTTTAAGAACATTACGGTTGTGGATGATGACAAGGTTTCTTTTTCTGATGTGGAGCGGACGATGGTGTATAGGACGGAGAATATAGGGCAGCGGAAGGTAGATGCATTGAAGGAGATCATCGGGACGAATTTTGACAAGGCGATACGGACCCGGGTGAAGGTTACGACGACTTATGAGGGGATAGATTCGCTGGTGAGCGATGTATTGCCGGCGTTGGTGATCAAGGCGGCGGATCCGCAGCTTTCTTTCCGGCTGCATCTGAATGATGTGTGTGTACGATATGGTATCCCTTTTGTGAGTATGGCCTATGCTTATGAGTATTTGAAGGTGGGGCCATTTATCCTGCCGGGGATGACGAGTTGTGAGCAAGGCATCAATCGCCAGTTAAAGCATACCTATGGGGGGGAGAAAGGTTTTGAACATCATGAGAAGTTGTATGAGAAGTATACGACGCACCCTTCTGTTTCTTTCAATATCAACATATTAGCGAACCTGGTATTGAAGGATATCCTTTTTTTCTTTGCGAACCGATCGGACAAGATGCAATCGCTGGGGCGGCAGTTGCTTTTCAACACGTTGGATTTCAAGGCTTATATGAGTGATATTCCCTATTGCGGGGCGGATTGCATCTGCCGGAAGCGATCGTAAACAATATGGTACCGTTGGTAAACTGTTTTTGGCGGGGTTGTTATCTGCTATTACATTAGTTATAAGATGCCAATTGCTTAATGGATCTGTCACTATTTATCTCCCTGTGCTTATTTTTCGTCCATTGGCCTGTTTTCTGTGTTGGCGATGTTCCGGTCCTTTTTATTATTGTTTGGTTGCTCTGATACCGGTGGCGGGTGCTACCGGTATTGGGAGTTTGGGGAGGGACTTGCCGGTAAATTGTGAAATCCGGTGAGATTATATAATTTAGGGCGTATGTCCATCGAGGAAGAAAACAGGGTTCATTGGGAGCATATCCGTCAGGGAGATGAGCAGGCCTTGTTTGCTTTGCATAGTAATACCTATTTCCATTTGATGCGATTCGGGTTGCAGTTGTGTGGTGATGATGAGATGGTAAAGGACTGTATCAACCAGTTGTTTTTGCAGTTGTGGGAGAAGCGGCAGCGGTTGTCGGCGGTGGTGCAGGTGCGGGCGTATTTGTTTACGGCTTTGCGGCATCAGTTGTTTGATGAGCAGGCTTACCGGTCGAAGATGGATGATGCGATACACCGGTATTCGGATGGGGTTGCTCCCAGTGAGTTATCTTATGAGGAGATTATTATTAGTGTGCAGCAGGATGAGGAGGTAAAGCGGCGGTTGCATGGGGCGATGGCACAGCTTACACCCCGTCAGCGGGAGCTGATACAGCTTAAATTTTTCGAAGGTCTTAGTTATGAGCAGATTGCGCAGCAGACATCCCAAAGTATCAAGACTGCGTATAACACCATTTACGATGCGATCAAGGTGTTAAAAAAATTATTAAAAAATCCCGGTATTTCTTAGGAAAAAGTTTGTTTTCTTCTGTCAGTATAAAAAGGGCAGGATGACTTGTCTATGGATATAAGAGATTACGACATAGAAGATTTTGTGTGTGATGAGGGTTTCCAGGCTTATTGTCTGGGGAGTCGTACTACTGATATTATTTTTTGGGAGCGATGGATATCTGAGCATCCTGAGCAACGGGGGGAAATACAAGAAGCCAGGCGCCTGGTGGCTATGCTGAGCGGCCACCAAGGCAACCGGCTGCAGGAGTTAAAAAAACTGAGAGAAGGGGTTCGACAATCGGGCTTTTTGCAAGCGCAGTTGTCGTTGCCTGAGCGGCGATCCTTGGTAACTGTCACACGTTTTTATCATCGGCCTATATTCAGGTATTTTGCCGGGGCGGCAGCGATCGCCGTAGTACTGCTGGGCACCTGGCTTTGGTTTCGTCCTATTTCTCCCTCTGCCGTTACGACGGTTTTTCCTGTTATCTACAAGACCAGCCATACGCCGAGGCAGACCTTTGTGTTGCCTGACGGGAGTGTTATTACGTTACGGGCGCATAGTTCTATACAGTTGAACGAATCTTTTAATCAATCATCCCGGGAGATCACTTTAAAGGGGGAGGCATTTTTTGATGTACATCAGGACGATCAACGTCCCTTTCTAGTACATACGGAATCATTTGACATTACGGTATTGGGTACGGCATTTAATGTGAGTGCCTATGCTGACAGTAGTTATAATGCGGCAGCATTATTCAGGGGGAAGGTAGCGATCCGGTTGGCGGGACGTTCGGGGGATAACATTATACTGGCGCCTCATCAAAAGCTGGTGATATCGAAGGATGCGGTTATTGCCGACAGTGGGCAGCAGGTAGGGGGGCCGGTGAAGGTATTGCCATTGAGTGAGCAGCGGGCGGCGGTGCCGGTGGAGTTGCAATGGCTGCACAAGCGGCTGGAGATCGAGAATGAGCCACTGGAGGAGATCGCGCAGAAGCTGGAGCAGTGGTATGGTATCACGGTTCGGTTTGCGGATGATCGTGTAAAGCAGTATCGTTATTCGGGCATTTTTGAGAGCGAGAATGTATTAAGCGTGCTGGAAGCGCTGCAACTCTCCTATCCTTTCCAATTCAGCGTAAAGGACAACATCATTACCATACGTCAGTAGCTATTGTCTAACAGCTAACTATAGAGCTGACATGCCTTCTATATAGTATCAGAAACAGTACTCAACCAAAAGAATGAAGCACACAACAGTTTTCAAGGCGCCTATACCTGGGGGCCATTACATCAGCCTGCGGCTGCTTGCCATGAAATTATCCTTATTACTGATCTTACTTACCTGTCTGCCAGGCTACGGCAAGAGCTTTGCGCAGGAGAAGCTGCGATTGCAGCTGCGGGAAGGTAGTTTACGCCAGGTGTTGAAGGCGGTAGAGCAGCAAAGTAATTACCGATTTGTTTTTCACAATGAGACGTTGCCGGTGCACCGCAAGGTGAGTATCTCTGTTACGGATGCTACGTTGGAGCAGGTGCTGAACCAGGTTTTCCAGGGTACGGGCTTATCGTACACGGTGAAAGATGACGGGTTGGTGGTGATCCATGCCAACGGGATGGCGGTGCAGCAGGCGGTGCCCCTCAGTGGTGTGGTGACGGGTGCGGAGAATGAGGCGTTGCCCGGGGTGACTATCCGGGTGAGTGGTACCCAGGCGGGTACGACGACGGACGGTAACGGGCGATATAATCTGTCATTGCCTGCGGGGGCGACTATGCTGGAGTTTTCGCTGGTGGGTTATGTAAAGCAGCAGATCGCTATTGAGAAGCGGCAGGTGATCAATGTATCGTTGCAGCTGGATGTGCGCACGCTCAACAGTGTGACGGTGACCAGTTATGCCAGTTATACCCGTAACCGTTCGGCCAGTGCGGCGGCGGTGGTAGGTTCGGACAAGATCAACCAGGTGCCGATGGCGACGGTGGACCAGGTGTTGCAGGGACGGGTAGCGGGGCTGAATGTGTCGTCTGGTTCGGGACAGCCTGGTACTGCCGCCAAGGTGGTATTACGCGGCGTGGGTACTATCAACGGTAATTCATCTCTTTTATATATCCTAGACGGGGTGCCGGTAGAGCCGAACTATCTGCAGGCGATCAATCCTGCGGACATTGCGAGTGTGACGATCTTAAAAGATGCGTCCTCTAAGGCGCAGTATGGTTCGAGGGGATCTAACGGGGTGATGTTGATCACCACCAAGAAGGGTACGGCGGGTAAGTTGGCGTTGGAGTACCGGTCGCAATATGGTTTTTCGAAGATGACTACTTCGCGTACTACGATGATGAACACGCAAGAGCGGTTGCAGTTCGAGAAGGAGATCGGGCAGGAAACGGGCAGGACTATAGGACCAGGTTGGGCCTACTCGAAGGATAACCCGGGGTATGCTGCATTGCCTGTGACTACGCAGCGACGTTATGATTTTATGCTGGACAGTATTGGTCATGTGAATGCGAACTGGCGTGATCTATTATTGCGTACGGGTCGCTTTATGGAGCAGCAGCTGAGTGCCAGCGGCGGTAATGAGCAAGTTCGGTTTTATACCTCTCTCAATTATTTCAAGCAGGACGGTATTGTGATGCGTTCGGGGCTGGAGCGGTTGACGCTGAAGAACAACCTGGATATCAATGCCGGCCGGCTGACCGGTAATCTGAACCTGTCGCTCGGTTATGCGGCATCCAGCTTTATAGAGCGGGAGGGCAGCAGTAAGATTGCCAACCCACTGGCGGCTACGATGTATGCATTGCCCTATGAATATCCATATGCTGCGGACGGCACGATGATACTGCCTAACAATGCCAGTCAATACAATGCCTGGGGTGACCAGGAAGGTGCGGTGGCGTTGGAGGGGATGCAAAATACTTCGAACAAGACCAACCAGATCAAGGGTATCCTGAGCGGATCGCTGAACTATAGTCTGGGTACTGGTTTTACTGTAAAAACGCGGGTAGGTATTGACTTCAGGGAGAATACGAACCAACGTTATATCAATCCGGATTCTTATTCTGGTGGCCGGGTGGATAACGGGCAAAAGGGTGCATTCGGGGAAGGTGTGAACCGGAACTTTGGCCTTATCACTACTTCGGGATTGACGTATGCGAAACAGATCGGCGATATGCATGATATAGAGGTGTCTGGTTTTTACGAATACAATACGAATCAATTGCGTGCTTTTAATTATGAGGGATATGGCATCAACGGTAAGTTGCCGGAGACGCCGGCGGGTGTTACACCGGGATCGCCAGATAACGGGTTTATTCCTACGTTGGGTGGCCGCCGTGAGCAACGCGGGTTGGCTTCCTGGATAGCGGTAGGACGCTATACCTTTATGAACCGGTATACGTTGAATGCCAGCTATCGCCGGGATGGATCATCTACTGTACCGGCGACTAACCGCTGGCATGGCTTTTATTCTGTGGGTTTGAGCTGGGAGGCGAAGCAGGAATCTTTCCTGGCTAATGTGAAAGGGATCAATGACCTGCGTTTCCGTGTGAGTTATGGTACTACTGCCAGTCCTTTTGATGCTGCCTTTGGTTATTCGGCGACTTTCGGGCTGACCTCTTATAGTGGGGTGAGTGGTATCCGACCTATCAAACCTGGTTATGATGCTTACGACTGGGAATATGCCAAGGAATTCAATGCCGGTTTTGACCTGGCGGTGCTTAACAGCAGGTTGCGGCTGATCGCGGATATCTATAATAAGCAGACCACTAACCTGTTTCTGGAGCAGCCTTTATCGCTGACATCTGGATTCACTTCTCAGTTACTGAATACGGGTAGTATGCGTAACCGTGGTATAGAGGTGGATATACAAGGGGATCTGATCAAGCATAAAAACTTCACCTGGAATGCCGGGTTGAATTTCGCGTATAATAAGAATACGATCACGGACCTGGGTACGGCAGGTGAGTTTGAGCAAGGTACGACAGGTATTGTGCGTGTGGGCATGCCTTATGGTACGCACTATGCTCCTAAGTGGGCGGGTGTAGATCCTGCGACGGGAGATCCCCTGTATTATACCCGCGACGGTAAAAAGACGACTAATTATAATTTCTCTGCGTTGAGTGTGGCGGAATTTGGCACTTACATTCCGCCATTGACCGGCGGTTTCAGTACGGGTGTGAACTGGAAAGGTATTTACCTGAATGCACTTTTCTCTTTTGCTGCCAAGACCTACCGTTATAACAACGAGGATTACTACAATGAGAATCCCAGCTTTTACAGCAGCAATCAATCTACGCGGATGTTGTACGACCGGTGGAAGCAGCCTGGTGATAATGCCATTTTGCCGAAGTTCAGTGCCAGGCGGAGTTTTTCTTCCCGGGATATACAGGATGCATCTTATATCCGGTTACGTAATGTGAACCTGGGGTATAATGTGCCGGCGGTGTTGCTCAGCAAGTTAAAATATGTGAAGGGGATACATGTATTTGTACAGGCGCAGAACCTACTGACATGGACGAAGTGGAAGGGTTTCGACCCTGAGGATGATAATGGGGAAGCCATGTTTGACTATCCCAGTGCGCGGACGTATACAGCAGGATTGAACATTAATTTTTAACGCTGGCAAGCAATTAAACAGTACAATATGACCTCCAGATATATTTTGAATAAACTGATGATCTGTCTGCCTTTGCTGGCATTAGGTTTGGGCAGTTGCAACAAGAAACTGGGCCTCTCTCCTACCGATACGATAGATGCCGGTAAGGCTTACCGGACGATAGAGGATCTGAATGCCGGGTTGACCGGTGCATATGCATCGCTTACTAATAATACGATCCGGAATGTGTCGTTGACGTCGGACGAGTGTATGCTTCCCGATGATAATTCTACCGGGAAGTATGTGGCTAGTTTTCGCTGGCAGTATGATCCCAGCAGTACTACTATTACGGATGCGTGGCGCTATTTGTATGTTACTATCGACCGATTGAACCGTGTGTTGGCGGCGGCGGACCAGATTACGGTGCCGGCGGGTAAGGAGCCATTACGTAAACAATATAAGGGGGAGTTGCTGGCATTGCGAGCTTATTGTCACCTGGAGTTGTTGCGTCAGTTTGCGGAGAAATATGAGGCCGGTGCGATGGGTATTCCATATATGACTGCCTCTGTGTTGAGTTATCCGGAGCGGAATGATTTCGGGACGGTGATCCGGATGATCCATGCGGACCTGGAGCAGGCGAAGACGTTATTGCCGGCATCTTTGCAGGACCGTTCGAAGCTGACATTGCCGGCGGTGAGTGCGATACAGGCGAGGACGGCCTTGTATGCGAAGGACTGGGTACAGGCGGCGACGTATGCACAAGCAGCGATCGATCAGTTGCCATTGGCTAGTCCGGCAGATTTTAAGGCGATGTGGGCACGTAGTCAGCGGCGGAATGATGCGGAGGTATTCTGGCGTATCCTGGCGGAGCCAGGTGATGAGCAGGCGCAGGATGGGGATGGGCTGGCAGGGAGCATCTATTATGATACCCGTCAGATACTGTTGTATGCACCTTCTTTTGAGTTGATCCGTACGCTGGATGAGGCGAACGATGTTCGATTTGCGGCTTATATCAAGCGGCGGGATGAAGGAGCGCCTTACAAGGCACCTTTTATAGTAAGCAAATACCAGGGTAATATGAATGTGACGCCTAACCTGGCGGATATGATCCCTTTCCGTACGGGAGAGATGTACCTGATACTGGCGGAGGCGTTGGCCGAGCAAGGCAGAACAGATGCGGGAGCGACGGCCTTAAATACTTTACGGGCGGCGCGTATCACTGGTTACACTAACCAGACTTTCAGCGGTAAGGATGCGTTGATCACGGCTATTTACGAAGAGCGATTTAAGGAGCTGGCTTTTGAGGGGCATCGTTTTTTTGATCTGCGGCGTCGGAACCTGCCGATAACCCGGGATGCCGATGATGCGGCGAATGCTATCGGCGCCAAGCTGCTGAACCCGACGGATGCGCAATATGTGTATCCTATACCGGATGCGGAGATAAGGGCTAATAAACACATGATACAGAATCCACATTATTAAGTTGTATAAATCGACAGAGAGATGTTAAACGGAATAACTTTAGGGCTATTAGCCAGTATGGCAGCTGTATTTTTCTCGCCAGTGGCGCGGGAGGTTAAAGAGGAGCGGCGGCCGGCTTCTTTGGGATTGCTCGGTGATCCTGCGGATGTGAAAACACCTGTAAAGGGAGGAGTGGCGCTTATCGGTGGCGGCGACCAGGTGGATGCTATTTTCAAGTGGTTGATAGCGCGCAGCGGTGGTGGAGATGTAGTCGTGATACGGGCTACCAACTATGATGTGTACAACGCTTATATAGATAGCCTGGGGGGAATCAATTCGGTAGAAACTTTAAATATCAATAGCCGGGAGCTAGCGGATAATGACACGGTAGCGAATACGATCCGGAATGCGGAGATGTTGTTTATTGCCGGCGGTGACCAGTCCAACTACATGCGTTATTGGAGGGGTACGAAGACAGCGGCGGCCATCAACTACCTGCTGAAGGTGAAGAAGGCACCGGTGGGAGGCACGAGTGCCGGTTGTGCGATATTGGGCAGCTTGTATTACAGTGGAGAAGACGGCAGTGCTGTTTCTGATGAAGCGCTGGCTAATCCTTTTTATCCGTTGGTAAAGGTGTATAACAACGATTTTTTACAAGCTCCTTATTTGCAAGGTGTTATCACGGATCAACATTACCTGGCACGTAAGCGGGAAGGTCGGCATGTGGCCTTTATGAGCAGGATCGTTCATGACTGGGGCTTGTATCCCAAGGGCATCGCAGTGGATGAGCGTACAGCTGTCTGCATTGACGACCAAGGTATCGGCACTGTTATCGGATTAAGCAAGGCTTATTTCATTGCTTCTTCCCGTGGAGCCGGGCCGGAAAAGTGTACGCCGGGTCAGCCATTGACCTGGGATCGTCAGCAGGGCGCCTTGCAGGTATATGAGATCGCCGGGAGTGAGCAAGGGAATGGCCGATTTCCGGTAAAAGGATTTGACATGCGGCGTGCCCAGGGAGGTCAATCGTATCATTGGTGGGTGATAGATGGCGTTTTACATCAGCAACCATTAAACCGTTAGTATATCCTCTAAGTTCTAGGGATGTTTAATTCAGCGCCGGTCTTTCTGACCGGCGTTTTTTATTCCCCGAAAGGGGACCTAGGATATAGGAATGTTATAGGAGAATTAAGCGAGAGGTGGACCGGAGGTATAGGAATGTTATAGGAGAATTAAGCGAGAGGTGGACTTGTGATAGCGGAAAAGGAAGGGGCCGGCCCAGGTATTAGCATGGTTTCCTGACCGACCCCGATGTATACTTATTCTATCGTATGTAATTGTTTGGGCTGTTGTAGTTGTCCGCAGCGATGTACCAATGCCTGATAGTAGCGTTCGTAGCTGGACGGATCGCTATCGAGGAATAGCAGTGGCTCGATGAGTTCCAGTTCCATCAAGGTAAATTGGTCATTGATCACGATACCATCTACGCGAGCGTAGAGGCTGTCTGGTGCAAAGCGGGTGAGGAAAGCGCGGGCGGCTGCTACCAACGAGGTGTCAGGTACCCGTGCTTCTACTATACCGCCATGGTAATGCTGTACACGGAAGTCTTCCGGTTTGGGAACTTTCAGTACCGCGTGACTGAATGATCCGTTAAAGAATAGCAGTGACCACTCCCCTTCTTTGATCTCCTTAATAAAAGGTTGCACCATGAAAGCCTCTGTTTGCAGCAGTTCGGTTACATGTGAGGATTGGGTTGCTATTTTATCCCGGGTAATGACGATGGTATTTTTAGCACCACCGCTGATGCAGGGTTTAACGATCAATTTGTCGGTATTGAATGCGTCAAAAAATCCCGCCAGATCAGGTTGGGTTCCCTGTTCCAGGTATTGGGAGGGAATAACGGGGAAACCTGCGGTTATCATATCACTGAGGTAGTGTTTATCGCTATTCCATTTAACGGTATCATAGGTATTGAGCATGGTTATACCGGCATCTTTCAGTTGTTTCAGCCAGGCATAGAATTCTTGGATGCGATCGAAATAGTCCCAGGGGGATTTGAGCAAGACCAGGTCGTAACTGGTCCAGGTTACGTTGGTATCTGTCCATATTTCCCGGGTGATATCCAATCCTTTTTCCTGGAGGAAAGTTAAGAGGCGGCTATCTTCATCGGGGATGGATTCTACCACATAACGTTCCTGTATTTCGTAGCAGATGTAGGCTATTTTCATGTTGGTCCTCCTGATTTTTGGTTCACATATTACGGTTGACCCGACAAAATTAGTCGTATATTGGCTCTATAAAAAGAGCCATTTTTACAAATATTAATGGTACCATTATAGATATGAGCAAGATATCACCGGAGATACCATTACCTTTTATTTCACTGGATCGTACGTTGCCGGCGCCTTTGTACCGGCAGTTGTACGAGGGTATCCGGAACAGTATTTTCAGTGGGATGTTGAAGCAAGGTGAGCGGATGCCATCGACGCGGACATGGGCGGAGGAATTGTCGGTATCCCGGAACTGTGTGATGCAGGCTTTTGATCAGTTGTTGCTGGAGGGGTTCCTGGAGGGGCGGGCTGGTGATGGGACGTATGTTTGTAAGCAGCTACCGGAGCTGCCTAAACGTCCGGCGGCTGAGGTGGGTGAGGAGGAGGTGTTACCGGCGCAGGTGTTGCCTCCGCCTGAGATCAGGACAGCGTATTGGTTGCCGGGGGATGTAATGGAGCGGGACAGTGAGACAGAGACGTTTCTGCCATTCCAGTTATGTGTACCCTCTCTGGATGCTTTTCCGTTTGCTACCTGGTCGAAGATCAGCTCAGCTACGTACCGGGATATCCAGTTGTTGCACCTGGGGTATAATGATGCCCAGGGGTATCTGCCGTTGCGGGAGGCGCTGGTGGATTATCTGCGTATCAACCGGTCTATCCGTTGTACGGCCGAGCAGATTGTGATCGTGAACGGATCGAGGCAGGCGTTGCAGTTGGCGATGCAGGTGTTGTTGTCGCCAGGCGATGAGTGTTGGATGGAAGATCCCGGATATAATGCGGTGAAGACGGCTATTATGCAGCGAGGAGCGAAATTATGTCCGGTGCCGGTGACTACGCAGGGTATTGACATTACGTATGCCAGTACGCGTTATCCGAATGCGAAGCTGGCGTATGTAACTCCCTCGCATCAATATCCGTTGGGGGGTACTATACCCTTGAGTGAGCGGTTGCGATTATTACAATGGGCATCGACTAACCGGATGTGGATCATAGAGGATGATTACGACAGTGAGTTCCGTTATAACGGGCGGCCGATCCCGGCGTTACAGGGTTTGGACACAAACGGTAATGTGATCTATGTGGGGACTTTCAGTAAGGTATTGTTTCCGGCATTGCGGCTGGCTTACCTGGTGTTGCCTACGCAGGAGGTAGCCCGGCATTTTAAGATTGCGAAGGCTGTGGCGGACCGTCATAGTCCGTTGATCGAGCAGCGGGTATTATCTACTTTTATTACGGGAGGGCATTTTGAGCGGCATATGCGCCGGATGCGGGTATTATATAAAAAGCAGCAGGATACGCTGATCCGGTTGCTGCAGCAACATTTATCGCATGAGGTAACGATTGCGGCGGCGGATGCGGGTATGCACCTGGTGGTGTGGTTATTGCGTGATATCCCGGATATGGTGGTGGTGCGGGCTGCGGCGGCGCGGCGACTGATTGTATTTCCGGTGACGGAGTTTGTTGTACAGTTTCCGCAGCGGCCGGGGTTGTTGCTGGGGTTTACAGGATTTACGGAGGAGCAGCTGGAGCAGTCCGTATTGTGTTTAAAACAGGTATTTGCCGATATAAGCAGCTGATCGTTTATGGAAAAACTAACATATGATTTTTATAACCGGGCGGATGTATTACAGATAGCGCGGGAGTTGCTAGGTAAGGTGGTGGTGAGCCGGTTTGACGGGCAGTTTACTGCGGGTCGTATTGTGGAGGTGGAGGCCTATGCGGGTGTGGGGGACAAGGCCAGTCATGCGTATGGTGGCAGGCATACAGCCCGTACGGCTATCATGTATGCTGCTGCGGGGCATGCGTATGTGTACCTGTGTTATGGTATACATCACTTATTTAACATTGTCACGAATGAAGCGGGCACACCTCATGCGATACTGGTGCGGGGGATTGCGCCGGTAGCGGGTATTCCGCTGATGTTACAACGTAGCCGTAAGCCGGTAGCGGATCATTCGCTGGGCCGTGGTCCCGGGAATGTATCCAAGGCGCTTGGCATTGCTACGGGCCATACGGGTGTAAGTCTTCTTGGGGAGGAGCTGTATATTGCGGATGACGGTTATGTGGTGACCGCCAAGGATATTGCTACTACGGCGCGGATAGGCGTGGATTACGCGGGCGCCGATGCGTTGTTGCCGTACCGTTTTGCGATAAAGGGGAATCCTTATGTAAGTGGTAATAAGAAAGCGAATACATCTTTAGTATAATAGTCATGATGAATATGTTTAAAAAGATCGCGCCGGATAAGTGGAAACATTTTTATGTAGGCATCGTTATGGGAGCTGTATTACAGGGTATATCATGGTATCTATTCCCCTTAGCACCGCTGACGGCTACACTTGCTGCGCTGGGAGTTGTTATAGCTATCAGTTATGGCTTTGAGTTGTTTTCGCTGATCACTGGTATGGGGCATTATGATGTAATGGATGCGGTGGCCAGTGTGATCGGTGGTGTGTTGGGGATGGGAGCAGCGATAGCGCTGTTATTGCTATGGTAGGTAATAAGGCATAAAAAGGGTATATTGTCTATTATCGTTCATTTAATCTTCCCTGTATGCGATCCCTCCCCTATTTGCTTTTCTATTGTTTTTCATTTGTCTTTCTTTTAGGTTATCCCTTCTCTACTTATGCGCAGACGGCGCATTACAAGTGGGCGGGTGCGTGGCAGCCTGTGCGTAAGAGTGCCGGTGATGGTATTACGGCATTGGATATCAAGATAGGTCAGTTTATCACCTTACCAGGTCAAGGTGCGCTGGCGCAGGTGATATTTAATGTGCAGAATCGTTTTCCGGCATCCCGGCCCTGGGCTACCTGGGCGGTGGGGGATCTGACGCAGCTGACGCCATCTTATGCCGGGCTTTCCGAACGGGATCATGACAATTATCTCCGGCATATGGACAGTCTTGGCGTTGCGGTGTTCCTGGAAATCTTTCCTTTTAAGGCACATGCCGGTAAGGGGCGGGTGGCCAGCGATATACCAGGTATGATCGACCAATGGCTGGGTAAGTTCAAACATCATCCCTGTATCGTTGGTATGGGTATAGACCTTGAATATTTGGGGAAGGCGACGGATTCTATGGCGCAGTCCTGGGATGAGAAAATAAAAGTCCATCATCCCTCCTATCGTTTATTTCTCCGTCACTACCAGGCGGAATATATGCCCCCTCAATATCGTGGAAAGGGAGATTTGTTATTTATCAATGATGCGTCGGAAGGCGCTATTACTGACCTCAATGCGGGATTTGCTGCGTGGGCGAATCGTTTTGCGCCTACTGCCTGTGCATTTCAGATCGGTTATCCGGCTGATGAGGATGGGATGGACGGCCATCATGCGACTGGCTGGTGGAAGTTGCAGGACCCGATACGTGACTGGGGTAATGCGATATTGCCGCTTATCAAAGATACGCGGCAGGAGTTGGGGTTGATATGGGTGACGGCTTTGTCGGGAAAGACCTATCATCAGCAATGGGATCTTACCAGGGGCGCCAGGCTTCCCGGGCGCAAATAATAATACTTCCTGTGCTGACAATGTCAGCACAGGAGGTATTTGGTCTTATCACAATTTTGCTATTGCCAATGCGGGTAGTCTATGTTTATTACCGAATATTTTTTCCTGTAGTGCCTGAAAGATGATGAATAGCACGGGAGTGATGAACACTCCTAATACGACGCCGAACAACATTCCGCCGATGGCGCCGGAGGCGATGGCCACATTTCCTTGTTCTGTAGCTCCTTTTGCAAACAGTAATGGCAGCATTCCTGCTATAAAGGCTAGGGAGGTCATCAGAATAGGTCTGAGGCGGAGCCTGGCAGCTTCGAGTGCGGCTTCTACCAGTGGGTGTCCGGCTCTTCTTCTTTGTACGGCGAATTCAACGATCAGGATAGCGTTTTTGGCCAGCAGGCCGATAAGCATGATCAAGGTGATCTGCACGTAGATGTTATTGGAGACACCCATCCACCAGATAAAGGTAAAGACGCCCAGTATGCCGGTGGGTAGTGTGAGCATCACTGCCAGTGGCAGTACATAACTTTCGTACTGTGAGGAGAGCAGGAGGTATACAAATATCACACACAATCCGAACACGAAGACGGTCTGGGAGCCGGCTGCCTGTTCTTCTCTTGCCATACCTATATATTCATGCGCATATCCATGGGGTAGTTGCGATGCGACCTGGTCGATCGTCTTCATCGCATCGTCGGAGGAATATCCTTTTGCGGCCTGTACGCTGATGGTGATGGCATTGGACTGATTGAGGTGGTTGATCACTTCGGGACCGAATACCCGCTTCAGTTGGGCGACGGCGGTCATAGGAACCATTTCTCCCTGTTTATTCTTCACCTGTATATATTGCAGGCTTTGTTCATCTACCCGGAAGGGGATGTCTGCCTGTACGACTACACGATAATATTTACCAAATCGGTTGAAGTCGGAGGCGTAGATGCTGCCGTAATATGCCTGCATGGTGGACAGTACGTCACTTACTTCCAGCCCGAATTGTTTGGCCCTGACGTCGTCGACATCCAGCTGGTACTGTGGGTAGTTGGCATTAAAGGAGGTATAGGCGGTACCTATCTCTTTTTGTTTCAGCAATGCTGCTATGAACTTATTGGCCTGGTCTGCGAGTTTTGTGATGGGAGCGCCGGTATTATCTTTCAATACTACATCCAATCCATCTATGGTACCGAAACCCTGTACGGTAGGCAGGTTAAAGGTATAAGAGTTGCCTTCGGGGAGGCCGTAGAATATTTTGTTGACTGAGTCAGCGATGGCGTTGATGTCTGCGAATTTTCCTCTATCTTTTTTTGGTTTGAGGGCGGTATACATGGAGCCGAATGACGGGGATACGCTTGCGGACATTAGATTTTCGCCTACTACGATGGAGGTAAAGTCTACTCCATCTATTTTGCTGACCAGGTGTTCTACGCTATCGAGCAGCTTTTTGGTGCGGGTGTATCCGGCGCCGGGGGCCAGATTGACAGTAGATATCAGCGTGCTCTGGTCTTCTGTGGGGATGAATGCTTTAGGTACTTTTTGCGCCAATATGACGGTAGCGATTACGATCACTACCAGTCCACCCATTGTCCACCCTTTGTGACGAATCAGTACCTGAGCGGCACGGATGTATTTAGCGGTAGCGGCATCGAAGCCAAGGTTGAACAAGTGGAATATGCGACGTATCCCTTTTTGATCGTTTGTGTGGCCCGCTTTCAGCAGGATGGCACATAAGGCGGGGCTGAGGGTAAGGGCGTTGATGGCGGAGAGGATGATGGCGATGGCCAGGGTAAAAGCAAACTGGCGGTAGAACATGCCTACCGGGCCATCTATGAGGCTAACGGGGAGGAATACGGCAGCCATCACCAGGGTGATCGAAATGATCACGCCGGTGATCTCGCTCATGGCGCTGACGGTGGCATTACGCGGTGGTACGTTGTGGCCTAATTTTGTGTGGACGGCTTCAACGACGACTATTGCGTCGTCGACGACAATACCGATTGCCAGTACCAGCGCGAAGAGAGTGAGCATATTGATGGTAAGGCCCAGTAGTTTCATGAAGAAAAAGGTACCTACGATGGACACGAGTACGGTGATAGCCGGTATGATAGTAGAGCGAAGATCCTGCAGGAAGATAAACACCACGATGAACACGAGGATAAAAGCTTCTATGAAAGTATGTTTTACCTGGTCTATTGCTTCGTCCAGGAATGTTTTGGTGCTGTAACTCACTGTATAGTCCAGGCCTGCGGGAAAGGACTTCTTCGCTTTTTTGAGTAGGTTGAATATGGCGGTCTGGATATCGTTGGCATTGGAGCCTGGTACCTGGAAGACGAAGATGCCGGCATCGGGGCGTCCTCTGCTGGAGACGGCGGCGGCGTAGGCATGATCGAGGGAGCCCAGTTCGATACGTGCTATATCTTTGAGGCGGAGTATTTTTCCATTTTCATCTGCCCGTATGAGCAGGTTTTCATAGTCGGGTTCCTGGTTTAGTTTGCCTTTGTATCGGATAGCATATTCGTATGCGACGTTGCTACCTTCTCCTAATCTACCGGGTGCTGCTTCCAGGTTTTGGTTGTTGATGGCTTCAATGACTTCCTGGGGGCTGATGCGATAGGCGGTAAGCTGGGCGGGGTTGAGCCATATGCGCATGGCATAGTCTTTACTACCGAAAAGGGCGGCTTTACCGACACCCTGTATACGTTGTATCTGAGGGATGAGATTAATCAATGTATAGTTATTCACGAATTCTCCATCGTATCTGTCATCGGAATAAATGTCGATGAACATGATCATGCCATTCTGTTGTTTGGCGGTGATAACGCCCGCCTGGAGGACTTCTTTAGGCAGTTGGTTGGAGGCTTGTGCTACGCGGTTCTGTACGTTGACGGCCGCCTGGTCCGGGTTGGTGCCTTGTTTGAAAAATACGGTGATGGTGAGGGTTCCATCGTTGGAGGAGGTGGAGGACATGTAGGTCATGTTTTCCACCCCGTTAATGACCTGTTCCAATGGGGTGGCGACGGCGCGTGCCATTGTTTCGGCATTGGCGCCTGGGTAGCGTGCGGTAACGGCTACTGCGGGAGGGGCTATATCGGGGAAAGTTTCCATGGGGAGACTTTTCAGAGCGAGCAAGCCCAGTAAAAATATGATGACAGCGACGACTGTGGCCGACACAGGACGGTCTATGATCTTTTTAAACATTGTAAGATACTATTAGCAGTTAACCGGGCGGCCGCTCCGTATATTGATTTATTTTTGCGGTACAAATTTCCCTATTAATTAAAAGGCAGTCAATCGGGGAATAAAGATTCCTATATGGAAAAATTTGACCACATGTGCTGGTGGCCTGTTTAGGGAAAAGAATATCTTTGAAGGGACTGAAAATTCTTTTTTATGTATGTGAAGAAGCTACCGGAACAGCCGGAATATTATGGGGTGACTACGACGATGAATGTGCTTAAAGGTAAGTGGAAGCCCTGTCTGCTGGAAAGTATTCACGCCGGGATACGCCGACCAAGTGAATTACTCCGGAGCATTCCGGAGGCGACCCTTCGCGTGCTAAATCTGCAGCTGAAGGAGCTGGAAGAGCTGAATATTGTTTACAAAAAGATCTATCCGCAAGTACCTCCCAAGGTGGAATATTATTTAACGGAATGGGGAGAACGGCTGATACCTGTTATTACACAGATGGAGCAATGGGGTATGGATTATTCGAAGCAGGAGGTCGCTCACTGCGAAGTAAAGACATCATAGATCATTCGCTGGATAAGAAGATACCCATCTTGTACAAAGAAAACGCCCCGCTGCTCTTCCATTTATAAACAAATGGTCTACAAAGGATTACACTTAGTTCATGTGACTACTTAAGGTGCTTGTTTCCGGCATTTAAGGAGGATAAGGGGATTGCTTTTGTACATTTAATGCTGCTAAACACTGCCTATGCGATATATACTGTTATTATTACTTTTTGTGCACACTACTGTTTATGCGCAAAAAAATGCTTCTATTCCTTTTGAAAAGTGGATCAGCCTGCAATCTTCCTTTGCGCCGGTTATTTCTCCGGATGGCAAGACGGTGATCTATTCTGTCAATACTACTGACTGGGCCAATAACAGCTATGACTGGGAGATCTGGATGAAGCGGGAAGGCGATATGCCCATACAGCTCACCCGTACGGCCAAGGGTACGAGCAATGCAGCCAGGTTCACCCCTGACAGTAAGTATGTGAGTTTCCTCGCCGACAGGGGCAACAAGAACCAGTTATATATCATCTCGATATATGGCGGAGAGGCGTTGCAGGTGACGCAAGAAGAGGAAGGTGTGAATGACTACCGGTGGAGTCCTGACGGCAAGCAGGTTGCTTTTATAAAAACGGCTGGTGATAGTCCGAAGGAGAAAGCGACTAAGGAGCGTTTTGGCGGATTCAGTATTGAAGGGCAAGAATATAAGCAGAATCATTTGTGGGTTGCCAACTTTCATATGGACTCTATCCTGTTGGCCGGACAGTATCCTTGTTATACGAAAAAGGATTCCAGCGGCGGCAAGCCGACGATCCCCTGTACTAAACTGCCTGTAGGGCAACGGCTGACACAAGGTGATTTTTCGGTGAACGGATTTGACTGGAGTCCTGATGGTAAAAAGATCATTTTCAATCAGCAGATCAATCCGCTGATACTTTCAGATATCAGTTCAGACATAGTATGGGTAGATGTGTCCAGCAAGAAAATGGATACATTGGTGCAGCATCCTACCGGAGACTTTTTTTCCAGCTGGCAACCAGATGGGAGAGCTTTTCTCTATTATAGTGCGGTAGACGACTCTACCACCAATTTTTATAAAAACAACCGGTTGTTCATTTACGAAATTGGTAGCCGTCGGAGCAAAGAGATCGCTACTGATATCGACGAATCCAAAATGGCAGCGGAGTGGCACCAACAAGGCATATTTGTACGGGCATTCGACAAGAATAAGATAAAGCTGTATAGTATAGATGCAAAGGGTGGTAACAGCAAGGTCATTCCTATCTCCCTAGATCTTGTAAACGGTGTTGCCTTTAGCAAGAACACGAACAAGGTGGCTATCTCCGGCAGGAACTATGCGGACTTACAAGAAATATATACTGCTGACAACCTGCAACAGCCATTGAAAAAGATCACTAACAGTACACAGCAGATAGCAGGATGGAATACGCCGGTCAATGAGCTCATCAGTTGGAAGAGTAAAGACGGCGCTACTATAGAAGGTGTATTGCTGAAGCCACGGGATTATGATGCGAATAAGAAATACCCTTTGTTGGTACTGATCCATGGCGGGCCTACGGCTATCGATCTTCCTGATCCGACGCCGACATATGTATACCCGGCGATGCAATGGATCGAGAAAGGGGCGCTGGTATTGCGGGTGAACTACCGGGGCAGTACGGGTTATGGTGAAAAGTTTCGTTCGCTGAATGTGGGTAATCTTGGTGTGGGTGACATGTGGGATGTGGTAAGTGGCGTTGAGTATCTTCAGCAAAAGGGGATGATAGACACTTCAAAAATGGGCTGTATGGGTTGGAGCCAGGGCGGTTATATTTCTGCCTTCCTGACTACCAACACGCATCTGTTTAAGGCTATTTCCGTAGGTGCGGGTATCTCTAACTGGGTGACCTATTATGTGAACACAGATATCACGCCATTTACGAGACAGTATTTGAAGGCGACGCCCTGGAGTGATATGAACATTTACCTGAAGACTTCGCCTATGACAAATATCAACAATGCGAGTACACCAACGTTGATCCAGCACGGTGAGTTCGACAAGCGTGTGCCGGTTCCCAATGCGTATGAATTATACCGGGGATTACAGGACAGGCATGTGCCCAGCCAGCTGATCATCTACAAGGGATTCGGGCATGGCATCAGCAAGCCCAAGGAGCGACTGGCTGCGGTGTGGCACAATTGGCTGTGGTTCAATAAATATGTATTCGGAGAATCGGATGAAACGATACCAGCGGAATAACGTTATCTCTATTTTATGCTGATAAGCGCCCCGGAGCAATTTCTTCGGGGCGTTTGCATTCATGATGTAGAAATATTCCCTATCTTCCGCCCTGCTTTTATCAACAGACCGCCGATGCACGAATTTGTTAAGATACTATTCCGCTACCATAGCAGTATACTGGAGGAGCTGACTGCCGAGAGCCTGTGGGCGATCCCGATCGACAAAGCCAAGGGGCATTATGAAATTGACAGCATTCCTTTGTATGCACCGATTGTGACTAAAGGTGATATTGTCTTTGCTACCTATGAAGTGAACGAGCCAACTCTTGTATACCAGGATACTATTCTACCCTCTGGGAGTTCTACGATACAGGTCATTATGATGAGCTCTTCCAAAGATGTGGAGGCGATCCGGCAGTTATTCAAGCTGATGGGTTGTTCCAGTGCAGTTGTGAACAACAATTATTTTGTTATACATGTACCGGCGGCACTTGACTACATGCCGGTGAAACGTAGACTGGAGCAACTAAGCAAGTCTGGTACACTGGACTATGCAGAGGCATTGTTATCGGAAAATCATCAATACGTGTGAAGACTATTACCCTTTACCGGCCTACGGGATTGCAGGAGTTGTTACTGATTGCAGACAGCGGATTTAAAGCCTTTCCTCCCCGATTGTCCTGGCAGCCTATATTTTATCCTGTACTGAATCAGGCTTATGCCGAGCAAATTGCTTTTGAATGGAACATACATGACGAATTTTCGGGATACTGTGGTATTGTCACTTCTTTTGAAGTAGACGAAGCCCATGTACAAACCTATGCTGTGCAAAATGTGGGCGATAACCTGCATAACGAGCTATGGGTAGCTGCGGAGCAACTGGTGACCCATTCGTACCGCCGGCAGATCCGGTACTGGCAGCACTGATATTATGTAAAGCGAGTTAGCTTTCGAGGAAACTGTGTATCTTTTTTTGGGTAGATTCCGGTAGGTCGCTGTTGATAATTTTCCATCTTTTCACTTTCATTTCCGAGAACCATTTGTCCAGCACTTTGCGGATAATATCTTCATCGTTCCTATTTTCGGGAGAGGGTGCTACTTCGAGTACGAGTACCTCCAGCTGGTTAAGATCATCCCGTTTGCTGATCAGGCCGAAGTCAAGTTTATCGATGGTTTCGGACCACTTTTTATCTTTCCGGAGATTATACTTATCGAATAAACCTGGTAATATGTAGGCGTAGCGATTGGCATCGTTATCCTTTGAATCCTGGTGATATATATATCCATCGGTGAAGACTACCAATATATTACGATAGGTGGTATCACTGTCGACAGCCACGTCTTTTACATCGTTCTTAAAGAAACGCCAGATATCAGATCCTGGCCATTGTGCCTGGCTGATGGTAGTCTTGTATATGTTTCCGATATTCTCTGCTACAGTAGCTGCCAGTGTCTTATACACTGTTTTCTTTTCTTTAGGCTCCATGTCCGACAGGTCAATATTCAGCTTTTTTGCAGCGAGATTGATACCCGGATCGGGAGGATTCGGGTGGAATATCACTCTTATTTTTCCTTTCGTAGCATAGGCGTTTTCCACTGTCATTTGGCGGAGGAAGTAATCTGTCAGGTAGCTGATCAGTGTGCTATCTCTTTCGAAATGTTGTGGCTGGCTGGGATTACTTCTAGGATCGATCCGGTCTGACAGGTCCAACAGTATGGTGAGGTTGATCTGTTTCTTCCCTTTTGTTGCCTGGGTGCTGGTCTGTTGTGCAGGAGCATCCTTCTTTGTATCTGCGGAAGTGCATCCGCCTAATATGATGGCTATTATCAACAAGTATTTCATGCGTTAGTGATTTGAGGAGTGGTGTATATGGTTACGTTAACGAATTCGTGTACGATGGTCTCTGCTGCTTCCAGGTCTACGTGGCTTTTTCCGCTACCTTTCATCCAGGCCAGCCAGCCGGCCAGGAAACTGAATATTTCTTCCTTGAAATCGGAAGGTAAAGCACCACCATTGTCCAACACTTCGTTTAGTTTATTGATTTGCGTTTTGGTACTATCTATGTGATGGGTCATTTTTTCAATGGCTTCGTTGATCTCATGTAGCTTAGCATGTTCATTCCGGATCTCTATATCTTTCTGCCGGAGTGCCACTTTGAGCTTGTCTATCTTGTTATAAGCATCCAATACGAAGTCGAATACAAATCCCCATATAAGGTATACGATGAATCCTGCGAAAATGATGATCCAGAAATTGACAGACTTTGCAGCCAGAGGGATTGAGAATTCCGGCATGTCAGTGAAGGCCCCTTCACTTTTAATATTGTATATTTTTTCGGTGATGTCATAAGCCATAATAGCATCGAACAGGAAGGTGATCACTACCAGGAATCCGATCCTCACGAATTTCATATATCCCTTTGCTTCGTTCATCTTGTGTATCAGGTATCCCAGTCCCAGGAATACAAAGGGAATGGTGAGGATGAGCACTAGTTCTGTGACGCCATCATTGAGGGCTCTGGAGATGGCTTGGGCGTCAAAAATGGAGTTCGCTACACCGATCTGGTTTAGGGTAAACTCTTTAAAAAAGGCCGAGTAAGATGCGGAGCTATAGAAAACGAACAGGTATACGGTCAGGAAAATGAGGATGATCATACCGATATAAAAGCTGGGCTTTGCGGTAAGGTCGCCTACTATTTCCTGGGGATTGCTTCTGATATGTCCTTTTTCTTCTTTCAGAGACTCTATTTTCTGTTTGATCGCCGGTATATCTTCTTCTCTGAATTTCTTTATTTTATTTTCCCACCTGTTGATATGTCCTTTATGTTCTTCCAGCGCTATTCTGGTCGGCTTTTTCAGCTCCTCCTGTTTTCCGAGATCGTCTTTCATTTTCTCTTTAAAATTGAAATAGACTTTCTGCAGACATACTCTTAGGCCAGGGATGCTACCACCTAACAAGTACGCCTGGTGATGACCATAATCCTGATAATTGACCTTATCTACGACAGGCGGAGGTGGTGCGGGCGTTGTTATAATCTCTTTTACCGCGAATAGTCCTTTAATTTTTAGTTCCATGATTTAGATGTTTTGGGATACGGTGGATAATATTTGTTCTTTGGGAGTATTCTTAAAGGCTTCGTCCAACAGGTATTCGCATATCTGTGGGATATTTTCCTCTTTAAAGCCCAGGCGGGCGCAGAATAGTTCCAGGGCTTTTCTTTCTTCCGGTTCGATACATCCATCGGCCCAGGCGATCAGGCTGAGGTCATAGAGGCAATCTACTTTTTCGAGAATAGTCTGCGGTATTGTGTTCCGGGGCTGGTCTGAATCGATCAGCAGCTTATCCATATCGGAGCGGCTTACTCCTCTGGTCTCGCCGATCCGGTACAACATTTCAAGTTCTTTCACATCTACCTGGGCATCGGAAAGAGCCATATGATAGAGGTGAAGGAAGTGATCTTTTAATTCCTGTGTTAATGACATACGCTATTTTTTGTAGTGATCAATGTGTGATTGGGGGATAAGGCGGAGAGTAGCAGGAGGTGGCGTATTGGCTTCTCCTGCTACTTTAATCAGGTTCTGTCATCGACAGGGGCAACGGGTGCATTTTTTTTTACGGAAGCGATGCCATTTTCGCGTGCTTCCCGGGTGTTATAGCTTTCGCTGCTACCGATGATCTGGCCATTTGCGGCCTTGAGGTTAAATGTGTAATGCCCGGTGTTGTCTTTACGCTCGTAGCGTACGTCGAAGGGGGCATTTTCTTTAACAGATGCTATTCCGTTGATAGCGGATTGTCTTTGTACATACATTTCGCTACGGAGGATGATTTCTCCATTTCCTGCTTTCAGGCGAAAGTAGTATTGTCCGTTTGCTGTACTTTTCAGCAATTCAAATTGAGGATTACTCATATTATAAGGGATTTGATTATTCGTCCCAGGCGACCCGGAAACCAATATAGGGGGACCTGGTGTCGGGATGTTCTTTGGAGCGGAAGCTAACCGCCAGTTCGTTGAGGGGGCTGATCCTGTCTATATAGGCGCCCCCTCTTACTGCCTTCCAGGTTTCGGCGGCATCGATCCAATCATTACACCATTCTGCGACATTACCGGTCATATCAAAGAGGCCGAAGTCATTCGCTACTTTTGTTGCTACCTGTTCCGGGTGGTCTTGCCTGTAGACAGCGACTTTAGCCGCATTATTACCACCACTGTATTTAGCGGTTTGGCCTGCGCTTGCTGCGTATTCCCATTCGGTTTCGGTAGGCAGGCGGCCTTTTTTCCATTTACAATAGGCCAAGGCTTCGGACCAGGTGATATTTGTGACTGGCGTATTTCCATCTGACAGGGGGTCTTGCGGGGGCATATCCATTTTCTGTTCCTGGCAGAATTCCCGATATTCAGTTATTGTCACCTCGGTAGCGCTGATAAAAAAGGGATTGATATTAGCGCTGATACCGTTGGGTACGATGGCCATCTTCTTACCTACCGGGCTCGCGAAAGCTGTTTGCATCAATGGTTGTATGTGTTTCTGTTTATCAATCGATCGCTGATAGCTCAATGACCATATTAGTGCCAGTGCCAATAACAAGACAGGGGCAATACGGCTGATGGCACGTACTCTCTCTGTCCGCTTGTATTTTTTTATTTTCTCTTTTATTCCGACAGCTATTTGTTCAGGGTTATTTTCCCAATTATAGTGCAAGGTGTGGTTGGAAATTCCATCTATAGGAGTATTGTCCAGCTTAAGCTGCACTATAGGAGTTCCTTCCTCTTTTGCGCGATTAAGTACCATTTGTAGCTCTACTTTCGCCCAATACTTTTTGACAGAGCGCTTACTTGTTACAACCAACACACTACGAGATTGCTTTCCGTAGACCTCCATTGTGATACCCATAATGTTTTGGCCGGCATTGTCTTCATCTCTGTAATAGTAAACGCTTAAATTTTCCTTTCTCAACGCTGGCGCAACCAGGTCTGCCACCTGACAATCTTCTTCTGCCACTGATATCGCTACATCGTATTTGTATCGGCCTATCATGGTCTGTTGGCATTATTGGTTCACAATCTGTTGCTCTGGATCAGCTTCCAGTAATAAGCCCCCAGTGTCGTCAGGCGGCAACTTTTGCTTTTCATTGCTGCCCAGTACATATACTCTTCTCCTACCGGTTCTACGAGACCTACTAGTTGCATCCTGCGTAATATTTTGAATTTGTTGATATTTTCTTCATTTGGTTGTTCGGTGGTGTATTCATAGCTGGGGTCCAGTAAGAACTCGTTTTCTGGTTTAGGGAAGAAGGTAGATAGTTTCCTTAGTTCCAGGGGAGGTACTATTGGTGTTGTCTTCCGCAGGCTGATGGCCCGTACGATATTGGCTTTAAATACGGGACGTTGTTTCCAGGCACCTAATGCTTTGTCTATGTAGCTGTACATATTGGCAGCGGTTACTTCGCCGGCTATGTCTGCGGCGCCCCCGTTCAGCGCTTCTATCAGTAATTTGGTAAATACTCCCTGTCCACCAACCTCCATAGACGTTTCTGTTTGCTGGCTGGAGGCTAGGATAATGACACCTTTTTCCAGGAAGGCAGCGGTATTAGTAGCTATTGCAGGTGTTCCCATTGCGCCGGCATGGCAACAGTCGAGGATAACAACTTTATGTCTCGCCGGAGAGAGGCTTACTATTTTCAGTATTTCGTCCATTGAGATGCCTTCATCATAGCGGTTAAAATCGGGTGTCATGATATAGCCACCGGCATCAGTTATGCAGCCATGTCCAGAAAAATAAAAGAGGCTTACTTCGTCCTCACCTTTGAAAGCATCGAATATCAATGATTTAAGGGACGCTTTGGTTTTGACGTCTTTACTGAGCATGACGTCAAAATTGGGGGAGCCATCTGCATTCGTATTGAGTAATCCGGCGACGCTTATGGCATCATTCACACAACCTCTCAGGCGGGCATGGCCCGGGTATTCATTAATTCCTACAACAAGTGCTTTTCTCATTTGTTAGTTAGTTTGATGGGGGTAGATATAAGGGTTTCGTAATTACACTTCAAAGGTTGCACAGTATTGTGACGGAAAAAACCTGTGTGGGAGGGGAAAAATCCCCTTTTTTAATGCCGACCGGATAATCCCCTAGTGTGGGAGAGGATTTTTCCGGTATTTGATGTGGGCTGTTTTTTTTGAGTAAGTAGTGGGCTAGTTTCGCAGTGTAAACAGTTTACACCCCATTTTTCTTCACTCAATTAAATAAAAACTCATGGAACAACAAACTACTGTAAAACCTTTACCTTATTTCTACGTGGGTCAACAAATCACTACTGACCGTATTCAGCGTTTCCAGGATCAGAAACACCCTTTACTAAGCAAGGTTATTGGCAAACCTGATACTAAATCCGTATGGTACTCTAAAGAGCACTTTGTAAAACTGCTGGAGGAGATCGAATATGCGAACGGCGATGGCATTTGTGTGCATTTTGGCACTTATGAGGAAGGGCATCAATATGCCGGACAAACCTGCCTGCTGTTCATCACCACCCGTACTGATCCCAACGGACGATCCTCCGGCCATGTTAATGTAATACTGGAGGAAGAGGAAGATTTCCCACAGCGTTCTTCTCTTAAGAGAGAAATTATCCTGTTCCCTGGTGATAATGGTACAGGAGATGACAGGGATTTCAACCTGGGTTCTCCCTGCCCTCCCCGTTGTGATGGTGATCCTTTCGGCAAGATTAAGTAACTTAAATGAATGTTGCGTGTCTTGAAATATGAATATCTATATCTATTTCCCTTATTGCTTAGCGCCATTTTCAGCCTGAAGACGTTCCGGCAGAAATGGCCTAAGCCATATCAATTATTCGCATGTTTGGTGATTCTGACACTTTTTACGGAGTTGCTGGCGATCTCATGGAAATGGTATCTGCATAAAATGCTCACGTGGGATTATTCAAAGAATAACTTTTGGATCTATAATATATTTATAACTGCCCGACTTGGTTTACTATTGATTATTTTCCACCATATCCTTCATTCTCGCTGGGTTAAAAGAGCCATCGCTTATACAGGCCCATTATTGGTAGTGTTTGGGATATTGAATTACCTGTACATTCAAGGTATCTATCAGTACAATACATACAGTGTCATTTTTGCACATATTCCCATTATCATACTATGCCTTTCTTATTTCAAACAGTTATTGGAGGAAACCAGCATTATTGCATTACATAAAGAGCCATTGGTCTGGATGACATTGGGGACCTTCATATACCATGCAGCGTCTCTCCCATTCCTGATCATGCTAGGTTTTTTAAACATGCAACATTCGAATTTATCTTTATTGTACTTGCCTATCAATGATACGCTTAATCTATTATTGTGCTCCTTTTACTTAATCAGCTTTTTATGCAAGCCACAACAGACGCTACTTCCCTAACAATAATCATTTCTACGTTTATTGTTCTATCCCTTAGCCTCGCTATTATCTATTTCCTATTCCTGTATCAGCGGAAAAGATTCCGACATCAACAGGAGTTAATGGCGATGCGGGAAGAATACCATAAGACCCTACATGAATCTCAATTAGCTATCCAGGAGCAGATGCTCGATCAAATCTCAAAGGAATTACACGCCAATGTCAGTCACCTGGTATCACTGATCAACATTAACCTATCAGAGATATTGCCACAAAGCCCGGAGAGCCAGCGGGAGAGCATTATTGAAACCAAATCGCTGGCTAAACAGCTGATGGCAGAGCTGAAAGCATTGAGTGCAAGTTTGAATACTGATCACATCAAACATATCGGTTTCGTAAAAGCATTGGAGAATGAACTGAACAGAGTATCAAAGACAAAAAAATATAAGATCAATATTATTAAAAATGGAGAGGAATACCGGATGTTGGCAGAGCATGAGTTTATTCTTTTCCGCCTTTGCCAGGAAGTATTGAACAATGTAGTGAAATATTCAAAAGCTACGGAAGTTTCGACTACTTTTCATTTTTCTGCGGATCAATTTGCATTGACCATTGCCGACAATGGCATTGGGTTTAACGTAGAAGAGGCATTAAACCAAAGTGGAGAAAAACAAAGTACGGGTTTGATCAATATGCGGAAGCGCGCGACTCACATAAAGGCGGCTTTCGATATCCGCAGTGAACTTCAGAAAGGCACTACTGTAAGCATCCATATTCCTCATCCAGAGCAACATAAACTAGCTACTATATGAAACCCCTTACCCCCGCCCTAAATCTGGCACTAGTAGATGATCATAATCTATTCCGGAAAGGTCTCATTAAACTAATTAACCTCTTAAACACCAAGACTAATTATCATATTCTCTTTGAAGCGGAGAATGGCAATGATCTGAAGGAAAAAATGATCCAACCACCCTTCCCTGATATTATCCTGATGGATATTGACATGCCTGACATGGATGGTTTTGAAGCCGTCGAGTGGCTGCAGCGAACACATCCTTCCTGTAAGATATTGGTGGTTTCTATGTTGGAGACCGAAGAAGCGATTCTTCGTATGCTCCGCCTGGGTGTCAAAGGCTACCTATCCAAGGATATCGAAGTGGATGACATGCACAGGGCACTCGAAGCCATTGCGAGCAATGGTTTCTACTATTCGGATCTGGCCACTGAGATCCTGAATCATAATCTAAATGGTACCGGGAAGATGAACACCAGCGCAATCTATCTATCAGAAAACGAAAGGAAATTCTTACAACTCGCGACTACCGAGCTAACATATCATCAGATAGCCGAAGAGATGCACTTAAGTCCGAAAACGATCGACGGTTACAGGGAAGCGCTATTCGCCAGGCTCAATGTAAAAACAAGAGTCACATTGGCACTCTATGCAGTTAGACACGGTATTGTGCAGTTGTAACATTTCCTCTTGGCCCCAAAAAAAGTCAACATGTACAAGATCATTTTCTTGCTATTGGTATCAATACTGATCGCTCCAGCCTTTGACCAGTATACATCTGCCGTTCCAGAACAAGTTATGCATATCACCGTAAGCTATGTCGCGGACTAAAGGCCTGCACTCACGAAATCGAGGTGGTAACTATAGAAGATACCAGAAGATCCGGTCACGAGAAGCCTTGTGGTTTCTGTTATTAACCAGATAGCTTATTACCTGTTTGTCAAGAGCTGCCCGAAAGGGTAGCTCTTTGTATTTCTATATACTTTAAAAGTATTCTTCCATTAGTGTATTACATCATCATTTTGCTATATTGGGTTCAATTAACTGAGCACCATGAAATTTCGCTTTAGCTTCTTATACCTTTCCCTTACTATATTGTTGTTAGTCACGGAAGTATTGATTGCCGTATATGTACATGATGATTTTGTACGTCCTTATATGGGGGATTTCCTCGTAGTGATACTACTATATTGTTTTGTGCGCAGCTTTCTCCAGGCTCCCCTTATACCAGTAGCACTGGCCGTATTGGCTTTTTCCTACCTCATAGAGACATTACAATATTTCAATGTAGTAAAACTGATCGGGCTTGCCCATTCCAGGATAGCTAATATTGTTATCGGTAACTATTTTACTTGGGTAGATATTATATGTTATACATTGGGTATTGCTTTCACCATATTGCTGGAGCGGATCATGTATCAATGGCATGAGCAGCAAAAGGTATCATAATAAGCGAACTGATTATTGGAGCTATTGTGTGTTCGAATCCTTTTCAATATCTTTCCTTACAGTTGTAATCATCCTGTCACCAAATCTAAACAGAAACCATGCAAGACGTACAAAACGAGATCATGCGACTACGTCGCCAGATGCACCATTTCCGCTTATATGCAATCATCACATCCGTTCTTTTATTTGCCTTTATTGCTTACGGCTTTCGTAAGTCTGCACAGGATGACATTCTCAAAAGCCTAAGGGCTGAGAAGATCGAAATTGTAGAACCGGATGGTACTGTCAAACTGTCCCTTTTTAATAAGGATAACTTACCACCTGTGGTTATTAACGGGAAAAAGTTAACACGCTCTGGCGGAGGTGAATCGGGCCTGATGTTTTATAATGAAGAAGGAGAAGAGTGTGGCGGTCTGGTATATTCCGGGAGGGGGCAAAATGGCAAAGGGCAAAACGAGCTCAGCATCACATTCGATAAATACAAGCAGGATCAAATGGTGCAACTATCTTCTATTCAACGGGAAGGAGGTAATGATACCAAAGGACTTACTGTTTTTGAAAGGCCGGATATTCCTATAGACCAAGCATCTGTTTCACTTGATTCAATCCGTGCAAATATCAAAGATCCGAAGGTGCAGCAGCAAGCTATTGAGCAACTGAAAGCTGCCGGCCGTTTTGGGTACACCCGTATGTTTGCAGGGCAGCAGGGGCAGCGTACTGGCATTTTTGTAAGGGATGATAAGGGCAGGATACGGTTGGAGATGATCGTAAATGAGAAAAATGAGCCGGAGATACTATTTTATGATGAGAAGGGAACAGTACACAAGAAAGTGGTTTATTAAAAGGGAGCCATCTGAATATTTACATATAAAAGCCATTCAGGTATACACTTGAATGGCTTCAATTTTTATTCTTCCCTGATTATTTGTTCGTCTCTTTTTTACATTTGATCAGGAAGAAGGGATAGTTCTCCGTTATGTCTGTTATTTCAAATAACCCTGCCTGACCAAATTCAGCCTGAACCGTGTCTTTATCATAAAAAAACATCTTCACTCCGCCGAACATTTCGTAACGATCTTTACTTATTAACTGGCCCTGGCCATAAGTGGGTGCTTCCTTCGTTATAACCGTAAAAACCATATAACCATTATCTGACAATTGATCATAGCAATCGCGGATCAGCTTCTCTCTTTCTTCACTATCTAGCAAATGGATTAATGCATAGCAGAATATACCATCATACTTATTATTATCAAACGGCATATCAGTTACAGATCCGTGATGAATGCACATATCCGGGCCATAATGTTTTTTGGCCATTTCGATCGCCGTTTTAGATATTTCGATACCTGTTACGGTGATACCATTGTTTCTGAATATCTGTGCGTTACGCCCATACCCTATTCCAGGAATAAGTAAATTTTTCACATCTTCTTTAACGAAAAACTCATTTGTAAATATGGCTGATTTTGAGGGTTCGAAACCCCACATCTCCTGTTTCTCTGTGAAGGCTGTTTCCCAAAATTCTGGTTTACCGGTTTCGTTATCCATACGTAATAAGTACAATTTGCAACAAAGTTACAAAATATAACGTATGCTATATCTCCATTTCTCCAGGCTTTCTATTGCGGAGTCGGCTTACACAAAAACAGTAAAGGTCTTTCGGCGCAAATCTCTGAAAGACCTTTTGTTTGTGTACGTATTGAATCAGAATGCATAACGTCTCAACCCACCATCGACAGCAGCAACGATACCTGTAATGTATTTTGCACGGGGAGAGACCAGAAAAGTCGCCATGTTGGCGGCATCCTGTGGTTCGCCAAAGTCACCCAGCGGAATTTCCCGTTCAGCGAATACCTTTCGTTCATCTTCGGAAAAGTTATTACGGACATTTTGTGTATCTAAAAGACCTGGTTGCAAACAATTTACCCTGATATTATATCGTCCCAATTCTCCTGCCAATGCCTTTGACCAGGCTACCACACTTGATTTAGCAACTGCCGAAACATTGATAAACCGTAGCTCATATGTGCTGGTAAGATTCAGGATGACTCCTTGTTTACGTTCTATCATATGTGGCAATAGTTGTTGTGTGAGTTGGCGGGGTCTGTCAAAGTCCAGGGTCATTGATTCCACCCACGGTTCTTCCGGGCTTGTTACGCTTACCGGCCGGCTTCTACCGGCATTGTTAATGAGAATGTCTATTTGCCCCAATGCGGATAACGCAGCAGTAGCGATATTATGAGGACTGTGCGGGTCCATGATGTCCTGTACAAATATTACCGGTTCTATGCCACCTGCACTGATTACTTCATCCCTGAAGTTATTAAGTTTGTTAAGATTTCTTGCGATTGCAAATACCTTTACGCCTTCCAATGCCAGTTCTTTTGCGATGGCTCGTCCCAGGCCCTGGCTTGCGCCGGTGACTATTGCAGTTTTTCCTTTTAAGTAAAGATCCATATAGTATATTTTTCTTTGCAAACCTAGTTAGTTGTTACTAACTTCATCATACATACAACCAATTGTAAGGCACTAACAAACATGTAAGTAATGACAACCAGAAAGAAAAACTCTACCTATACCCGAAACGAGCAATGTATTATAGATTGCGATCTGACCTATGCTGTTCAGAAAATCGGGGGCAGATGGAAGTTATTGTTGTTGGACAAATTGGAGAATAAGAAACTCAGGTTTACCGAGCTAAAAAAAGAATTTTCCTACATATCGGAACGTATGCTTAGTTTACAATTGAAGGCAATGGAGCAGGATGGTCTGGTCAAACGCACTGCATATGCTGAGACTCCTCCGAGAGTAGAATACGAGATGACAGCACTGGCGAAGGAGTTGATACCTATTTTGAACCAACTCAGGAGTTGGGGACATAAACAGCGGAATTCGGTTTTATAACGAATACGCTTTTGTATCAGCGGTATAATTAATAATAAGATAATATCCGCCAAAATCCTTTTACGCTAAGACATAGTGCCATTGAGGGCTTCATCAGACGGCTATACGACAGGAGATCGTTTTAAAAGGGTTGCACTATTATCTAAATCGTCGTTTATCACATCTTTATATACTTCAGCGTAACGTTTTAATAAAACTGTAACTATATCTTTGCGCCCGCAAGGTAATTGTCATGGATAAAAACACTTTTAGTGATGCCGTATTATGGGCACAGGTAAAGCGGGGTGATACAGCATCGTTTACCTGTTTGTTTGAACGGTATTGGGATGAGATGTTTTCGATGGCTTACCGTAGATTGGCTGATGAGGCGACCGCCAAAGATTTTGTACAGAATATTTTTATCCATACCTGGGAAAACCGGCAGCAGATCACTGTTGAAGATAAGTTAAGCCCTTACTTATTTACGGCCTTAAAATATAGTGTTATCCGTCATATTTACCGGGAGGCGAAGCAGGGTACTACGGACCTGCCATTATCCATTTACAGTCTGCCTGACGAAACGGAGCAAAAAAAGCAGGATCATTATGAATTTGACAAGTTGAAGGATAAAGTTCAATCGGAAATTGCCGCTATGCCCGATAAAATGCGGGAAGTCTTTACACTGAGTTATGAAAAGGAACTATCTATCAGGGAGATAGCGCTACAACTATCTATTTCTGAGCAAACAGTTAAGAATCAATTACATAATGCCCTCAAACGGCTTCGTTGCCGCTTGCAAAGCCAAGCCATCTTCCTTCCTTTCGTCCTGTAAACAGTATCGGTTTCAGGAATTTACAATTCGGTAACATTGAAATTATAGTACTCCCTGATCAAACCGGTATGTAGATAACAGGAGGACTGTTATATGAAGCAACTACGCAACCGGCTAAAACTACTTCGACATTATTTACTCGGGAAGACGAATGAAGATCAGCGCAGAATGATTGAGAACTGGTATCATACCGTAGACGATACGAGGCCGATCGACCTTTGGCAGGAAGAAGGGAAAAAGAATGCTATCAAAGGAGGTATTCAACTGCAAATCCTGGAACAGATCGATAATCATAATACAACCGGCTGGAAGGCGGTGCCGCTGCGGAGTAAGCTTCAAATAGCGGCCTGTATTGCAGTATTGGTGATCGGTGGTTCCTGGCTTTTCCTGGCTAATCAACTCAAAGATCCTATCACCTATTTTACTGTCACTGCACCGCTGGGCGAGATCAAACAAATATTGTTACCAGACAGTACGGAGGTATGGCTTAAATCCGGCACTACTCTACAATACAGCTCTAAATACGGAAAACAAGACAGGCAATTGGAACTGACCGGAGAAGCATTTTTTTCGGTGCAGGAAGACGACTCCAGACCATTTATTGTGAGGACAGATAACCTGCGAACCAAAGTACTGGGTACCGCCTTCAACATACAGGCGTACAGCGATCAGCCCTCCATACAGGTATGGGTACAACATGGGCGTGTACAGGTAAGTGATAGTATGCGGGTGATAACTGAGCTCTCTAAAGGAAATAGATTGCAATGGGATCGTGCCGACGGTCATTTCCAAATCGATAGTCTGGACTGGAAGCAGGCATTAGCCTGGCAGCAAGGTGTTTTATTGTTGGAGTCCGCTACCTTTTCGGAAGTCGCTTTTGAGCTAAAGGAAATATATGGTGTAGCATTAACTACCAGCAGTGCCGATATCCGCAATCAGCATTATGATGCCAAATTCTTCATACATAAGACTTCAGTAAAAGACATCATCGCCACACTAGCGGCCGTTCATCGTATACAATACAAAATAAAAGGGGACACTATCACACTTCATTAAAAGCAAATCCCGCTGGTAACGGGACTTGCCAAACATTTTGGTAATGCTATTTTTTGACGAAAGCAACATTACCATCTAAAAAAAGCAATCATAAAGGTATGGAAAAAAAAGAAAAAGGGGCGCTGGTCCTAACCAGGCTAAGGCTTATGTTGACACTGTGTATCCTGATGCTGGGTACATTGGGATTAAAGGCACAGTCGCCAGCAACCGTAAAACTGTCTATTCGATTTGCAAATGTAACCTTGGATGTTGCTATGCGGCAGGTGAAGGAGGTCTGCCCGGTAAATATAGCATACGATGCAAGTAAGTTAGGGCTTACACAATGGCGTATCTCTCCCAAAGAATTTAAGCAGGCTGACTTATCCGACATCCTGCAATATTTATTGCAAAAGGCGGATGTCGGGTACAGAGAAGTAGCAGGAGGTATCGTATTATTCGAGAAAGAGAAAGTTACTCCTCCCGTTAAAAAAGAAAAGGGACGTATTACCGGCAAGATTATAGACGAAGAAAACGGAGAGCCTGTGATTGGGGCTACCATTCGTATTGGTGAAGTGGGATCTGTTACCGATGATGCAGGTAACTTTTCATTACCCCTACCTGAAGGAAGCTACACGGTTATGATCACTTCCATGGGGTATGGCGCTAAAGAGGTGAGTGACATTATTATCAATGATGATGAAACATTTACCTTAAACGCTACGCTTAAAAGGCAGAAAGGAAATCTGGCCATGGTAGTTGTTAAATCTTCTGTCCGTAAAGAGAGCATTGCCTCACTATACAGTCGTCAGAAAAACGAAGCTGGCATCTCCAATGGCATCAGCCGTGAGCAGATTGCTGTATTACCCGATAAAAATATCGGGGAAACGTTGAAACGCATTTCAGGTGTGAGTACGACTGACAACAGACGGGTAGTGGTAAGAGGTATCGCCGAACGATACAACATTGCTATGATGGATGGTGCTACGCTGCCTAGTACTGACGTACAGGTACGTGACTTCGAATTCGATATCGTTCCCAGCAACCTGGTAGATAATGTTATCGTATCTAAAACGGCCACACCGGATATGGGGTTTGGCTTTGGTGGCGGGATGGTACAGATCAATACAATGGCTATTTCCGACAGTAAATTTACCGCTATCAGCTTCGGCAGCAAATATATCAATGGCAGTACCGGCAAAGCGTTCCTGGGCTTTCAACGTGGCAAAAACGACTACCTGGGGTTTGACGACGGTGGCAGGGATCACTTTCCAAAAGAGATCCTTACACTGACAACGGGTAATTACGACCCTCAAAATCCCAATAACCATGTCCCCGCTCCCGGTATAGAAAAGATCACCCCGGCAATGATCGCGACACAAAACAAAAAGATAGGCCGCCTGGAGAGATTGGGAACACGCACCTATAAAGCTGCTCCCGGACAAAACTATCAATTTAGCCTGGGTCGCAGTTACAACCTGAAGAACAGCCGTATCGGGTTAGTAGGATCGCTGAGCTACCGTAATGAGCAGGCTACCGATGATATACTACATTTCGAGCGCGGGGCCTTCAGCAAATTGGGTAACAACCTATATCATTCAAAAACCCATGAAGAGATCAATGAGTCCAAGGCACAACAATATAATTTCACGACCAGCTGGGGAGCTTTGCTGAATGCAGGATGGCAGGGTAAACACCACCAGATCGCTTCCCGTAACTTTTACTCCAGGGTATTTGCCAACCAGTTTTTCCGTGTAGCTGGCTGGGGTGAAGACCTGGGATTTGGAGATCATCCCGCCATCAATGAATACGACAGACCCAAGTTTATCGATCTTATACAGAACAGGTTAAATGGAGAGCATAACATTGACCGTTTTAAGATTGACTGGAGTATAGCCCGTAATGAGGTAACCAATCATGAACAGGATGCTGTAGACGCCAATCTAAGTCCTATTTCAACCCTGAACGGAGCGGTATACAACTATTCACCTCAACCTGGCATTACAGCTAACCCTGGCCTTCTAAGCCGTTCGTCTTACAGATATGTAGAAACCAACTGGATGGCTGATGCTGCCTTGAGTTATCGATTTAATATTGGAAAACTATCGCAGGTGTTAAAGGCCGGCTATCAATATCTGGATAAAAAAGGGCACTATGACTGGAATGTATTGCCAATTGGGGTGGCTAAGAATTTCAAAGATGCATACAAGCCGATACATCAATGGAACCTGGACTTTACCGATCCTCTGACAGACGCATTTTATTATCCGGCTGCCTTCAACAATAACAACTATACAGGCAGAAATAACAACCAGGCTGGTTATCTGATGATGGATAACCGATTTACCAGCTGGTTGCGGCTGGTATGGGGTATCAGGGGAGAATATTATAAATATGAGAAGATAAAGGATGAGGCGGCAGATAAAGTATCACAAGCTAACTTGGATAACTCAGACAAGCATCGGTATGTAGATCCGGAAACCGGTAACCTGGTGCACGCTACCCTCGACGCCAGTGCAGAAGATAAGAAATGGCAGTACCTTCCTTCCGCCAGTCTTACCATTACGCCGTTTTCTAATTTCAACATCAGGGCATCTTATGCCCAATCTGCCATTCGCCCGGCGTTGATAGAGAATTCCAGTTTTGCCCGTTTCAATTACCTCTACGGGCGCATACAGCGCAATACGGGAGTTGTTTCTACATTGATCACGCATTACGACCTGCGATTAGAATGGTACCCCGCTCCCGGAGAGGTAATTTCGGCTGGTTACTTTAAAAAACATTTCAGGAACCCGGTAGAAATGTACCTGGACATTACCAATACCAGTGGTGCTATCGACTTGCTTACTGCCAACTCTGACTATGCCAATGTAACAGGCTGGGAACTGGACCTTCGCAAAAGCCTCGGATTTATCTACAAGGGAGCAAAATTCCTGGGCAACTTGTATTTCAGTGGTAACCTGACCCTACAGCATTCCGAAGTGCAAGCCAGCGCTTTACGTTACGAAACCATGGGATCTGGTGCTGACGTCAATGGTATCACCTATGCCTATCGCAGGAAAACATACCTGAAAGAAAAACGTCCTTTGTACGGGCAGGTACCTGTGCTGTATAATATAGGTCTCCAATATGCAGGGGAACGACTAGGCGCCAACATCGCCATGAACCACTCCGGTTACAAGACCTTTACAGTAGGTATGCAACCCCATTATTCAGAAATGGAACGGCCACGCGATCAAGTAGATATTCAATTGAGCTACAAATTTTTAAAGAGCAAGCAGTTACAGGCACGATTGAATGTGAGCAATCTTACCAACAGTCCGTATCGCTTTTTCATCAATGGACAGAATACCTATAAAATTAAACCGGGTGCCGATAACATGACCATGAACGAATGGTCAGATGTATATGAATGGAAATATGGCTTCTCTCAAAAATACGAGGAAGGATACTATGAGGACAGACCGGATGGGAAAGGAAAAGTCCGTATAGGCGATACAAGTACGTTTATCCGAAAAGTGGGCGCATCCTTCAGTCTGACTATATCTTACAATTTTTAACAGCATCAAACAGAACAAATGAAAATAAATAAAACAAGCTGTCTTTTAATAGGTATGGTAGCCTCTGTACTAACTGCCTGTAATAAAGACAACAACAATTTCCTTTACAATGAACAGATATTGCCCATCATTATCAAAGGGTATAATGCTGCGAAGGAAGAGCTTACGGTAAAAGTAGATACCATTAAATCAATACGAACACTTAGGTCTGAATCATCATTTGAACAATTTGAGGCCTTTACTTTTAAAGGAGACCAACATGCAGTAAAGCTACATATCAGCGAAAAAAATACAGGAAAATTAGTACTGGAGAAGGAACTAAAAAAAGAGGAAGGTACTGCCTCTTTAAATTTCCTATATATGGATGGCAAGGTAAGTGACATGCCGGATAGGCCAGCTGTGGAGAATGATAAGATCAGCCTTATCTATATGTTTGTTCCTAATATTACCAATTATAGCGAGCCGGTAGATTTCGTTATTGGTAAATACTTCGTAACGCCTAAAGTATTTGAGGAAATCACACGCATCAGGAACGCTAAACCGAATGAGTTCAGCTCTTCCGCAACAATCTCCACGTTCTCCACCGGCAGGCAGGAATATAACGGCGTTATGACTTCGGTTACTTTTCAGGTGAAGATATGTAAGGCAGGTACCAGCATTCCTTATCTGGATGGTAGTGCGTACACCTGGAACGATCTTTCCAGCACCGCTCCCAAACCAGCTGCATCTACCGCTTCTTCTAAACTTTATATTTTCTCAGAAGCTCCAAGTGGGAATATCATGCGATTTTTCACTCGTTTAGATTACTAAAAACAAACCACATCATGTCAAATATTAAATTACTCGGCCTGTTTGTCCTTTTAATAATATTTAACGCCTGCAGTAAGGAAACAGCGCAGACAAAAGCTATCAATATTGAAGTATGGGGTTATAATGTTGGCGACGCAATACTGGAGACTTCGATAGATACCACCGTTTACCGCAACTTCATCACGCTGCCTAATAAACCTGTTACTTTCAGCAAAGTATATACCTATCCTTCCGCCAAAAAAGAAGTATCCGTAACGATAAAAAACAAAATATCAGGCGCAGCGCTCTACCGTCAACAGATAAACTTGGAAACCAGCGAACTGGAACTATTTTTTCCTTTTGTACTCATTAATGGGAACGTACTGAAAGTAGAACCAGCAACTGCCGACTTAACTACCAATAAACTGGGTTTCTATATTCATTATCCACAAAGTGATGCTCCGCTTGATATTTTCCTGAAGAACGATGCCGGACAAATGGTATATATCGCCCGGAACGTAAAGCCGGGATCCTGGATATATGCCAATTACTTACCGCAAGAAGGCTTTAAAGACAAAAGCAAAAGCTATACGTTGTACTTTACACAAACCGGTGCTACAGATAGCTGGTATTTTGAAGATAGTGAGGCAAAAAGTAAGGTGGACGAGTTCGGTTTAACCTTCCCCAAGGGGGAAGAAAAAGGACTGGTACGTACTTATTTTGTTACGCCTGGTGATGCACAACTTGAAGTAATGCGTCTGTTTAAAAGACCTAAAACGCAATAGTTACTATCCCTCTACTATAAAAGATTCCTGACGGTGTGCGGTTAAATCCGCACACTTTTTTATTTATTTGATATCGACCCGTTCTACGATTTATATCACCTACCTTTTGGCCATTTGTAAACCCCCACGTGCAGGTCGAAGAACCACCTATTTAGCGCCACTGGGAAACGGCTGCGGCATTGTTGTCGGACCTTGCACTACCAATTTTCCACCTGACAATATATTCATTCGGTCTATGAAAACCACCCGCTTCTCTCCTGTTTCAGATGTACGACCATGATATACACAGAACATTTCTTTACCATCGGGTGAGTATGTGATACTGTTATGTCCTGTGCCCGTTACCACACCACCTTGCTTAGCGTTCTGTTGTAACACGGGATTATTGGCTGCCTTTTTAAAAGGTCCCAAAGGGCTTTTAGCTGTAGCATAACCTACTGCATAATTTTTACCGCCAAAGTAATTAGCAGAATACATCATATAATAGATATCACCCTTTTTGAAGATAGCGGAGCCTTCCGTCCAACGGCGATTTACTTCTTTGGATGTCACCGAACGGCTCTCCCATTCCGCTTGTTTATCTTTCCTGCTCACCGGCGGACGTAATAGTAAAACTGGTTCACCGATTACACCACTCAGGTCTGGTTTTAATTCTACGCCATACACCCAGCTTTCTTCGATCTCATTGAACCAGCCCTTACTTTTTGCCCAATCAGCTATTTGACTTTGTACCGGATGTTTGTAGCAGCAACGGGAATAGTAGAGATATACTTTCCCATTCGGGTCAAATAGCACATTTGCATCAATGATAGGGTACCCAGGATCAAAAATAGGCTGGTTATTAATATCGATAAATGGCCCCGTCGGTTTATCGGCAACGGCAACGCCAATACGGAAATTTTCAAGTTCTTTGGTAGGATTGTCTTTCCATTGAGCACTATAAAACATATAATATTTCCCATTTACCGCATATACTTCCGGCGCCCAATAAGCTCCCTCCCAGGCGGCTTTAGGATCGCTCCAGCCATTTTTGTTATCATGAAAATATACCTGGCCTTCATTTTTCCAATTGACCAGATCGGTAGAAGAATAGGCAGCAAAACCATTTGTGGCTCCTCCTGTTCCATACATGTAATACCTATCACCTTCGACGTGTAATACATAAGGATCACCCAAATCAACAGCCAGCGGGTTTTTATAAGTCTGCTGCTGCGCATTCAGGGATATAGCCACTGCTATAAAAAAAAAGATCAGCGTGATTTTTTTCATGCTATAAGGTATCAATTTTCCATGAATGAACATAGGTCTTTCTGTTGAGGTACTTTGCCGTAAATACGGCATTTGCAATGGGGAAAATCAGATCTTTTGGTAGGCTTAGAAGTGTATGAAGGCGTACTGATGAAATTATACCCTGTCAGTTCCTTCCATAACTTCCTCATACAAGGACTGATCAAAAACATGTACTCGATATCATCACTAAAAGCATAACACCAGTGGTAAACAGTATATTCATGTAGATGAAAATTATCCGCGAGCATCTGCTTCACCTTGGGCCAGATTTCAGTTATCCAGTCCGCATCCCAACCCCGGTTACTTGTTTCGATCATCATCTCCATGAGAGTGAAACGAATGTTATCATCAGCTTCGGCTGCATATAATTCGAAATACCGGCTGATATCCTTGTATTCAGCAACGAGATATTCCCAATCCTGCATCCAATCTTCACTGGGGTAATTGAGCTTATTGGCAAGGAATGTAACTGCAGCTTTCGTGACATATCTTCCTTTAAGTTCCATAAGTAGGTTAATATAATTAAAACAGAAAGGCTTCACAAATTGTGAAGCCTTTCTGTTTTTCTGTACACCTTCAGCATAACATAATAAGATTTGCTTCACAGTTACATCCTCCAAATACTTTTGGAACAATATGACATCTTTGTAAATAATTTTGATTTTCCCAGGCTTTAAAAATTTCAAAACCTTCTAAATTACTTAAGTCAATATTTAATGATCCAATCCACATTCCAACATGCCCAACAAGATGGCTCTCCCCAATCCATGTCGTAATTAAAATATTGATAGGATGTCTTCCTCCAATAGTAGGCGATTTTTGATCTGCTTGGCATCCCTTTTTTGCTTTTTTCACATGAGGAGCTATCTATGTGCACCATAATCAAAATTTTATTGGATGGGGTTATTTTCACGTGGTACTCTAAAATTAAGGGAATAAATTACCAAGGTGTATAGTTACAGCGAAATATTTTATTTCTAGATCACTTTTATATTACAAATCAATGTAAATAACCGTATCAATAAAAAACAATTTATTAGACCGATAAATTACATTCTCATCATGCAAATCTTCTAGAATCAGTCCTAACTCCTTACTATAATAATCGTTATTTCGAGTATTTGTGAAGCCATTGTATGTAAGGAATGCTTTAATATCTGATAAATCTACAATACCATCTGCAGTTACGAAAGACTGTTTGAGAACTGCCATCAATTGATTATCTTTCTCAACAAACCCAATAAATCTGTACGCTGTATCTTAAAAAAGCAAGTTGTGTATAAGGATACTGTTAAAAAACTCTAACCAGGTTGCGTAATAATTGCCATCGTTTAATTTGATCACATGACGCCTGTCTTTATCCAAGTAGACTTGCGACTCACCTCCTCTTGCTAAAAAAAGATTTTCATCTGGTATATTCTGCGCCCATCCTGAAGTTTGGGTGGCATATTCCTTTAAAAGGATGATTTGTTCTTCTTTAATTGCTGAGAGACCTTCGAAGTTTTTCTTAACAGTTGTACTTGTGCCAAAGCGTTGGCATAAGAAATTTCTGGTTGCTATGCAATAATCTTCTTGCCCCTCGAGGACGATTCCTCCAATGATATTTTCAAGTTTTTTTCGAGTATCATCATTCAGCATTTATAATAAAATTAATAAAATTTGCTCATATCCCCGTAATGACAAAAGGCTTAGAAATGATTTCTAAGCCTTTTTACCAGTGTAGCGAGAAAGGGAGAATTATTTAACCTTTTTACACAAGACTTATTAGTGTTTTCCCGATTGTTCATTCCATAACATTCTCATTGAAATAGTAATGTGAAAGCAATCTTCAATATTTTCGTTATCGAAGCAACACCAGTAATAAACTGTATACTCATGCAATAAAAAGTTTTTTCTTAGCAGACACTCTACCCTAGGCCAAACGTTTAGAATCCAATTGTGACTCCATCCCTCATGACTTGTTTCTATAATCATTTCCATGAGAAGAAAACGTATATCATCATCGTCAGTAGAGCCATATTTAGCAAGATATTTCTCGATATCATCAAACTTAGCTACTTCATATTGCCAGTCTTGCATATTGGCATGGAAAGGGTAATCAAGTTCTGTTGCCAGTGTTTGGATGGCTATATCAGTAACACACCTGGGTTTAGGTTCATTCATAATGGCCTGGATTATAAAAATAAAAAAGGCTTCCAAGCATCTGCCTGAAAGCCTTTTAAAATTCGTAGCCGAAAAAGTCAGTTTGTCTAACCAATTCGTACATGATTTAACGGCTTTTGCTGGCCTGAAAGCCCCGACACCTTGACTGCCAAAGTGTCTAATTCGTTCTCTTATAATGCGTTCGGCTCGACTTCAAAGCAAAACCGAACACATTAATCGGGGCTGCAAGATAAGATAATTATTGTTTAATGATGAAATGTAGCAAATGGCATATTTTTCGATCTGTTACTCAAAATAATATATTAAACCTAGCAACATTAAAGACAATGATTGAATTAATTAAGGATGATTATCAAAGAATTTTTGACACAATTTTATCAAGAACATCTTTCTGTTTTAAATCAAGTTCAGATGAGCTAAAAATTAAAGATGACCACGCCTCTAATATGGGTTTTATGACCCCTGTTCCTTCAGCAGAGACAATATTAGTAGCCGAACAATTAACTCCTTTGGTTCTTCAATCGACTGAGCAAGCGCTGCTATTGGCACAATCACATAACGGAAAAATAAAATTTGCAAGAGAAGAAGGAGAACTATTATGGACGGTTTTTGTGGAGTTTAAATAGTTATCTTTTAGGAAAATATTTTTCCCATTGTTTGGAACCCGGCCGGGATAGAGAAGGAGGAATGGCGCGGCCGCAGCGCCTTTCTCGGTTTAACAGCAAAACTCAAAAGCAATGCTTATCAGATGCATATAAATATATAAGTATCATCCGTATAAGTGATAGATAAAAGCTCTCAAATGACTATTACTTCCGTACCCAGGACGGGACAATTAGCGAACCAGTTTGTGAGAGATTTGAAGAAGTTTAGTGATTTACAGCTGAATATTTTATATTAAAATGCTGAAAATAAGTAAATTGTGTTTGGCAACCCCAACATTAACCTGCTGATTTAAAGATGCTTTTACAGACCTCATATGAGGCTAATCTTATGAACATGGAATACAATTCAAAAGAATGGAAGGAAGTAACAGTTATACTTAAACCTTCTGGGAAAGCACCCAAAAAATATGGAGGCAATGTCTATCGCTTTTCAGCTGCTATGACACTTGGGGTTATATTACCAAGAAGGGGCTGGCAACTGATAAAGAAGGCTAAAAATTACGCATACTTCACACCGCCCGCTGACCAACCTATTCAACCTTTCTCTATAAAAATAAAAATCCCCAATAAAGAACAAGCTTTGGAGATTGCAAATCAATGCTTTGCTGCTGGCGAGTCTTGGATGGGGCAAATTGGCGAATGGCCTGCTTGGTATCTTCATAAAAGACAAAGCTCATCTTTTGAATTGGTTCCTTCAAAAGATGACGAAAGAGGTTATATACAGAAATTATCACACGTATTTCCTCCTAAATCTTCACTTACTCTAGGTGAATATGGGGTGTGGTCAATTACTTTAGAAAACAAAGAAGATGGAGAATTTAACTACAGACAGCATGGAAATATTGAAGGTGAGATTGAACAAGACCTTATACAACCAGCACTTTCAGCGCCCCCCCTATTTGAAGGACAAATTTTAGAGGTAGAAGAAACTGAATATGAAAGAAATCCGATAGCCCGCAAATTATGCATCGAACATTATGGCGCATCATGTCAAGTTTGTTCTTTTGATTTTTTTCAAATGTATGGAGATATTGGACATGGATTCATTCATGTTCATCATACAACGCCTATATCCACACGAGGCGGACAATATGAGATTAACCCAATTACAGATTTAATCCCTTTATGTCCCAATTGTCATGCTATGGTTCATAGAAGAAATCCGCCTTACACAATTGAAGAATTAAAGACTATCCGAAAAAAGTAATAATTGTCATTCAACATTTCTAACCAATCATCCTTTGCATGCTAGAGATATTCAACACAAGAGAGCTCGCCCTATTCAGTTGGCTGTTTATTATCGTTTTATGGGTTTTGTCGAAAAAAACATTTAGGAAATCTTTAAAAAGGGTATTCAAGAATGCTTTTGTTAAAAATTTGATGATTGTTTATTTGTTCATGTTTTCCTGGATTGCTTTGTCAGCTTATATTTTAGCGAAAGCACATATTTGGACTTGGGCACAATTAAAAACCACACTGCTTTGGACAATCTCTTATGCTTTTGTTGCACTGTTTAGCATTAATAAAATACAGCAAAGCAAAGCCTATTTTAAAGATGCCGCAAAAGATCTTTTGACTTTTACTGTAGCTATAGAAATCATAGTAGGCTTTCATACGTTCAGTTATTGGGTAGAAATGCTTATTCTCCTCTTTGTAACTCTCTTAGTCGGTTGCGTTGCTTTTGCCGGAAAGAAAGCAGAATATGCAAGGGTAAAAAGCTTATTCAATAATCTACTCGCTCTAATAGGTTTAACAATAATAGGTTTTTCCATCTATTGGGTTGTTACTCATTTCAAAGACTTTGCTGCCGTAAGTACTTTTATGGACACTATTGTATCGTCATTTTTAACCTTACTTTTTTTACCGTTCTTATATTTCCTTTCGGTATACATGGCATACGAAACAGGTTTCATTGGCCTAACTACTGCATTGAGAGCTAATCCTGAACTTATCGGCTTTGCGAAAAGAAAAGCTATATTACAATTTAAGTTTCGAGCGACAGAATTTAACAGATGGAAAAACTCCCTATTCCTTCATCCCGTCACCACAAAGTCAGAATTAATAGATTCACTTAGACAATTGAAAAAATTAAATGAGGTCGAACGCAATCCTCCTGCGGTTGATTCTGCACTTGGTTGGTCTCCCTATAAAGCAAAAGATTTTCTAATAAGTGAGGGACTAAGTACGAGGTTTTATATTCATCATTATGAGGATGAATGGGGAGCAAGTTCCGATTATCTGGACTTGAAAGACGATGAAATTATACCCAACAGGATCGCATACTACGTCTCAGGAAATCAGTATATAGCGATGAGCCTTAAGTTGTGCCTTTCCGTCAATGCTCCGAAGCAGTCAGTATCGGCTCAAGTAAAATTGGCGCAAATAGTAAAATGTCTATACAAAGAAGCGCTTCAAAGACTTCTGCCGTCTGAAATTGAGAACGGTATTCTGAATGGGTATAACATTTCCATATTAGATGGAAATAATAAAATAACAATCTTAAAGGATAATTGGCCTACTCAAAAAGGATTCAATTTAGATTTTGAGATATTTAAAGAACAATAATCATGACATCTCTCCTTGATCTAGAAGCCGGCAGGAATGGAGAAGGAGAAACGTCGCAGAGGCAGAGTGTTTTTCGGTTTATAGTGATATTACAATAACCTATCTTATAGCTTTAACTTCTCGATCTATTTCTTTAAGAATTGGATATATGCGTAGTAACTGAGCTTTGGTTACAGATGGAGCTTGATAGGTCTTAGTTGCATCAATGTGCGTATGAGCGGCATCATTTCGCAACAACTTCAATGCATTTAATTCCGCCAAGAGAATAGCGATTTGACCACTACGATCTAGTTTTACCTCAATGGATTCCATATTATGAAGACCAATTGTCTGGTGCATCATTTTCCGAAAATTTGTTTCATACTCAAAACCATAATTTTTCCCCTTTATTTCCTTTCTGAAAATTCTTTGATATGAGGCAGTTTTTAACTTACGATCAGCAAAATGTTGCACAATATCATCCATAGAGGATTCTATCCAACCACAAAGCTCAATGATTGCCAGTTTTGAATAATATACGGCATCACCGACCGAAGCAGCGTTGTAGTGCCCATCCAAAGCGGAAATCGTTTTTAGTATGTATTTTTTTACAACCAACTTATTTACCGGAAAAAATCTCAATGGATCGTTTAATACGGCTAATTACTCTAGCTTTAGCCGACAAACCCTCTTTTAGACTATCTGCTGAAAATTCTGGGGCGATACGAAATTTAGCTAATAGCGCTGTTGCTTCTTTTTTCGTTATTGAATCTATGTAGTCGAGATTGCTTCCGATACCGACTAAAACTGCTTCCAAAGCAGTTTTACTTAGTTTATCAACTGGCTTGCCATCAAACACTTTTGTATAAGCAAGATCAATTGTCCGAATAAAGTACTTCCTCCTCTTCTCTATTTCTTTTGAAGGAGACTTCTTGTGATCAAACATATATGTATTTAGAAATCTCGCCAATCTTCCATTGTACTTATTTAACCAATCAGAAAATGCAAAAAAGCGTAGATTCAACTCTTCAAATGCAAAACGATATGTTTTGTCTTCTTCAATATCCATTAATTTTTTATAATTTGGATATTTGACAGTTTCCTTCAACAAAGTGTTTAAAGATCCACTGTAAATACAATTTCTAATCTCTTGGTTGTTTAGCTTCGATCCTCCTGAATTCAATCTGTGGAAAATAGTGAACAAATAGTCCATATGCGATTGCTTGGAATAATCGCACCGAAGAACTGTTATAGGAATTGTGAGATTTTCCACTCGCTCATATAAAGTACGATTTTTCGACTTTATTACCGATACAGTCTTTCCTGATATTTTCGGATCTATATCATCAAGATCGGAAATTTGAAAATCATTATTAGTAAGAAAATTTATGATCGTAGAAATTCGTTGTAAGCCGTCTATGACTTGGCGCTCGTTCGTATTGAAGTCAAAACTTACGCACATACTTGGAATTGGCAATTGTTTAATCAAAGAGTCTATAAACCGTGATTGCTCATTTCTTTTCCAAACAAAGTCTCTTTGAAAATCCGGCTGAATATCTAATTGACCATTTTTGTACATTCTGACTAAATCTGCACAGGATCGGAGCTCATTATAGGCAACAATGTCAGTTGGAGGCACCTCCGCTGAATCATCTTGAGAAGATAGATCTTCCTCTTCCTCCATTAGACTTTTGTCAAAGGGGTAATCATCATTAGATTTCACAGGTTCATCCTTTGTCTTAGATCTTTTTGCCATTAGTTTAGATATTACAAGTTGTTAATATACAGGAATCCTAACAATTTACAATCATTTAGAGCTCCATTTATATCTACCATACAATCTACGGCATACTAGTATTATACGTTTTTTAAACTCGGCTTATCTTTTGAATAATATTCACCAACTACATATTTCTCGTTATTTAACTCTGGAGCAATAAATGATGTTGTGAAAATCATCTGATAAGTATTTGAGGAATGTTTTTCGGCCTCAGTCACCACAATTCTTTGGAAGTTCTGAGCTCGTTTTTCTTCTATTCCCTTATCTTCCATATTATCACAGAGAATAAATCTTGGATAACGCATCTGATTATTTTCTAATGATGCTAGAAATATAGCGAATCGTGCCGTTGTTTTCAAATAGAAGTTAGAACTCGCAGAGTACTTGGCATCTTTATCTGAAATAAATGCAATGTTATTACGATAATCAATGTTGAATTCCTTTGCTGCAATGAAGTCTTCTTGCCTTCTTAAATCGTTATTTAAGAGATACAAAGCTTTCTTTTCTATTGTTTGATTTGTCTCTTTCTTCTTTGCTTCTTGAGTTGACGTCAATCCATCAATAAGGACTTGAAGCCGTTTTTCTTCATCTTCTAATTCACGTTGTCTTGATAACAAAGATTGAAATAATTGGGCTCGCTCTAATAATGTATTTAATTGCAGCATCTCGCCTTCAGCAAAACCTTTTTCAACATACAAAGAATCAATTCGCTCTTCTCTATATGACTTTACATCTTTAAGTGCTGCATTAACCCTGGACTGCAATGCAGTTAATTTTAATTTCTCAGCTTCGTAACTACTATTTGCCTCTAATAGCTTTCTTTCTCTTAAAACCATTAGAGATTTTGATTCTTTAATCTGAAAAGATAGCTCTTGCTCAATTTTTCTTGCCTGTGTAATTCCGGTGCTACTATCAACAACTTCTTTACAGAGTTTACATTTACCTTCACTTTCAATTTTATGAAGCTTGGTCAAACATTCAGGGCAATACTCTAAAGGATATTCTTCTAAAAACTCCCTTGTTAATATGGAGTTTCTAATAGCTTTTATTTTGTCCTCTAAGACAGAAATAAAATATTTAGAGTCATCTATTTCATTCTTTAAAAGTTGTATAGAGTTTTCCAGAGAATTAACTCGCTCTCGTTGCACAAGAGACTCTTCATTTAATTTCTCAAATTCTAATTTTGCTGTCTTTGTGTATCTTACAGTTTTATTTTCATCTTTATATCGAAGAAGTTCATCTTCGAAAGATGCAATTTCTTTTTCTTTATTTTCAATTTTGGTAATTATATGTGCCGGATATAAGTCTAGCTCATTGGGTATATACTGCTTAATTACTTTTACTTCTTTGCGTATATCATCAATTTCGTCTCTGACCTCTAATATTCTTTGTCTACTTTCATATAATGTTTGACTATAAGCACCGAGTAATAAATCTGCTACAGTTTCTCGTGTCAATTGAGTATCGAATTGCTCATAAAAAAACAACGAACTCGTCGGTGAATCTTGATCTACATATAACAGACGAAGAATTTGGTGGAATGTGATATTGTTTTCCCCTTTTACAATAGGGATGTCTAAATTTTCAAAAAAAACGTTTGAGAAGCTTTTTTTCTCTAAGGTAGTGTTATATCCAAATTTATTCCATTCGTTAGACGCCGCTTTTTGACTATCCTCAAAGCTACCCCAATAGATATAAATAGGCTCTATTGGATTTGCTTTGTTAGTATGTTCACTAATATTTATTTCTCTTTTTAAAACTAATATCGCTCCGTTCATTTCTACTTCTGCAATAACAAGCGAACAAAATTTTGCTTCTTTCACCCAATCATTAAAGGAACCGCCAAGCGCATAGAAAATAAACTGTGTTATTGTCGATTTACCACTACTGTTATCTCCGCGAATGATATTAATTCCCTTATGGAATTTTTCATCATAAGCGATTTCATTTTTTTGTGTATAGACGGCTAGTCGATTTAGAAACAAATTATTCCGTATCATATCTACTCTCTAATAGCTTTGTTCTTGCTTTAAGTCCTTTGGGTCCATACATTGATATTTGAGCAAATTCGGAAGTCATAAGCTTTATCGTGTTTATTTCCGACACACTTAAAGGCTCAAATTTTGCACTGTATTTTTCGAGCAAGGTTTTTGAAATTATAGTAACTCTATTTTCATTCAAATGATCCTTATCGATAATATCATAAGACGCCAAACATTTGATTGCATGCAATTGATAAGACTTTATCTTTTCAAACATTTTACGACCGTCTAATATTTCCTCATAAGGATTTTCTTGTTTATAGATATAAGATCTGATTAGTTTTTTTAAATCTTCTTCTTCTCTAAAGATCTTTATTTTATGAACTTCAGAGGGAAACAATAAATAAAAGTCCCATATTCTCAGTCTATCAGTCTCAACGTACTCTTTTCTTTTATAGTAGGTGAGTATTTGTAACATCCTATAGACTGAATGATAAAGATCGAATGCCTGGTGATAAATAATCATTTCTTACACCATTTAATATGGCACTGGCCTGTTAAATAATAAATCATTCCTTCAATATCAACTGAACTTAGACCCATTACGTCACTACATCCTTCTTCTTGGATAATAGATACGATTGGAGCGACAATTTCATTTTCAATTGCTAATGAAACTTCCTGTTCTGATTTGCTTGCGCATATCAATGGAAAAATAATATTTCTAAATTTAGACAAAACCAACGCTAACAGAAAAGAGTGAATTTCTTGTGCAGGCTCAAAAAATTGAAATTTTGTAAGCTTCTTGTGATATTCTTCCTTCAACCATAACGCATCTTCGTACAGATCTTCTCGTCCTCCATCTTTAAGTTTTTGCTCTAATCCAATCGTATCGCGAAGATTAGCGTATCTCTGAAGATCTGCTGACACCTCGGTTACGTGACTATTTTCATTGAAAGCTTTTTCTAATTTATCAAAGAGGATTGATAAGCGTGTCCTTCTAACCGGATTATTAATGGTAACGTTTTTATCGCGACCAATAATTTCACCATCTCCCCCAATGTGATTATTGGATTGAGTAGTAGTCGGGATCATGATTAATTCACAGTAGTCTTATCGCCGCCGACAATATCGCCGTTGCCACCGATAGTATTATTATTCTGATTTACAGTTTTTTTCTTTGAGGCTTTGTAAGAAAAAATTGCTCCGCCCGTAAATAACGCAACAACAACGCCTGCAATGATGGTAAGGGTCTGATTGTCAAATGTCATACAGCTTTCCTGGTAAGGGTTATAAATAAAATAAATGTACTAAGTAATCTGAATATACAACTCATAAATGTAATTACAAATGTCTATTTATCTAAAAATAAACAGTTTAATCTATTTGTCACTTATTTAGCGCATCCAAATTACCATAACAACATCAAACATGTAAATTTGTTTAACAATCTAAAATATAAATAATTTATATTTCACGACAATTTAATTATTCATCAAAATTGTTTGGAACCCCGCCGGGTAGGAGAAGGAGGAAGGGACGGCGTTAGCCCCTTCCTCGGTTTAAACAGTCGCCATTAGATCATTTAAAAATATGCTGGCTTCAGGCCTTCTTTTCGCACCCTCAAAAGATGTGAATACCAATAACGAACATCTCTTCCCATTTTGACAGGCCGAAGATCGTATCGTTTTGTACAGTCCCATACTGCTAGAGTGCCTGCTGAATATGGTTTTGTGCCGCCTAGGAACTTTGCGGCGAATTTACGGTCAACAAGATAGTCTTCTGGATCACCTGGTTTCATTAAATATCCTTCTATAAATAAAATATCCAATGAGAGGAATCCTCATTGGCGCGGGGTGAATAAGAACTTTTTTACACAGAGTCAATACGATTTAAGATGCCGTTAATCTCGAATAATATTGGCAAGATAAAAAGAATACATTTGTAGGTTAATAGATATATACTCCTCTATAATAACTTAAAAACTGAGCATTGCATTTGTTGCCTTCTCAATTGAAGAGCGTACTGGATCTAGATTTAAACGTGCATACACTTCCGTCGATTTTACTGATCTATGCCCTAAGCTCTTACCGATAATCGTTAGACTGGAACCTCCGATTGCCTGATAACTGCCAAATGTGCGGCGAACATCATGCAGTCGAACATCCATGAGGCCCACAGGCAAGGTTATACCATCATCTTTTGCTACTTTAATGATAAGCTTTATCCATAAGCTCACGAAATACTCGTTGTCGATTTCATCCCGGCATTGCTCAACCAGCAATTTTAATTTTTCATCCGAAGACCAGAAATATATAGTTGCCTTCTGTTTAACACGTTTCCAGGCCCGTTTAACATTTACAAAATGCGAACGGGGATCAAGATCTGAGGGGAATACCCAATCACTGACGGAAATTTCCTTGCGCTTTCTCAAAATATCCATCGCATGATCAACCAATGGTAACAGTAAAACCTCTCCATTTTTGCTATCTGGAATTCGCCATGTCTTATGTTCCCAATTAATTTGTTCCCAGCGCATTTGAAGTGTATTTGTTTTACGAGCGCCCGCGAGCAATAGCATCCATATAAAATGTCTTGCTGTTTCATTCATTTCTTCATTAAGCGCCCGAATTAAACACGGCATCTCTGCTGGCAAGATGAAACGATCTCTGCTTTTCTCTTTATATTTTTTAACGCGAGAGGCGGGATTTATCCCTTCCCATCCCCATTCAATAGCTTTGTTGTAGATAGAACTAATACGCTCAACTATGCGGTTTGCTTGATATACGCCATGGTTTTCAAAGACATCCTTCTGAATTTTTTGAACATCATAACGAGTAATATCAATCATTCTTTTCTTAAACCAGTGCGATAAGTACTTAGGAACTTCCCTTACATCATACTGCCAAGATTTTTTATGAGGTTTGCTATAGACCTCTATATATTCCTTGAACTGCTCCCCGAATGTTAGCTTATTAGATAGCTCCTTTTTCTTTTCCGCTACAGGGTCTAATCCTTCAGCAATTTGTCCTTTAAGTATTCGCGCTTCCTTTCTGGCTTTTTCCACCGGAATAATATCTGCGGGGCCAATTATTATTCGCTCGTCTCTTCCCTTTATGCGTTTCCTTATGAAGAACGTTTTTACACCATAAGATGTAACGTAAAGACTAAGCCCCTTCTCCCTACTGTCTTTGTAATATGATTTTCCTTTGCTGGGCGTTGGAAGTTGTTCAATATTTTGTTTGGTGAAGTTGATCGTTCGGTTTTCTAACATTAAAATCTCCTCTAATGCGGCACTCAGCGGTACACTGACTCATTCTCAATTAGCTAGAGATATAGGGTATCACAAATAAAATTCCTGGTGCCGCATCAGTGCCGCAACCTGCATTGAAAAAAGTATAAAAGAAAGAAGAAAGGAAAAGGAATAAATCTTTGATTTATTATAGAAGAATTATCAGCGCTATATTCAATTTATAATACTGGCCCTAGGCTCATAACCTGAAGGCCGCAGGTTCAAATCCTGCCCCCGCAACCAATTATTTCAATGACTTATTTATATAGCATGTCAGGCTCTTTATAGCCAATGCCGCATCGGTGCCGCAAATCTGATGTCATCCAATCGGGTTAATATTTAGAAAGCCGCCCCGCATAAAGCGAAGGCGGCGGTCCTATCTAGCGAGCGGTCCTCGTTATCCGCTCGCCAACTCGGAAAAACATATTTAGGGGATGCTTCGGGATTTATTCCGTTTTTTCGGAAGCAACTGGAAGTTTTCACCACATGACTCATATGCCTGTCGGTTGACAATCACGATTTCCCCTTTTTGTTGGGATTGATAAAGGTCGATCCCTAGCTTTTCTCTGAACTTCTCATAGGTTTCGATGGAAGCCTTTTTCCGTCTACCTGTTCTCCACGCGCTGTAGTTTTTTTGATTGATACCTAATGCAGTATAGATAGGATGCCCATTAATTTTGAACGTATATTCAATAAGCCGCAAGACGTCACAAAGCGGTGTCATTAATTTAGAGATTGATAGTTTTTTAAATTTTGATCCTCACGATCAATTAATTCCAATAACTCTACAATTCGAGCACGGGCGACTTTAATCATCATTTCTTTCTCGGCTGTGCTGTTGTTCTGCGGATTTAGGATGCGGCGATAAAAGGTCGGTGTGCTCCACTTGCATTCGTTTTCCATGGCCTCTCGGAAAAGTTCTCGTATATTTTTCATACCGGAGTAGAGATTGGCCAAAATATTAGGTGCAATCATAAAAAATAGGGTCTTCTCGGTTATTAAAAATTACTCTTTAGTCAGTTCAAGCAAGGCTTCGGCGATTTTTTCCTCGCCATTGTTTCTAGCTTCGCGAAGGCGGATGGTCAGGACCGATCCGGCATAGGATACGACTTCCCAATCCGTGGTCCGCTGGCTGTTGCCTCCGTCAATTGTGCGGAGTGTTCGCCCTTCATCGACGATCTGCCATTTCCCTTTGCGGGGAAGATGATCCTGGGCAACAATGCCGGTCTGTGTGAAGGTGCTGTCTTTCGCCTCTAATGTGGAATGATCCCATAGATCACCGTTTAGGCCGTTTTTCTCGATACCGTTTTGCCGGATCAGCTTTTCATTGCCGTCGTAGTAATTAAATAATCCTTTGGTAATTGACCAGGTGCCAATCACTTTGGCTTTGTCGATTGTTGCGGGCGCTGGTTGCGCTTTGTCGTCTTTGGAACACATACCAAAACAAAAGAGGCTGGCGGCGCATACAAAGGCCAGTTGCGGAATAATTCTGTTCATAGTGAATGATTATTGAGGTGAGAGATTAAGCGCGTCGATGCGGTGTTCAAGTGTCCACACTGATGTGCGATGCCACTTAGCTTTGTTTTTTTCTACGATTTCTACACGCCGCCATTTTTCTGAATGGTCATCGAGGATCAAAGCATAACCGCCTCTTTTTGCACGAATACTGCTAGGCGGGGGAATACGAAGCCGATTTAATTCAGTGACCAAAGCATTTATCGTTGTAAATCCATGGCCTCGCAAATCTTGAATAATGGGGGACATTTTACGGGCATAGGTTTCTGCCGCCTGCTTATTTTTACGGGCAAGCTCTTTGCATGCAGTACCCAGCTTTACGCCGTGCCGTTTGGCAGCTTGTAAAGCCGCGCTTGTACGTTTGCTTATTGTGATACCCTCTCTTTCCGCATAAATGAATTCTTGCAGTAAATCCAATTTCGTAGCAGTTGGCCTATCAGCCGCAATTAAATTTAGCTTGCTGTCGAGTATCCGTGCGCCAAACAAGGCTTTTCGAGTCAAGCGATCGCATTTGGCAATGATGAGTGTCATGCCTGTTTTAATGCAGTATTTAATCGCTTTTAATAGTACGGGCCGGTTATTTTTCTTCGCGCTTTCAGTTTCGTAATATTCTCGGACGACAAATAAACCACTTGTGCGTTGCAGATCATCAACGTCGGAATGCTGCGCGGCTGTCCCGAGGCCGCTTTCTTCCTGACGCTGGGTGGATTCTCTATAGTAGGCAACTGCTTGGCGCATGGCGTGCGTCGCTGCTTCCTTTCCATGTGTGAACCAAGATTTATTTTGCACTCATAAGCATAAGGATTCAATAATGGTTTAAATAAAACCAATTGATATGAAATGTTTTAAAGATGTGAAAATGAAAAATATTGGACGGTTTTTATCCATACATGGGCCTTCCTTCAGACATGAACAAATTTTTTTTAGAAATTTGTTTGCAATATAAGAATGCGCTGATTAAAGAGGGCGTTTGCTATCGGTCTAATTCAATATCATCTCTATCAGGGGAACGTGGATTATCTGTTATATTGTGACTGTCCTGTTTTCGGTTGCGAATTTTTCCAGGGGTTTATTGTTTGGCCAAAATACCTACTTTCTAAGAGACGTTTACCGAACCCATTAAATTTTGCAAGTACGTAGCTTTTTCCAAATCTGTGGTTTAAATCCCACTTGAAAACTTTCGCTATTACCTTTTGTACATCAATTGTTTTGTCAATCGTTGCTTCATTCTTTTGCAAATGAAATACTTCCATTAACATTGTTTCTATACTAGACCCTAAATTTTGGTGGACCAATGCACTCCCCTTATATGCTTTTTCATCTCCATACGTTGTAATTGCAGTTGCTATTCCTATTCTGTTTTTGGAAAATACATCAATAAAAGTGTTGGTATCTAATATTAATCCATAACGAAACTCCTTAGTTGCATAAGGAGAAACTATTATCAATTTTCTGTTACGACCCATGTATCCATAGCCTCTTGCGATCTGACCATTCTCATGATCGCATAAACTACATTTAATCGTTTTAGTTGATGAGATATGATAAAAAGTAAGTGTATATCTTTTTTCTGAGGGTACTGCCTTATGGTGATCACTGTCGGCTTCAAAATTTCCAGCGTCGTTCATCTGTCTTTCTTCATCTTCTTCGTTAGAACAAACGATAGTCCAGTCTGTGAAGCTAAAAGACAAGAGAGGATCTTCAATACTCTTATCCTTTCTATTGACTATTTTTTCCGATATACTCTTTCGTTTATGATATATTGGCTGAATAGATTTCTTCCATTCTGTGAACTTTTTTCTAACTATAGGAAGCTCCTTAAACTTCGCCAAGTCTGTTAACATTTGAGCATTGGGTTTATTATTCTTTATTCCCTTCTTTTTTTGGCCTGCTAAATATTTTTCCTGTAATGAGGGGACCTGCTTTAAAAAGCTTTCAACACTACTATTAAACTTTTCTATCGCTATCCCTTGAAGGGTTAAAGCTCTAAGTCGGACGGAACTATAATTTTGTGCACTGCTCATTGAGCATTTCAACAATTGGCTGACGATTTTAACTCTTGCTATTGCTGGGGAATATTTTTGGAACCAAGCATAGCCTCTAATCTTTTTTATATCATAAACAAAGGTTACTATATCTTTATATAGATTAAGCGTATTATCATTAAGTTCAGTTGCAATATACCCTTCTTTAAGAGGTTTGGCCTTACCCATTTATTATTATTTTAAAAGTATCAAAATCTAGTTTCTGCGTAGATATTTAGAACTTTTATATAATTGCAGCTACTCTGCTGCAACTATGGCTTTATCTTTTCTTTACTTAAAATAAAAAAAACAAAATTTCGAAACTTTGGATTTATGGCTTAAAATCAGATTTAGCCTTCAGGATTAAACCCTTTGTAACCCGATCCAGGATTCTCATGGTCCCACCGAGCATTTAGTTCTTCCACATATTTATCACGATTTTCAATGAGATCTAAAAGATTTCTTCTATACGGTTCCGGAAGTTCCGGAAATTTTTTCATGAAGCGTTTTAATTCATTGGTGACATCTATCGTTCCATCTAAATAACCCTGCATGGCTTCATGACCATACGGGAGCGGATTATCACGAAGAGCTATAAATGACCCTATATAATAGGAAGTCGTTGCTATTTCCAATGGTTTATGTTTTTTATCAAACTCATATTTAAAATCCATTTCATGTCTCCTCTAAAGTAATTACCATATAACATTAATTTTTATGAAAGTCAATACGGACAGGCATTTGCGCGCTATAAATACCCTTTATTTTGAAATTATTAATAGCTCGATTTGTCCGAAAAAGTTAATCCCCGGAGATTTGTACTGTCAAAATCAAAAACCACCTTCCACCATGAAAACAATCTCCATTCTCACAAGCATGCCTTTCAAATGCCTATCGGTATCTGACGGGCGACGTGTCAAACACACACGGTTAATCAACCGAGAGGATGATCCCGACGCTTTTTTTCCTGCAAGCCTTTACCGGAACGGTAAGGCCTCCAATTCTTCCGGTGACGCTGAGGGTTAGCAGCTAACCGCCGGAAGCCGGGTTGTCCCTGTGAGGGGCAACCCTTTCACTCCGCTTTTTTTTTCCAACCATAAAACGCTTGCTTTCGGCGGGTGACGGCCGCGCCATGCCCGGACGCAACGACGATCCTCTTTTTTTAAACAATCAAAAACCAATGTATCATGAACAATCAAAACAATGTTCCGTCCCATTTGAAGTTACGCCCCTCTTCCGTTGACAGCGATAAGCTTGTCAATGATCGCGGCGATTCCGTGAAGAAAACCGGAAGCAACACGTATAACGTGAACGGCACGACATGCCATGGGATTAAATCGGTAACGGATAAGGTTTCCAAGTGGGGACAATAACGCCCCTTTTCTAAAGGAACGGCGGCATGTTCGCCGTTCCGCCTTTCATTTAACAAATAATCTTTTCAATGAATACTGAAAAAATGAACCTTCTGAATACGGTTCTATTACGGTTTTCCGGCGGTGCGGTGTTTACGATCGGTGATGCGGTTGAAGGCGGTACCGGTATTTTAGGAAGCACCGGATCGGGAAAAACGCATGGAAGCGGCACCTGTTGGGCACATAGCTTTTTATCGCACGGTTTCGGCGGGTTGGTTCTGACAGCTAAACCGGATGAAGTGGATTTATGGCGGCGCTATTGCGAGCAAACGAACCGGATCGACGATTTAATCGTCGTAGAGCCGGGCGGCCCACATCGCTTTTCCCTGCTTGATTATGAGGTTTCGAAAAACGACGGCAATGTGTCCGTTACGCAAAACATCGTATCGCTGATTGAAACGGTAATTGAAAGCGGACGGGAAAAAAGCAGCGGACAAGTGAATGATTCCTTTTGGGCATCCGCGCAAACAATGTTGATTACTTCCGTTGCATCCCTTTGTTTACTCGCCGGAGATATTTCCGTTCAAGCCATGTATGACGTCGCCTTATCAGCACCGAAAGGAGATGAAGAGCGCGGTACGAAAAAAGAGGACGAAAAAGAAAGCGCTTTCCAGGTTATGTATGAGGTGGCGCGAGAAAACGTAATGTTACAGGTTGAAGCCTTCCTGGAAACGCTTGCGCCCGAGGAGCACAAGAAGATGGAAAAAGAAAAGCGCCTTGAAGGCTGGGTCATTCAGAATGTGTCCGATTATCGAATGCTGCTACAGATTGACCAATTCTTCGCCGTATCCTATCGCAAACTGCATAGCAAAACCCGCAGCATTGTGGAGTTCAGCTTCATCGGTTTTTTGTTTCAGCTTTTGCAAGAACCGTTTTATTCGCTGTTTTGCAACGGCCCGTCTACCTTTACACCCGAAGATTGCATCACAAAAGGCAAGATCATCATTCTCAATTTGCCCGTCAAAATTTATCAGCAAACGGGCCAACAAATCCAAATCGCCATTAAGTACGCTTTTCAACGGGCGTGGGAAAGGCGCGGCGTTTTGCCGGGTGAACATATTCCGTTCCTGTGGTGCGACGAAGCGCATTTATTCCTGCATCCGCATGATGCGCATTTCCTGTCCACGGCGCGATCCAGCATGATTGCAACCGTTTATCTCTCCCAATCTATCGTCGGGTATTACGCTAGTATGGGCGGAAACAAATCGGAATATAAAGTGAAGTCCCTGCTCGGCCTTCTCTCGACGAAGATCTTCCACGCCAACACCTGTATGGATACCAACCGATGGGCTTCGGATCTTTTCGGGGAGGAATACCAAACGGACCATCAGCGCGGCGTGCAGGTCGGGCGTGATTTTTCGCAATCTTATTCCGAAAGCGAGAAACTGTATAAGCGTGTACGTCCGGAACAATTCGTGTCCCTCAAAACAGGCGGCAAGAAAAACAACTATATCGTAGAAGCCTATATCCACCGTCAAGGCTCTCCCTTTTCCAACGGGCTTAACTTCAAAAAAGTCCGCTTCAGACAAAAACCTTCACTCTAAACTTTTTACCATGAAACAAAACAATGCCGGAAGGCTTACGGACAACCGTAAGTCATGGCACCGCCATGTAGATACGATTTATCATTATTGCGCTTACCCGCGCCTTTTGCTGGAAGTTTTCATTCGGCGAAATTTCGGAAAGCGTTATTTCTCGTTGAGCAAAGCACTGCTTATGCTCGTTGCCCTGGCCTGTTGGCCCTCTGTTGTAAAAGAACGGTTATTCATCAGGCTTTGGCATTTGAACGAACTGGATGCCATTGCCTCAATGCCGGATGGGCTTTTCTGGTGGCGCTATGGCTCCTGGTACGCATTCCTTATTCTGTTCTTGTCGTTCAGCCTATGGCGCAAACTGGAAATAAAGCAAACAATGAACCGGTCCACACGCTATGCGGGCGATCTGCATCCTGTTTTTGATCGGCTGAAACTCGGCGGCCGGCGCCTCTCCCTGTGGACGATTGAGGTCTTATGCGAACCTGGTGCGTTTATGATCGCGGGCTTTTTGCTCTCGAAGGTGGGGCAGCGCCTGGGCGGTTTGCTGATGATCGCGAGTATCGGTTATTCCATCTATTCGATTATCAGCCACTACCTGAGAAATACGGAGATTTCTGACCGTCGCGACATCATCATTGATGGCCAGGAATTAGGGCGAGAGGTTATGAACGGTCTTAATCCCGTAAATATTGACCTTCCACAACCCACCGTACCCGCGCGCCGTCCCGCCGATGATGTCGAGGATGTTTTTTAAAGCCGCAGCAGTGCAGCGGGAAGATGTCTGATCCTTCAAAGCTGTGAGTCCCGGTCATTTCTCGCGCACTGCTCCGCTTTTTCTCGCACTGTTTATTTGTTGTATACGGCCGTTACAACCTGCCGATTTTTTCCCGCTCGGATTTCAATCTCTGATAAAACGTTTTCGATGATTCGCATGATCCAAAGCACGAGCGCCGCTCATGCCCAAGCCTATTACACGTCTTCGCTGTCACCTTCCGATTATTACACCAACGATCAAGAGCTTCCCGGACAATTCACGGGAAAGCTGGCGGATCGTTTGGGTATTACCGGGGACGTGACGAAAGAGGCGTTTTTCGCGCTGACGGAAAATAGAAACCCGCTCAATGGTACAGCGCTTACGCCTGTGACAAAGGATGAGCGAACCATTGGCTATGACATCAATTTTCATTGTCCTAAATCCGTTTCCATCCTGCACGCTTTAGCAAAGGACGATCATATATTAAAAGCCTTTGAAAAATCCGTTTTGAAAACCATGCAAGAAATGGAAGCGGATGGTGCGCAAACGCGCGTCCGCATTGGCGGTGCCGATACGGATCGGAAAACGGGTGAATTACTCTGGGCTTCCTTTACCCATTTGACGGCGCGGCCCGTGGACGGCTCCCTTCCCGATCCACATCTTCACGCGCATTGCTTCGTTATCAATGCGACGTGGGATGATGTTGAAAAGCGCGTCAAGGCTTGCCAATTCCGCGAGATACAACGTGATATGCCGTACTATCAGGCACGCTTTCATAAGCGGCTGGCCGATAAGCTCCAGGATTTAGGCTATGACGTGAAAAAGACGGATAAAGCCTTTGAGATTGACGGCGTGCCGAAAGAAATCATTGCGTATTTTTCCAAACGCACCGACGAGATCGGGCGCATTGCCAAAGAAAAAGGGATTACGGATGCCAAAGCGTTGGACGCGCTGGGCGCTCGTACCCGTGCCGCCAAGCAAACCGGATTGAGCATGGATGAACTGAAAGCCGTTTGGAAAGCGGAGATGCAAGACATCAGTACCGTTATAGGCGGCAATCAGGGCAAGCCGCTACGCTTTGCGCGGGCGAAGGAAACACAAACGACCGTAGCCAAGCAAAGCGTGCGCTATGCCCTGCATCATCATTTTGAAAGAGTGTCCGTGATGCCGGAACGCCGTTTGCTGGCGACCGCTTATCATCACGCCATCGGCAACAATGCAACGTCCTTAGATCAGATAACGGATCATTTTAAAAAGGATGATCAAATTATTCATGTGGAAGATCGCGGGCGCATGGTCTGCACGACCCAAGAGGTTTTGCAGGAAGAGCGGCGTATGGTGACATTGGCCCGCGCCGGGGTAGGACAGCTTGCGCCGCTTTATCAGGAAGCGCCTGCCCTGGCGCTGGACGGCCAAGCTCTGACGGCTGCTTCCCATGCTCTGACGACGGCCGACCGCGTGACGATTATTCGCGGCGTTGCCGGGGCCGGAAAAACCACGCTTCTATCGGCATTGGTTCCTTCCATCGAAAAAAAGGGTAAGCATGTCACAACGGTCGCGCCGTCGGCCAATGCGTCGCGAGGAACGCTGCGGGAACAAGGCTTTAAAGAGGCTGACACCGTATCGCGGCTTTTGACTGATAAGGATATGCAGGCAAAATTGTCGGATCAGGTGTTGATCGTCGATGAAGCCGGGTTGCTCGGCACCGGGCAAGCCTTGCGTTTGCTGGAAATCGCCACCGAACAAAACGCGCAAGTTATTTTCGTCGGTGATACGCGCCAGCATAGCGCCGTTACGCGCGGGGATGCGTTGCGCATCCTCAACACCGTGGGCGGCATTCAGACCGCCGAAGTATCGAAAATTTACCGCCAGAAAAACGGTAACTATCGCGCTGCGGTGGAATTTCTTTCGCAGGGCAAAGCTAAAGAAGGCTTTGATAAGTTGGACAACATGGGCGCGATTAAGGATGTCGATCCTTTAGCCCCGCATGTGGAGTTGGCGAAAGACTATGTTGCGGCATTGAAAGCGGGCAAGTCCGGCTTGGTGATTTCGCCCACCCGCCAGGAAGGCGAAAAGGTGACGACGGCAATCCGTGTGGCGCTGCGCGCGGCCGGAATGCTCGGCAAGCGTGATATTGCCGTTACTCGGTTCTCTAATCTCAATTTCACGGAAGCGGCGAAGAGCGACTGGCGCAATTACAAAGAAGGCCAGGTCATTCAGTTTTCGCAGAATGTGCCCGGTGCCAGGAAAGGCTCGCAATGGACCGTCAAAGCGATAGGAGAGAAGGATGTCACTATTGAAAACGCCGGCGGCAAAGCGTTGTCCCTGCCCTGTGACCGGGCAAACCATTTCGCCGTGTTTCAGAAAAACGATCTTGCACTATCCAAAGGCGACGTCGTTCGCATCACACATAACAGTTTTGATAAACGCGATAAGCGGCTGGACAACGGCACGGTGCTGCATGTGGTTTCTGTCAGCGATAGGGGCGATATGATCCTGCGCCATGCTGACGGGAAAACGCAATACAAGCTGGGAAAAGAATTCGGGCATATCGAACATGCGCATTGCAGTACGTCCCACGGATCGCAAGGGTGCACCGTTGATCGCGTATTCATTGCGCAAAATGCCGCCACCTTTCCCGCCACGGATTTAAAACAATTCTATGTGTCCGTGTCCCGTGGCCGCGAAGCCGTCACCGTTTACACGGATGACAAAGCGACCCTTTTGGAACATGCGTCCGAAATGGGCGACCGCCAATCCGCTCTGGAGCTTTTATCAGCCAAAGATCCGCATATCGAATACGTCCTGCTTCAGGAGCGCAACGCCTACGCCAAGCCGGAACAAGACAAGAGTGCCGCAAAATCCATCACGTCGGAAAAGCATTATTGATTATGAGCTTGAACTTTAAGCTGCGCCTGGATGAACTGAATGAAAACGATCCCGCCCGTAAAATTTCCACTTCGCCTGAAGGTGAGTTTTACGGCGCGGCTTCGCATGTCCGCAATGTTTGTTTTGTCTTGCTGGATAGCAACCGCACTTTTTTGAATTACGGCTATTTGATCGCCGGGGATTATCTCCCGTCATCAAACAAAATCGTTCTGCTGTGGACAACCCACACCGTCACGTTGACGGGCATTCGTTTGGAACCGCTTTACTATGATTTCATGCTCCAATTGCCCCGGCAAATCGTGTGCATGGATGCGCGTTACAACGCTACCGCGCAACAGGACACGCCCGTCGTGAATGCCATCACCATTCAACATCACAACGTATGAAACGAAATCCGCGCCTGACTATTGACGACATCGACCGATACGCATGTTTCAAAAATTTGCCACCGGATCGCAAAGAGGAATTGATCGCCCTCGTCTACGAAATTTCTATCGCCCTTTATAAAATCTATGGAGAAAAGCATGAATGACATGGAGTATTTCAAGCGCTTTATGCCGAAGAAGGACGACCAAACGGAAAAGAATTTCACCGTCTGGTCGTATACCCGTGTCAGTTCAAAAGAACAGTTTGATAAAAATTCCAGCATCGAAAATCAGATTGAAGCCAATCGCCGCTATGCACGATTAAATAAATTCGAGATTACGGAGGAATTCGGTGGGACCTATGAAAGTGCCAAGACTGATGACTTCCGACCTGAATTTAAACGTCTTATTGATAAGGTAGACGCCAGTCGTGAAAAGCCTTTTGCTATCCTGGTATTCAAGATGTCGCGTTTTTCCCGCACTGGCGCTAGTGCCATCGGCCTTGTTGATAGCCTTGTAAAAGATCTTGGTGTGCATCTCATTGAGGTCTCCACTGGCATTTCAACTTTAACGCCCCGTGGGCAGATGGCTATTATTGATAGCCTGTCACATGCCAGGAAAGAAAACCTGGAACGTTTGGAAATCATCGTTCCGTTCATGCAGGCGCATTTAAGAAACGGTAAGCGCTTCGGCACTTGTCCGGTCGGCTATGACCATTACGGCCCACGGGTTCAAAATGAAAAATTTATTGCCAAACATCAGCGCATCGAAATCAATAAAGACGGTGAACTTTTAAAAGAAGCTTGGGCGTGGAAAATGTCGCAACGCTTCAGCGATGCGCAAATTCTCGGCAAACTGGAAGCGAGAGGCTTAAAGCTGACCCCTCAAAAACTCTCGAAGATTTGGCGCAATCCTTTTTATTGCGGCATCAACATCAATAAAATGATCGACGAACCGGTACAAGGTAATTGGCCCGCGCTTATCAGCCAAGCCGATTTTATGAAGGTGCAACATATCCTGGAAGGCAATCCGGCGGGCTATCAGCATAAAAAGGCCGAAGACATGCGCCCTTTAAATCGGCATGTAAAATGCGTCAATTGCAAGCATTATATGCTTGGATATTTCAATAAAAACAAGAACCTCCATTATTATCGCTGTAGACACTGCAAGGGACTTAACATCAATGCGCACACGACCAAACAAGCGAAGCGCAAAGGATTGAATGATCTCTTTCTTGATTTCCTGGATAATTTCAGTATTTCGCCTTCCGTCGTTCCGCTGGTCAAATTGCAATTGACGAAGCTCTTCGATCATTTCAATCAAAACAACGGTGACGATGATAATTTGAAAGAGCAATTGGCGGCATTGGGAAAGCAGGTGAAAAGCCTGAAAATTCGTCATGCTCTCAATGAGATTGACAAAGAAGCCTATGATCTGGCAACCGACCATTTAAACGAAAAAATCCAGGCAATAAAGAAGGAATTGGACAACGAGATTCCTAGGGTGTTGAACCTCGATAAATTGCTCACGCAATCGCTGGAAAAATTGCAGAGCCTGCGGCTGGTGTGGGCTTCCAGTGATTTAGAAGAAAAAAGAACGATACTAAGAACAATCTTTCCCGATGGCTTCTATTATGATGCGGAAAATCACCAGTGTTTAACCTATAAATTAAACGAGTTCGTTCGCGCATCCTCTTTTCTGGCGCGGGTTTCGCCTGAAAAAGAAAACGGGAACTTCCAAGATTTTCTTGAAAATTCCCGTTCTGTAGCGAGAGCGAGAGTTGAACTCGCGACCTCAGGGTTATGAATCCTGCGCTCTAACCGCCTGAGCTACCTCGCCGTATTCCCAAAACGGGAGTGCAAAGATAATGGGGAAAATGTTAAATCCCAAGCTGTAAACAAAAAAGTTTTCAATTTAATATGCTAATAACTCCTGTATAGCCGCTACTACCTTGTCCGGGGTGGGTAAAACAGCCGCTTCCAGCCCCATATTCATGGGTATGGCGGGCAGATTAAGGGCGCCCAGTGTAAATACCGGGGCATCCAGCTGCCGGAAACAGGCCTTCTGAATACGACCTGTCAGCGCTTCGGCGAAGGAGTTATTGAGCTGTTCTTCTGTGAGTACCAGGCATTTGCCGTGCTTTTTAACGGTGTTATATACCAGTTCTTCATCCAAGGGGAAGAGGGTACGCAGGTCGATGATCTCGATTTGGCCGGGAAACTGTGCAGCAGCAGCTTTGGCCCAATAGACGCCCATGCCGTAGGTGATGATACAAAGGGTATTGCCGTTTTGTATATCACGGGGATGTGCAGCGGTCACTATCCGTCCTTTGCCCAATGGTAATATATAGTCTTCTGAAGGCTCTATCATCATGGCATCCAGGGTACCCGGTACTTTACTCCAGTAGAGCCCTTTGTGTTCGAGTATGACTACGGGGTTGGGGTCCAGGAAGGCTGCTTTCATCAGTCCTTTCATATCGGCTACGTTGGAAGGGTAGACTACTTTGATGCCTTTGATGGTCAGCAAGGTGGACTCTACACTACCGGAGTGATAGGGTCCGCCACCGCCGTAAGCCCCTATGGGCACGCGGATCAGAGTCTGTACAGGGTATTTGCCTTTGCTGAGGTAGCAGGATTTGGATATCTCTGTTACCAGCTGGTTGAAGCCAGGATAGATGTAATCGGCGAACTGTACCTCTACTACTGGCTTTACACCTACAGCGGAGAGCCCTGCTGTTGCACCGATGATGTAGGCTTCCTGTATGGCGGTATTATATACGCGGTGGTCGCCGAACTTGTCTGCCAGGGTAGCTGCTTCGCGGAATACGCCTCCCAGACGGCGTCCTACGTCCTGGCCATAGAAGATTGCTTCAGGGTATTGACGCATAAGCTCTTCGATAGCATGTAGGGCTGCATCGACCATCACCACCTTACTGCCGGTAGTGGGGGTACGGGTGCCTGTTTCTGCCGTAACGGGGGTGGGCGCAAATACATGCGACATCACTTCCTGCGGATCAGGTTCCGGTGCTGTCCGGGCTGCTTCGAAGGCGATACGGATAGTGTCAGCTGCTGCTGTTTCGATCTCCGTCAATGTGTCTGCTGATATGCCCGCTGTCTGCAGCTGTTGTGCTAACAAAGGTATGGGATCGCGCTGTGTGTGTTTTTCGAGGTCTGCCGGCGTCCTGTACCATTCTTTACGTACACCGGAAGTATGGTGCCCGAGCAACGGTACTTTAGCATGTACTAATATAGGTTGACGGGAAGTACGGACATAGTCTATAGCAGTACGCATCCCTTTATAGCTCTCTTCGAAATGGCTACCATCTATCCGCATACGCTTCAGGCCTTTAAATCCGGCGGCATATTCGTAGGCATCCATTACGCGCGCTTCGTCGGCGCTTACGGAGATGCCCCAATCATTGTCCTGTACGAGGTAGATGATAGGAAGGTTCCACAACACTGCACATTGTAATGCTTCGCTCACCTCTCCCTCTGTCACGCTGCCATCTCCCAGCGAACAAAGTACTACAGGCAACTCTCCTCCCGGACCTTTCCGGAGTAGCGGCGAGGTGATGCTTTCCAGGTATTTGATACCCTGTGCCATGCCCGTGGCGGGTATTACCTGCATACCGGTGGCGCTGCTCTGGTGTGGGATAGTAGGCCGGTCCGGTCTTCTGCTACTGGGATGACAGTAGTAAGATCGTCCGCCGGAAAAGGGATCTGCTCCTTTGGCCAGCAACTGCAGCATCAGCTCCTGGGGGGAAAATCCCATGGCCATCATCATGCTGTCGTCCCGGTAGTAAGGACTTACAAAATCGCAGGGCAGCATCTGCATGCCCGTGGCGATCTGTATCGCTTCATGTCCCCGCGAAGTAGAATGTACATATTTACATATGGGCCTGTTGGCTTCATAAATAGCAGCCATCTCCTTCGCCTGGTACATCAGGCGGTAGGCCTCTTCCAGTAGTGCTGTCTGCGTCATATCGTGACGATGATCATTAACCGTGCCTTTTAAAGTTGGAGCGCTTATACTATCTTTAAACACGTAATATCGTTTTGGTGAGGTATAACACAAAATAGTTGCTACTACAACTATTGCTACTGCAAATTAATTAATATGCCCGATACTTTTGTAAGTAATCCTTCTTTTTTTAAACTAGATGCGACACTAAAAAAACTGCGTAATTACTGGCAGAAAACCTTTGATGACCTCGAAAAGGATATCACCGTAGACCAGTGGCTATTGCTGGAAAATCTTCACAAACACAAGAAAATCACGCACAACGAACTGGCCCGGCTGACGTCTAAAGACATCACCACGGTATCCCGTATCATCGAGCTGATGGTAAGAAAGGAGCTGGTGATCCGGGAAGGCGCCGTGACCGACCGCAGAAAGGTCTTTTTGCAGCTGACAGAGAAGGGCAACGAAAAGTACAAAGAGGTAAGACCTATCGTATTGGATATGCGTAAGAAAGGATGGAAGGGACTAACAGAAAGGGATTACGAGGAATTGACCCGTATCCTGGATACTATCTATGTGAATATGTCATAAAGCTAGTATGCAGCTGTCATAAACAGCTGCATACCGATGATTTTATTATTTTATTACGAACTCCAGCAGGCTGTCGTTCTCAATAAAGGCTTCGAGGGTATCCCCTATTTCTACCGGCCCCACACCAGCGGGTGTACCAGTGTAGATCAGGTCTCCTATATTAAGGGTGAAATACTTGGAGATATACGACACCAGAAAATCAAAAGAAAATAACAGGTCTTTGGTGTTTCCCTGTTGTACGATCGTCTTATTCTTGTAGAGGCAGAAATTGATATCCTTTTTGTCCATTTCCGGCGTCACCGGGATGAAGTTACCCACTACTGCGGAGTTATCGAATGACTTGGCGATCTCCCAGGGCAGTCCTTTCGTTTTTTGCTTTTCCTGCAAGTCACGGGCGGTGAAGTCGATACCTACCGAGATCTGATCGTAATATTTATCAGCAAATTTCTCCTGTATGTGTTTACCGTTCTTGCACACGCGCAATACCAGCTCACACTCATAGTGGAGATTTTTGGTAAAATCCGGATAGTAAAAGGGATGGTTATTCTGGAGCAATGCATTTTTGGGTTTCATGAATAGCACTGGCTCTTCGGGTACCTCATTCTTTAGTTCTTTAGCATGATCTACATAGTTCCTTCCTACGCAAATAATCTTCATGGAGCGCACAATTTTATGGTTAAAAAAACGGATCGTTTAGGGTTTTTCAACGTTACTTTACAGCTGGAAAAGTAAGTTTATTATAGGAATTCATCGTACGTTGGATGCCAACAGCAGCAAAACTTTCAATGATCTCCACACATTTCTCTATTTTCTCTTCCACGATCTTCCATTCCGCCGGTTCCCATTTGCCCAGCACAAACTCTACCTGTCTGCCTTTAGGATAGTTATTACCTATACCGAAACGCAGGCGGGGATAGTCCACGGTACCTATCAGCTCGTGGATATTTTTAAGGCCGTTATGGCCGGCATCACTACCTCCGGGGCGGAGGCGGAGGGTTTCCAGGGGTAAGGCCAGTTCGTCTACGATCACCATGATATTCTCCAGGGGGATCTTCTCTTTATCCATCCAGTATTTCAGCGCTTTACCGCTCAGGTTCATATAAGTGGTGGGTTTGATAACGATGAATACACGTCCTTTCCATTTACATTCCGCTACGTCTGCCAGCCTGTCGCTGCGAAAAGTAGCGCCATGTTTGGCCGCGAAAGCATCTGCTACGTCAAAGCCAATATTATGACGGGTATGGTGATATTCAGCGCCTATATTCCCCAACCCTACTATCAGATATTTCATACTAGTTACTTTGAAGGACCTGGTATACAACGATGTATCTACAATCCGGCCTCAAAAATAAAAAGCCCCCCGGGAAAAACGGGAGGCTTTTATAAAAAAGGCTAAAAGTTTATTTCTTCTTAGCGTCTTTCTCAGCCGCAGCTTCTTCCTGACGCAACTGACGGGTCATTACCACAGAAGCGATAGGAATACGCGGAGAGTTAACGATCTCGATACCTTCCAGCTGCACATCTTCTACGCGTACGTTAGCGTTCAGCTCCAGTGTTTCGATGTTTACTTCGATGTTCTCGCGAAGATCTTTAGGCAGGGCCTTTACTTTCAGCGCTTTCATTTTAGTAACCAGCTTACCACCAGCTTTAACACCGGCAGCCAGTCCTACAAATTTCAGCGGCAAGGTCACCTGTACCTTTTTGTCATCTACCAGCTCCATGAAATCGATGTGAGCCAGTTCATCCGTTACAGTGTCAAACTGCAGGTCTTTCAGTACACATTTGTACGTCTTAGCGCCTAGTTTCACTTCTGCTACCTGAAAATCAGGTGTATATACCAGATTTTTGAAAGACGCAGCCGGAGCAGAAAAGCTCACGGTCTCAGCACCCCCGTAAATAACACAAGGCACTTGTCCCTCAGAACGAATTTGGCGGGTGGCTTTTTTGCCGTGTTCGCTCCTGAGTTGTCCTTCGATGGTTATTGTTTTCATTGTTTAAACAATTTATATGTGTAAATAAAATACCGTCTTTATAACACCTTATCTATCCCTGCGCTGACTGTGTACAAATAAGCTAGTGATAGATTTATTCTCATACATGTTGCGTATCGCTACGGCAAACAGTTCGGCAGTGCTGATCACTTTGATCTTGTTGCTCTCCTGGCGGATGGGAATAGTATCACATACTACCATTTCCTCCAGTATGGAATTTTCGATGTTCTCATATGCCTTACCACTGAAGACCGGGTGTGTACAGAAAGCACGTACGCTCCTCGCTCCCTTTTCTTTCAGCAGGTTAGCTGCCTTACTTAAAGTACCCGCTGTATCACAGATATCATCTATCAATACAATATCGCGGTCCTTTACATCCCCTATCACCACCATCGAAGCAATCTCGTTAGCACGTTTACGGTGCTTATCACAGATCACCATCTCTGCGTTGAAGTAAGAAGCCACTTCCCTTACCCGGTTAGTGCTGCCCACATCAGGGGACGCAAAGGTAAGGTTTTCCAGCTTCAAATTCTCTATATAAGGAATGAAAATAGCCGAGCTATCCAGGTGATCCACCGGAATATCAAAGAATCCCTGGATCTGTGGAGCGTGCAAGTCCATGGTGATCACCCTGTTAGCTCCCGCTGAGGTCAGCAGGTTCGCTACCAGCTTCGAACCGATCGCCACCCTGGGTTTATCCTTACGATCCTGACGCGCAAAACCAAAATAAGGGATCACCGCAGTAATATAACCCGCAGATGCCCGCTTGGCGGCGTCAATCATCAATAACAGCTCCATCAGGTTGTCTGCTGGGGCATTCGTACCCTGTACCAGGAAAACATAGTCTCCACGGATACTTTCCAGATAAACCGGCTGAAACTCGCCGTCGCTGAACTTTTGAATAGTAAGTTTCCCCAAGGGATTACCATATCGCTTGGCGATCTTCTCTGCCAACGCGGGGTTACTATTGCCTGTAAAGATTTTAACTGATGGTTGCATGATGAAAGAAAAGAAGGTGCAAAACTATGGTTTTTTGAAAGTATCTGCCATATTTTTTTCAATCACTACTAGCATTTTTATACATGTATACTAAATTAATAATACTAAAATTATTTATAATCAACACATTAATGTCTAATAATTTTCATATCATTTTGTATATCACACCCGACTATATTTCTTCCTCCAACCCGCCACATTTGCCCCGGAAATCCTATCTTGTAGTATAATCTAAGATACCCCGTGAATGTAACCCCCACCCACTTCGCGATCCGTCAACTGGCGGAAGATGACAAACCTAGGGAAAAACTCCTTCAAAATGGTCCCGCTGGCCTCAGCGAAGTAGAGCTATTAGCGATCCTGCTCAATAGCGGCTATCGCGAAAAATCTGCCCTTGACCTGGCCCGCGAAATACTGCTCGCAGCCGACAATAACTTAGGAGAGCTGGGCCGCCTGAGCATCGCACAATTGAAAAAGATCAAGGGCGTCGGTGAAGTCAAAGCCCTCTCCATCATCGCCGCTATGGAACTGGCCCGCCGCCGGCAGGCAGGTTATATGCGTGAAAAAAAGACCATCCAGGGTGGCCGGGATGCCGCCCTCTATTTCAAACCCATCCTCAGCGACAGCCCCTTCGAAGCCTTCTATACCCTCTATCTGAACAGCGCCTGCCGCGTCATCCGGTACCGTTGTATCAGTACCGGCGGAACATCCAGCACCGTCGTCGATCCTAAACTCATCTTCCGGGAGGCCCTCGAACTGGGCGCCAGCAGGCTACTGCTCTGCCATAACCACCCCTCCGGCAGCCTCCGCCCCAGCAGCGCCGATATCAACCTCACCCACAAACTGAAAGAAGCAGGCAAACTATTCGATATCGACGTATTGGACCATATCATCGTATCAGAAGCCGGATACTGTAGCATGGTAGAAGAAGGGATTATCTTCTGAGCCACCACATCCGCCCCCTCACTGTCAGATGACATAACTTCGTGATATAATGAAAATGATTTTCATTACTTTCGCAGATATTTTTTTTTATCAATTCCACTGTGCGTATATGCTCAAAATAGGAATCTTCGGTGTAGGACATTTAGGTAAGATCCATCTTTCCCAACTAGTGACCATGAAAGATGTTGAAGTTGTAGGTTTTTATGACCCCAGCAATGCCAATGCTGCCGGCGTCAACGAGCAATACAATATTCCACGCTTCACCATGGCGGAAGAGTTGATACAGCAGGTCGATGCTATCGATATTGTATCTCCTACCACCACCCACTTCAATTTATGTGAGCTGGCATTACGCAATGGTAAACACATCTTTGTGGAAAAACCCATGACCAATACCATGGAAGAGGCTAAAACACTGGTTAAGCTGGTGGAAGAAGCCAACATCAAATTCCAGGTAGGCCATGTAGAACGTTTCAACCCGGCATTCCTCGCCCTAAAAGGATACGACCTCAAACCCATGTTCATCGAAGTACACCGCCTGGCCGAGTTCAACCCCAGAGGTACCGACGTCAGCGTGATACTCGATCTCATGATCCATGATATAGATATCGTACTCAGCATCGTCAAATCCAGTATCAGCCGTATCTCCGCCAGTGGCGTAGCCGTAATGAGCGATACCCCCGACATTGCCAACGTACGTATCGAATTCCATAACGGCTGCGTCGCCAACCTGACCTCTAGCCGCATCTCCCTCAAAAAAATGCGCAAAATGCGCCTCTTCCAGAAAGATGCCTATATCGGTATCGACTTCCTGGACAAAAAAACGGAGATCATCAAACTGAAAACACCACAAGACGAAGGCCTATTCACACTCGACATAGATACCAATAGCGGTAAAAAGACCATCGCCATCGACAATCCCGAGATCAAACAGGTCAATGCCATCCGTATGGAACTGGAACTGTTCCGCGACAGCATCCTGCAGAACAAGCCTGTACATGTGAATGTGATCGATGGCTTCCAGGCACTGGAAGTCGCTCACCAGATCCTGCAAAAGATCGGCAAAGGTCAGGCTTCTCCCGCCGCCGGCAAATAATAAGATGAAATGATTAACGGCTGCCTTTCAGCAAAGCGGCAGCCACTAAAAGATCCTGTGGACGCGTGATCTTAATGTTCGCTTCTTCCCCCTCAACCAGGTGTACCTGGTGCCCTAACCGCTCTATTACGGTGGCTTCATCCGTAAACAACGGATCATAGGGTAATGCAAATGCTGCTAATATCAGCTCAGAAAGAAAGGTCTGCGGCGTCTGTATGATCCGGAACTGCTGCCGGTCTACCGCCCTGTTGCCCCTAGTATCTACCTGCCTGACACTGTCCTTCATCTCCAGCACCGGGATGGCATTACCATATGCCAGCGCTGCTTCATAACAACGATGTATCAACGCAGAAGATAATAAAGGCCGTACACCGTCCTGGATAAATACGACAGCCGGCTCCCTTACCTGCGCCAGGCCATTTTTTACAGAGTGAAAACGCGTCTCCCCACCTGCTATCACCTGTATAGGCGCTCCGGGAAAATGTTGCAATATGCCTGCTACATAGCTGAAATGTTCAGCCGGTACCACCAATATCACTTCCATATCCGGGTAAGCCTGTAAGAAAGCATGAATGGTATGATACAGCACAGGCCGCCCTTCCAGCTCCAGGAACTGTTTGGGGATGCTGCTGCCCATCCTCACACCACTACCGCCCGCTACGATGATCGCTATTTTCTTTCTCTGCTGCATAAAGGGAGAACGCTTATGTCTGCTATAAAAAAAGTCCCACCAGCAGGCGGGACTTTTCTATCAGTGAATACTATCTTAAAGAATCAGCATGGCATCGCCATAGCTGAAGAAACGGTATTTCTCTTTGATCGCCTGCTGGTAAGCTTCCATGATCAACTCATAACCGGCAAAAGCACAAGTCATGATCAACAGGCTCGTCTTAGGCAGATGGAAGTTAGTAACCAATGCATTAGGGATAGCAAAATCGTAAGGCGGGTGAATGAACATGTTCGTCCATCCTTCTGCTGCCTTCAGGTGGTTCTGTGCAGTCACGGAAGATTCCACCGCACGTACGGTAGTAGTACCGATCGCGCAGATCTTACGGTTCTCTTCTTTTGCTTTGTTTACGATCTTCACAGCATACTCATCGATGTGGAAATATTCCGCATCCATTTTGTGTTTGCTCAGATCTTCCACTTCGATAGGACGGAAAGTACCCAAACCGGTATGCAGCGTCACCTCAGCAAATTTCACACCTTTGATCTCCAGACGCTTGATCAGCTCCCGGCTAAAGTGCAGCCCTGCAGTAGGGGCAGCCACCGCACCTTCATACTTGGCGTATACAGTCTGGTAACGCTCTTTATCGTCATCCTCAGGCTTACGTTTGATGTATTTAGGTAATGGCGTCTCACCCAGACTATCCAATACTTGTTTGAACTCGTCGTCATTTCCTTCGAAGAGGAAACGGATGGTACGTCCGCGGGAAGTAGTATTATCTATTACCTCTGCTACCAATGACTCATCGTCGCCAAAATACAATTTATTACCCACCCTGATCTTACGCGCAGGATCAACGATCACATCCCACAGGCGGTTCTGCTTGTTCAGTTCACGCAGCAAAAATACCTCGATCTTAGCACCGGTCTTTTCCTTACGGCCATACAGACGGGCAGGGAACACCTTGGTGTTGTTCACCATCATCACATCCTTGTCATTGAAATAACCCAGGATATCCTTAAAGATCTTGTGTTCGATTTTGCCGGTAGCACGGTTCACCACCATCAGACGAGATTCGTCTCTGGTTTTGGAAGGATGTTGTGCGATCAGATTTAAAGGGAGGTCGAATTTGAACTGTGATAGTTTCATATTACGGTATGAATAAATTTAAAGGTGGCGAAGGTACATATAATTATCCACTCCATCAAAAATGAATACTAGTACCTGCTTATCAATTATTTAGATATTTATCCCCTTCGGTATCGCCGCGATCAGTTGCTGTGTATAACTACTTCGCGGATGCGCATACACCTCGCCCGCAGGCCCTAGCTCTTCGATCTTCCCCTTGTTCATCACCATCATCCGGTCACTGATAAACCGGACTACCGAAAGGTCATGTGAGATGAAGATGTAAGTAAATCCAAACTCTTCCCGCAACTGCATCAGCAGGTTCAGCACCTGCGCCTGTATACTTACATCCAGGGCAGACACTGACTCGTCACAGATGATGAAGGAAGGATGTACTGCCAATGCCCGGGCTATCACCACCCGTTGCCGCTGCCCACCCGAAAACTCATGTGGATAACGATGATAGTGAGCGGGCAATAGCTGCACTTTCTCCAGCAGCTCCATCACTTTTTCCTTCCGCTCCCGGTCATGCTGATACAAGCCATGCACCTGCATCGGCTCCAGTATCGCCTGCCCAATGGGCATCCGCGGCTGCAGCGAAGAATACGGGTCCTGAAATATCAGCTGCATATCTTTCCGCAGTTCCCGCATGCCGCCAGCAGACAGGTCCATCAGTTCCTGTCCTTTATATAATATACTACCCGCGGTAGGTGGCACCAGCCGGAGTAAACTTCTGCCCAGGGTCGTCTTTCCACATCCTGACTCTCCTACCAGCCCCAGCGTCTCACCATCCTGCACATGAAAACTCACATCATCTACCGCTTTGATCCAGTGCTGCACTTTGCCCAGCAGGTTACGCCTGCCTGGAAACCAGGTCTTCAATCCTTTCACTTCCAGCAACGGCGGCCTTTGCGCTAAAGTAGCCGCCCGGGTTGCTATCTGCCCGGCCGGGACCACCAGGCTGTCTATCAATTCACGGATCACATAAGGTTTCTCCCGTATCTGCCCCGCGGCATCCACCTCCATAAAGTCGGCGGTCACCGGTAGCCGGCGCAGTTGCCGGTCCAGCGGCGGCCGGCAAGCCAGCAACCCTTTCGTATAGGGATGCCGGGGATGCCGGAATACCTGATCGACCGTACCCTGTTCTACAATATCGCCTTTGTACATCACCAATACCCGGTCGGCAATGTCTGCAATCACTCCCAGATCGTGTGTAATGAAGATAACACTCATATCCAGCTGCTGCTGCAACTCCCGGATCAGCTCCAGGATCGTTCGCTGTACCGTAACATCCAAGGCAGTAGTAGGCTCATCGGCGATCAGCAGTTTAGGAGCACAGCTGATAGCCATGGCGATCATCACCCGCTGCTTTTGTCCACCGGACAATTCGTGCGGATAGCGGTCCAATAATCGTTCCGGATCGGGCAGACGCACCTGCCGGAACAACTCCAGCGCACGGGCCCTGGCAGCAGCCGCAGATATCTTTTTATGTAAACGGATAACTTCTGTTACCTGCGCACCGCAGGTCAACAGGGGGTTGAGAGACGTCATAGGCTCCTGGAAGATCATCGCGATCTCATTACCTCTGTAAGTACGCATCTCTTCAGGAGAAAGGGTCAACAGGGAAGTAGCCTTCGTACCCTGGTGGTATACAATGCTGCCGTTACTGATACGGCCCGGCGATTGTAACAACCGCATGATAGCGAGAGAGGTGACCGACTTACCGGACCCCGACTCTCCTACTATGCCTAATATCTCGCCTTTGTTCACCTCCAGTGAAATACCTTTTACTGCCGTGACAGCCTCCTGTCCAGCAGCAAAAGTAACGGTAAGATCCCGGATGGATAATAACATCGGACGATTACGGTTTCAGATGTACGTTGACAATTCCCGATCAGCAGGGTATACTACAATGATAGGGAAAATAAACGTTAGAACCGTAGATGTTTTACCGTCTGGTGGCTATTGATCAGATTTTTCAGGGAATCGATACCGATCCGCAGATGACGGTCTACATACTGGGTCGTCACCTTCTTATCACTTTCTTCCGTCTTCACCCCTTCCGGTACCATCGGCTGATCCGATACCAGCAGCAAGGCTCCGGTAGGTATCTTGTTATAGAAGCCTACAGAAAAGATAGTGGCCGTTTCCATATCTACTGCCATAGCGCGGATACGTTCCAGGTAGCGTTTGAACTCCAGGTCATGCTCCCATACCCTTCTGTTGGTGCTGTAGCAGGTACCTGTCCAGTAGTCACATTCATACTCACGGATGGTCGTGGAGATCGCCTTTTGCAGGGCAAATGCCGGCAATGCAGGTACTTCAGGGGGGAAATAGTCATTGGAGGTACCTTCTCCGCGGATGGCAGCGATAGGCAGTATCAGATCGCCGATGCTGTTCTTTTTCTTCAATCCACCACATTTCCCCAGGAATAATACCGCCTGTGGGTCGATCGCGCTGAGCAGGTCCATCACAGTGGCCGCACTAGGACTTCCCATACCAAAGTTGATAATGGTGATCTCTCCTGCAGTAGCGCATTGCATGGGTTTACCGGCGCCAATGATGTTTACATTATTCCATTCAGCAAAGGAGGTTAGATAGTTGCTGAAATTAGTGAGGAGGATGTGTGAGCCGAAGTTCTCTAATTTTTCTCCTGTGTAGCGGGGCAGCCAATTAGCTACAATTTCTTCTTTTGTCTTCATAGCCTTTTGACACGCAAATATAAGGCTTTTTTCCGAATGCCGGCCCCGAAACCGTATCTCCCTCCCGCTCCCGCGCCGTTACATTATCTTTGCAGGATGATTCCCATCGTATTTCCCGAACCGGACTTCAGGATCATCCGGGAGGGTAGAAAAGACCTGATCTTCGATCCCTATCGCAAAAGATTTGTCACACTGACACCTGAAGAATGGGTCAGGCAAAACTTCCTGGGATACCTGGTCAAAACAATGGCATATCCCGCCGCCCTGATAGGCATAGAAAAAGAGATCCGGCTGGGTACCCTGAAAAAGCGCTACGACATCATCGTATACAACCGGGCTATGCAACCCTGGATGATCGTGGAATGCAAAGAGATGAACGTCCCCCTCACCCAGCTCACCCTGGAACAGGTAAACCGTTATCATATGGTGTTGCCCAGCGCTTACCTGGTCATCACCAACGGGCAGCATACCTTCTGCTGCAGCTGTGTCAATGCACAACAGCAATGGCAGTTCCTCCAGCAGCTCCCGGCCTACCAATAGTCATTACCCGATAGTAATAAAGCAGAAAGCCGTGGATGATCTCCACGGCTTTCCTATATGTATGATATCTTTACAAAGATCAGATCAAGGGAAGATACCCAGTTGCTCGTAAGCAGCACCTACTTTGTTGATCGCGCACACATAAGCAGCCGTACGCATATCTTTGATCTCGCTGTTCGCCATCATCACATCTCTCACTTCGTGCAGGGCAGCATGCATGGTTTCTTCCAGACCGGAATATACCAGATCCACCTCATCCGCACCGTGACCGATGAAACGACGCTCCTGCTCAGATACTTTACGACCGGTCAGGTCTTCGATCACGCTCAGGATGTGCAGGTTCATGTTTTCGTCAAAGCGTTTGCCCAGACGGCCATAACGCACGTGGCTCAGGTTCTTCAGCCACTCGAAGTAGGACACGGTCACACCGCCGGCATTCAGGAACATATCAGGTACTACGATCACTCCTTTCTGAGCCAGGATCTCATCCGCTTCAGGCGTCAACGGACCGTTAGCCGCTTCACCGATGATCTTGGCTTTGATACGGGGTGCGTTGTCTTTGTCGATTACATTCTCCAGGGCAGCAGGGATCAGGATATCGCACTCCTGCTCCAGGCCGTCCGTATTTTTAGCCAGGTTCACCGCACCAGGGAAGTTAACGATAGAACCGGTTTCTTTTTTGTGCTGGAATACAGCGATAGGGTCCATACCGTTCTCGTTGTAGATAGCGCCATCCCACTCGATCAGACATACTACTTTAGCACCTGCTTCATGGAAGTATTTGGCAGCATGGTAACCTACGTTACCCATACCCTGTACGATTACACGTTTGCCTTCCAGACCTGGTTCCAGACCCAGCCTGGCCATATCTTCCTTAATATTGCAAAGCTCGCGCAGACCATAGAACACACCCAGACCAGTAGCTTCGGTACGGCCACGCACACCACCCTGAGATACAGGTTTTCCGGTTACACAACCCAGACCATCTACTTCTCCGGGACGAAGGCTCATGTAGGTATCCAGTATCCAGCTCATCTCTCTCTCACCGGTACCATAGTCAGGAGCTGGAACGTCTACACCAGGTCCGATAAAGTTTTTCTTTACCAGCTCCGCAGTATAACGACGGGTGATAGCTTCTAATTGAAATGGAGTATACTGACGGGGATTGATTTTGATTCCACCTTTGGCGCCGCCGAAAGGTACGTTTACGATCGCACACTTATAAGTCATCAAGGCAGCCAGCGCCATCACTTCGTCCTGGTTCACTTCATCGCTAAAGCGGATACCACCTTTACATGGCAACTTATGATGAGAGTGCTGTACACGGTAAGCCTCGATCACTTCAATATTTTCACCTACTCTTACTGGAAACTTTATACGGTATACCGAGTTACAAGCTTTGATCTGCTCCAGGATACCTTTCTCCCATTTTGTGAACTGTGCTGCTTTATCAAAACTTCTTTCAACACTCTGAAAGAAGCTATAATGCTGTTCTTGCGACATAAATAATTGTTTTGGATATACTTATTTTGAGTTTTTCTATCAGTGTTGACTGCGTTTCTCCAGCTTGCTGATCTTACGGTCCAATTGTACCAAGTAGATAATAATACCGATAAAGATGATAAGCAATACTGCCACTACCACATAGATCTTGCCATTACTGCGGAACATTTCGTTCACAGGGCCAGTCTCCGTATTCTGCTGTTGCGCCTGCACCAGCAATGAGCATAAAGTAAATACCAGCGTTAATAAGAAGTAAGACGCTCTGTTGATCATTTAAAAATGTTTTTAAGCTCCAGTTTTTTATAACGTACTCTCAGGTTGAATATCCACAACCCAAGTAAGGTCCAGGCCAGCATAGCCGGGTAAAATACACGCATCAGTGTACCATCCGTATCACTGGATTTAAAGCCCGGACTGGATACACTGCCGGGATGCAGCGAGTCCACCATACGAGGCAGAATGTACGTTAAAGGGATCAGCAAGGCAAAGGCGAAAACATTATAGATAGCCGAAACCCTTGCACGCTTGTCGATATCATTAATAGACATCCGCAGTACAAGATAGGCCAGGTAGATCAGCAACGCTACAGCAGTAGAAATCTGCTTGGGATCATTGGTAATAGTACCGCCCCAGGTATAGGTGGCCCATAAAGAACCCGTCACAAAACCCATCAATCCGAACAATACACCTACATTGGCTGCACTGCTCGCCACAATATCACGCTTCAGATCATATTTAGAAAGAAATAATAAGGAATAGACCACAGATATGCCGAAAAGCGTATACATACTGATCCACATCGGTACATGGAAGAACAAATTGCGGGTCGTCTGTTCATTATTCTCAATGGCTGGTACCTTCACCCAAAATCCGGCCGTAATAACATAAAAAAGCAATAATACCGCCAATATTTTCCACCAATGTTTTGCCATTTTCATGCAGCTATATTGGGGGCAAACCTACACGTTTTATCACTAATCACAAAGATTTTTAGGGATTTTTACTTTATTCAAAATGCTCACTTATCATTGAAAATCCTTTATGGAACAGCAAGTTTCGTTTGATATTTAAGAACGACCGGCTCAGTCTTTCCACAAGAACGGGAACAGGATCATCGCCAATGCCACCACCAACACATCCATTCCCCCTAATAACAGGAACATCTTCGCTAACCCCGGTTGGTACACCGACACAAAGGCAGACCGTGCCACATTGGCCAGCAACATCAATACCGGCATAATCAACGGAAACCCCATGATCGCCATCAATGCCGCATTCTGGTTGGCCTGCGCAGCAATCGCCGCTAGCATCGTAAACAACAAGGAAAGGCTCACCCCGCCCAATATCACCACCCCAAAGAAATAAGCAATATTAATGATCGGATTCCCCAGGAACACCATACAGCATATTAATGCCAACACACTCATCAGCGACATCAACAGCACATTATAGATCAGCTTCGCCGCCACAAAACTCCGCGGATGCACCAACGAATAAAAATATAACAACCGCCCCCGGCTCTCCTGCATAAAACTTTTCGCAATCGCATTCACCGATACAAATAATTGTATCACCCAGAACATCGCATTCCAGGTCTTCTCCTCCGGCTTCTCCATCATCATATTGATGACAAATACCGTGGATACGATATACAGCAGTATCCCGTAAAATGCATACTTCTGCCGCATCTCCAGCAGCAGATCCTTCTTTACCAGCGCAAGTGTTTGTTTGATCATCGAGGCTGCAAAGATAACCTTTCATCCCCCCATTCCAATTCCCTCCCCCTGCCTTTTTCTGCTTACCACACATCCGCCTGTGCAACTTTTCATATATTAGCTGGATTAAATCATTTCGTTAGGATGAAAAAAATTCTGGTAGCCAACAGGGGCGAGATCGCCCTGAGAGTAATGCGCTCCGCGCGTGAAATGGGAATAGCCACCGTGGCCGTATACTCCGAAGCAGACCGTACCATGCCTTTCGTACAGTATGCCGACGAGGCTGTATGTATAGGCCCCGCCCCTTCCAACCAGTCTTACCTGCTGGGCGATAAGATCATTGCCGTAGCCAAGCAGACCGGCGCCGACGCTATCCACCCCGGATACGGATTCCTGAGCGAAAATGCCCGCTTCGCACAGGCAGTAGAAGATGCCGGTATCACCTTCATCGGCCCCTCCCCCGCCGCCATCGAAATGATGGGTAGCAAACTGGCCGCCAAACAAGCCGCTCAAAAATTCGGCGTACCCATGGTACCCGGTACCGAAACACCCCTGCGCAGCCTCGAAGAAGCACAGGAAGTAGTGAAAAGGACCGGATTCCCCATCCTTATCAAAGCCTCCGCAGGCGGCGGCGGTAAAGGCATGCGCATCGTCAACGAAGCCTCCGAACTGGAAGAACAGATCCGTATGGCCAAAAGCGAAGCCATGAACGCCTTCGGCGATGATGCCGTATTCATCGAAAAATATGTAGGCGCACCCCGCCACATCGAAATACAAGTACTCGCCGACAAATTCGGCAATGCCGTCTACCTCTTCGAACGCGAATGCTCCATCCAGCGCCGCCACCAGAAACTGGTCGAAGAAGCACCCTCCTCCTGCCTCACACCAGCTATCCGCGATGCCATGGGACAACGCGCCCTCGACGTCGTACGCGCCTGTAACTACTACGGCGCCGGTACCGTCGAATTCCTGGTAGACGAACAACTCCAATTCTATTTCCTGGAAATGAACACCCGCCTCCAGGTAGAACACCCCGTCACAGAAATGATCACCGGCCTCGACCTGGTCAAAGAACAGATCCGCATCGCACGTGGCGAACTGCTCTCCTTCTCCCAGCAATCCCTGCAGATCAATGGCCATGCCATCGAACTACGCATCTGCGCCGAAGATCCTACCAACAACTTCCTCCCGGATACCGGCTCCCTGCAGACCTATATCCGCCCGCAAGGATACGGCGTCCGCGTCGACGATGGCTACGAACAAGGCATGGATATCCCCATCTACTACGATCCCATGATCGCCAAACTGATCGCCTGGGGCGCCACCCGCGAAGAAGCCCGCGAAAGACTCATCCGCGCCATCGACGAATACCAGATCAAAGGCATCCGCACCACCCTCTCCTTCGGAACCTGGGCCCTGCAACATCCTGCCTTTATCTCCGGCCAGTTCGATACCAACTTCATCGGTAAATACTTCACCCCACAATCACTGGTGGCCCCCGATGAACAGGCCGCACGCGCCGCCGCCATACTGGCCGCCCACCTCTGGCAACAACAAAGCCAGCAGCAGGCACAAGTCACCACAGCCGCTTCCGCCGACCCCTCCGCCTGGAAAAAAGCAAGAAAAATGTTAAGATAATGTCCGCCGGGACCAAAAAGCAGCAAATTCTGCTAACTTTGCGGACATTTTATTTCAGAGAGAATGCGGAGATTTATACTGCAAATTATTGACTTCTTCTACCAGCCGTTTGCAAAGCTCATGCCCTTGCAAACCTTTCGCTACCTGGCTTGCGGGGGCAGCAATACCTTGCTGGACATCATCCTCTATTTTATCAGCTATAACTTCATCCTGCAAAAACAGATGGTGTCGCTGGGTTTCATCACCCTCAGCCCCCATATCGCTGCCCTCTTCATGGCCATGGCAGTTACCTTCCCTTCCGGATTCCTGCTCAGCAAATTCATCGTCTTCCCCGATTCAAACCTGAGAGGACGCGTGCAACTCGTACGATACTTCATCCTGGTAGGCATCTGCATATTGCTGAACTATATCTTCCTCAAACTGTTCGTAGATCAACTCCACTTCTACCCAACAGTAGGTAAGATATTCACCACCTTCCTGGTAGTGTGCTTCAGCTACCTCACCCAGAAGAAATTTACCTTCAAGATCAAACAGAGCTGATCAAACGCTCCTCTACCCATATAAAAAAAGACAGGCGGCCTCTCCCAAGACCGCCTGTCTTTTTTATACTTATCTACCAAAGTCACCTTTCCTGTACCTGGCTATAATATTCCTGTATCATTCCTATAACATTCGTATATCATTTGTATAAGCAAAGCCTATCCAACCTTATATAAACAATATACAACGGGTATACCTTGGATATACAACCGCTATAGAATGAGTATAGAACGCTTATACAACACTTATAGGATGCTTATACAACACTGCTATAATCAATTGATAGTTAGTAGAATATCTGATCACGAGGGTTGATAGTAACAATGACGGCACCTGGGTTCGTAAATATCCTTCTCCCCCAGTACCACCTGGCCGGCCTGAGCCGTCTTCCGGTAAGAATAGTTCGCAATATTCCCACACTGTACGCAGATCGCGTGTAACTTGGTAATATAATCCGCCTTGGCAAGCAGATAAGGCATCTGCCCAAACGGACGCCCCTGGTAATCCATATCCAGCCCGGCTATGATCACCCGGATACCCCTCAAAGCCAGCTGGTCACACACATATGGCAACTCCCCATCAAAAAACTGCGCTTCGTCTATCCCGATCACATCCACATCCTGGGCCAGCAATAATATCTGCTGTGAATTCTCCAGCGGCGTAGACAATATTTTATTTTCGTCGTGCGATACTATATTCTGCTCATCATACCGGGTATCAATCCCTGGTTTAAATATCTCGACTTTCAGATTTGCAATTCTGGCGCGCTTCAGCCGGCGTATCAGCTCTTCTGTTTTACCGGAGAACATAGACCCGCAAATGACCTCTATCCAGCCCCGCCGTCCCCCTGCAAGAGAAGGTTCAATAAACATATTATAGTATTTTGATTAGCAATTGTTTAAAATATCATAACTTTATGCAAATAAATAAATTTCTCCACATAGCGTTAGTGTAGATGGCGTTTTGCTTCAAATTATTCAGTAGCTATGGAAAAGATAAATGCAATCATCGACAAATTACAGGAATTAAAAAATACGGGCGCTGATCTGCAAAGCCTGTCTTATTATACACAATTGCTGCAAGCGGAGATCCTGCAAGCACGAACCCTGCAGCAGCAACAAGCCCAACAGCAACGACATATTGCCGTGATCATGCCTGGGCATCCTATAGCAGACACGGCCATTGCACACCATAATGGCAACAATACCGCACATACGACCAACGGTGCCACTCATGTGGATACCCCCGTATCTACTGCCAGCATTACCGTCGAAACTGCGGCCACCGTTCACCAACACCAACCGGCACCGCCCATCGTAGAGACACCACAGGTGATCGTTACACCGCCGGAACCGGCTCCAGCTCCCGAACCTCGCCCCGTCGAACCGCAACGCCCCGCGCCGGTAGTAGGTTACCACCCGGCCACCACCGTCACGCCACCGCCGGCGACTACGCCTGTATACGAAACCAAACAACCCATCCCCGTTACGGTTACGCCGCCACCAGCGCCCGAACCCGTACCGGCTACCGATACCAACTTACGCAAAGAACTACACGAACTGGCCGCCCAAACCAACCTCTCCCTCAATGACAAACTCCGGCAAAGCCGCCAGGAACTGGGTGCCCGCTTCGCTGACGCCCCCGTCAAAGACCTGCGTCAGGCCATCGGTATCAACGACAAATTCCTGTTCATCCAGGAACTGTTCCGCGGAGATGTAGATGTGTACGAACGGTCTATTAAAACGATCAACGAATGTCAATCCCTGCAGGAAGCCGAATACTGGATCGAAAGAGAGCTGAAGATACGACAGGGCTGGCAGGAAGATATGCCCGCCGTACATCACTTCTATTCCCTGGTCAAAAAACGTTTCTCCTGAATATAATCTAATACCCGGCCCGTAGCCCCCTGGTGGTCCGCTACGTACTGTGCCGCAACGCCGCTCACAAACCGGTACGTGTTATCGCTGTGCAGCAAATGTTTCGTATGCCGTAACAGGTCGTCCATATCTTGCACGACCAAAGCCCCCCCCAATTGTAACAATTCCTCCGCCTCGGGAAACTTATCGTAGATAGGCCCGAACAACACCGGCTTGCCATAAGCCGCCGGCTCCAGGATATTATGGATACCCTCCTTACCAAATCCACCTCCCACATAGGCAATATGCGCATAGCGGTACATCGCCGCCAGCATACCTACATTATCTATTATTAATACCTTGCCGGGCGCCACGACAGCCCCCGCCTTCAAGGCCGTATAGCGCACCGCGTCCGGGAACAGCTGCAATAGCGCCTGAATATGACTTTCCTGTATCTCATGCGGTGCAATGACCAGCTGCAGATCATCCTGCTGCCGGCTCCACCACCGCGACAATAACACCTCATCTGCCTCCCAGGTACTGCCGGCAATCAGTGTCTTCCTGTCTCCACAATAGCCAGCAACCAATGGCAATACCTGCGCTTCCTCCCGTAAAGCCCATACCCGGTCGAACCGGGTATCTCCCGCCACCGATACCTGGGATAGCCCAAGTGGTTGCAGACAAGCCAGCGAAGCATTGTTTTGCACAAAAATGTGCGTCAGCTGCCGTAACAACCGCCGGAACATCCCCCCATACCCTCGGAAAAAGACCTGCCCAGGCCGGAATACACCCGATACCAGCAAAGTGGGTACCTGCTGCCGGTATAAAGCGGTCAGGAAATGGTACCAGAATTCATATTTGATGAAAATAGCCAGCTGTGGCCGCGCTATCGCCAGGAAATGCCGGGCATTCGCCGGCGTATCCAGTGGCAGATAACAGGTATAATCCGCCCCCTTATAGTCCTTGCGGACCTCATATCCCGAAGGAGAAAAAAAAGTAAGTAATATCTTATAGGAGGGATATTGCTGCCGGATAGCTTCCAACACCGGCCTGCCCTGCTCAAATTCTCCCAGCGAGGCGGCATGTACCCATACTACCCGGTCGCCGGCACTTATCGCCTGCCCCAACCGCTGCTCCCAACTCCTGCGCCCCGCTAACCATAACCGGGCCTTCTCCTTTCCCAACACTGCCGCTATCCAGACGCCCACCCGGTATAAGCCAATGCCGGCACTATAAACCCACGTTGCCATCATGCCCAAACGTATTTGTACTGAAATTTATATGTTTCACAAAGATAATCCCTCCCCAACGTCAAAATTTGTAAATTTGCACACTTTAAAACAAAATAAAAATTCTTCTTATACATGGTGCCTATTCAAATGGTGGATCTGAAACGCCAATATGCTAAGATCAAATCGCAGGTGGATACTGCAATGCAGGGAGTACTGGAAAGTGCGGCTTTCATAAACGGGGCGCCTGTACAACAATTTGCACAAGAATTACAAACATACCTGGGCAGCAAACATGTGATCCCCTGTGCCAACGGCACAGATGCCCTTCAGATCGCTATGATGGCCCTCGACCTTCAACCGGGCGATGAAGTGATCACCCCTTCATTCAGCTTTATCGCTACCGCGGAAGTAATGGCCCTCCTGAAATTAAAACCCGTATTTGTAGACGTTGACCCGCAAACCTATTGTATCGACGTAGCACAAATAGAAAAGGCCATTACCCCCAAGACCAAAGCCATTGTCCCCGTACATTTGTACGGCCATACATCAGATATGGAACCCTTGATGGAAGTCGCCAATAAACATGGCCTGTACGTAATAGAAGATAATGCACAGGCAATTGGCGGCAATTACACCTTTAAAGATGGTACCGTGAAAAAATCAGGTACCATCGGCCATATCGGATGCACATCATTTTTCCCTTCCAAAAACCTGGGTTGCTTTGGAGATGGCGGCGCTATCTTTACCGATGATGACGCTATCGCTGCCAAATTAAGAATGGTAGCCAACCATGGACAATCAGCCCGCTATTATCATGACGTAGTCGGCGTGAATTCCCGTCTCGACACCCTGCAGGCGGTGGTATTAAGTACCAAACTGCAGCTGCTGGACGAATATATCGCGGCCCGTCGTGCAGTAGCCGACGCCTATGACACCGGATTCGCCGGTATTCCACATATCACTACTCCCTATCGTGCTCCTTACAGCCACCACGTTTTCCATCAATACACGCTGCAGCTTAACGGCGCAGACCGTAATGAGCTGCAACAATACCTGCAGCAGCAACAGGTACCGTCTATGATCTATTATCCGGTACCTGGTCATCGCCAGAAAATGTTTGCCAGTTTCGGCGGCGCTGATTTTAACCTTCCTGTGACTGACTCACTGACCACCAAAGTGATATCCTTACCGATACACACCGAAATGGATCAGGATCAATTAGCATACATAATCAAGTCAGTTAAATCGTTTTTAAACTAATCTCACATGAAGATTGCAGTCGTTGGTACTGGTTACGTAGGTCTCGTTACCGGTACCTGTTTTGCAGAAACAGGCAATGATGTCACCTGCGTGGACATTGATGTAAACAAAGTTAACAAACTGTCTGCCGGCCAGATTACGATCTATGAGCCGGGACTGGAAAAATTATTTGAACGCAACCTCAAAGAAGGTCGCCTTCATTTTACTACTAACCTGGAAGAGGGTATCAGAGACGCGCAGGTAGTATTCCTCGCCCTCCCCACCCCTCCCGGCGCCGATGGCTCCGCAGATCTCTCCTTCGTATTGAAAGTAGCAGACGATCTGGGAAAATTACTGAACGGTTACAAAGTGATCGTAGATAAAAGCACCGTACCCGTAGGCACCGCCGAAAAAGTACATACCGCCATCGCAGCCAATGCCCAACACGAATTTGATGTAGTATCCAACCCCGAATTCCTCCGGGAAGGCGTAGCTGTAGATGATTTCATGAAGCCGGACCGCGTAGTGATCGGTACTAACTCCGAGAAAGCCCGTAAGATCATGGGCGATCTCTATGGTCCTTTCGTACGCCAGGGTAACCCCGTCCTCTTCATGGACGAGAAATCGGCAGAGCTGACCAAATACGCCGCCAATTCCTTCCTCGCTACCAAAATCTCCTTCATGAACGAGATCGCCATCCTGTGTGAAAAACTGGGTGCCGACGTAGATATGGTGCGCAGAGGTATCGGCAGCGACGACCGCATTGGCAAACGATTCCTGTTTCCCGGTATCGGATACGGTGGCAGCTGCTTCCCCAAAGACGTACAAGCCCTCGTACAGTCTTCCAACGAAGTAGCCTACGAATTCAAGATCCTCAACGCAGTAATGGATGTCAACGAAAAACAAAAACTCTTCCTGCTGCCTAAAATAAAAGCGGCTTTCAATGACCTCAGCGGAAAACATTTCGCACTCTGGGGACTGTCGTTCAAACCCAACACCGACGATATCCGCGAAGCTCCCGCATTATATATCATCGACGCCCTCGTTAATGAAGGCGCTACCGTGACCGTTTTTGATCCGGAAGCGATGGAACATGTCAAAAAACAAATCGGCGATAAAGTACAATATGCAGATAATCAGTACACCTGCCTGGACAATGCAGATGCGCTGATCATCGCAACGGAATGGAGTGTATTCAGAACACCGGATTTCGAAAAAATCTCCGGCACCCTGAAACACAAAATGATCTTCGACGGCCGCAACCTGTTCGACGTACAACGTATGCAGGAACTGGGCTTCTACTACGAAAGCGTAGGCCGTATCGCTGTTAAACCATAAACCTGCTCCTGAACATGGAAAAAAAACGTATACTGATCACCGGTGCTGCCGGCTTCCTGGGTTCTCACCTGTGCGACCGCTTTATCAAAGAAGGGTACCTCGTCGTAGGAATGGATAACCTGCTTACCGGTAATATCAAAAATATCGAACACCTCTTCCCGCTCCCCGAATTTGAGTACTATCATCACGATGTCACCAAGTTCGTACACGTACCGGGTAAGATAGACTATATACTGCATTTTGCTTCTCCTGCCAGCCCGATCGACTACCTGAAAATGCCTATCCAGACATTGAAAGTCGGCTCCCTGGGTACACATAACCTGCTCGGTCTGGCTAAAGAGAAAAAAGCCCGCATACTGGTAGCCTCCACCTCCGAAGTATATGGTGATCCCACTATACACCCGCAACCGGAAGAATACTGGGGTAACGTAAACCCCGTAGGACCCAGAGGCGTTTACGACGAGGCCAAACGATTTATGGAATCTATCACCATGGCCTATCACAACTTTCATGGCGTAGATACCCGTATCATCCGTATTTTCAATACCTACGGCCCCCGCATGCGCCTCGACGACGGACGTGCCTTGCCCGCTTTCATGAGCCAGGCACTCACCGGCCAGGACCTTACCGTATTCGGCGACGGCTCCCAGACACGCTCCTTCTGTTATGTAGACGACCTCGTAGAAGGTATCTACCGCCTGCTACACAGCGATTATCACCTGCCGGTCAATATCGGCAACCCGGCAGAAATCACCCTCAACGAATTTGCCGAAGAGATCATCGCCCTCACAGGTACTCAACAGAAAATAGTATACCATCCGCTGCCTAAAGACGATCCGAAACAAAGAAAACCGGATATCACCAAAGCAAAGGAAATACTCGGCTGGGAACCAAAAGTCAATAGGAAAGATGGATTAAAGATCACTTACGAATACTTTAAGCAGGCATTGCATAGATAATATTATTAGCAATTCCTTATTTTTGATGCCATAAAGCTGCAAGTGCACAGCAGTTACAGCGACTATATTGTGCCTCTGAAATCAGGAATTGCTACACAATATATCGGATAAGACATTACCTGCTCTCCAGGTTCCTGATTTTAGCCTTGGTAATGTCTTTTTTCTGCCCCCATTGTGGGCAGAAAACCGCAAGGCGTAGGCTTCGCCGATACATCGCTGGTTCCGTAATAACTGCTACCTTAATAATGAATGTGAACATACGGCTTATGTGCGTCAGCATTAACGACGTGATGCCCATATTATCATTTGTTCCATCACTGATTTTTAAATTATAACCAACACTCACGTACATGCGTAAGATCTTAATAACAGGGGGCGCTGGATTTATTGGTTCTCATGTAGTAAGGCTCTTTGTGAATAAATATCCGGACTACCAGATATTCAACCTGGACGCGCTGACCTATGCCGGCAACCTGGAAAATCTTGCCGACATCCGCGATAGTAAAAACTACACCTTCATCAAAGGAGACATTACCGATGAAGCATTCATAAATGACCTGTTCGAAACCCATGGTTTCAATGGCGTTATCCACCTGGCCGCTGAAAGCCATGTAGATCGCTCTATCATGGACCCTCTGGCATTCATTCGTACTAACGTCCTGGGTACCGCCGTACTGCTAAACGCCGCCCGCAAATGCTGGAAAGATGATATGAATGGCAAACTGTTCTATCATGTATCCACCGATGAAGTATACGGCTCGCTGGGCGAAGAAGGTTTCTTTACAGAAGATACCTCCTACGATCCCCGCTCCCCCTATTCAGCCTCCAAAGCCAGTTCGGACCACTTCGTGATGGCATACCATCACACCTATCACCTGCCGGTGATCATGTCCAACTGCTCCAATAACTACGGCTCCCACCACTTCCCGGAAAAGCTGATCCCTTTAGCTATCCACAATATCAAAAACAGTAAACCAGTACCCGTATATGGTACAGGAGAGAACGTACGCGACTGGCTCTTCGTAGAAGACCATGCCCGTGCGATCGATACCATCTTCCATCAAGGACAACCTGGCGGTAAATACAATATCGGCGGCTTCAATGAGTGGAAAAACATCGACCTCATCCAACTGCTTTGCAGTATTATGGATAAAAAACTCGGCAGGGAAGCCGGTACCTCCGCACAGCTGATCACCTTCGTGAAAGACCGCGCAGGCCACGATCAACGATATGCGATCGATGCTACCAAACTGAATAAGGAACTCGGCTGGGAACCTTCCCTGCAATTTGAGGAAGGACTGGAAAAAACAGTAGACTGGTACCTGGCTAACGAAGAGTGGCTGGAACATGTGACCAGTGGTACCTATCAGCAATACTATACGGAACAATACCAACAGCGGTAATCAAAAAAAGACAAATCAATGCCTTTTATCGAAACTGGTTTTCCAGACCTGGTAATTTTCGAACCCAGGGTTTTTGCAGACAACAGGGGTTATTTCTTTGAAAGCTACAACGAACAGACCTTCCGCGATGCCGGCCATGGAATGGCGTTTGTACAAGATAACCAGGCCCGCTCCACATACGGCGTACTCAGAGGTTTACACTACCAGCTGGAACCGTATGCGCAGACCAAATTGATCCGCGCCCTGGAAGGCCGTATCCTGGATGTAGTCGTAGATATGCGCGTCGGCTCTCCCACCTACGGAAAAGTATACAGCGTCGAATTATCCGCCGAAAACAAACGCCAGCTACTCGTTCCGAAAGGATTCGCACATGGCTACTCCGTACTAAGCGATACCGCAGAAGTAGTCTATAAATGCGATAACCTCTACAATAAAGCCAGCGAAGGCGGCATCCTGTTCAGCGATCCGGACCTCGAGATCGACTGGGGCATCGATATCAAAGATGCACTGGTATCCGAGAAAGACCTGGTATTGCCTAAACTGGCAGATGCACAACACAATTTCGTTTACAATTCAAAATAAAACACTCATGCACCGGTGGCTGCCTGCTTAAACAGACAGCCACCGGATAATACTTAAATCCATCTCAGCATGAAGCACATTCTCCTTACCGGCGGTAAAGGACAACTAGGACAATCCATCCAATCTATTGCCAGCCGGTATCCTGATTTTACATTCACCGTTACAGACTATGAAGAGCTGGATATCACTAACCCTGATGCAGTCACAGCCTGGTTCGATGCGCAGTCAACCCCCATCGATGCCTGTATCAACTGTGCCGCATATACAGCGGTAGATAAAGCAGAATCAGAAGAAGAACTGGCTTTTAAACTAAATTTTGAAGCGGCCCTCTATCTGGCAGATGCCTGCAGTCAGCGTAATATACAGCTGGTACACATCTCTACAGACTACGTATTTGATGGTAAACACTACCGCCCTTACAAAGAAGAGGACGAAACTGCCGGACAAGGCATCTATGGCAGCTCCAAAGTACGGGGAGAAGGCGCCGTACTGGGTAGTAATCCCACCGCTATCATCCTCCGCACCTCCTGGCTCTATTCTGAATTCGGCGTCAACTTCGTAAAACGCATGAAAGAACTGATGCAGGAACGGCCCTCCCTTAACGTAGTATTCGACCAGGTAGGCACACCTACCTATGCCGTAGATCTCGCCGCTGTCATCCTCGATATCCTCGGCCAACGCTTTGCCAACCCCGAAACATCCTTCGGAGGCGTCTATCACTACAGCAACGAAGGCGTAACCAGCTGGTACGACTTTGCCGTTGCCATCAAAGAAATTACCGGCTCATCGTGTGAGATACTGCCGATCACCTCTGCAGAATATCCAACACCAGCCGAAAGACCACCATACAGCGTATTAAACAAACAAAAGATAAAGTCCACTTTCGGCGTGTCTGTCCCCTACTGGAGAGATAGCCTTCAGCAATGTCTGCGGCAACTGCAGAATGCCTGATCAGTCATAACTTTTATCTGCCCCACACCTACGAACCAAATGGTCGCACTTAACTGCTCATCCGCTTTAATGGGACTGACCAGATAACCCGATCTCCATATATTCCATATTACAGCCTCAGCCAATGATATGCCTCAGTAGCGGTCATTCAAACACCGCTACTGAGGCGGGGCACTTTGCACCCCTACCCCTAGTCTCCCGGATCCTGCTATCCGGGCTAAAGCGTTTTACCCCAATTCAATCATAACCAGATGTGTTCACTCTAAAATCACCTCAAAATGAAAAACATCCTCGTGACAGGTGGCAAAGGCCAACTTGGACAGGCTATTCAGTTCATAGCCGCCGATTATCCCGACTTTAATTTCATTGTCACCGACGTAGAAGACCTGGATATCACCAACAGGGAGTCACTCTTCGAATGGTTCGCAACCTACAACGGCGATATCCACGGCCTGGTGAACTGTGCCGCCTACGTATTGGCAGACAAAGCCGAATCCGATGAAGAACGCGCCTACCGCCTCAATCTCGACGCCACACTCTACCTGGCTGAAGTATGCAAAAAATATGGCGCCCAACTGATACATATCTCGACAGATTATGTATTCGATGGCCGCAACTATCGCCCCTACAAAGAAGAAGATAAACCCTTCGGCAGAGGCGTATACGGCAGCTCCAAAATACAGGGAGAACAAGCAGCTATCGGACACAACGACCAGACCATCGTCATACGCACCGCCTGGCTATATTCTCAGTTCGGTATCAACTTCCTCAAACGCATGCAGGAACTGATGAATGAAAGACCCACCCTCAACGTCGTATTTGACCAGGCAGGCACCCCCACCTACGCAGTCGACCTCGCCCATGCCATCCTGAAAACCCTGCAACAGAAATTTGCAGCACCGGAAATTAACCTGGGCGGTATCTATCACTACAGCAATGAAGGGGTCGCCAGCTGGTACGACTTCGCCATGGCAATCAAAGAACTCATCAACTCCTCCTGCGATGTTCGCCCTGTCACCACCGATCAGTACCTAACCCCAGCTACCCGCCCGCCATACAGCGTGCTCAATAAACAAAAGATCAAATCCACTTTAGGTATCAACATCCCGTACTGGAGAGATAGCCTGAAAAGATGCGTACAATACCTGCAACCCGCTGAGGTAGCCGCTGTAGCGCAATAGCACTGACTTTACCTGTATCTGCCCCGCCGGCACTTCGTTTCATCCCTTATCCGGCTACAAATCTGCGCCGGAAGGGCGGAGTACTGCCAACTATTTCTTAGGTTTGCAGAAATTTCCATTTTAAGATCATGAATCTGATAGAAGAATTACGCTGGCGTGGCATGGTTCAGGATATAATGCCTGGCACAGAAGAACAGTTGCAGAAAGAAATGACGACTGCATACGTGGGCTTTGACCCGACGGCAGATTCGCTACATATAGGCCACCTGGTGCCGGTATTACTGCTGGTGCACCTGCAAAAAGCAGGGCATAAACCGCTCGCGCTGGTAGGCGGCGCCACCGGCATGGTCGGTGACCCCTCCTTCAAAGCCGAAGAACGCAGAATGCTAGACCTCGACACCATCCAGCACAACCTGGATGGCATGAAAGCCCAACTGACTCGCTTCCTCGACTTTGACACCTCCAAACCCAACGCCGCGGAAATGGTGAACAACATCGACTGGTTCCGCAACTTCAGCTTCCTGGACTTCATCCGCGATGTAGGGAAACACATCACCGTCAACTACATGATGTCCAAAGATTCTGTAAAGAAACGCCTGGAAGGAGATAATGGGATGTCCTTCACCGAATTCACCTATCAGCTGATACAGGGATACGACTTCTACCATTTATATACCGCCAAACAATGTAAGTTGCAAATGGGTGGCTCCGACCAGTGGGGTAACATTGTAACCGGCACCGAAATGATCCGCCGTAAAGCCGGGGGCGAAGCCTTCGCTTTCACCTGCCCACTGATAAAAAAAGCAGATGGTACCAAATTCGGTAAAACAGAAGCCGGTGCCGTATGGCTGGATCCCAAACGCACTTCCCCCTACCTGTTCTACCAGTTCTGGCTAAAGGTAGCCGATGCGGATGTAGAGAACTATATCAAAATATTCACCTTCCTGCCGCAGGAAGAAATAGTATCCCTCATCACACAACACCAGCAGGATCCTGGCCAACGCGTGCTGCAAAAACGCCTGGCCAAAGAAATCACCACTTATATACATGGTGAAAAAGAATACGAGTTTGCCCTGCAGGCATCGGAACTGCTCTTCCGTAACGATACTGCCGACGTACTGCAATCCTTAACAGAAGAACAACTCCTGGATGTACTGGATGGCGTTCCGCAGGTTAATGTTTCACCTGCTGACCTGGAAGCCGGTAAAGACATCGTTACCTTCCTGGCTGAAACCGGTATTTTCCCCAGCAAAGGAGAAGCCCGCAAGTCCGTACAGGCTGGCGCTATCAGCATCAATAAGCAAAAAGTGGATAATATCGCACAGATAATAGACGCCTCCCTCCTGCTGAAAGAAAAATATATCCTCATCCAGAAAGGGAAAAAAAATTATCACCTCGTTAAGGTGGCATAACGCTCCCTTTGCACATAAAAAAACAGGAGGTACGTTATGTACCTCCTGTTTTTTTATGTGCCATATACTCTTAATGTTGCCTTACCAGCAACATGTCCGCCAGCGTGGTCAGTTTTTCTTTACGGCCGGCAGGTACATCGACCCTCTCCAGGCACTCAAATGCCCGTACCGTATACCGGTCCATCTCTCCTATGAGCCATTTGTCCAGTTCATATGCCCGGTATATATCCTGTAATGCCGCCTCCCTGTCTTCTCCCTTCTCTTGCCAGGCCCGCTCTATCCGGTGCCTACCCTCTTCGCTACACAGCTCCATGGCCCGGATCAGCAATGCTGTCTTCCTGTTCGCATATATATTCATGTCTGCTTGTATTACCTGCCGGTCGGGCATTCCAAATGCATCCAGGTAATCCTCGTGTAACCGGAAAGCCATGCCCATCTGGCGCCCGAAATCAGCTAGCTCCACCTGTTGGGCCGGCACACCGCCGCCTATGATCGCGCCTATCCCGATGCTGGCTGCCAGCAAAGCCGCCTGCTTTTTGTCTATCATCGCCAGGTAATCCGCATAACGGACATCTCCTAACGCCGCCTGCATCTGTGCTATCTCCAGCTGTAAGCCTTCACATACCGACATTGCCGCGTGGCTGAACAAGGCGCTGATGCTCTTTACCCGCTTATGCCGGATCTTGTTGATATGCGAAAATGCATGGATCAGCAGTACATCTCCTGCCAGCAACGCCGTGCTGCCGTTATACCGGGTAGGTAAGCCGGATCTTCCCTGGCGTTGAACAGCCTCCGCACTGAGATCATCATGGACCTGTACGCTGTGATGATACAGCGCTATCGCCGTCGCGGCATGAAAAGCGTCGGGCTGCACATCACCGAAGAGTTCATTTCCCAACAGGCAAAACAAAGGGTGCAGCCGCTTTCCCCCTCCCGCCAGGAAATGGGTGATCGCATCATAGAGGTTGGCAGGCGCGGCTGGAAAAGATAACTGCCGCAGCCAATTTTGAAACAGGATCAGGGTGGGATGTAGGGATTCCATGGATGTTGCTTAATTCAAGTGAAAATAAACAAACTAAATTTCCTGTACGTTAACGGCATCTTACCGCAGTGAATATTATAAAATAAACCCTGCCAATTGTAAGCACATCACAGTCGCCCGATTTAACTTTACTTTTATTGTTGATACTCCTTGTTTAAAATGTCATTGAGAGCCACCGGACGTTGTTTGTCCGCGATCTGTTATCCCTTATTCATTACTCAAAAACACCCTTCCATGAAAAAACAACTGATGAAGGCAGCTGGCGTAGCCATCGCGCTGTTCCTTTTACATGCATGTAGTAAAAATCTGCAAGAACAACCCGGACAAGACCCTGTAAATACCCTGAACAGTAAGGCAGCTCCTGTTGCTAACGACAGAGATGGTAAAGAACTGCATACCTTCCTCAAAAGCCAGGCGCCCAAATGGGAAGTTTATGATATCAAAGCCGAAGGTGGCCAGATAAAAACTAAAGACGGTGCAGTGTTCACTTTCCCGCAGAACAGCCTGCTCCTTCCTTCAGGAGCCCCCGCTACCGGTGCTGCTGTCGTTTATATCAGACGTATCAGCCGGCCATCTGATATGGTATTGGATAGCAAACCCACCGGTACCATTGCGGGCGAACAACTGGTTTCCTATGGTGAATTCTTTATTGGTGCCGCACAAGGTAGCCAGCAACTACGGTTGCGTCCCGGCACTGCCGTAACGGCTACCATACCTGCCATAAAGGTGGACAACCTCCGCCAGATACCCATGTGGGATGGAGATACTACTACTCTCGCCGTTTTAAAAGGTTATAATTACCTTAACCAGGTAGACTCTGTAGTGGTACCTTACAGTGCTAACAGAGGCATAGAATGGAAAGCCAATGGTAACGTGGCTGCTGTAGACCCTGTTAACCAGACCGCTACTTTCCGGATCGATAACCTGTTCCGTTGGGCTAACTGCGACGCGCTGTTGCATATGCCTGGTTCCAAGACCACCGTACTGGGATACTTTACTAACTTCTACAATGCCGCTGCAGATAACAGCTTTGGCGGGATGGAACCCACCATGTTGTTTTACAAACCTGCTAATCTGAATGCTGTGATCAAGTTCTTCACGCCGATATTGGTTGCCCCTGTGGGCTTCCAGGGCTTCATGAGCTATCAGAACGCAGTGCCTATCGGCCAGTCAGGTACTTTCCTTGCTATCTCCGCCCTTAACGGTAATTACTACGCTGAACTGCGCAGTGTGACCATTCCGGCGCCGCCAGCAGGACAAAACTATGTAGCTTTCAGCTTCAACCTGCAGCCGGTAACCCAAGCGCAATTATTGGCGCTGATCAATAACCTGAACTCATTATAATAGCCGGAAAGCAATTTCCGGTGGACAGACATTACAGTCTGCACCACATAAAAGGGCCGCACCGGTAATCCGGCGCGGCCCTTATCAATATCATCCATCGATACCTGCTAGTACAACAACTGGAAATCATCCACAATCAGCTGACTACCCCAGGCGCCAATATAATCATTGCCACGTGCACTGGAGGTAAATACCACCGTAACATGCGTCACCTTATCCTTCGCAGGATCACCCCACCGTTCGTTGCGTCCTTGTGGCAACATATAGGCAGGCGTTCCGGCCGGCAGCTGCCCATAGCGGATAGGTAACTGTAACGTCTTCCAGTCCGCCTGCACATCTCCGCTGCGGAACCAGGCAGTGCCCAGTCTCTTCACCACCGTATCACCGGGGTTGTATACCCTGTTCTCCAGCAGCACATAGATATCACATGAGTCCTTCAGCCCGGCTACCGTCTTACCTTTGCCATCCATTACCGGTGCACCGGGAGCATAGCTATACCTGACACGGAAACTGTCCGGCGTAGCGCGGAAAGGGATACCAAATACCGGGGCCGCATTCACGATACTACTGGCATCGAGGTAACCGGTAAAGAGGCTGCCTGCCGCAGTTCTCTTACCCAGGAAAGCCGCCAGGGAACCCATATCGGTAGTGGTCATTTCCGCCGCGAAATTACCCACACCGTTGGGCAACGGCCGGGTCGGTGTTTGTCCTAACAAAGCGGCACCTTTATTACCAGTACCCCAGGTCAGATCTTTATCGCTCTCCCCAATGTCAGTGTATTTGTTGCCAAACGTCTCCGCCTCATACCATTTATTGAAATCAGCATTAAATACCTGTGGGTTGCCACCTTCCCTTGTCACGATCACCTTATAGGCCAGTGTGCTGCCGTCTTCCGCGATAACGGTATAGGTCACCGGCTGTGTAAAATCCTGTGCCTCCCCCAATGCCGGTTTGATACTAGCGAAAGAAGCCAGCTCTATTTTTGCCGTCTTCAGCTGCTGTAGGTAGGCATCTTGTGCCACTGTGATCTTTATTTCCCGCCGCACATTGTCTATGATGGTCGTACCCACCTGTTCTTCCAGCGTGAAGGCTTTAATCTCTTTCATATCAGTAGGCCCGAAATGATCTTTTTTCACACATGCCGCCAGCACGATAAGGATAGACAGGATGATATAGTGTAGTATATTTTTCATAGCTGTATTACTTTTTGTTGAAATAATAAGAGAAGCCAAATCCCAGTTTCAGTATATCGAACTTCAGATCGATATTGGTACTGTTACGTTTACTGTCCTCCTTGTTGGTATGTGTGGATGTTTCTTCGTAGTGCGTCAGCCCCAATACGCCTATATTGGTCTCGAACGCCAGGTTTTTGGTGAAGAAGACCATAATGCCCGGCCGGATACCGATGCCGTACTCATACCGGTTCAGGTGGGAGCGGTTCAATTCACCATTCTGGAAATTCTCAGAGGTACCTTGCTTATAAAGGAATCTCAATTCCGTTTGGTTGGTTACAAAGAAGGTATTGTTCTTCGACATCGGAATAAAGTTCTTGATATAGGGAGTAAAAGCGATACTTCGGTTAAAATTCCGGAAGCCTTTCACGTCATCGTTGTTATAGATATTGCCTTTCACGTCGAACAGGTGTTGGCCATATTCCACGCCCAGTCCCGCACTGAGGTTATCCCGGAAGAAATAACCGCCCTCTGCGCGGATGACAAAAGCATTCTGTTTAAAGTTGATCAGGTTTACTAACACATAGTCCGTATTGGACATGTCATTAGACTTCAGTGATAAGGTGGCGCCGACGGCCCAGGTACCTTTTACCAGTTCCCGTCCATTTTCACGGTGTTTTTTCTTTGTTGTGGTGTCCTGCTGGGCATACGAATGGCTCAAAAAGCCAGCCAACAGCAGCAATAACAGCGTACTTGTTTTGCGCATTGCTACATTTTTAATAATGATGAATAAGAGAGTGACAATTACAGGCTTCCTGAATGCTGTACCGGGTTAAACTACCTATATAGGTCAGCGTTATTTCTTAAGCAGGTCCGCTAAATGAAGGTGCAAAGGTATTAAGGATTAGGAAAAATAAAAACCTGATTTGATGAATGAAGGTGCATAGCAGTATATACAGGTCTTAAAAGCAATATACTCACTTCATCACCTTAGGTGAGTGAAGTGAGCATACCTATCAGCGCGGCGGGATCAGATCCGTATCCTATGGATTATTGGTCTGCCAGGCCATACTTGTATTCGTAACGTTTGTAGAGTTGTTTGTGTTTATTATCCAGGTTGATCTCTCTGCCCTGGATGAATGCCTGCGTGATGTGATGGGATCTCATATCCAGTATATCACCGGAGCTGATGGCAATATTAGCATCTTTTCCTACTTCCAGTGATCCCGTAAGGTTGTCAATACCCAGTATCCTGGCGGCATTCAGGGTGATCGCACTCAGTGCTTCTTCTTTGGTAAGCCCGTAAGTGGCGGCAGTGCCGGCATTAAAAGGCAGGTTACGCTGCTGCCAGAAGCCCTCATTGCTCAGGCAAAACAGCACACCGGCCTTTTGCAGCTGAGCGGCTGTTTTATAGGGCTGATCCACATCATCGTCCTGCATCACCGGCAGGCTGTGAGGCTGTGCTAAGACAACGGCGATATTGTTTTGTTTTAATTCGCCGGCCAGCATCCAGGCATCTGCACCACCTACGATCACCACATCTATATTAAATTCTTTGGCGAATCCGATAGCGATCAGTATTTCCTTGACCAGGTCGCAGTGAATGAACAGCTTTTGCTGACGATCGAACAGTTTACGCAAGGCTTCAAACTGCAGGTTGGCCGTAGTATGTTTTTCGTCTTTGTTATATGCCTGTGCTTCTTTCAGGAAGGAATGCACCTTTTCGATCTTTTCCATGGCCATCTTTACCTTATCGCTGGTAATGGATACGGGGCTGGCGAAAAACGGATTACCGGTCGGCAGTAATTTGGGCATATAGAAGTGCATAGCCCCATCGGTGCGATAGGCCGCATCTTCCCAGTTCCACGCATCCAGCTGTACTACGGAGGATGAACCGGATAACAGGCCCCCTTCCGGTGTTACCTGTGCCAGGAGTATACCATTGGAGCGCAGGGTGTTGATCACTTTGGAATCTGCGTTATATGCTACCAGCGAACGTACGGAAGGATTGATTTCGCCTACCTCTTTAAAGTCGTTGGTCGCTCTCACACTTTCCACTTCTGTTAATCCCAGGGTGCTCACAGGCGCGATCAACCCGGGATATACATGCTGGCCTTTCAGGTCGATCACCTGTGCATTGGCCGTCGTACCAGCGCTGGTACCTACTGCCGTTATCTTTCCATTGGAGAAGGTCAGCGTGCCTTTTTCTATCACCTTGCCGTTGCCCAGGTGTAAGGTAGCATTGGTCAGCACGATCGACTGTTGCTGCACCTTTGCCGGATACATCGTTTCCTGTGCCCGGGCACTGAATGCCACTGGCAGAAACGACAGATATATCAATATTTTTTTCATAATCATTTGCTTAAAAGGATACTTCAATCAGATATTTTCAGTCATTACTGCTGTTCCTGTACATCATCGAATATCCGCTGCTGATGGCCGGCATGCAGATCTTCGCAATGGTACATCTCTTCACGGGTAGGACTTGCCTTCTGTGTAGGACCGCCTTTTTTCTTCTCGCCCAGCATCTTCTGGATAAGGCGGGCACGTTCTGCTGTGATACGTTTACGCAGCTCCAGGTCTTTATCCCGGTCAAAGTATACAATACCATCTACGATGGTTTTTTCTGCTTTGGCATAGATGCTTAGCGGATGATCGGACCAAAGTACGAGATCGGCATCCTTACCGGTTTTGATACTACCGGTACGATCTCCTACATGTAGCAGCTTAGCAGGGTTCAGGGTAACAAGTTTTAGCGCAGCCTCTTCTTCCATATTACCATAGGTAATGTTTTTAGCGGCTTCCTGGTTCAGGCGTCTGGCCATCTCCGCATCATCGGAGTTAATAGCCACTGTTAGCCCTACACGTTGCATGATATTGGCATTATAGGGGATAGCATCCTGTACTTCCATTTTATAAGCCCACCAGTCGGCAAAGGTAGAAGCGCCGGCGCCATGTTGTTTCATCTTGTCTGCCACTTTATATCCTTCCAGGATATGTGTGAAAGTAGCTACCCGGAAATTAAAACGTTCCGCCACCTTCATCAGCATATTGATCTCACTTTGTACGTAGGAGTGACAGGTGATGAAACGTTTCTTCTGTAGTATTTCGGACAGGGCATCCAGTTCGAGGTCGCGGCGTTTGCCGGCTCCCTTTTTTTCGTATTCACGTGCACGGGTAAAAGCATCTTCCAGCACCTGCTCCACTCCCATACGGGTCTGCGGGAAGCGGGTGGTCTGGCGTTCGCCCCAGTTCGACTGTTTCACGTTTTCGCCCAGTGCAAATTTAATGAAGGGGTCTGCCCCCGCTACTTTCATCTCTTCAGCGTTAGCGCCCCAACGTAATTTTACCAGCTGGCTCTGACCACCGATAGTATTGGCGGAGCCATGCAGCAGGTGGGAAGCAATAACGCCTCCGCTCAGCTGGCGATAGATATTTACATCATCGGGGTTTACCACATCCGCGATGCGTACTTCAGCGGTAACGGACTGGGAGCCTTCATTCACCCCTTTGGATATCGCAATATGTGAGTGTTCGTCGATGATACCCGCAGTGAGGTGTTTGCCCGTGCCATCGATCACCCTGGCATTACCAGCAGCCAGGTTCTTACCTATCTGCGTGATCTTACCATTGCGAACCAGTACATCTGTATTTTCCAGACGTCCATCTTTTTCATTGGTCCAGACAGTGGCATTCCGGATCAGCAGGTCTTCCTGTTTAGGTAAGGTTTCCCATCCATAACCATTAAAGGGATAGTAAACTGTACCAAGCGATAGCTGCTCTGTTTTCTTTTCTTTTTCCGGAGCAGGTACATATGGTTTGCTCAGCACGGCTTTCCAGCTTACCAGTTGGCCGGTAGTATCCAGGCCGGTACCATTCCATTCTTCCTGTCCGATCACCCCACTCAACCGGATACTGCGGCTGCTGCCTTTTGCTGCCGGCCATACGAGTTTGGTCAGCCTGCCATCTATAGACAAGGTACCCTGCAGGGAGTCTTGTTGCAATACAACCAATGCAGGAGCAGTGGCGGTACCTTTTATCAATACGGTATAAGTAGTATTAGCGGGGCTGAGGGTAACGGTATAGGTACCACGCGGGTCTTTCCAACCCTCTTCTTTGATGGTATAGCGTTCCCCCTGTATCCAGTTCTGGAATACGGTGGTCTCTTCACGGAAGATAGGCCCTGAGGTAATGAGGAAGTTAGCCAGCTTGCCGGTCTCCAGGGATCCCAGCTGGTCATTCATTTTGAGCAATGTAGCCGGCGCAGTAGTGAGTGCTTCCAGTGCTTTTTTCTCACTCAGTCCGTAACTGATCGCTTTACGTACGGCAGCGAGGAACTGCTTAATATCTTTGGTACCGGCGGCGGTAAGGCAGAACGGTATATTGGCCTTTTCAAAAGCAGCAGGCTGTGTCGGAGCCAGCTCCCAATGTTTCATATCACTCAACGCCACGAAGCGGGCATCATTCGGATCTTCTACATCCATTGGCAACGGGAAGTTGACCGGGAGTATAAAAGCGGCTTTTGTAGCAGCGATCTCGGGAATGCGTTGGTATTCGTTACCCCCTGCTTTGATAATGTATTGTATGCCACTTTCATCTCCTACTTTGTCGGCACGCAAGGCATCCCATTTATCATTGACTTCGAATATCTGCGGGAGGGAGAGGTTGTCGTTCCAAGCCTGCAGGCTCAGGTTGATCCCTTCTTTGGCCGGGCGTGATTTATACCACTGGGCGTCGAGGCTGGTCTGCCGGAGCAGGGCGATAGACCCCATGAGGGAACTCGGATAACTTTGTGTGGAGCTTCCTTTATCGAAAGAGAAATAAGCAGCTGCTTTTTCTCTGAGGATGACTTTATTTTCACGTTCACCGGATAAGGTGACCAGGGTACCGGCGCCACGTGCGATACCATCCTGCTGGTGAGTCAATACAGTACCAAATCCTGCTTCACGCAGCGATCTGGCTTTCGCATCATCTACGCTGAATAAGGTGGCAGCATTCACTTCACTTTTGATCGCCTGGTTCCAGCCATAGGCGCCTTTGGTGTTGGACAGGTATTGCGGAGCAGCATTAAAGCCACCGAAGGTTTTTTTAACTTCCGGTATACCGTAGTCACTATAGAGGTCTACGAAAGAAGGGTAGATATATTTACCTGCACAATCTATTACCACTGCATCTTTAGGAATAGCAGCTCCTGCTGCGGCAGCGACGATACGTCCGTCGCGGATAACTAGTGTGGCATTGCTGACGGTGTTGGCACCATCTTTTATAAGGGTGGCATGTGTAAAGGCAAAGCAACCCTCTTTGGGGCTGGATACACCATTTACGGGGAAAGTAGCCTGCGCCATTGCGTCACTGCTGGCAAATAGTACTGACAGTATGGCCAGCGCAGTAGTGCGTCGCTGATGCCATCCGGCAGCCAATTGCGTAAGACGATCTCTCGAAAAGATCGGACCTTGGAGAAGAGACAAGGTTTTTCTCATGTAATCGTTTTTTGGTTTAGCCGTTGAATTTAGCTGGTGAAAAATGTATAATATCCTTGGTTGATTTGGTATTCCCATAGCTATAGGCGGTTAAATTAATAAATCATTGATGCCCTGGATTATATTTTACGATATTTTATATGAATGGTAGTAAACTTGTCCTAAATAGATATATTTGAATAGGGAGCGACTTAATCCCCTTTTTATGCAAAAACGGATCATTTTTACCACTACCCTGCTGGCAGGTTTGCTATTGGGTGCCACTATTACCGCCATGGCACAGGCAAATGACACGACACATCGCCGGCAACGATGGAGTGCGGAGGACCGGGCGGATAAATTCAGTGATAAGCTGGACAGGGAACTACACTTTAACCGCGACCAGGATAAGCAGATACATGTAATCAACGAAGATATCACCCGGCGAATGGATGCCGTAAAACATAATCATACGCTTCCCAAGAAGGAAAAGATGCAGCAGATGAAAGCGTTGAATGAGGAACGGGGACAGCGGTTCAAGACAGTACTGACGCCGGCACAATATAAAAAATGGAACAATTGGGAAATGAAGAAGAAAGAGCGGTTGGAAGCCAAAATGGATAAGAAGCAACAGAAGCGGCAGGCCCGTCAGCAAAATTGATCCTCTCAGCATTTCAAACATATTATTCACATGTCGGCGGGTAAAACCGCCGTTTTTTTTACCCGATAGTTATGTTTACAGGAACGGATCATGCCATTACGATCTTCAAAGCAGGTGTAGCGGCTGTTCAGCCGGCATCGCTTATCAGGGAATATATCAGGCCCGCCGAAGACGGATTATGGGTAGGAAAGCGACATTTTTCCTTATCCCGTACCGGCAGGCTGATCATCGCCGGCGCCGGCAAAGCGGCAGCAGCGATGGCCCAGGCTGTTGAGACGCTGTTGCCAGCACATGCCTGCGAAGGGATGGTTATTACCAAGTATAATCATTCACTGCCATTATCGCGGGTACGGGTAGTAGAAGCCGGGCATCCGGTACCGGATGAAAATGGTCTCGCTGCCACGCAAGCGTTACTACAGCTGATCAGCAGTGCTACAGAGCAGGATCTCGTGCTATTCCTGCTATCAGGAGGAGCCTCTGCCCTGCTGACGGATCTGCCGGAAGGAAGTAGCCTAGCCGACATGCAGCAGTTGTCCCAGTTATTGTTAAAAAGCGGGGCGGACATACAGGAAATGAATGTGGTACGCAAACACCTGTCCAGAGTAAAAGGAGGACAGCTGGCTCTAGCGGCCTATCCGGCTCCCATATGCAGTATCATTCTCAGCGATGTGGTGGGGGATGACCTGGCAGTAATCGGCTCCGGCCCTACCGTTCCCGACCCTTCCACTTTTGCGGAAGCAATTATGCTGCTAGCACGATATGGCATTTTACACCATACGCCAGCTCCCATAATTACCTATCTGGAACGTGGCATAAGCGGAGCCATTCCTGAAACACCTAAGCCAGGAGATGAGCGATTTGTACATGTCTATAACGTGCTGGCCGGCAGTAACCAGGTCGCTTTAACAGCTGCCGCTGCAAAAGCCAGGTCGATGGGCTATCACACGGAAGTACTCAGCAGTACCGCTACCGGCGATGCACATGTACTGGCAAAACAGCTGGTACAGACAGCCACCTCTTACCAGGGGCCATTGCCCGCCTGCCTGCTGATGGGTGGAGAGAGCACAGTACAGGTTAAAGGCGAGGGTATGGGAGGACGCAATCAGCAACTGGCATTGGCAGCAGGCATCGCACTTCCTGCAGGCGCTTCTTTTGTGGTGCTCAGTGCCGGTACAGATGGTACAGATGGTCCTACGGATGCCGCCGGAGCGCTGGTCCATGCCGCACTGATGGAAAATGCAGCACAACAGGGACTGGATGCGGCAGCTTACCTGGCAGATAATGATGCTTACCATTTTTTCGACAAAGCGGGCGGCCTTATTAAAACCGGTCCGACACAAACCAATGTGATGGACCTGATGCTGGTGTTAATCCCACACTAATATCAGTCTGCAGACAAAATAGTATCACTGGCAACCAGGTATGCCTTTTCAGCGGATAATACGAACTAAAATCAAGGTTTAAAATTTGTATATGTTAAGAGAGATTCTATTTTTGGGGTTTGGGAGTAAAGTAACAGCTTAACAAAATTTCTAACTAACTAATATGAATATGCTGAGAATGGAACAGACATGGCGCTGGTTCGGTCCGAATGACCCTGTAAGTTTACAGGACATCCGGCAGGCCGGAGCCACCGGTATAGTAACGGCATTACATCATATCCCCAACGGGGTGGTATGGTCAAAAGAAGATATATTACAACGCAAAGCAGAGATAGAAGCGGCCGGCCTGGTATGGTCTGTAGTGGAAAGTATCCCTGTACATGAAGATATCAAAACGCAGAGCGGACGTTTCAAGGAATATATCCGCAATTATCAGCAGAGTATCCGTAACGTGGCTGCCTGCGGCATTCATACTGTTACATATAACTTCATGCCGGTACTGGACTGGACCCGTACGGACCTGGCCTATACGGTGGAAGATGGATCAAAGGCTTTACGCTTTGAGAAAGCGGCTTTTATGGCATTTGATCTTTTCATGCTGCAGCGTCCTGGTGCAGAGAATGACTATGATCCCGCCGACATCGCTCACGCGAAGGAACACTTCGACAGCATGACCGATGCGGAAAAGGAGACCTTGCAAAAGAACATTATTGCTGGGCTGCCCGGATCGGAGGAGAGCTTTACGCTTGCATTATTCCAAGCTGCCCTGGATAAATACAAAAATGTGGATGCCACACAGCTGAAGCTGCATCTTTTCTACTTCCTGCAGCAGATCGCGCCGGTGGCGGAAGAGGTTGGCGTTAAGCTGGCGATACATCCGGACGATCCTCCGTTTCCGATACTGGGGCTACCGCGAGTAGTAAGTACAGAGCAGGATGCACGGGAATTGCTGGCAGCCGCTCCGTATGCTTCGAACGGGCTGTGTTTCTGTACAGGTTCTTACGGTGTACGTGCTGATAATGACCTGCCAGGCATGGTAGAAAGACTGGGGGATCATATTCACTTTATACATCTGCGCAGTACACAGCGTGACAGCCAGGGTAATTTCCATGAAGCGAATCACCTGGAAGGGGATGTGGATATGTATGCCGTGGTAAAAAATATCGTTACGGTTATGCAACGCCGTAATGTTTCTATTCCGATGCGTCCTGATCATGGTCATCAGATGTTGGATGATCTGCATAAGAAAACAAATCCCGGTTATAGTGCCATAGGCCGTTTACGTGGCCTTGCAGAGCTGAGGGGGCTTGAGTTGGGTATTGCCCGCTCTATGCCCGCACCGAAATGAAGGACACAGAAATTACGTATGATCGAACACGGTATCCGTATCGGTTGCCATCATTTGGTACGTAATTAGGACCCTTCTGACAGGGGAAAGTTCAGCACACTGTTATCCACATATTATTACGCCATCCTCCTGCAGGATGGCGTTTTTATTTCCTAGCCCTTTCACTTTAACATTTCCTTACATGCTGCTGTTCAATGGATTACATACTACACTACTACTAGCAACCTGAGGTGTGGCATGGTTTTTACACTTTATTGAAGCGTGACTAATTAACCATAGAAATATCTTTTTTTGAAAAGCCCAGGTATCCGTCTGTTAAGACGGGATGCCTTTTGCATGCCCGGGCTTTACTTTAAAACTTAAGCCCATGGACAGGAATAATTCATTAGCAGAGATCACCCATCGTTATCTCCAACTGATACAAGCGATTCCCGCTGCATTTTATGTTTGTGATAAAGATGGCTACATCATTCATTATAATGATGCAGCGGCACAGTTATGGGGTAGGAAGCCGGTATTGGGTGAAGAGCGTTTATGTGGTTCCTGGCGCATCTATGATACGGCAGGACAACCACTCCCCCTGAATGAATGCCCGATGGCGATCTCTTTAAGGGAAGGGCGGCCAATATATGATGCAGAGATCATCATAGAGCGGCCTGACGGTGTACGCCGGCATGTGTTACCACATCCCCGCCCCGTTATGGGACCATCTGGCGAGATTATAGAAATAATCAACATGCTGGTTGATATCACCGATCTGAAGCAGGTAACATCTGCTTTGAAGGAAAGTGAAGAACGTTTCAGAACGATGGCCGACCAGGCGCCCGTGATGATATGGATGACAGACGAAAACGGGCAGGTAACCTATGTTAATACCAGTTGGTCGTCATTTACAGGGCTTCCGCCCCATGCTGCCTTTGGGAGTGAGTGGCAGCAACTGGTGCATCCGGATGATCGTACTGGCGTCTATAATAAATGGATGCGTACCGTGCCGGTACAGCAACGGTTCTATTTAAAATTCCGCTTTCTCACTGCAGACCAGGGTTATGCTACTGTAACCGGCAGCGGTAATCCCCGTTATAATAGTAACGGTAAGTTCGTAGGGTATATCGGTATCCTGCAGGATGTAACCCAGCAGGATCATGCTACCGGCTTACTGGAGCAGGAGGTACGGGACCGGATCAAGGACCTGCGACGGGCTAACCGCGAACTAGCCAGGTCTAACAGCGAACTGGAACAGTTTGCCTATGTATCCAGTCATGATCTACAGGAGCCGTTGCGGAAGATACAGACCTATGCAGAAATACTGGAAGACCGGCTCGAGATTTCTGATCAAGCCAAATATTACCTCGGTAAGATATCCGATTCTTCCCGGCGTATGATGGCGATGATACGGGAGTTGCTGCAATTTTCGCGGCTATCGCAATCAGGAGAGATCTATGAACCGGTGCATTTAGAGGATATACTGGCGCAGGTCCGTAATGACCTTGAACTCCCTATACAGGAGAAACATGCGACAATCGAGGCAGGGCCATTGCCTGTGATACAGGGTATTCCGTTGCAGATCAAACAGCTTTTTTATAATCTCCTGAACAACTCGCTCAAATTCTGCCGGGAAGGAGTACCTCCGGTAATCCAGATCCGGTATGAGACGTTATCGTCAGCAGAGTTGAAGTCACGTCCTTCGTTACATCCGGGGCTTCATTATTTTAAGTTGTCGTTCCAGGACAACTGTATTGGATTTGATCAGGTGTATGCAGACCGGATATTTACGATCTTCCAGCGATTGAACGACCGTCAGCAATATGATGGAAACGGGATAGGGTTGGCATTGTGTAAAAAGATCGTGTTGAATCATCACGGGGATATTTATGCGACAGCGGCGAAGGATAGCGGATCGACATTTTATGTGATCTTACCGGAGACGATCACAAGCTGATAAGTTACGGGCTGCCTTTGACAAGGGCAGCCCGTAACGGAATAAAAAAATCCCCGGCACGCAACATACCGGGGAAACACACTACGAAAACAAAGAAAAAACCTTCCGTTCTGTGTAGGGCCATTCTAACGTAATAAAGCCACACTATATAACAGCATCTTCCTTTTTTACTACTACTTGCTCTTCATCCATTTGTTATTTCCAGAACTGGTTACCTGCGAGGTGCAGTAATTCCAGGTTGGAAATTGACAATTGATATTCATACTGCACTTTTGATAATTGTGCTTCCAAGTTGGAAGTCTGTGCATTTTGCAGATCGAGATAAGTGATTACGCCATTATTGTAACGGGACTGTGCCAGTTGCAATGCTCTTTCTGCCTGTTGCAATAATGTTGCTGCGGTGAGCAGTTTAGCCTGGTTGGCCTCAATATCGGCGTTCGTCTGTGCGATATCTTTTTGCAGGTTATCTACTGCGTCTTGTGTGTTTAGTTTAGCTACTGCCAGTTCTTTGGCGGCGATCATCTCTTTCAGCTTATCTTTTTTCCCATTGTAGATGGGCACTGCCAGCGTAACACCTGCATTCCAGTTGTACCTGAACTTCTGTATTTCGGGCAGGTATCCGTTCTTAAAGCCGGTACCGGCATCGAGAAACAGGGAAGGTGTATGTGTTGCTTTGGCGCTTTCTACTTCTATTGTTGCTACTTTTTCTTTCTCCTGGGAGGTTTTTATTGCCATGTTGCTGGCGAAGGCGTCGTTACCGGCGGTTATTGTCTGCGGCCAGTTGAACGAGGTATTGATCGAATCCTGTTGTTGTATACCTGTCAGGTATTGCAACAAGGCTATTTGTTTTTTGAATTGGTTCTGGAATTCTGTTTTCCTGTTGCGGTAACCTTCCAGTTTCACACGTGTGTTGATGAGGTCGAGATCGATGGCATCGCCATGTTTGAGTTTATTCTCTACGATGCGTTCGGTATCTTCCAGCAGTTTGATGTTGGCATCCTGTACAGCGATATTTCTATTGACGTAGGCGATATTCAGGTATACGGTTGCTACCTGGTAGGCCAGTTGTTCTTTCGCTTCATCGGTCTGCATGCTGAGCAGGTCTTGTTCGGCGGCAGATTTGCGGATGGCGCTACCTGATTTGCCGAAGTCCAGTAATAACTGCCGGCCGTTGACGCCTACGTTATAGTTATCGGCTGGTATTGGTTGGAAAACCAGGTCGCTGCCGGGCAGTTGTATTTTGGCTACCGGGGAGATATGGCTATAGGAAGCGGTACCTGATATATCCGGCAGTCTGCTGGCTTTGCTGATCTGGGTTCTGTCTGCGGCGATCTGCTGTTGCGTTTGCAGGGCCTTTATCCTGGTGTAGTTATTGAATGACTGCAGCACCAGTTGCTGCAATGTAGCCGGGACCGGTGCATGCACATCCTGTGCATGCAGTGTGTGTGTTCCCAGTGCACTGCAAATGATGATTGTTCTTATTATATTTTTCATGGTGTGTCTAAGTTAGAGTTGCATTACCTGAATGCTGTTAGTGAGCATGTTCTGCTGCTTCTTTCATGGCGGAGGCGCTGATACTTTTCTTCTTCACGAAGAACATGAGCGGCAGTACGCACAGGAAGAACAGACCTACTATGCGGAAGGCATCCAGGTAGGTGAGTATATACGCATGTTTGTTCACCAGTCCTTCCATCACATTCAGGCCGGCACGTTGCGCCTGTTCGAGCGTCAATCCTTTGGAAGCCAGCCCCTGACTGTATTGCTGCAGTCGTTGTGTTGCTATTGTATTGTCTCCATTCACATAATTCAGCAACTGTATCCTATGTTCCTGGTATTGCCGGGCTACGTAGGTGTTCATAAATGCGATGCCGAAGGAGCCACCCAGCTGGCGTAACATGTTGTTGATAGCGATACCCTGTGGCATTTCCTGCGGCATGAGCCCTGATACTGCCTGGTTGGTCAGCGGCACGCTGAGCAAGGAAGCTCCTACGCCTCTCAACAGCAATGGCATGAAGAAAAACGAAGTACCTGCGTCAGAGCTGGCGGATGACATCCAGAAACAAAAGAATGCGAATATCACGAAGCCGCTGGTGATGAGGTATTTAGGAGGTACGCCACGTTGTATGGCTTTACCTACTATGGGCATCATAAATGCGGCGGTGATCGCACCCGGGAATAATGATTCACCGGTGAGGGTAGGTGTATAGCTCATTACGCGCTGCATCCATACCGGGTATACGAACATGGAGCAGTAGATACCTAAGCCCATGATGAAGGTCAGTACGGTGGTGATCGCCAGTGTTCTGTTTTTCAGCACGCTTAGATTCACGGCCGGGTGGTCTGTGGTGAGTTCCCACCAGACAAACCCTACCAATGACACGACGGCTATTATGGTAAGTACTATGATATGTGTTGCTGCGAACCAGTCTTCGGTCTGTCCTCTTTCGAGTATGTATTGCAGGGATCCTACCCATGCGATGAGGAAGAGTATACCCAGGTAGTCAATCCGGATCGCTTTCCGGTTGATGTTGTATTCGTTGGGTTGCTTATCGATATAGGTGTATACCAGGAAAGCGGCGATGATACCTATTGGTACGTTGATGTCGAATATCAGTGACCAGTGGAAGTTGTCTACGATGATACCACCGAGCGTGGGTCCTATTGTAGGGCCGATGATGACACCCATACCGAATACGGCTGCGGCGATGGGTCTTTCAGACGGTTCATAAGTATCGAACAGGATGGACTGGGAGGTGGATAATAAGGCGCCACCACCTATCCCCTGCAGGAACCTCCAGGCTACCAGTTCCCATAATGAATGGGCGTTGCCACACATGAAGGAAGCGAAGGTAAATATGAGAATGGAGGCGAGATAATAGTTCTTTCGTCCGAAGTAAGAGGCGAGGAAGCCTGTCATCGGTATTACGATCACGTTGGCGATGGCATATGCGGTCACAATCCAGGAGGCGTCCTCTATGGTGGCACCCAGGTTACCACTGATTTGTGACAAGGCCACATTTACGATGGTGGTATCGATGAGTTCCAGCATAGTAGCAGATATCACTGTTGCGACAATGATATATTTTGTGAATCCTTTAGCTGCTGCCATGATTAGTATTTTAAGGCCACGTTTACACTAAGGCCGGAGCGTAATTTATCCATGTATTGAGCACCGTTGTCGATGGCGATCTTTACGGGAACGCGTTGTACGATCTTTACGAAGTTGCCGGTGGCGTTATCGGGAGGTAACAGGGAGAATTTAGCACCTGTAGCCAGGGAGATATCGGTCACGTGTCCTGTCAGTTTGAGATCGCCGTAGCTATCTACTTCGATTTCAGCTTCCTGTCCTACTTTGATGTGATTGAGCTGTGTTTCTTTAAAGTTGGCTACGATGTAAAATCCTTTGTCATCTACGATGGTAAAGAGTGTTTGACCTGCCTGTACATACTGGCCGGGTTCAACATTCTTTTTGCCGATACGGCCGGTAATGTTGGCCATGATATCGGTGTAGGTGAGTTTGAGGTGCGCCTGTTCAAGTAAGGCTTTTTTGCTGGCGACGATGGCTTCTGCTTTTTTAACGTTGGTAGCTGCTACCTGTATGCTGGTTTGTGCCAGGTTGATCTGGTCTACCGAAGCCTGGTATTGTTTGCTATTGGTGAGGCTGGCGGCCTTGGTGTCGTCCAGCTGGCGATTGGTAATCGCCTGGTCGTTGAAGAGGCTTTGGTCTCTGCGGAGGTCGGCATCTGCCTTATCTTTTTTCACCTGAGCGACCTGCGCATTCGCTTGTACGACGCGGAGGTTGGCACCGGCGTTGAGCTGATTAGCCTGGGCCGTCTGCAGGTCGGCTACGGCCTGTTGATAATCTGCTTCGGCCTGTTGCACGGCGATGCGGTATTCCTCTTCATCTACTTTAACGAGGGTATCCCCTTTTTTGACCTGGCCATAGTCCTGGATATACAGGTCTTTTACGTAGCCGGCCACGCGGGCAATGACGGGAGCGCTGAAGCCCTCTACCTGAGCATTGTCCGTCGTTTCATGATGGCGGGCATAATTCCATTGGGTAAAGCCGAAGATGGCACCCAATACCAGGATCAATACGAATACGATCCTGATGATGATTTTGCTTTTACCGGATTTAGCCGGTGTTTGTGTTGCTGTTTCCATTTTTCGACGTGTGTGTATATTGAGGACACAAAGGTAAACCTAGTTTACCAAAAAGACAAATGAGTTGACTATCTTTTAATAATATTTTAATTTTGCATTTTGTGGAGATTTTCCCATTATTATGAGGGGGGATCTAACAAATCGTTACGGGAAGTAACGTTATTAGTATTTTGCATACAATAAAAAAAGGAAAAAGGAAGCATGAATAGCCAATTAGACCAAGCGGTCCGGATGTGTTTGTCTGGCCGTTCGAGGAGCCTGATAAGGATGCTTAGTATATTAAAAAAGGATATGGATTGGAAGCTGACGGAGCGATTGCAGCAACGCGGCTATCACGATTTCAAGATGGGGGATATGGTATTGATTGCCAATATACTTCCGGAGGGAACGATCAATAATGAGCTAGCGAAGAAGGCTCGCATTACTAAGCAGGCGATGAGTAAGGTGGTTAAGAACCTGGAGGCATCGGGTTACATACTTACGAGGAAGCATGAAACGGATAACAGGGCGACTGTTATTTTTTTGAGTGACAAGGGCAAACAATTGTTTGTGGCAGCTACGGAGTGTATACAGGAGATACAATCTACTTATACGGCGGTGATCGGGGAGGCTGATACGGAGACGTTGAAGAATATCCTGACCAAGTTGCTGGCGGAAATTTACCCGGAGTTCAATAACGTCTGAGTTTCATTTATCTTTTTTATAAGAAAGGCTGTCTCCAGTATGGAGACAGCCTTCTTTGTTTATGGGGTTAAATACCCTTCAGGTGGCTGTTTCGGATCAGAGTTTGATGATCTTGGCAGTACCTACTTTTCTGTTCTTATCGCCGGTTACCTTGATGATCCAGGTACCTGCGGGGAGTTTGCTCACATCGAGTCTAACTGGTTGTTCGCCTTTTACGGTTGCGGTCTGCACCTGACGTTGTTGCAGTCTGCCACCTTTGAGGTCGGTCAGTTCCAGTACGAGTTGTTCGCCGGGGCGGGCCTTCACCTGCAGGCGTACTTCTGTGCCGGTAACGGGGTTCGGATAGACGTTGAGTTGATCATTTGTATTTTCTTCTTCGCCTACTGTTGGGCGGCTGTCTGTGCGGGCGAAGCTACCGGAGCAAGGTCCGAGAGGTTTCCACCACCAGTCTGCTGTACCTGGTGTTACGTTGTACAGGTTGTTGGACTGGCTTTCATACAGGTTGTTGTTGTATACTACTTTATCGCCCTGGTTGTAGATCTTCGGATACGGCTGGTAAGCGGGTATGCCAGCGCAGTTGCTACCGCCGGTGCCGTTTACGGTGATGCTTACGGCGGCGGAGGTGGTAGTATTGCCCTGGTTGTCGGTAGCTTTAGCGGTGATGCTGTAGGTACCGGCACCTACGTTGTTCCAGGCGAAGCTATACGGAGCGGTTGGGTCTTCACCCAGTTTGGCGCTACCGTTGAAGAATTCCACTTTAGTTACGGAGCCATCGCTATCGGAAGCATTTGCTGTGATATTGATGTTGGCCGGGGCGGTGAAGCTGGCGTTATTAGCCGGGGCGGTGATGTTCACTACCGGTGCGCTGCCGCTGCCATTTACGCTGATGGTCACCGGAGCGGAGGTGGTTACATTGCCCTGGTTGTCGGTAGCTCTGGCGGTGATGGTATAAGATCCAGCGGCTACGCTGTTCCAGGCGAAGCTGTAAGGCGCGGTTGGGTCTTCACCCAGTTTGCTGCCACCGTTGAAGAATTCCACTTTGGTTACGGAGCCATCGCTATCGGAAGCATTTGCTGTGATGTTGATGTTAGCCGGAGCGTTGAAGGCGGCATTGTTAGCCGGAGCGGTGATGTTTACAGCAGGCGGGTTGCCGGTGCTGCCACCACCGTAGAAGAATTCGTATGCGTTGTTAGCGAACTCGTTGTTATTGCTGATATCCCAGTTCACGGACCAGGTCATGATACCTCTGAGGCCGGGGTACCCACCTGCTTTGCGCAAGGTGTAGGCGCCACCATAAGAGATACCTTTCACCAGGTAGTTGAGGGCTTTGGTTACGTTAGCCGGGGCTGTGTATCCACCGCCTGCAGCACCTTGTGTAGCAGGTAAGCCGAATGCTACCTGATCTTCCCGTAAGGCCGGGAAAGTCTGGTTGGTACCGGCAACGGGGAACCCTTGCAACAGCATGTCGGTCATTGCGACGATGAAGTCGGAGGTACCCTGGTTGTAATTTTTGTTATCGAGGCCTGTTACGGAGCCGGTGTTATAGTATTGCGGGTAGATTACGGTCAGTTCGTTGCGCAGGCCGTATATCAGTGGCAGGTAGGCGCCTACCAGAGGTGCATAGGTGGCACCATAGGCGGTGTGTACGTAGTATGTTTCAGGCGCCATGGTCAGCCATCCGTTTTTGCCTTGTCCTTTACGATAGGCGAGCAGTTCTTTCACGGCGGCGATCATGTTCACTACTTTAGGAGTGGTGGGTGCCATGAAGTTTTTGTCGTTATTATCGAGTTGGAGGGAGGCGCCACCTTCGAGGTCTATATCGAAGCCATCGAAATTGTATTGATCGAGGAGGCCTTTCATAGAGTTAACGAAAGCGGTTTTCTGAGCGGCGGTGTTGAGTGTAACGGTACCGTTCTGACCACCGAGAGACAGCAATACCTTTTTGCCCTGGGACTGGAGGAATGCGATATCTGATTTGAATTCCGCTTCGGTGATATTTTCCGGTGTGAAGAGCATGGTAGCGAAGTCCGGGCCGCTGGTCGGGAATGCTACGTTGATCACATTGTATTTGGCATTTACATCGCGGAGGCGGATGTATTTAGGCACTTGTGTGGTGTTGCCCCAGTTGTGCCAGTATCCTACGATCAGTTTACCATTTGTATCGCCGGCTTGTGTTGCTCTGGCAGCTGTGCCGGAGCAGGGGCCCAGTGGTTTCCACCACCAGTCGGCGGAACCCGGAGTGACGTTATAAAGATTATTTACCAGGCATTCGTACAGGTTGTTATTGTAGGTTACCTTTTCGCCCTGATTGTAGATCTTGGGGTAAGGCTGGTATGCGGCGATGCCTGCGCAGTTACCGCCGCTGGTACCGTTTACGGTGATGCTAACGGCAGCGGAGGTGGTGGTAGCGTTATCGTTGTCGGTCGCTTTGGCGGTGATGCTGTAGGTACCGGCAGCTACATTGCTCCAGGTATAGCTGTAAGGAGCGGTGCTGTCGGTAGCCAGGCGGGTGGTACCATTGTAGAACTCTACCCTTACTACTCTGCCATTGGCATCGGCTGCGTTGGCAGTGATGTTAACGGTGGCAGGTGCAGAGAAGGTAGCGTTGTTAGCCGGAGCGGTGATGCTTACGGTTGGAGGGGTGTTGCCACCGGTGCCATTTACGGTAAGGCTGATAGCTGCGGAGGTGGCGCTGGCGCCCTGGTTGTCGGTTGCTTTTGCGGTGATGCTATAGGTGCCGGCTGCTACGTTGTTCCAAGCAAAGCTGTAAGGAGCGGTGCTATCTGTAGCCAGGCGGGTGGCGCCGTTATAGAATTCCACGTAGGCGATAGTACCATCGCTATCGGTAGCGGTAGCGGTGATGTTGATATTAGCCGGGGCGGTGAAGGTAGCGTTGTTAGCCGGAGCGGTAATATTTACTACCGGAGGTTTGTTGCCGGTGCTACCGCCAGCGAATACTTCGTTGATTTTATTAACGAGTGGATGGCGGGTATTGGGGCAGTAGATGAGTTTCCCTTTTGGAACGGTGCTGCTGGTCATGTTGACCATGTCGCCATATACCTGCCAAACGATGATACCGGCCAGGTTGTTGTCTTTTACGAATTTGGCTTTTTCGCCGATAGAGCGTTCGTTGTCATAACTGAGGAAGTAGTTACCCTTTGTTTTGTAGGGCACTTTTGCTACATCATCCCAGTATTCGGTCCAACCTGAGTTAGCGCCGGTTACGCTGAGGATGTAGCTATAGTATGGGGTGCCATCGAATACGTCTTTTGTCCAGTTGGTATAGTCAGCACAGGTGCTGATGGGACCATCGGGCTGAACGGTTTCGGGTCTTTTGGTGGTACCGCCATGGAGTTGTGCGGGGCCGGTGGTGATTACGCCGCGGCCATAGAAAGGAGCACCCATGTTCACTTTGCTGAGGTTCATACCAGGCAGTTGTTTGATAGACTGGTAGAGGGAATTGATGGAGAAGTTAGGGTATTCCTGACCAGGTACGTCGTACAGGGGTGAGTTGTGACCAGCTTTGTTAGACCAGCCTCCGTTGAAGTCATAGGTCATCATGTTGAAGTAATCGAAGGACCTGTTGAGGCGGGCCCAGTCGAAGCCTGTGAGTTTGGTAGCGGAAGCGGAGAAGCAGGTGGTCAATAATTTGTTGGGGCCAATCTGTGTGCGTACGGCTTCGGCGAGGGCGGCGAAGTTAGCGTAGTCGGCAGTACCATAGTGTTCGATATTCATACCGGGGTCGTTGGGATATTCCCAGTCGAAGTCGATACCATCGAATCCCATGTCGATCAGTTCTTTACAGCCGGCTAGGAAGCGGGCTCTTTTAACGGGGTCGGCGGCCATTTCGGGATAGTGTTTACACATGCTCCATCCGCCGATGGACGCCAGTACTTTTACACCTTTCTGATGGGCGAGATCGAGCAGGCCGGGGGCGCCGCCTTGTTTAGGGGCAGCGAGGGGGAATGAACCGGTTTTGCCGGTGTTGATGTTTTTCCAGCCAGCGCCGTCGTTGCGATATCCCAGCTGGTAGGCGTAGCTGTTATCTACGATGTTGTAGAGGATATCCAGCTCGCCGTAGATGAGATATTTATCCCAGCTGCTGTAGATGTCTTCATAGAGCAGGGGTGCGGGTTCCTGAACGGCACCTTTCTGCCAGATGTTTTTGTTGCGGTAGTCGCCGCTGTGGAGGGATCCATCTTTGGCTACGCCAAAAAAGGAGAAGTTGAGGATGGTGTACTGGGAATAGTCGACGTTGAGGTGGTTGTAGCCACCTTGGGGAACGATGCCGGCTATATTTTTCCAAGCATCCCATTGTGTAATGTAACCAATCACCTGTTTGTTGTGATTAGCGGTGGTAGCAGGCACAGACGGGCTTACCTGTGCTTGGCTGCTGCCGTAGATCAAAAGAAAACACCAGCATATCAACAACTGGCAAAGACGCCGGACAGGCATCGACTCGATAGAATTGGTTTTCATAACGGAGGTCAATTTGTTGGTTAATCAATAAGGGACTCGCCTGAATGGTTCTCTGGCTCTTCTGATGTGACGATATTAAACGTGTGTCTGATTTTGGTCTTTTGCTTGGTTATTTTGGTGTTTTTATTCCTGCTGTCGATCTGTTTGCTAATGGGTGAACGATTAGAATTACAACGTGTCAGATAGTAGTCGTTGAAACACATAACAGGTACTATGGGTACTGCAAAAAATAAACGTAAATCATCAAACTGGCTGATTATCAGAATGATCATTTTGTATAAAAAAACGGGAAAATGGTATTGGCATAAAAGATGTTGTTTTTTTTTGACGGGAGGAGAGGATATTTAATGGCATTCTAATTGCCCGGATTTTGATACATTTAACGAGTATTAGGTTATGACTGCGACACGCGTATTATATAACGAAGATGAATATATAGATGGTTTGCTGGATAATTCTCCTGCGATCATCGAATCTATATACCGGCATTTTGCCAAGAAGGTGAAGTCTTTTATACACAGTTATGGGGGATCTATGAAGGATGCTGCCCATATATTTGAGGAGACGTTGCTGGATATCTACCGTTATGCTTGTCAGTATAAGCTGGTATTAACGAATCGTTTTGAGCCATTTTTCATGTTGATCTGTAAGGTCAAGTGGCGGAATACGCTGGCGCAGCGGGGGCAGGTGTCTTCTGGTGAGCGCGGTGTGCCGGAGAAGGCGATACTGGACAATACGCATCTGAAGTATGTGCAGGAGATTGTTATGCAAGGGGAACAGCGCCGGCATTGGATGCAGTTGTTCCAGGAGCAGGAGGAGGGTTGTCGGCATCAGGTGATGGGAACGTTGTTGCCGCATGCGGAAGGGGTGTTAGAGAACCCGGCTAATAAAAATATTTCGCAGGACGGTTATGCGGCTTGTATGGCGGCTTTGCTAACGCGTCATCATGATATGCAGCATACGATATCCAAGCAGGATGTGCTGATGGTGATGGATTATATACAGCGGATGAGTGAGGAAGAAAAGGCTGCTTTTGAGGCGAAGCTTCCCTCTCAGCCACCATTGCAGCTGGCATTAAAGAGTTACCGGGAAGCTACGCAATGGTTGAAGCTGGTGCTGACGCCGGACCATACGTTGAAGGAGCTGGTGCATACGCTGGCTGATCAGCGGCAGCAATGGTTTCCGACGAAGGACCGGCAGGAATCGCAGGCACAGTTATACGTTATTGGTATTGCCATTATAGCGGCGATACTGGCTACTTTGCTTTATATCAGTCCTTGGAGGAAGGATGTGTACCGTCAGTTTGCTCCTACGGAGATGGTACATGACACTATCGGGCAGGATGATACGGGACAGATCATGCATGCGGCCTCTACTCATTTTAACAAGCGACGTTTTAACCAGGCGATTGGTTTGCTGACGCAGGCGATACGCCGGGATACTATGAATATGTATGCGCGTTATTACCGCGGTATCTGCTTACTGGAGAACGATCAATTCAATGCGGCCCGTCAGGATCTGCAGCGGGTATACGGCAGTAAGTCGACTTACCGTTATGATGCTGCATTCTACCTGGGGCTGAGTTACCTTAAGAACAATGACAAGCAGCGGTGCCTGGAATGGCTTTACAAGATCCCTGAGAGTGCCCCTAACTATGTAAAAGCCACGAAATTGGTACAGGAAATCCAATAATCCGGAAATTACCAGATTGAAGTCCGCTCGCGGTGCAAAGCAATATTTTGCACGAGGTTTCATCATCATTTACGGTTCCACCATCAACTACACCGTTATCCGATCCATTCAACCGCCAGGCTGACCTTATTGCTAATTATGACTAACTGGTAATTTTTTTATTACATACCCAACGCAATACTATGGATATTCAACATGCCCCTGCCTTGTCGATTCCTTTTCCGGAGCATATCAGCCCTCATGCGGGTATCACGGAGACACGACTACTTGATTACATGGATGCCACTGCACTGTTGCCTGCTGTTTTGAAGGCGAAATATGCGCAGCAGGGCTTTGCACAAACGGCGGCCCGTTATTTTCCTTTGGCGACGGAGGAGCAACTATTACTTTTCAGCAAATTCCTGTTATGGAAAACGCTTTGTGAGGATCTGACGGAAGATAGTGATGGGCCGTCGATCCTGTTCATCAAGGAGCGTTATCATGCTATATGGCGGGGGGCGCCGTTGCACGCTGATGATAATGCTGCTGCGCATGTATTGGCTGATTTCCGGGCAGCCGGTATCATAGAGGAGTTGTCTGTGGGTTGGCGGGAGCGGTTTATTGAGGCGATCAGTGATTACCTGGAAGGGCGGTCGCTGGAGGCACCTTACCGGCAAGCCAAGCAGCTGCCTGCTTTAAAGGATTATTTACTGATCCGGGAAAAGGCTGCGGGTCAGCATGTATTGAACATGCTGGCGGAGATAGCTGCGGGTTTTGTATTGCCCAACAGTATTTATGAGCATCCAGTTATACAACGTTTGCTGGTGTTATCCCATCGGTTGATCGCCTGGTGTCAGGATTATTATGCGATTGAAAAAGAGAGTGCGGAGAATGATGTGATGAATATCATTCCTATCCTTCAGCATCAATTCCAGTTGGCCCGCAAGGCTGCGAGCCGTAAGCTGGTGAGTATGCATGAAGCGGATCTAAATGAATTTGCCACGCTGCGTACCGTATTGCCTGATTTCGAGCCTTACGATGAGCAGGTAGCTGCTTATATCGATCACATTAAAAACATTATCAGCGGGCAGTTCTATGCCAATCAGCAAGCATTCAGTTATGCTACTACTGCCTGAACCGGGGTTTATTCACCTGGTCAGGCGGTAGCGCCTTTATATCTGTAATAATTCCCGGCTAATCAGTTGAGATGTATCATGCTTTTGCTGCAGTGGATGATATTTTCCACTTCTCCTTTAATCATTTCGTACACCTGTACTTTATCCTTCTTGATGATCATTAACTGTTGCAAAACGAGGTAGTAAATTTCGCCGCCGCTGCAGCCTGTTACCTGGGCTTTCAATAGGTCTTTCCTGATATCTTCACAACCAGTCGCTTCCAGCTTCTGGTAAATGACATACAGGTCATTTATCCAACTCATATAGGGTAGGTTTTATAATAACACTATAAATATATTAATAATATTATCAATTTGAAATGTTTTGTTGGCATTTTTAATCTACCCTGAAGCTACTTCTTTCCAACAGAGATATAAGTGCAGTCTGGCAACCTTAACGGAAGGATAATCCCGGGAAATTCCCGGGATTATTTTTTGGAGCGGTTTGATTTACAACCAGATCAATGGATTGCGAATGGGGAGGTTACGTAGTACCTCTTCCACCTGGGGGTTGTGGTCCAGTTTATTCCACAAGTCATAGTATTCCTGTTTTCCGAGTGCTGCGGCACCGAATAGCAAGGCTGGTTGTGCGACGGGCCAGTTATCCCAGTACATGATGTCTTTGGGATATGGCCATTGTTGTTTGTTGTTGATATAGGGATACATGAACAATATTGCTTTTCCCATATTGCGGTTATTGGAGACGGTGTATTGCCAGAGGTTCTCTTTGCGGTTGCTGAGTATCTGGCAGATGGTTGCCATTGCGTCGAGGTTGAACAGCATATAGCCGTATGGTTTAGTCCTGGCTAGTTCGCGGGGATAGCTACCATCTGGGGCCATCTGGTTGGGAAGTAATACTTCTTTATAGCGGCGGATGCAGTAGTCCATCTTTTCCTGGTCGTCCAGGAGTTTGGCGAATGCGGCTACCTGCATGACCCAGCAGGTGCCATGGTTGTTAGTGGCGTCTCTTTCGGCGATGCCGTATGGGTGGGTGGTCATCCATTGCAGGTATTCGGTGAACCACTGTTTGACTGCTTTCAGGTCGGCGGGGGGGATGGTGCCTGTTTGTTCCATGATCCTGATGGCCTGTACGACTTCCAGGAAGTGGATGGTATCGATGATCCCAATGCCTCTGCCGGTGGCCCTGCCTTTGATGGCCTGGGCATATTGGAGGTTGGGGTTCATGCGGGTATCTTGATTGATGAACCAGGCTTTGACATGTATGAGGGCATGTTGGAGATAGGTTTTATCCTTTTTCACCAGGTATGCAGCAGCCAGTGTGCCCATGACGCGGCTGAAGCGTATCATGGCCTGGCGGTGGGCGACGAAGTTGTCCGGGTTGGACTGTCCATCGCGCTGTATGTAGGGGCTGTCGGCGCTGCGGGGATCCGGCCACCAGTAGTCGCCTTCTGAGTAGAAGTCATGGAGGCCACCGGCGCTCCGTTCGCATTTGGCGGCGGTGACTGTTTCTGGTTTTTGTTGTAATGCCCAGGAGGCTTGTTTCAATATGTTATCGCGTTGATCTTTTATCACACGTTTTGTCCATGCTGTTGACTGCGCCATCAAGGTACTCTGTGCGGCTATTAACAAATAGAGGCACCATACGATATACTTCTTCATCGGTCTTGCATTTTCATATTAGCGGATATCCAGTACGCGGCCATCGTGTTCTTTGAGTTCGCAGGAGAATGTTCCTTTGAATTTGCCCAGGGATTGGCCGGTCCAGTGGTCAACGATCTCGGCGGGCTGGTCGAGTTTTACTTTGAATGTTTTCGGTTTTTCTTCCCAGTTGAGCAGGATGAGCTGGTGGAGGCCCTGGTGGTTTACTCTGCCGATCTCAAACTTTGTGTTTTCGAAGGCAGCGGCGGTAGCGGTGGAAGGTACTGATTTTTTCAGCATTTCCAGGCGTGCGGGCGTTATCTGTGTGAGGTCGTCGCCGCTCAACATCATACCGCCGGTGGCGTACAGGAGGGCTGCATGGAATTTGAATTCGTTATCGGGCATATCGCCGGTGAGGACGAGGCAGTCGGGGTCGTTCCACCAGAGGCGGCCATTCTGCCAGGCGCGGTAGAGGTTTTCGCGGCCGGAGCGTTCGAATACGCTCCATTTACGTTTGATGTCCATGGAGCTGCGGGAGCCATGTACCAGTCCCAGCGAGGGCCATATGGGGTGATTACATCCCAGTATGAAGGCATCGCCGGTACCTTTCAGGATGGCTTCCATACCGCGGCGATAGGCTTCTACGCGGGTGGCATTCTTATCGTAGAATGTGCCGCCATGTATGGTTCCCCAGAAGTTAGCATCTAGTTTAAAGTAGGTGCAACCCCATTCGGTGCGCATGGTACGGAATAGTTTTTCGAAGTGTTGTTGTACTTCGGGATGTGTGCCATCGAGAACATACCAAGGTTTGAGGCGCCAGCCACCGAAGGTAACGAGGTCGCTGCGCAGGGGTTTGCCATCGGGACCTTTTACCAGCCAGTCTTTGTGGTCTTTAAAGATGACGGAGTTGCTATCGCAGATGAAGGGTGCTACCCAGATGGCGGGTTGGAAGCCTTTATTGCTGATGGTGTGTAGTACTTCCTGAACGTTGCCGCCGAATGATTTCCCTACGGATAGCCAGTCGCCCATGTTGGGTTGATAGCCATCATCGACCTGGATGTATTGCAGGGCGGGTGTGTGTGTTTTTATGTAGTCGAGGTTGTCGTAGATGTTGGTGGCGGTGACGCGAGGTCCGAAGCAGTACCAGGAGCACCATCCGGCGGGAGGTTGTTTGAACTGCAGGCGGGGATGGTGTTGGTTGATCCTGGCGGCCAGTTTGTCCAGCAGTTGGTTGCCATCGGTGCCGGTCATGGCTGTCAGTTCTTCCAGCTGGAATTGTTTGCCAGGCAGCAGTTCGAGGTTTTCGAGGTCGGCGGCGACTTTGATGGTATCTGCGGAGAGGTAGAATTTGCTGACGAAGCGGCGGCTGGAGGTAAATGCCAGCAGTAGTTGCTCATCGCCGGCGGGGAATAGCCGCAGGAGGTTGTATACGGCCAGGTATCCTGCCGGTTGCGGTATCTTATAATGTCCGGCATCGGTGTAGTTGCCGAGGTCTATTGGCTTGGCGAGGGTGCCGCTGTTTTGACTCAGCATCTGGAAGCCCTCTGCATAAAAGGGTGTGGTTGGCGGCAGTACTTTACCGACGGTGGCCAGTATTATTTCTTTTAACCTGACGGCGGAGGTGCCTGTATTTTCTATGGTCGTCTGGCAGAAGTCGCCTTCCCAGCGGCGGGTGATGCGGATGGTGGCAGGTGCGGGGGTGCCATCTGCCAGGGTGATGCTGGCAGCGGATCGTTTAAGGCGAGTGATAAAAGTGTTGCTATCGCCGGCTTGTGTGGTGTGTATGACGGCACACATTGCGATGGTGATAGCCAAGATCTTTGCAAGTTTCATATTGTGTTCTTTTTTTACAGGGTTTTATACTTACTCTTCGACGGGTGTTAAGGTGAGTTCGAACAGTTTCATCAGTTCTGCCCCATTGATCTGGTCGGGCTGGATGATGATCTGGTGGGTGCCTGCGGGCAATTGTATTTCTCCCAGGGGGCTGGTGAGGATACGTTCACCTTTTACGGTGAGGTTGGCGGTGACGCTTGTCAACTGGCTTTTACCCGCTTTGATGCGGTAGCTATTCTGACCCGTCTGTGCGTCGGCAGCGTATTTAATGCCTACTCTGAAACGGGCCGGCGTATTCACTCTCACCATCCAGCTAAGTTGTTGTTCGGGTTTATTCCAGCCATATACATAGTATTTAGCGGATTTGCCATCGCCATATTGCAAGCCTTTGCCCTGCAGGTCGGCATCGAATGCCCGCAGTACGTTGGTCAGCGTTTTGGTATCCAGCACGCGAACGGTATCGGTACTTATGTCCTGCATGTCGAGTACTATGACGCTATTGCTGCTATCGGGCGCCTGTGCGGGCAGTATGATGGCGATATCTTTGTCGTTGATGCGATTTAGCCGGAGCGGGCGTTTGTTCTTGTCTGCCAGGAGCCAGGCTTTTTTGACTTCACTTTTCAATCCACCGACGTATAGGGGTGTCTGTTGTGGCCAGTTGAATACCTGCAGGTAGAGGCGATTGCCTTTGCGGGTACTTTCTCCCCAGGGCTGTATGGGCAGTGGTGTGGCGGAGGTACCATAGATGCTTTCTCCATTTGTTTTCATCCAAGTACCTATACCATGTAATATAACGGTGTCGCGGGGGTCGATGATACCATTTCCCATGGGGCCGATGTTCATCAGCAAGTTGCCTCCTCTGGCGGCGGCTTTGGCTATCAGGTGAATAAAAAATGTTACGGGCTTATGGCTGCTATCGTAGCGGGAGTAGCCATAGGATTCGTTGGTGGTGGGGATGGCTTCCCAGTCGCCGGTGACCGGATAAAATTCTGCCGGCCGGTCGGCAGTATTCTTATAATCTCCGAAGGAGATGTTGGCACTGCGTGCGAGCCGGCCGTTGATGACTACTTTGTTATCGATCTCACGGATGGCTTGCAGGATGCGGATATTTTCGCTCAGAGGCAGTTTATGGGGTGTATCGAACCAAAGGATATCCGGGTGGTATTTACGGATCAGTTCTTTGATCTGTGGGATGGCTTTTTCGTTGACATATTTAACGGCTTTGGGCAGGCGTTCGGGATGCGCGTCATACCAGCGTGCGCCGCCATGCAGGCCTTTGTCGCCTCCGGGATTATCATAATTCCAATCGTTGCCCGGGGCATCGGGGTGTTCCCAATCGAAGGCATGGGAATAGTAGCAGCCGAATTTGATACCATATCGTTTACAGGCAGCGGCCAGTTCCTGTATGGGATCGCGTTTGAAGGCGGAGGCGCTGATATCGAGGTCGCTGACAGCGGACGGATACATGGCGACGCCATCGTGGTGTTTGGCGGTGATGATGAGATAGCGCATACCAGCATCTCTGATGGTACGTACCCAGGTATCGGCGTTGAAGCCGGTTGGGTTAAAGGGTGTCAGCAGTTCCTGTTTGTAAGTAGCGACGGGGATGGTGGCTTTGCGCATGAGGTGTTCGGCGTAGCCACCTACTTCTTTTCCTTTCCAGGCGCCTCCCGGTACGGAGTAGACGCCCCAATGTATGAAGCAGCCGAGGCGGGCTTGTTGCCACCAGGCGATGCGGGCATCGTGCGTTTTCATGGAGGCGGTCCACCAGCTACTGAGGGCGTTGTCGATGGCGGCCTGGTCTCTTTCGGCTGCCTGCTGGGACAGGATGCCTTCATCGTCTCCTTTGGCGCTGTTGTGCTGGGCGGAAGCCATCAGTGTGTCAGTGACCAAGGCGGCTTCCAGGCGGATCACGGTATTGGTATTAGTTGCTATATCGTAGTCAAATGTTTTCTTCAGGGTAAGCGTTGGTAGTTTGCTACGATCTTTTATTTCAAATTTCACCGGCAGTGTGGTCTGGTAGTATTTATTCGGATTTTCTCCGCCCGCAGGTTTGAGGGCGGCGCCGGCAGCCTTAACGGGGATGCGGGTACGAATGCGGCAGTTACCACCCAATGTGGACCGGATGGTAGCCTTGGTAAGCTGTCCGTTTTTCCAGGAGAGGTCTACTTCGAATCCGCCTCTGGCTTTGAGGCCGGTGACGTTACCTTCGGGCCATATGGAAGGGAGGGCGGGTAGCAGGTATAATACACCATCATGGCTTTGTATCAGCATCTCGGTGATCCCTGAGGTGACACCGAAGTTGCCATCTATCTGGAATGGCGGATGTGCGTCGAAGAGGTTGGGATATGATCCGCCGCTGTTGTCGCTGGTGCTGACGGTGGTATCGCTGGCGAGGAACAGTTGTTTGTTGAGCATGGTGTGGGCGTGGTCGCCATCTTCGAGGCGTGCCCACCAGTTTATCTTCCAGGCTTTGGACCACCCGGTGCCGCCATCGCCTCTCATGAGGAGGCTGCGTTTGGCGGCGGCGGACATATCGGGATTATTCCTGGGGGATATAAAATATCCCGGGAACAATCCGTATAGGTGAGAGAGGTGACGGTGATGATCTTCGGGATCGTCCCAGTCTTTGTACCATTCCTGTAGCTGGCCATGTTGGCCGGCGTGGAAGGGATACAGGTATTCGAGATCGGCGAGTAGTGTATCTCGGAATGTTTTATCCTGTTGCAGTAGTTGTGCTGCCTGCAAGGTATTGTTATACAGATCGGTGATGATAGACAGGTCCATGGTGCTGGCGATGCTGACGGAGCCTTCGCGTTTGCCATTGACGAGGAAGTTATTTTCCGGCGAGGTGGACGGGCTGGTAACGAGGTATCCATTTTTATCTTTTATGAGCCAGTCGTGTATGAACCTGGCGGCATCGCGCATGAGCGGGTATGCGGTGGTGCGCAGGAAGGTATTATCGCCGGTGAAGAGGTAATGTTCCCAGAGGTGTCGGGTGAACCAGGCGCCGCCCATTGGCCATATTGCCCAGCGGGGGTTGCCTTTGGGATCGTTCCAATCGACGCCACCGGCGGGATATGTCATGGCCCAGATGTCGGCGTTGTGGTGGGCGGTCCAGCCGCGGGCGCCATAGTTGACGGCGGCGGTGCGGGTACCTTTTTTAGCCAGGTGTCCGATGAAGTCGAACAAAGGGGAGGCGCAGTCCGACAGGTTGGCTGTTTCTGCCGGCCAGTAGTTCATCTGGGTGTTGATGTTGATGGTATAGTTGGAGCCCCATGGCGGCTGCATGGAGTTGTTCCACAATCCTTGCAAGGTGGCGGCGGGGCCACCTTTGCGGGAGGCAGCTATAAGGAGGTAGCGGCCGTACTGATAGAGTAAGGTCGTAAGCTGTGGATCTTTTCTTCCACCTGCGGCCGTATATTCTTTCAGGCGTATGTCGGTAGGTTTGGGCGCATCGGCATCCTGTCCCAGATCGAGGGCGACTTTCTGAAACAGTTTCGTGTAGTCTTGCAGGTGTCTTTGCAGTAAGGTATTATAGTCTTTGCCGGCGGCGGCCCGGAGGTGTTGCTGGGCGGCTACGGCGGGATCTTTTCCCGCTTTGGCCGCTGATTTTTCCGGTCCGTTGTAGCTGGTACCTATGGAGAGGAGGAATACTACTTCGGAAGCCTGCTGTACTTTGATGCCTGCGGTATCGGTGGTGAGTGTACCATCTTTGGTGCGGGCTTCGAGGTGTACTTCATAGTTGATGCCCTCACCATTTTTGCTGTCGGCGTATACGATCTGTTTAGGTTCGTAGTCTCTGTTGGCCACATATTCGGGGCATTTGCCCTGTAGTACGATCTGTTTGTTATTGACAGGCCTGGTGGTATGAGGCATTGGGTTGTCGAAGCGGGTACGGAGGTTGAGCGCCCCTTTTTTGTCTGTGCTGATGCGCATGACGAGTAGCTGGTCGGGATAGCTGATGAAGGTTTCTCTTTTGTAATTGACGCCATCTACTTTGAATTGTACGGTGGAGACGGCGTTATTGAGGTCCAGCTGCCGGTGGTAGCCGGTAGCTGAACCAGGTATATCGTTATCGATCAATAAGCTGCCCAGGGTGAGATACCGGGCGCTGTAGGGGCCCATCATCTTACGCGCCAGTTTATCTGCCTCCATGTATTTCTCCTCGGCTAACAGCTGGCGGATGAGAGGCAGGGACGATTTGGCAACGGGGTTGTTACCATCGCGTGGGCCACCTGACCAGAGGTAGGCTTCGTTGAGCTGCAGTTGTTCACGTTTGACGGAGCCATATACCATGGCGCCTATACGACCATTACCCAGGGGGAGGGCTTCTACCCACTGCGCTGCCGGTTGCCGGTACCACAGGCGCAGTAATGAATCTGGCGGTGTCAGGGCTTGTGCAGCAAAGGTACCCATTACCCAAGCTGCTGTCAGTATTGATCGTTTCATTTGTTCACTTTTTTTATAGTTCTACGAAGCCAGCGGTAAGGCCCTCTCCTACTGCGCTTACGACGTTACGGCTGTTTGTTTTTACGCGGATCTGTGCCTGTCCGTTGGCCAATTGTACTTTACGGGAGCCGGCAGCGGTGCCGAGGTCATCCAGCAGGTAGCCATCGCCTGCGATAGAGAAGGTGATATAATTTTTAGCATCGAGGCACAGCACGTTATTTTTATCTACTGCTTTTACATTGATGAGGGTGATATCTGTTGCTTCCTGATGTTTTTCTACTATGAGGGTAGTTGGTTTTTGCCAGGTGGCGGTTTGATAGTTGAACTGTATTTGATCTTGTACGGTTGTTTTTCCTTTGCGTGCGACCACTTTCACCTCATATTTTCCTTCCTGCAAGGGTATTTCCCAACGGAGACCTGCAGCCGGGAAGTCCTGGCTGTTGCGTTTTTTGGTGCCCATGCTGTTGCCATTGACGAAGAGTTCTGCTTCGGGGCAGTTGGAGTATACGAGTATCTTTTTTGTTTCGCCAGCTTTGCCCCACCGTACGGGCCAGGTGTGGCCGTAGATGTGTGCCATTGGTTGTTCGGCCCAGTAGGACTGGAATACATAAAAGCTTTCTTTGGGCAGGAGGTCTCTACCTACGACACCTTTCTGGTTGACATAAGGCACGGGATTATCGGGGCGCAGTGGTGTGGAGAAGTCTTTGAATATCCAGTAGGCGCTACCGGTGAGGGTAGGCATTGTTTCCTGTTCTTTGAGGTGCCAGTCGATGAGGTTGCAGGCATATGTTTCTGACCAGTCGCCATCGCGGGAGGCTCTGGCGTTGCCGCCGGTGCGGGCGAAGTCGCCGGTTCTTTCGTCGGCGCCTTTACCGGTGGCGATGTTGCCCAGGAAGCGTTCAGGCTCTTCTGCATGGCGGCCCTGGTGGCTATCGGCGCCCCATTCGGCATGGAAGAAGTGCGGTACATCTGCGATGGCTTTGAGTGTTTCGGTCTTGTATTCGGTGTATATGCCGCGGTACCATCCGGCCCATATTGACGGGGAGTAGACGTCGACGATGTCTTTGCAGAAGTCGCAGCGGCGGATGGTGGTTTTGCGGGTATTATCCAGCTGGTGCGCCAGTTGGTTGAGTGCGGACATGTAGTCACGGATCTTTTGTTTGTCGAATTCGGGGAAGTCGCCGGGCCAGTCGTTTTCGTTACCGAGGCCCCAGAGTATAACGGCCGGGTGGTTGTAGTGCTGCCGGATCATGTTGGTGAGCATGCGGCGGCCTTGTTCCTGGTAGACGGGGCCACCCAGTCCACCGCGGCACCAAGGTATTTCTTCCCATACGAGGATGCCGAGGCTATCGCAGAGGTTGAGTACGATGCGTGATTGCTGGTAGTGTCCGAGGCGGATGAAATTGGCGCCCATGGATTTTATCAGCAGCATTTCTTTTCGGATCATGTCTTCTGTCATGGCGGCGGCAACACCGGCATGGTCTTCATGGCGATGGGTCCCTTTGAGGAGGAGTCGCTGGCCATTGAGCAGGAAGGGTCCATGGTTGGCAAATTCGAAATGCCGGAAGCCGAAGTGTCCGGCCCATTCAGCGTTGCCGGCCGGGCTTTTCAATACTGCCTTGAGGGTATATAGCTGTGGTTGTGTTGGGGACCAAAGGGACGGCTTTTTCAGTTCGAAGCTATTGAGTGATATTGTTGTTGTACTGGTGGTGAGTGCCTGGCTCCATTGTTTCACGGCTTTACCGGAGGGATCGACGATTTGGATATCTACGGTTCCTTCTTTGAGCGGTTCGTTATTTGACAATGAGAGGGAGAGGTCTACTTTACCTGTTTTGCCAGCGGCATCTGTCTGTGGTGTGATCTGTATGTTGTTGATGGCTATGGCTGGTGTGTATACGAGGTTGAGGTAGCGATATATTCCGCCATAGACATTAAAATCTGACATGCTGGAAGGTATCATTTCGACGTCGCGGGTATTATCGCAGCGGATGGATACCGGTATTTTTCCTTTGAAGTTCTTTGCTGCCGGTGATGCCAGGAACTGTTGTACGGCGTCGGTGATATCGGCGTTCCATTCGTCGTATCCGCCGGTGTGTTGCGTTACGCGGGTAGTGTATACGTATACGGTCGTTTTTTGTCCGGCACCTTCAAAGTGCAGCAAGGTGCGGCCTTTGTCGTAAGGGTTGCGGATATTGAGTTGGGTGCGGTACCATCCGGGGCCCTGGTAGAAATTGACATCGGGATCTACGGCATCTTTGGCGTTGAAGCAATGCGGCAGGGTGACCTTTTCCCAGAGGGGGACTGATTCGGGGCTACCTTCTGCGGCAGGGCGGACGGTTTCCCAGGGGGAACCGAGGTCCTGACGCAGGAATTCCCAGGACTGTGATATCCGTTGGGATTGCTGTGCCTGAGTGGCGATGCTCCAACCTGTCAGCAGGATCATCCATGCGATGCAGGTTTTTTGTTTTAGTTGTCTCATGATCATATGCGCCATTTCTTGTTGTCTGAATATATCTACAGCTTTAGTGTACTTTCTCCTTTCCATTGTTCGAGCTGTTTCCATATGTTGTCCCTGCGTTGTGTTGGTGGGATGACATTATTAACGGCGGCGGTGCCTAGTCGGTCCTGCAGTTGTTGTATATAGAGGCTGCGTGGTGTGACTGTTTTGTCTTTGTTTTCCCAGTAGCCATCGCCATTGAATTTTTTGGCGCTGTTGCCGATGCCCCAGTTGCGGGCACCTTTGGGGCTATCTACCATGAGATCTTCTTTATAGGAGCAGCAGTTCCAGAAGAGTGTCTGTGCGCCTGACCAGCCATGGCCGGTGCCGCTGGCTTTGCGATTGCGTACGCGTATTTGTCCACCATATACATTATCGAACAGCAGGCCGGTGGCCCAGCGATGGTGAGGGCCGATATCGGCATGTGTATCGGTGGCGTAGCAGTCCAGGAATACGTTAGGTCCTGGTACGCGGGAGGAAGTTACGAAATCGTGGCGGCCACCCTGAGTGTAGCAGCGCGTGAAGAGGTTGAAAGCGGCGCCCTGTCCGATGTTGAAGGAGTATTTACGGCCGCCGGTGGTGATGGACACGGGGGCGGTCATGGCACATTCTTCTACGGTGTTGTATACTGATTCGCCTTCGATGGATACGCAGGCATATCCGAAGTAGCGGGCGGTGACTTGTTTTACCCAGCAGTTCGTGGCTCTTTGCAGCATGACACCTTTCCAGGCGTGGTCTTCGGCGGTATCGCTGCTGTAGGTGGATTCCAGGCGGATCTGTTCTACGCCGCACTGTTGTATGCGGCCTACGGCGGTGGCTTTATATACCTGTCCGCTACCGTAACGAGCCTGTAGTACATCCACCATGGGTACGTTGATGGTGAGGGTATTTCCTTTTATGGCGGTGATACGGCGTTCGAAGCGTACGTGATAGTCGGCTGCCTTCCAGCCATACTGGGCCATCTGTAGGTCATCTATCCAGGTTTGGTTGGGGGTACGTTCTACTACTATATCGTCTCCGACGGAGAAGGCGGCGGCGTTGGCGACTTCTATCTGTACGGCGCCTACCGGTATATAAGGTGCGGTGATATTGACCACTGCGTTTTTATCGAACTGGTATCCCTTTCCCTCTCCGGTGATGATGATGAGTGTATGTTGTGCCTGTTGGGTGGCTTTAAGGACGGTACCATTGAGGGCTTGTCCCTCTCCTCTCAGTACGACACCATCTTTACGGATATATAGCGGGCCACTTACTTCATAGGATCCTTTGCGTAGCAGTATGGCTCCCCTTTGGCCGGCGGCATTGGGTGTCAATGCGGATACGGCGTCGATGGCGGCCTGTATCTTTTCGCGGTTGTCGCCGGGGGAGGGCTGTAGTGTTTGTTTTACGGCGACGACGGGCAAGCGGACGCCTCCGCCTTTATAACCAGCGAAAGAGAAGTCGGGTATGCGATTGACGGCATTGGATTCTCCTTCGTTGGCGTAGGTGTTGTATAGCAGTTTGCCATTATTACCTGCTTGTGCCAGTGGCTGTTGTGCTGTTGCGACGGCGGAGCACAGCAGGAGGTACAAAGCGGAGAGCGTCGTGTATTTACGAGTCATCATATTATTTATTATTTAACGCCATATTCCACTACTCTGTCAACGACATGGATGGGCCCATTGGTGCTCAGGATATTGGAGGTACGTACTTCTGTAACGCGGGCGGTGCCGGGGAAGTCGTTGATCCTGAATTTAGAGTTACGGTCGTTGACGGCGCGGAAGTAGATCAGGCTTTTAGGATTCAGCGGATCGGCTCCTTCGGGCAGTAAGGTCTTTGTTTCGACGTTATTGCCCTGAACGTTGTTGAAGCTATATTCTCCCTGCGCTATCAAATATAACAGGAAGTTCTTTACCTGTTGTTTGGGATAGTCTTCCCATTTGGTGGCGGGTTTATTGTTGACAGGGTATCTACCGAAGTAACAATCTGTTGTTGGTTTGTTGTTGCTAATGCGGAGTATGGCATCGTTGTGTAAAAACAGGAATGTCCTGCCTGTTTTTGCGTATTCGTTGGTATCGAGTTCTGCGTATTTGATGGCCTGCCACATGAGGTTGAAGATAGAGTCATTTTTCACTGGTCCGGTAGCACGTTCGCGCAGGTATTGCAAGGCAGGTTTGTAGATATGCGGATCGAGGGTGGAGGTATCGTGTTTGTCGTTCTTTTGTAGGTCGAGTCCGAAGATGGAGCATCCGGCGAAGATCATGGTGATGATGCATACGCCGGCGAGTTGGTATATATGTTTAGTGTTTGTGTTCATGGTCCTGGTTTTTACTCTGAGTAAGGTTTGTTTTGTACCAGTAAGGTGTTGTTGGTAAGTGCGCTTCTGGAGATGGGGAATAGCACTTTACGGATATCGCCGAATCCGACAGCTTCCATGCCTTGTTGTGACTGGCGGTAGCGGAGGATGGGGTCCATTACTTCTACTACGCGGTCGGTGCGGCGGAGGTCGAACCAGCGTTTACCTTCTGCGAAGAGTTCGAGCTGGCGTTCGTCGAGTATTACTTTTTCCACCTCTTTAGGGGAGTTGTAATCGGCGGCGTTGAGTTGTTTAGCGCGGGCTCTTCTTCTTACCTGGTTGACGAGGGCGATGGCGCCCCCTTTATCTCCTGTCATGTTAAGTGCTTCGGCGCGCATGAGCAGTACATCTGCGAAGCGATACATGGGCAGTTTAGCTTCGTTCTCGTTATTGTTAGGATAGAGGACGTTACCATTGGGACCGTAGGCGTAGAATTTAGCGATCTGTGTAACGCGTTCGCCTCTTTCGGGAACGAGGGTATCGTAGGTGTATCCTCTGCGGATGTCGTTGGTATCTGCTTCGAAGCGGAGGAATACGGTGCTGTCGATGTGATAGTTGGAGGTGTTGCTACCGCTGCCGATCTTGGAGATGCCATTGCCACCATCTTTGAGGGCGTTCCATTGCAAGCTCCAGATGTTTTCTTTGGGATAGGAAGCGGGTTCGACGAACATCTTTTTCCAGTTTTCGGTTGCTTCCAGTGCATATCGGTTGAGTGCCATCAGTTTGGTACTGTTTTCGAGTACTTTGGCGTAGTCTTTTTTCCAGAGGTATGCGTCGGTGAGCATGGCCAGGATGGCGCCGGAGTTGACGTACCATACGGGGCTGGTGATGCGTTTGTCGGACAGTTCGTATGCTTTGTTAAGATCGGGCAGGATGACATTATTCATTACATCATCGGCGGTGGACTGAGCGATGCGCGGGTCCTGGTTGATATCTTCATAGGGGATTGTTCTGACAGGTACGTTGCCCCAGAGGCGTACGGCATAGAAGTACATGAGGCCTCTGATGGCGTATGCCTGTGCCAGGTAGTTATCCCGTTCGGTGGCTGGCAGCAATTCTATTGTCGGCAGGTATTTGATGGCCAGGTTGCAATAGGAGACGGTGCGATAGAGGGATGTCCAGTCGGCTACGCCCATTGTGGGATTGAGTCCATTGAGGGTGATATTGATTTGGTTTTCGCCGGTACCGCCCCAGGTGAAGTTGTCGGAGCGGGCATCTCCCCAGTCGGTGTAGTTGCCGCTGAGGGTTTTCTGTACGCCATCGTAGATGGCGGCGACGCCTAATTTTGCATCATCGGGATTGCGCCAGAACTTCTCTGCCGGGAGGTCTGTGCGGGAGGGTTCGTCGAGGAACTTTTTACAAGCTACTGAGGAACATATGATGAGGAGTAGTAAGCTACCGTATATTTTACTTTTCATAACGCTTCATTTAGAAATTTACATTGATACCGAAACCCACTTCTTTTTTGCGCGGATAGCGACCTTCGTCTACGCCCATACGTAATGGGGAGTTGAAGGCTATTTCCGGATCATAGCCGCGATAGTTGGACCAGTTGAGCAGGTTATTGCCATATACATAGACATTTACTGCCGGGAGGTTCCATCTTCTTCTCAGTTCGGGTGTGAGGGAGTATCCTACTTTTAGGTTACGGAGGCGGATAAAGGATGCATCTTCGAGGTAGAGGCTGGACAGTTCGCGGGCGTTGTTAACGGCGGCTTTGTCTGGGCGTTGATAGACGGCATTGTCGCCCTCTTTTACCCAGCTGTTGTAGATGAAGTCGGGTTCTGGTGTTACGTTGTTGATAGCGGCAGCGTTTAGCTGTTGGCGTTGGCGGTTGTAGATCGTACCGCCCCAGCTGATGTATACATTGAACGACAAGGAGAAGTTTTTGTAGTTGAAAGAGTTGAATACGCCACCGGTCCATTTGGGTTGGGCGTTTCCTAATACGACGCGGTCGGCATCATCGATCACGCCATCTTTTACGGTGTTTTGCCAGATGACATCGCCGCCGGTGAATACGTCGCCATTGGAGGACAATGTTCTTACGTTACCGGTGTATTTAGCGCCGTTGAGGGTGTAGGCGCCGGTAGGTTTACCATCGGCACCGATCACGGGAGAGAGTCGTTGCCAGAGGCCATCATCGGTGTAGGCGTTGGAGGCTTTGTAGGAGTATATGCCCTCGTATTTATAGCCATAGAAATCGCCCAGGCGGCCCCCCTCCCTGATTCTCCAGATCACTTCGGAGCCACCGCTACGTGCTACCAGCATGGTACTGGCGCCCAGCAGTTTTTTCACGGTGTTGTTATTGATGGAGAAGTTGAAGCCGAGGTTCCAGTCGAAGTCTTTGTTTTTGATCGGATATCCGCTTACGGCGATCTCGATCCCTCTATTCTGGATGCTGCCGAAGTTGGCGTAACGTTCGGTGTATCCGGATTCGTTAGGCAGGAGGGCGCGGTAGAGCAGGTCGTTGGTGATCTTATTATAATAGTCTGCGGTGACGCTGAGGCGGCCATCGTAGAAGAGGAGGTCGAGGCCGAGGTTGAATTGTTTGAGGCTTTCCCATCCGACGGTGTTGTTGCCGAAGAGGGATGCCGGTACTACGCCGGATATGTCGTTGTAGTAGTTGCTACCGAATACGTAGCGTTGGCGGCTGGCGTTGTTATCGATCTGGTCGTTGCCGGTGATACCGTAGCTGACGCGTACTTTGGCATCGTAGAGGACTTTTCGGGACCAGGCCATGAAGGATTCGTCGGACAGGCGCCATCCGGCGGATATGGACGGGAAGTAGCCCCATTTGTTGGCGGTACCGAACCTGGAGGAGCCATCTGCTCTTACGTTGAAGTTGAGCAAGTATTTGCTTTTGAAGTTATAGCTTAATCTACCGAATACGGAAGCGGAGCTGTTCCTGGAGGCGTCGGTGTTGGTATTACGCAAGTTGAGTTCCTGGGCGGCGTTGAGGGTGTTGATCTCTTCGCTTACGTAGTATTGTCCTTCTATATTGGCTCCTCTCCTGCTGTCTCTGTCGGCACTGAATCCGAGTAGTGCGCCCAGGGTATGTTTTTTATTCAGTGTTTTTTCGTAGTTGAGATACGTCTGTATTTGCCAGTAGGTGCGGAAAGCGTTGTCTTCGCCTCCGGTGCTGACATCGTTGTTGTTGCTCAGCAGTTTTGGGGAGAATTCGAGGTGGTGTGCATAGTTAGCTACGAGGTTGACATCGGTGGTGAAAACGAGGCCATCGATGACTTTGTAGGCGATTCGATTGAAGAAGCTGGCGTTGTATACTTTATAGAAGTTCTTACGGAGCAAGGCTTCTGCGATTGGGTTTTTGCGGCCGCCGAGGTTACCGGCGAGGCTGCCATCGGGCAGGTATACGCGGAAGTTGGGCGGGCGTTGTAAGGCCTGGTTGAGGGTGTTTCCTTCGCTGATGCGGTTTTCATCGGAGTAGGAGAACTGTACCCGATTGCTGTATGTGAGGCGTTTGGACGCTTTATAATCGAGGTTGAAGCGAGCGCGGAGGATATCGGCGAAGCTGTTGATGATGATCCCCTGGTCTTTGAGATATCCGACGCTGGCGTAGTAGTTCATGTTTTCGGATCCGCCGCCGAGGCTGAGGTCGACTTGCCGGCGGATGGCGGTACGGGTGAGCAGATCCTGGTAGTCGTTATCGGCGTTGGTGGACGGGTTGAGGGAGTCGGTGGGGGCTCCTGCCGGGTCTGTGCTGCCTTTCATTTTGGCCTCGTAGAGGCGGCGTTCGCGGGCGTTTGCCTGTGGCAGTTTGCGGGCGAGGGAGCTGAAGCTCTGGAGGTAGTTGAGATTGATGCGAGGTTTACCTGCCTTTCCTTTTTTGGTGGTGATGATGATCACCCCGTTGGCGGAGCGAGCACCGTATATGGCGGCGGAGGCAGCATCACGGAGTACTTCGATGGATTCGATATCCTGCGGGTTGATACCATCTATGTTAACACCTTGTACGCCATCGACTACATATAGGGGGTCGGCACCTCCTTCGAGGGTACCGATACCGCGGATGCGTACGGAGTTGCCAGCGCCAGGCCGGCCTGATTCCTGGGCGATCTGCATGCCGGGGATCTGGCCCTGGAGGGCGTCGTATACATCGATAGCCTGGCGTTGCTGGATTTGTTGTGCGTTGACGGAGGAGATGGCCCCTGTGACATCCCGTTTTTTCTGGGAGCCATATCCTACCTGTACGACTACTTCCTGAAGCTGACGTTGGTCTTCCAGCATTTCTACATTGAGGGTGTTGTCGGTGGCTGTGATCTTGTGTTCCTGCGGCAGGAGGCCTACGGCAGAGAAGACGAGTGTTGCGTTGTTGGCGACATTCTTCAGGGCGTATTTACCATTTTGATCTGTGGTGGCTCCCTGGTTGGTTCCTTTCACCCGTACGGTTACTCCCGGATAGGGTTCGTTGCGAGGTGACAGTGTGACGATGCCGGATACGGTCTTTTGTTGGCCGTATGCGAATGTTATTCCCCCACTGACGAGTAGCAATGTAAGGGATAACCTCTTAAGGTGTAGAAGAAAATTAACCATAAGATATAAGGTTGATAACGTGAAAAAGTAAAAGTGCTCCGGAGTTGGGAGTGGTGGCATAAAGGCGTTTCTCCCTATCTCCATGATACAGGTGTTTTGGCTGATAAAAGATCCTGTTATTGGTTCTTACGTGGTTTGATTAGTTCGCTGTCTATGTTTTAGTGTATCAGTTTTTTTGGTTAGCGAATGAGTGTTCCTGCCTGTAAAATGCAAACGGTTGCATAAAATACGCAACTTTCGGCGATTATTGTTCTGTCCCCCCTTAAGTCTTAATTGAAAAGTTAGTATTGGCCGAATAGTGTGCTAAAATAGGCAATCGATTGCATAATATTACATCAATTTTCTCATATACGCATATAATTTGAGCAGAAGGGGATTTGGCGATAAAAAAGTGTGGGCGGAGAACTATAGGAGAGGTGGACGAAAGATATAGGAATGATACAGGAGAACTATAGGAAAGGTGGACGAGAGATATAGGAATGATACAGGAGAACTATAGGAAAGGTGGACGAGAGATATAGAAATGATACAGGAGAACTATAGGAAAGGTGGACGAGAGATATAGGAATGATACAGGAGAACTATAGGAAAGGTGGACGAGAGATATAGGAATGATACAGGAGAACTATATTAATATCGATGAGCCGGGGTCAACATTTGCGTACCTTTAGCGGATAATTATCGAGATTGGTATGGCACGTAGCAAACAGCAGCAGAAAGTTACCTCTTACCAGATATCAGCGATCACATCGCGGCCGGATCTTCCCTTTGATATCCACCGGGCGAGGGATATACCATCTGATGAGTCGCATTTATTAGATGCGCACCGGCATGAGTTTTATACGATCGCTTTGCCCAATCAGGGGTATAGCAATCACCTAGTTGATTTTCAACCTGTTAAATTACAAACTGGACAAGTACTGTGTATTACACCCGGCCAGGTGCACTTACCGCAATCTTTTGCGCATAGTGATGGTTTTATGCTTGCTTTCACGTCGGATTTTTTGTTGCCGGGTGTTCCCATATTTGTGGCGGGGGCGCCGCCGTTGTTACAGCCATCGCCGGAGATATTTACACGTTTGCTGGCGTTGGCGGCGGAGATGGAGCTGGAGTTGCTGCAGAAGGACAAAAATTACCTGACGGTGTTACGACATTTACTGGCGACTATGTTAACGTTATTGGACCGTAGTGTTGCGGCTGTTGATGAGCCCTCGTTGTCGAGGCCGGCGGCGTTATTGCAGCAATATCGTTTGTTGGTGGAGGCGCATTTCCTGGAATGGACGAGTACGCAGCAGTATGCGCAGCAGCTGCATGTATCGAGGGGGCATCTGAATGACATTGTGAAGCAGCATAGTGGTCAGACGGCATCTGCGTTGCTGGCGGAGCGGCGGTTGCTGGAGGCTAAGCGGTTATTACTTTACCAGGAGCAGCAGATCAAAGAGATTGCTTACCATTTGGGATTCAACGAATTATCTTATTTCAACCGCTTTTTCCGGATGCATACGGGGATGACACCGCAGGCGTTCCGGGTACAAGCCCGTGAATTGTACAATCATTCCCCTCAATAGTGCACCATATTCGGGGTGGTCTGTCGGTAGTTTTGCGCAATAATTATTCATCAAATACTTATTGCATATGCCCGCTATTAAAGACAGGGCTGCCGCTTTCCTTATGTCGCGCATAGGTGCGCATGCCGGGATCACAGCCATTAGCCATATTACACCATCCTTAATCGCTATATCTGCACATTTACCTCAGTTGAAAGGACGTTGGGCCAGTACCCAGCATCTTAAATGTATGGTGGCACCTTATACTTTTCGTGATTATACCCTTGCCCGCTGGGATGAGCAGAGGCAGACGGGAACTTTGCTGATAGATGTCAGCCATGATGGTGCGGGGAGTGACTATATTCGTCGTTTGCAGGTAGGCGACATACTTTATTATGCGGGGCCTGGGGGTGGTATGCATCAGCCCGGCACATCTCCGCAGCTGGTATGTATCGGGGATATGAGTGCTATTGGTCATTTTATGTCGCTGTACCTGCGGAAGGATGTGCAGCAGGAGTTCCATTGTATCATTCACAGTGAGGATGCCTTCTTGCCGTCATCGTTGTGGGGGATGGAGCTGGACCGGTTTTCTTACCAGCGGGATTCGCTGGCCAGTGTGCGGATGCAGCTGCAGGCGGCGGGTGTTGACATGCCTTATACGACTTATTTTGTGGCCGGGCGGAATAGCCTGGTGAAGGATGTACGTGTAGCCTTAAAAGATATGCGGGTGAGTGGCAGCCAGATCAAGAGTGCTGGTTTCTGGCGATAAAAAAAACGCCCCGCAAAGCGGGGCGCGTGCTCAATATGCATCGATTTCTCGTGCTCTCATCAAATCTTTACCTGGAGTGGAAGAATTTGATTATGCTCTTTTGGCCGGTTATGTCTTTTAGTTGCAGGATATAAATACCGTCGGGTGCTGTAAAGCCCCGGTTAATCACTGGCAGTTCCAGTGCTTTACCTGCTGAGACGCCATTGCCTATTTTACGGCCATCGAGGCTATAAATTTCGTAGGTGTATGGGCCAGCTGACAGTTTTTCTGCGGTGGTAGTGATATGAGACGGTGCGGACGGTGTGCGTTCCATAGAGAGGCCTGACAGGCGTTGGCCGCAGTTCACTTTCTTCGCACCTGCTTCTGTATATGGATATTCGTAGTATCCCAGCTGATTATAGAAGGTATTTACATCTGCTTTGAGGCCTCCGAGGTTAGCCGGTACTAATGTACCCATTACCCAGGCGGCGCCACCATTAGAGGAGCAATAGCTTGGAGCGTTATCCGGTTTGCCACAATATACAAATGCGGCGAGGTTGTAACCACTTACGATGCGGCCGGTGTTGTGCCATTTGGTGAATCCTGACAGGCGGATGGCGCCGGAGCTGTAGAGGTTGATACGCATGGGGTTATTAACGGTAAGCTGGAGTTTCTTTTGTCCATCGAGTAAGGTATACCACTGTGCGAGGTCGCCCTGATCGCCTTGGGTATTATTCAGCGGGGTGGTGATGAGGGTATTGATGCCGTTGACGATGCTAGGTATACTGGTGGCAATGGACGCACCCTGGGTCACGTAGGCGCTTACGATGGCAACGACGATATCCAATACCCCTTTTACAAAGGCTCCGTTGATGGAGGTATTGTAGCTTTGATCGACAGACGCCTTGTTTGCCCCCAATACGGTAAGATTTCCTGCACCATCTACGCTGGTCAATATAGCCCAGTCTTCCACATGTGCATTCGCTCCTTTGCTTTGCAAGCCCCAAGGCATATTGCTCAGGTTAGAGCGCAGTTCTGTATCGTAGCGGTAGGTGATATGAATATCTTTGGGCGGGCAGGCGCAAACGCTGCTGGGATATCCACTGGCATTAGTACATATCCAGTTGTACCATATTCTGCCGTAGTATGGTGTAACGGCGTAACTGGGGTCTCCACCGAATATCAATTGTTTACCACCACTGTTTTTACCTTCCTGCCATGCTTGTTCGTAGCGGGCGGCTCCGAGGCGGGAATAGCCGGCCCATGCTTTGTAGCTATTGCTATTGTTATATTCTATATAGCTTTGATAGCCAGGATATACAGTACCATTCGGCTGTACATATCCGGCATTGGGGCTGACGGTTGCGTCCACGTTAATAACCTTACAGTTACATTTGGATTTATAGATCTTGTCCCAATATTCCAGCAGTTTTTTGATATCGATAAAGAAAGCGGCATCTGTCACATAGTAGATCACTTTCCCTCCTCTGACGAAATCGATATTAGCCGGGAAGGGTTGGCCATCCCACAGGTATTCCTGTACGAAAGAGAGTTTTTCATAATAGGATATATCCTGTGCACCGACGATTAGCTGGTACACATTTTCCTGTCCTGGCTTGTAATAATAATCGGATACTTTATTGAACAATTTTGGAGAGACGCTCAGTTGTTCTTTCACGTCTGTCTCTGTGCTGAATGTGCCCACCTTTACTTCTTTGCCGCAGGAGTTAGTGCTGGATACGGTGAATTCCATATGCAGGGGCAGGTTGACAGCGAAGAAGCCGGTATCTGCAGCGAACTTTTTGTTATAGGTTTTTCCATCTGCGCTGATGATGGTGAACTGTTGTTGTTTTTTAGCGTTGGGCAGATCTACGAATGCGTTGGCGTAGCCATCGAAGCGTACGACGGAGATGCGATTTACCACAGGAGCGAGGCAGGAATCGAACTTATACAGTAGTTCTTTGGGATCGGAGAATTCGAAGGGGGTTCCGTCATCGGGAACGGTATCTACAGGTGTCTGGGCGGAGGCGTACTGCAAGCCCAGCAGTAATGTAAGGAATGAAAGCAATAGTGGTTTGTAGAACAGTTTCATACAATATTACTGGGAAAAGGGTTAAATAAATTGGGTTTGGGAGGCTCCTGCGAGGTAGGATGGTTATTGCAATAATTCTTTTGTTTCATAGTGTCCGGGGCGTTTGGGTCAACTGTTTTTACCGGCCGGTATGCTAAAGTAGGGTGGTGTTGTGGAAGTGGCCTAAAACAGTTCTGTAACGGTATTAAAATGTTTAGGAACGGCATGGCCTCTTTTTTGTGGTATTGGTTGGGTGTTACCCAGTGTCACATTTTCTGGTCTGACCATTGAAAAACCATGCTATGAAAAAACGTACAGTCACGCGGAACCATGTCCCTGCGGAGGGGTTGGATATGATACGTGTATCCGGCGCGCGGGAAAATAATCTGAAGAATGTCGATGTGATGATCCCTAAGAAGCGGATCGTGTTGTTTACGGGGGTATCCGGTTCGGGGAAGTCGTCGTTAGTATTTGATACGATTGCGGCGGAGTCACAGCGGCAGTTGAACGAGACCTTTAACAGTTTTGTGCGGCACCGGTTGCCGCATTACGGGCAGCCGCATGCGGATGCTTTGGAGCATTTGTCTGTGGCGATAGTGATAGATCAGAAGCGGATTGGCGGCAATGCACGCTCGACGGTGGGTACGATCACGGATATACACGCTTCTTTGCGGTTATTATATTCCCGGATAGGGAAACCATTTGTGGGGTATTCTAATGTCTTTTCATTTAATGATCCTAAGGGGATGTGTCCGCAATGCGAGGGGTTGGGTACGGTGGCATCTATCAATGAGCGGAAGTTGCTGGACCGCGGTAAATCGTTGAATGAAGGGGCGATCCGGTTTCCCAGTTTTGAGGTAGGCGGATGGCGGTGGAAGCGATATACTGCCACCGGGTTGTTTGACAATGATAAGAAGCTAGCTGATTACACCCAGGAGGAATGGGATATGCTATTGTATGGGGATGATGTACCTATTATTCATCCGACGGCGGAGTGGCCGAAGACCTCCAAGTATGAGGGGGTTATTACGCGGCTGGAGCGGAGTTTTCTCAGTAAGGACGTCAGTGAGGTCAAGGGGAATTACAAGGAGGCGCTGGACCGTATTGCGGCGCGGGGTGCTTGTCCGTTGTGCCAGGGAGCGCGGCATAACCAGGATGTGTTGGGATGTAAGATCAACGGTAAAAACATTGCAGACTGCAGCCGTATGCAGGTGAGTGATCTGGTTACTTTTATACGCGATATTGATGTGCCTGTAGCGGAGACGATGGTATTGGCTATTACGGAGCGGCTGGAGCACCTGATCGGGATAGGGTTGGGTTATCTGAGCCTGGACCGGGAGACCTCTACCCTTTCGGGCGGGGAGTCGCAACGGGTGAAGATGGTCCGGCACCTGGGCAGTAGCCTGACCGACATTTCCTACATCTTTGACGAGCCCAGTGTGGGACTGCATCCCAGCGATGTGCATCAATTGAACGAGTTGATGGTACGATTACGGGACAAGGGGAATACGGTGTTGGTGGTGGAGCATGACCCGGATGTATTTACCATTGCGGATCATGTGATAGACATGGGTCCAGGGGCGGGGGTGAACGGAGGCACGATTGTATACCAGGGAGACCTGGAGGGGTTGAAAGCCTCGGATACACTAACGGGGAGACACCTACGGCAGCGGCCAGTATTAAAAGGGCAGGTCCGTACTCCTCAGGGGAGTATAGTGATAGCTCATGCTACTCTGCATAATCTGCGGGATGTGACGGTTAGTATTCCTGCCGGTGTGATGACGGTGGTGACAGGGGTTGCGGGGTCCGGTAAAAGTTCGCTGATCAACGGGATGTTGCCGGAGCTTTATCCCGATACGATATTCATTGATCAAAGTGCGATACGTGGTTCGAAACGATCTAACCCGGCTACCTATACGGGGTTGCTGGACCCTATCCGGGATTTGTTTGCCAAGGCCAACAAGGTGAGTGCGTCGTTGTTCAGTGCTAATTCAGAAGGGGCGTGTCCGGCATGTAAGGGGTTGGGATTGACCTATACGGACCTGGCTTTTATGGACCCGATCGTTACGACTTGCGAGGTGTGTAACGGGCGGCGGTTTACACCAGCGGTATTAAAACATCGCCTGCGCGGGAAGGATATCAGCGAAGTATTGGAGATGAGTATAGGCGCTGCCAGGGAGTTTTTCACGGAGGTGTTGATGCAGCCTACCTTACAGCGATTGGGTGCGGTAGGGTTGGATTACCTGACGTTAGGGCAACCACTGCATACCTTGTCGGGTGGTGAGCGGCAGCGTATCAAGCTGGCCAATGAGTTAGAAAATACGGGGCAAATCTATGTCTTGGATGAGCCGACTACAGGATTGCATATGTCGGATGTAGCGCGGCTTACCGGCCTGATGAACCGGCTGGTGGATAATGGCAGCAGTGTGATCGTGATAGAACATAATCTTGATGTGATCAGCCAGGCGGACTGGATCATTGATATGGGGCCAGGTGCGGGGCGTGATGGGGGGCAGGTGGTATTTGAGGGTACTCCTTCGGCGTTATTACGGCATAAGACCTCGCTGACGGGGCGGTTCCTCAAAAGGTACCTGCGTCAGGATACGCCCGTCTGATTTCGTTTTCTGTATTCATTGGGGGAGACGCCCATTAGTTTGGAGAACATACGGGAGAAGTAATATTGGTCTTCTATGCCCAGGCTGGCGGCGATGTCTTTAATTGTGTTGGCGGAGAACAGGAGGTATTGGCAGGCCTTCTGTATTTTGAGGTGATTAAAATACTCTATGGGTGAGTAGCCGGTGCGTTTATGAAATACAGATGAAAAATGCGATACGGAGAGGTCTGCAGCGCGCGCGAATTCTTGTAATGTAACGACGGTGTGCATGTGTTGCTGCATGAAGTCGATGGTATCTGCGATGATATCTTTTTCTGTATGGCGGGTAGCGGCGTAATTGAATTTGTCTTCATAGCGTAAGGAGGACAGGAAGTGATAGAAACTCATATTAACATATCGGAGGTTATCGAGGCTATATCCTTTTTCGAGATTGGTATAGATCTCATCGAAGAGGCTGATGCGTTTGTCGTTGTAGGTGAGTTGTAGTTTATAATTCCGGGCCTGTTCGAGTAGCAGGGAGACGATATGTGCGGAGAGGTCTCCTTTAAAGTGTATCCAGTAAATTGTCCATGGTCCGTTCTCTTCTGCGGAATAGCGATGTGGGGTATTTGCGGGCAGGACGATGCATTGCGAGGGGGTTATTTCTGTTTTCTTTTTATCTACATGTATCCAGCCTCTGCCTTCTACGCAATAGATGAGGATATGCTGGCCGATGCCTGCGGGGCGTTCGACGTAGTGTCCCCATGCTTTGGGATAATAGCCTATATCAGTAATGTACAATTGCCTGGTAAGGGCATCCCGGACGAGGAAGTCGTTGATGACCTTCCTGGGCAGTACGATCAGTTGCTGTCCTTCAAAGCCTTCTCTTTTTCGCAGTGTTTTATTTTTCATACGGGAGTGATAGCTATCACAAAATATGAAAAAAGCATAAAATAGTCCATCTTGACAATAAGATAACCTATTCTTTATCCCCCTTTCAAGTACGAGATTTGAGCTATATTTTCCGAATTCCACTGAATGAAGAATGATCACCCATACCATTCCCATTTATAAGTCGGTCTATGTCTGCGGCGGGGGGCCGTGGTGTATATAAATCATTAAATGTAACATGATGGAAGTAAAAGCCTGGATGACGAAAGTATCCATTCCTACTTACAAGGCCGGTAGTCCGGAGTTGAATCCTATGTTTCTTGAGAAGCGGGTATACCAGGGGAGCAGTGGTGTGGTGTATCCGCATCCTGTGATCGAGAAGATAGCGGATGAGCAGACGATGCAGGAGTATACTGCGGTGTACCTGGAGAATGATTATTTACAGATCATGCTGTTGCCAGAATTGGGCGGGCGTGTTCAGCGGGCGTATGACAAGGTACGTCAGCGTGATTTCATCTATTATAACCAGGTGATCAAGCCTGCATTGGTGGGGTTGACGGGGCCGTGGATATCGGGCGGGATAGAATTCAACTGGCCGCAGCATCACCGGCCATCGACGTTTGAGCCGGTAGACTGTACGATACGGGAGAATGCGGACGGTAGTAAGACGGTGTGGATGAACGAGATTGAGATCATGACGCGGACCAAGGGTATGGCTGGATTTACCCTGTATCCTGATAAGGCATACCTGGAGATCAGCGGGCGATTGTTCAACCGTACACCTTTTCCACAGACGTTTTTGTGGTGGGCGAACCCGGCGGTGAAGGTGAATGATCATTATCAATCAGTATTCCCACCGGATGTGTATGCGGTATTTGATCACGGGAAGCGGGATGTATCTGATTTCCCAATTGCTACCGGCACTTATTACAAGGTTAATTATGCGCCAGGCACTGATATTTCGCGGTATGCGAATATCCCGGTGCCTACTTCGTATATGGCGATCCGTTCGAAATATGACTTTATTGGTTGTTACGAGCATGATACGCAGGCGGGGATGCTGCATGTGGCCGATCATCATCAGTCGCCCGGTAAGAAACAGTGGACGTGGGGTAACAGTGATTTCGGGCAAGCCTGGGATCGTAATCTGACGGATGAGGACGGGCCTTATATCGAGTTAATGACGGGTATGTTTACGGATAACCAGCCTGATTTTTCCTGGTTACAGCCTAATGAAGAGAAACAATTTGTGCAATACTTCATGCCATATGCGGAGATCGGCGTGGTCAAGAATGCGACGAAGCAGGCGATGTTGAATATGGAATGGGATCAGGAGCAGTTACATATCAAAGTATATGTTACCGCTGACTATCCGCAGGCGGTGATACGGGTATGGCATGATGACCAGGCCATGCAGGCTTATCAATATGACCTGTCTCCGGCGCGCGTGTTTACCACTACTTATGCGCAGGCCGGCGGTGATACTTCAGACTGGAAGGTAACGGTACATACAGCCAGTGGCAAGCTACTGGTTGCATATCAGCCGGAGGAGGCATTGCCTACGGACATTCCAGCGGCGGCGACGCCGGCGTTGCTGCCAGCGGAGGTAGCTACTGTAGAGGAGTTATTTCTGAACGGGTTGCACCTGGAGCAGTACCGTCATGCGACCTATTCGGCGACGGACTATTACCAGGAAGGGTTGCGCCGCAGTGCCGGTGATGTGAGATGTAACAATGCGATGGGGCTATGGTTATTGCGCAGGGGGCAGTTTGCGCAAGCGGAGCCTTATTTCCGGGCAGCTATTGCGACGCTGACGCAGCGTAATCCGAATCCTTATGACGGGGAGCCCTATTACAACCTCGGATGGTGTCTTCGACTGCAAGGGCAGGATATTGCTGCTTATGACGCCTTTTACAAAGCTACCTGGAATGATGCCTGGCAGCATAACGGGTTTCTTTCGCTAGCGAGGATCGCCTGTGGGCAGCGGCAGTGGGAGGACGCGCTGGGTTTGGCAGAGCGAGCTTTGATCAAAAATTATCATAGTCATACGGTACGTCATCTGAAAGCGATGCTGTTGCGCAAGGTGGGACGATCAGGGGACAGTCAGCCATTTATCCATGCTTCGCTGGAGTTGGACCCTTTTAATGCCGGCTGTTTGTTTGAGCAATATTTATCTGCTGTAGCCGCGCATGATGCCGGTGCGGATGATTTATTATCCGCTGTTAAAACTACTTTACGCGGGGCTGTCAACAACTACCTGGAATTGTCGCTGGATTATGCGCATGCGGGACAATGGGAGGAGGCGGATCAGTTGCTGGCGGTATATGATACCACGTATCCTGCGCATGCGGCTACCCGTTATTATCGTGGCTGGTTTGCGCAGCAGCGCGGTGCGAAGGATACGGCTATCATTTATTTCGAGGAAGCTGCCAGGATTGCTGCCGGCACCTGGTTTCCGAATAAGATCGAGGAGATCCTTATCCTTCAGGCGGCTATTGCTTTGTGTGCTACTGATGCGCAGGCGTATTACCTGCTTGGTAACTGCTGGTACGACAAGCGGCAGTATCCGGAAGCGATCCAATGTTGGGAGCGATCTGCGGCGCTCTGTGATACTTTCCCTACTGTATTCCGTAACCTCGCATTGGCCAGCTTTAACAAGTTGCGGCAGCCGGAAGCGGCGGTACGGCATATGGAGCGAGCTTTTACGCTTGACTCACAGGATGCGCGTGTATTGATGGAGCTGGATCAGTTGTACAAGATACTCGGTCGTCCGGTGGCGGAGCGATTATCTTTATTACAGCAGCACCCTGCGTTGGTGCAGGAGCGGGATGATCTTTACCTGGAACAAATCACGCTATATAATCAACTCGGTCAATATGAACATGCGCGGATATTACTTGCCGGCCGGCAGTTCCATCCCTGGGAAGGAGGTGAAGGGAAGGTGACCAGGCAATACCTGCTTTGTCATACGGCGCTTGCCAAACAGGCGATACAGCGAGGTGCCTATGAGGATGCGCTGGTCTATTTATCTGCGACGGAACATTATCCGCATCACCTGGGCGAAGGCAAGTTGTATGGTACTCCGGAGAATGACCGTTATTATCTGTTGGGTTGTGTGTATGAGGGCTTGGGAGATGCGGATGCTGCGACTGCTTATTTCCGCCAGGCGACTACCGGCAACAGTGAGCCAGCACAGGCCATTTACTATAATGATCCGCAACCTGACAAGATTATTTACCAGGCACTGGCATGGATGAAACTAGGTGCTGTGGAGCGGGCGCAAGCGATATTCAAACGTTTCATACAATTCGGGGAGGCGCATCTGCAGGATGAAGTAACGATCGATTACTTTGCCGTATCGTTGCCGGATATGCTGGTATTTGACCAGGATATCAACCAGCGTAATGTGATCCACTGTAAGTATTTATGTGGATTGGGTTACCTGGGACTCGGGGATACAGCGAAGGGATTACAATATTTATCGGATGTGCTGAAGATGGATGTACATCACCAGGGAGCGGCGGAGCATCAGCAGATGGTACCTTTTTTTGAGCAGGCGCTTGCTACTGCTTAGTGTTCATTTATTCACCTGTACTTATCACGATATGGCCACTATTACCAATAATGACACCTCTTTATTTACCCAGGCGCAGTTATGCGGTCAAGCGGGCGGTAAGGATGTATATGACATTACTATGCATAATGAGATGATGCGGATCGGCATCACCAATCTTGGCTGTGCTATTACGGCGATCTATCTGCCTGACCGGGAGGGGCAGCACAGGAACATAGTAGCCGGGTTTGAACATCCGCTGCAATACCAGGACAATCCTTATTATTTCGGGACTGTGGTGGGCCGTTATGCGAACCGTATCGGTGCGGGGCAGTTCCAGATCAATGGGGTGCATTACCAGTTGCCGGTGAATGACGGCATCAATCATTTGCACGGTGGGGTACACGGATTTCACCAGCAGGTATGGATGCTGCGGGGCCTTATCCAGCAGTCGGATGAGACGGGGGTGATATTTGAGTATGTGAGTGCGGACGGGGAGGAAGGGTATCCAGGTATGGTGCGGGTACAGGTGCAATACACTTTAAATCAGCGGCATGAGTTAGTGATCCGTTATCGAGCGAGCAGTGATAAGCGGACGCCTATCAACCTGACGAATCACAGTTATTTTAATTTAAGTGGTTTTGAGCGGGCGCAGGTAACGGATCATTCGTTGTATGTGTGTGCCGGTCATTATACAGAAAAGAATGACCGGAACCTGCCTACGGGCCGGGTGTTGCCGGTGGCGGATACTTCGCTGGACTTCAGGACGCCCCGGCTGTTGTCTGCGGTATTGGATGATTTTCCTGCTGACAGGGGGCTGGATCACAACTTTGTGTTGGAACCAGCTGTTGTCCATATGGAATCGGCGGCAGCGGAGTTGTATGATAGTGTGTCGGGCAGGCAGCTGACGGTGTATACGAGTTGTCCGGGTATGCAGGTGTATACTGCTAACTGGTGGGATGGTACGTTGTGCGGGCAGCAAGGGAAGCCTTATGAGCAGCACGGTGCGGTGGCGTTGGAGACGCAGTATTTCCCCGACAGCCCTAATCACGAACATTTTCCTGATACGATATTAAGGCCTGGTGTTACTTACGAATCTACCACTGTTTTTGTATTTGGTTTAAAATGATAATAGCTGTTGGCTATTTAAAACGATCTATATGTCTTCGACAGTTTATAATAACAGCTATATCACCCGTATTTCTTTTGTATCTGCTTTGGGGGGATATCTTTTTGGTTTTGACTTTGCCGTGATATCCGGGGCATTGCCGTTCCTGCAGCGTCAGTTTGGGCTGAATGCTTACTGGGAGGGTTTTGCCACTGGCAGTCTGGCACTCGGAGCTATTCTCGGGTGTGTGTTGGCAGGTCATGTGTCGGAGCGATATGGCCGGCGGCAGGGGTTGTTGGTAGCGGCTACTATTTTTGGTCTTTCGTCGTTGGCGATGTCCTTCTCTCCTACCCGTGACCTGTTTATTGGTGCGCGTTTTATGGCAGGTATCGGTGTGGGTATGGCATCGATGTTATCACCGATGTATATCGCGGAGATCTCGCCGGCGCATTTGCGGGGGCGGATGGTAGCTATCAACCAGTTCACCGTCGTGACGGGTATACTGGTGACGAACCTGGTGAACTATGCGCTGCGTGATGGTGGTGACGATGCCTGGCGATGGATGTTTGGATTGGGGGCGATCCCTTCCCTGTTATTCTTTGCCGGGGCGTGGTGGTTGCCGGAGAGTCCACGTTGGCTGATTGTCAACGGTTATCCTGGTGTAGCGTTGCAGGTATTGCAGAAGATCGGCGACGAGCGATTTGCGCAGCAGTCGTTGCAGGACATACAACGTTCGATGGCTGGTGCACCTGCCAAAGTGAATTACGGTATGCTGCTGGAGAGGGCAATATTTCCGGCGGTGCTGGTAGGTATCGGGCTGGCTATATTTCAGCAGTTATGCGGTATCAATGTGGTATTCAACTATACGCCTATGATCTTCAAAAGCATCGTATAATCGGGGAAACGAAATGTCCCAATTTTAAAAACGAAATGTCCAATTTTAGGCATCTTTTAGTTACGTATTAAAAATATGCCATTCTAACCACACTCTGTAGGGAACACACCCTACTTCCCCAGTTTAGGGCAAGCGTTGCGCCTCTCTATAAGCAAATTTCTCCACTTCTGATACAGGATTTTCCCCCTTTTTAAAGAGTTTTTTTCCCCTCCCGATACAGGTTTTTTCCCAACGCCATTAACCATAGTTTTGCCTCTATGGGAACAAAAAGACCTGAGCCCGCAAGGCTTACCAAGTATTTGACCAGAAAAGAGATAGAGTTTGAACTGACGTACGCCCTGACAAAGGCTGGCGTAGATAAGGAAAGCATAAAGGAGGGGATAAGCATATGTAGACAACGGCTGATGCTTAAAAATATGCCTGTGGAGCCAGCCATAACAGAGGCGGTTGAATTCTATATAGGATGGTTAAATAGGGCCACCTTTGGCAGATCAAGACAATAAGAATATAACCATAGGCCACCGGTTTGCACCGGTGGCGTCCTAACAATTAGGCCAAATGGTATTGGGGGTTACAATACTATAAAGCCAAACAAGTGTTAACACCGAAAGGCGGTTTCTACCGCCTTTCACATTAAACATACATAACTATGTACGATTTCCTTTTTAAGGCGTCTATACCAGGGTGGATATTATTAAATCTCACGTTGGCTGTGCTTATGATCTGGGGGCTTTTTAAGTTAATAAAATACATCAGGCGCAAAATCCAATAGGAGTTCCTGTTGCTTTCAATACGTATAAATACGCAATTCTATGTGCCCACACATTTGTTTTGACACTTCCTAATATCTTCGCAACTTCATAACCACGCCCAAAACTATAGAGCCCCAATTTAAAACCCATAAAAACAACTACTAAATGCGACAAATGCTCGTACTGCTGGCCGCTGCCAGTTTAGCTATCTCTGTACATAGCTGTAAAAAACAAGACCAAGCCCCCCAGCCAAATCTTTCTAAACTTAGTGTGGCAAGCGCCCGCACCTTCTTTGAAACCCAGGTAAAAAAAGGTGGAGTAAGAACGGAAGATGCCAACAAGCTGCCTATAGGCGAGCCGAATTGGGATAGTGCTTATGATAAAAAACTGAACATCGGTGACGCTATCGCAGCCCCACTGAAAATGAAAAGTTACCACAAAACGGGAAGCGTAGAGGTGCAAGGCGATAACTATTTGCTGGTGTATAAAACCAAATACGGTAACCTGCGACACGAAATCGTAACTGTCATACCCGCAACTGCTCACGAAGGCGTTGCTACCTTTAATGGTGCCACAATAGTGCGCGACTGGTCTGGCAAGATACTACGCAGCTTTATTTACAAAAACGGCAGTTATGATGCAGCAACCACCACCATAGGCCGGTCAGCCGCCACGGAAAAAGAAGGGGTGTGTTTCCAGACTTCCTCTACAGTTTGTTTTCCCCTCGCGGATATGCTGGGGCAGTATTGCGAGTATGGAGTGCAGACTAATATTTGCTATGGCGGCGGCGGAGATAGCGGCGGCGGCGGGGATATTCCTGGCAACAACCCAGACCCAGGAAACTATCCTAATCCAGGCGGGGGTTCTGGCGGCGGCACAAACCAGCCCAACCAACCCGCTGAACCGGAGGGTACAGGTACAGATTGCGCCAGCTTCGACTTTGTTGCTACTACCCCTCTTTGGCAGGAGGCTGGCGTGCACAATGTTAAGGTAAGATGGGTGTTTTATGGCATGTACGGCACTTTGGATAAGGAATTTTACCCTGACAACTTTGTATTTGGGCTTCCTACAGCCTATGGCAATGGGAAAGTTATTACACCGGCAATGGCCGCGGTGATGAGTGCAGAGGCTCTGGATAAGGCAAAGTCCGCAATCTTTCGTAAATTCGCCCACGAACCATACCTGCCCGCTGACGCCATTGTAATAGAGGCTTTTAGAACCCTTGTACATGAAGAAATGGCGAAGATTGGCGGGACTTGTGGTCAATCAGGGTCAAAAAGCCCAAATATCCGATTTAAAGATGAGGTTAGATCCTTCTTCGGTTCCAGGAATTGTAATTAGATTATGAAAACACTTTTATTACTCTTATTGATGGGAACATTGCAAGCACAAAGCCGTAACGACCTAAAGGATGTGATTCTTTCTGGGAAAATTAAGGAGTTTGTTACAGGTATGCCAAAGCACACTGAAATTGATGATTTGCAACACCCATTGGTTAATTACCATATTAACCGTGGATTGCTGAAGCCTGATAGGTCGCTATTCGGTGTACCAATAAAGGAAATTTTCGCCTTTGAACACAATAATGGTAGAACCTCTCTTTATATTATTTTCGAGATAGACGACGCGAAACTGGATGCTGTAACCGGTGGTTTGGGCAAGCCTTTAAATGTTTCAGAGGAAGAATTAAAATCTCGGGACTTTGATATGCTTTTCTGGGATTTACCGAGTGGCTTTAATGTGGATTTACGACGTAACTACTACGCAGACGAAGATACCGGTACGGCAGGAATTGCAAGCACAGTGAAAGTGATAATATCAAATGCCGAACACAGCCTACAAACAAGAGAATTGAAGTAATAAAAGCATTGACCCCGGAATAGATTCGGGACTTTCATAAGTCTAAAATAACCAACATAAACAAAAGGCGGGTAATTACCCGCCTTTTCTATGCTAGACCTATTACCATGTAAACATCCCCATCGCTTTGTACCTGTATAGATTTGAATGCTGATAAGGCCGCGTTATTGAAATTACTGTAATTGCCCCCCTTGTATTTTACTGCTGGTGTCCAGGACATTGCATTACTTGTAGCATTGTCGGCATCTTCCACTAAAACAAATATCCTACCTTTTATCGCCGGGTCTTTAGGATCAGGTAGAGTAAGTATAGGATTGCCCGTTGTTGAGCGATTGATTACTGTGTAGTCATCAGCGGTGAATGTATAACTGCCAACTATAACACGCACTGATAATTTTATCCCTTTGTCAGTAATTGCACCCACCTGGGACAGTGTAGCAAAACAAGTAGCGCTATCGGCTTCTTTGCCTGTCATCCGACCGTCTGCATATAGAATGTTCGTAACAACGCCGGTAGGCACATTAAATTTTAGGGCGCCTTCTCTGACAATATGCGCGTTTTGAGAAAGCAAGTGCAGATAAGCAGTACCGGCAGTTACATTTAGTTTAGCAGTATCACCGTTCAGGGTATTGGATATTTCAATACCAGCATTTATGTTAGAGGCAATATCCAAGCCAGTAGGTGCGCTACCCGTCTTTTGGTCTAAATCTTCAATTTCAATTTTTTTGTTGGTCTTGTTGCCCGCTGCTGTTACTGCCTGTAAACTCATCTCTTTTAAAACCAACTTACTATCAGTGCGACTGAGAGTAAGATATTTTTCTCCGGGTGTTGGATCATTCACGCCGTTGATATATACATCACCATTTAGTTCAATCTGTTTGGCAACGAATGTCATGCCAGCCAAAGCACCGGAAACAGAACGGGAAAAAAACATGGCTGTTTCTGTTTCTTTCAGATAGCCGAAGGCTAACCCTTGTTGGATGCTGGTTAACAAATCTCCTATGCCATTAATTATTATTGGCAAGGTTGCGATGTTGCCAGATAAAAGAACTGCTTGTAGCCCTGGCGTTCCCCCAGCGTTACTCACGAGTCTTTTCCAGTTTGTTAATTGTGTCGGATCGTCTGCCGCCAGTATAAAACTGGCATTTAGATCACTTCTAATTGCCACATCGCCGCGTTGTGCAGGAAGTGCCAGCATATCCGCCTCACTGTCCACGACGAAAGTATCTGTTATCGCGATGGCAGGTAGTTGGCTAATGGCAACCTTACCGTCTATCAAATCCGCCTTTTGGGTTAACAGGTCGCGGACAGGATTACTTAGTGGTTTTTGAAGGTCTGCCGTATTATCCACATTGTCCAGTTGTAGATGAGCCTTGGTAACCTCATGGGGGTTGTTCTTGTTTTTTATATGGTTCTGTACTTCCTGGTTTAGTTGGTTAATACTTTCTGTTGATGGAAGGTTGTTGAGAATGGTAACTACTTCGTTGCTAAGATCAGAGACGGTAATTTTGTCGTCTTTATGGCGAAAGCTATCCAACCAATCCCAGAACTGCGATTGTACAGGTTTAGCGTATGTTACAAACCAATTTTTTAAGGTGTTTAAAGTCTGCTTTGCCATTGCTTTTAATTAAATTTTTCTTTGAATCGGATAAACATAACGACTTTGTAAGGTTGCAGGTTGTTATGTGGTTCCCCTTGTCCCGCCGCTTCTGTGGTATGTCTTTTTTCGCGGGTACCAGGATCGTCGTTGTTTCTACCATGTATAAATCCGTTAGGATTGTTATCCACCCTGTCATCCCCCGCCGTCTCTATAAAGTGTCTGTGTGGTGGCAGCTGAAGTACACTAAGGGTAGTATATTTTTCACCGCCGGTCTTTCCTACCTCGTTAAACTCGTATTGGGACTGATCCAGCACCACCGGCACCCGGCCTTTCCATTCCTGATCGGGTACCGGCTCCCACCCTTCGGGTATCTCACCTGAAGGTCTTCCCCAAAATAACCAACTGCCATATACTTTCTGTCCCTGGACTTCATAGCCCACCAGTGGCATCAACATTTTCTCTATGGCGCTGATTCGTTTACTTACCGCAACCAATGTAAGCTGATTATCGAGTTGTCCGGAAAGTCTCACAAGGCTGGCAAAAGTTACATCGCCGGTATTAGTCAGTCGGAGATACTGCCGGTAATACACTGGCTTCTGTGTATTGTCGTCAAACTGCTCAGGGGTCACCTGTTGGTCCGCGCTTATAAAAGGTGCCTTTAAACCGCCTATAAATGGCAATAAAACACCGTTGTAAATGATCCAGCCATCAGTAATATTACTGCCGGTGTCCTCACACCCCGAGATGATAACGTTGTTACCGATGCTGGTTGTAATAGCGCCTATGACTGTGGCATAGGAAGCCTGCATAAACTGTAGTGTGTCTTGATAGACATACATTCCTCCTGGCTGCGAAAAGTCTATTCTATCCATGTCTTTACTTTTTGTATATCCTAAATGTTTTACCTGCCAGTTTGTAGGCGGTGATAAAGGCGGTCATTTCCGGCAGATCAAATGTTACGTCGATGGGAACCAGGACAATAAAGTCTACCGTAAAGAGTGCTGTTTCTGCTTTCGTGTACAATACGATTTGCTTTGCTTCTGCTTTGGTATAAAACTGTCTGGGCTTGAACTCTGCTTTCAGGAAAAAAGGTACAGGCAGATATGAGACGCCATCTGTAATTTTTATCCTGCGTGCCACGGTATCATATCGGTCATTAATCGCCTTTTCCAGATAGCAAACTTGTGGAGTAATGGCCAGCCTGTAGGCCACTTCTTTACGAAAGTATAAGTACCTGCTATGGGCGGCTGCAATACCTGAAACCCCAGCATACAGGAAAGCAAATAGTTCCTTACCTCGAAGGGCAATAGGCGTGAGCAGGCGCATAAGTTTACGCCAGTCGACCTGATCAGGTTTTTTATTACTTGATAACACTTTGTGGGATGAATTTTATGGTTAAGTCAGTGGCGTTTGCAAATCTGAGATATCCGGCATCTGGAAGGTACATCGTATCAATATTGGTAGCGATTAGCCCACCATAGGTAGCGGTAGCGGCGTTGATTTTGCATATGACGACGCCCGGCAATGCTTCAACCGCGTCGGCGATGTATTGTAGTACAAATATGCCGTTAAAAGGTAGGGATTGTAAGTATTCACGGATGGCTTTTTGTACCGGTTCGCTATCCAAGCCATCCAGGCGGCCACCCTGGGCATTTAAAATAAGCGGATCATAGTACACGGTCCAACTCATTGTAAGGAGGTCAGGGGGCAGACTATCGACTTTTACAATTACCCCGGCATCTTTAACCCGCTTAAAATATTCTCGTACCCCTGTCAGCTGCTCCGGGGACAGTGGAAACAAATCCCTGCTATTACTTGCAGCCAGCTTTATACGCAAACCAATTACTCCACTGTTAGTGGTAGTCTCGATTACTGCGCTGTACTTTACTACTTTGCTTGCTTCTATCTGTTCACCAGTCTTACCGGTATTGTTGTACTTATCGCTGTCAGGCAGTAGATCGAATCCATGCTGATACGCTTTTGCTTTCAGTGCGTACCATCTGGTAGTATGCGGTTTTTGTTCGGCGATCGTGTTATTCACATCAACGACAAGGCCATCCATGATGTTTTCCAGCACCGAGATAGCAAAGGCGATCGCATAAAAAATAATACTCTCCAGGGAGAGTATAGAAAACTGCTCGGAAAATGTTTTGCCATCGGCAAGCCCATATAGTTGTTTAACAGTATCGTTACTGATAAACACACCGGTTAATTGCTCTTTAATTGCTGTTACTGTACGTGCCATGTTTGTTTAAGAAACTTTAAAGTCAATTTGAATGTTCCAAACACCAATCCCTTCCTGATCATCTGCGGTAGTATTACCGGTAGCGGGCGATATTCCGTTTTTAATAAAATGTGCAATCACACGGTTGTTTAGGTTTACTTGGCCGTGTTCAATCTTTTGCCCTATAAAAAGATCGTCTGTAATGCTGTTTTCATTTTGGACAGCGATTTGCATTACCTGCTCCTTGCTGCCAATAGTCTGCAAGGCAATATCAAGCAAACATTGATTATTTTTAACGATACTCTGCATCTATAAATAATTCATTGTTGTTAGCAAATGCAAGTGATCCCACTGTTAGCCCTTCCGCTTGTAACTGTTCTCGTATCTTATGCCGCCACGCTAACAGATCGATGTCTAAAGCGATGTCAGACAATCCAATCCCGGCAAATGGGTTTTCTAGTTCACCAGGATGACAGATCAGCAGTAACCCAATGTTCTGCCGGGTAACATCGCCTACCGTCAGCCCTCTAATAATAATACCTTCACTGTCGCGGATGGGGGATAATTTTAGCGTCAAATCATGTTCGTTAAGTTGGATACCAATTGATTTCATTACTTTAGTTTTCCGTTAAACTTTCCTGTTACTGGGCCGTTTGGTGCCGTCAGTCCCCCGACATACTCTATCTCTGCACTCTTAACATACACATCTACAGCATCACCTAAACGGTCTGCAAATTCGTCGATAGATGTTTCCGATCTGCTTAACATATCGGTTAATAATTTGGCGATCGTATTGCGCAATGCAAGTTTGTCAAGTGGCATACTGGCTATTTTAAAATCCTTTTAAAATCTGTTTGCAGTTTATTTAGTGCAGTAATGCTATCCGGCAATGGTGTACCCGTTGGGCCGGTGCTGGTCGCTAACCGATAGTTTTGTTTCAACAGGTCAAACAGGCTATCTATTAATCCAGTAAGCCCCACGGATTTATTATGTAGGTCAATCTTTCCAGTAGTGTCGTTGATCTCAATATTTATATTTTTACCGGTAAAATTAATCTGCTCCACCTCATCGACACTAATTACCGCCAGATCACGCATATCGCCGCTAAGGGAGGCTACCAATACATAACTGCCTACTACGGGAACTATCAACAGCCTGTTGGCCGCTTCGTTCACAGTGGCTTTCAATCTTACATCAGATACCACAGTGCCCGAAACATCGACCGTGCAGCTTTCTCCCTGTACACTTATTACTGCCGCTGTAAAGATGTTAGTGCCTGTCTGCTGGTTGCTTTTTAGCAGATTAGCCAGTCTGGCGTACTTATCCATTTTGCCGTAGTTTAGTTTCGCTTAGTTTAATCCCAAGCTGTACAGCCCTTACCGCCCCAGCTTCAGAAAAGGTAGTAGTAACAGCGGTCACATAATACCACCCCGTTTTGTACTCATAATCACTGTCGTGAATAGAGGCCGCCCACGCCGGTTCTACATAAGGTAGAAGCCATGTTGTGATACTTCCTTCATAGCCGTCATATACCAGCGTTTTGAGTTCTGCCTCACCACGTTTACGTAGGGTATCGGGATCACTCACGCCGTATATCTTTATACTCCTTTTGTCGCCACCTGTTGTCCCTACGATCACCTTTACATTTTTTCCGTTACGCGTTATGCCTTCTACCTCTACTTCAAAACGCCGGTCTGCTGCCTGTTTAAAGGATAGTTCCGCCTTCTCAATATTGTGAGCGAAATCATAGTATTGTTTACCAAAAAGTTCCTCATAAGGAAGATGAAAATGCAGTACGTTACCTTTCATGTACACATTGGCCTTGGCTTCCTCCTGCAACTTCTTTAACACATCAAAGGCGGTGGCCTTGGAGATTACAAATTTGTCATAGCGTAGCGTATGTGTACAGTTAATTTGTATATCTATTCCCAAACTCGTTTTTATACTATCGGTAAGATATTCCAACACCTGTTTTATATACACATTCTTAAACTCCTTGTCTGCCACCGCCACACGGGTGACGTATATTTCATCTTCCAAGTTCAATTTAATACTGCCGTCGTCTGTAGCAATACTCTGCACATATCCGGAAAACTCCTGCCTGAGCTGATCATCGTACCCTAAGTAGATGCTAACAGGTTGGCCCCTGCGAAAAGTATTTTCTAATTCAGAAAGTACACGGTTATAGGCGGTGCCCGGCAGTACAATTTGTGCGGTATCTGCAAGCAGATCGACAGATTTATGTATTTCAATGCTGGCGACCAATCCCAATTTGAAACTGCCTACTACCACCTTCCAGTTCATTCTATACATAGTTATCCAATTTTATAAGCAGCTGCGGGGCATCATCACTATAAGCAGTTATACTGTAGCCCTGTACATATTCGCCTTTGGTAAAAGGAATATCAAATGTTTCGATGGCCATCTGATTGATACCAAATATTTCTAACAATTCACATTTTACACTAATGGCTTCCCTTGCCTCCATATACATGCGTAACCTGTTTACCTCTTCACGTGGGTAGACCTTTTCATTTTTGTAATTAATGATCACACCCTGAATACTGATGGTGTAATCATCGTGCGACCAACGCTCTTTTACAGTGCCTCGCTTTTCTGATTTTGCCACGCTACGCCTAACTACTACGTTTTTCCCATTCAGACTAATAATAGGTTCACACGGGAAAGTCCAGTAGCTACTATCCGGTTCACTGGCCAACTTTATAGACAGTGGCATAAACATCGGTATGCCGTTAGCGTTGGCGACTATGGCCTGCTGTAACTGCTGGTCAGACATGGCCGCAATCTCTCCGTACTGGTAAGCCTGTCCGTTATTAGGCTGGGCCACCGTGCCCGGTTTGTAAGGAGGTAGCACCGGTAGCCCGGCGCGATTCAGCAATAAATTTTCCAGTATAAAACGATTGGTTTGCATCTTAGTCGCTTGCTTGTGATTGTGCCATGTTCAAAGCCCTGATTACCCCTTGTATAATTTCCTCCTGCATGGCGGATGTGTTAGCCTGGTTGTCGCCCTTGTTGAAGTATACGCTTTCTATCAGCTTACCAATATTTAGGGTAACATTGGTGGTTTTTGTCCCACCGGTAGCGATGGCATCATTTACAGATTTGCCTTTGCCTTTTGCACTTGACCCGGAGACACCGGCACCGCCTGAACTTGCGGACGCTGGTGACATGCCGGGTATTTTAGGCAAGGTAATACCTGTGCCTTTTTCACTGGCTCCGGCATCTTTGCCCGTTTTCCATTTTAGGGACTTGCCGATAGCCCTAACGGCTTCCAGCGATTTGTTACCGTTGTCTATAACATCATTGCGGGCTTTGGCGATGGCTGCTGCCCGCTCGTTCTGCGCACTCGCTATTTTTTCAAGCCCTGCCCTTGCACTGTCTTTATCCCACAGGGCGGACAACCGATACCATGCCTTTTCCAACAATTCAATACCCTGTAAAAAAATCTCCTGGTATCCCAGCCATGCCAGCGTAAGAAATGCCTTTGCACCGGCAAATTGATATTTCATTAATTCCATAAATTTTTGCCATGCCTGCCCCCAGCCTTCCACCTTGTTCACTGCGATGGCGATTGTTGCGATCAGTGCGATAATCCCGGCTACAATCCAGGTGATAGGGTTAGCCCAAAATGCAGCATTCAATATATTTTGTGCTACCGTCCACGCCGCCGTAGTATTAGTCACCACGCCGTCCCAAAACGCTTTTAGTTTTTCTGCGGATGTTAGCGTAGTGATAACACCGGTAAGCGCAGAGAACAGCGGTATAAGGCCACCAATATCACGGGCGGTCTGTCCTGCCACTGTTGCATAGGCCATGTATCCACCTGTTAACTCAAACATGCCGATCTTCATATCATCGATACGGGCCTGCATCCGCTTCATTTTTTCTGCGGGGCTATCCATTACGATAGCTGCCTGTTCGTATGCGGTATTGGTGCCCGTAATCGCTTTGGTATACTGATCGATTACATCAGTACCGCTTAGTAATGCCAGCGCTGCATTACTGTTTTCCTTTCCAAACAGTTTTGTGATCAGCGCCGTATCGCCCATTACCGGTTTAAGTATTTTAAGACGATCCGAAAAGGTGAGGGATTTATCTGCCAGTTTGTTTATGTCTATGCCAACCCCCTCTAGTGCTTCCCTGGTTTGCTTGGGCAAAAACCTCCCTTCAGATAGCACTGCCAGGACGTTACGGATCGCTACACCGCCTTCTGCGCCTTGCTTGCCTGCCTTGTCCAACACCTGTATAGCACTGTTAACTTCGGCAAAAGACACCCCCGCCATCTTTGCCGAAAGTCCGGACTGCTCCAACGCTTGTTTAATCTGTGGCAGTTCGGCGGAACCTTCTTTCGCAGCAGCGGCCATGATATTCATCATATTGGCCATTTCAGCCGCTGCTTTCATAGGATCATCTGTCGATACCTGAAACTGATTCATCGCCGTTGTAAGCGTCTCTGTTGCGGCGACAGCATCGCCTCCCATAGTCTTACTTAAAACATTAACAGAGTTACCCATTTTGTCCAAGGCGGCGGGAGTATTGGCAATATCAGGCCCTAGTTTAGACAGGATTAGTTTATATGCCTCTACACCTTGGGCCGCACCACCGCCGAATTCAATACCAGCCGCACGGGCATTGTCTCCTATCTGTTTTAACTTATCTCCCGTCAGTCCTGTAATAGCCTGCAAATCGGCCATCGAGGTGGTAAATTCCAAACCCGGAGTAGATAAATTAGCTAGACCGTCTGCCACCCGGTCCAGCTGATCCAGTATCGCACTGGTATGTATGGTATTGATCTGATTGCGCAAGCCGTTAAATACATCATGGATAGTTTTGCCGAATTTAAAGGCAGATTTACCCGCAGCATTAATCTGCTGTTCGATCTTTTCTATCGAAGCGAATACTTTGTTATCCTTAAAAAGAAAGTTAAGTATGTAGTTAAAAGTGTTTCCCACTTTATTTCGGTTTAGTAGTCTGTGTCCTGATGTATTTTAATTCCTGTAGGCGCATCGCCCATTCGATGTCGGTGAGGCTGTCGGGGTCCAGGTGCAAGTAGTACCGTATCATGGCGCTACCGATCCTGATAAAATCACCGGGATCGACTTCCGCAGCCTCTACAACTTTACCAGTTCAGCCTCCTCCATCTGGACCATCTTTTCTACATGAGCAGATGCAGACATGAGCAGTTTGTCATTTGTTTTCAACTCTTCATCCCCTGCTATCCAACACTCATTTATGATCGTTTCGGGAAACTTAAAAGGATCTGTTTTCGCGGCTACATAAGCATAGCTAAGTATCTTCCTGGTAGGCATTTTCAGAAAGCCTACTTTACCTGCTACGGTGAGTCGCCAGACTTCCTCATACTCGGCCTTCCATGCGTCAATTTGTGCTTGATCTATATTTGTCATCTTGTAAATTGTTTTGAAAACGGTTAAAAATTGTTTAAAAACTATCTCACCTGACCACTGAGTCTAAGGAATATAAATGGCAGTGATATCTCCATATACTTATCTCCCTGCTTGAATTCCTTTTTGCTTTCGGTAAAGCGCAGGCCAACGATTCTATCAGTTGTCATAGGGTCGCCCTTTACGGGGTTTCCGTAGGATAGGTTAGCGTCCAGTGTCAAAGACATAACCGATCCCTTACCCGCTTTAACAAGGGCTTCATATTCGCTTTGTAATAGTGTTAACTCTCCTTCATAGGAGATGTTGCCGGACTGGATAGAATGCGGGTAGGCTCCTTTGCCGTAGATTAATTCACGCTCTACTTTTTCAGTGTAAGTGATGCCCCGAAAGCCGGTCACGTCACGGGTGCCAAGCATCAGCGTCAGATCAGCCCATTCATACTCCCTGGAATCAAATGTTTTTTCCATGCTACATTATTTTTAAACGTTAGTAGTAGTAAATCCTAACAACACATCCACATACCGGGCATATCCAAATGGTCGTACGCGCAGTTGCACAACGATACGGGAGGTGGACACTACGTTTTGTTGTTCATCGATCACGCATATTACGCCCCGGTCGTTAGGATCAGTTACATCGGCGCTCAGTTCCCCATTAGCTGTCATCGCCGTAGCTATTGCGCGTTCGACGCGGCCCTGCCACGTTTTAACAATTATCGGTTGTAACTGTCCACTATCCGTAACAGGAATTTCTGATAACAGTTCCTCCAACAATGTATCGTATGCAATGCGATAAGCCTTGTCTATTGTACGCCTGCGTGCTAAGTACTTGTAGTCATCGGTCGGGCCTGTAGCGAGTGGGTCATCGGTAAAAAAGTAGCCCGAACGACCGGCATAAGATCGCAGGGTGATATAGCCTTTATTATGGATGCTTTCTATGTCTGCCAGTTCTACAATGGTATCTTTAATAAAGGCAGTAGTAGTAGCGATGGCTCCATCTCTTACCCGGCCAATATTTCTATGTACCGGCACTTTGGCAATACGCCCGGCAAGCAAACCCATAGCTGCGCCACCGGAGTTTTTAACCGTGTCACCGATCAAGATACCTACCGAATTATTAGCGGCTGTTGACAGGTCTTTTAAGGCAATAACACTGCCGCTGTAACCGCGACCTTCAATGATGACAAAGACGGGCGCGTATTTGGTTTCTGCCGACCATTTAGCCAACTCCTGTCCCTTGGCCATCGCGGTGTAAACATCCCCGTCCAACCCATCTACAATAACCGGCGTATAACCCTCTGCCGGTAAGTAAGAGACAATTAATCCGCGCAGATTACCGCGTGCCGCCTCCATCAGTGCCCGGGCATTTGCTTTGGTCACGTCTAACATGTCTGTCATGTTCACCGTGTTGGGCACACCATATATCCACACTTCGGTACCGTCTCCTGCTTCTGCGTAAAACTCCCGTAGCAGCTTATGCAAAGCTGGATTGTTAGCAACCGTTATACCCAGCAGTGACAGGCCATCAAAAGACCGGAGTAAATAAGGGGTGACCAGACTGAATTTATCAGGCACCGCCACCGCCGTACAGACAATACCTAACAGCCCATCAGGGCTGGGCACGGCTGCGCCTATTGCGCCATTTTCATATATTATTTTAATCCTTGGTAACATGTTTGCTTTATTGTCGGTGATCAATCTTCGATATCACTTCTGTTAATCGGCAGCACTTGATTATCCGTTAATGATGCTGCATGCATATTGGCATCGCTCAGATTAAAGAACAATTGCGCATCTGCTGTCGCGTAAATCATATCATTAGCGTGACGAGCAAATAACTCGACAAGCCTTCCGTGTAACAGCTGCATTCGTAACAATGCTTCATAATCGCTTTGCTCTTCAGCAGTTTCGGTGCTTTGCGACTCGCTACCGGAAGGCTGCACAACATTTTCTTTCGTGTCTGTTTGCTGTCCAGTAACAGGTTCGGTAGCGGTCCCAGGCAGTTGCACTACCTGCTCAGTATCTTTTTTTTGCATGTCAGAATAATTTTTTTATTAGGAAATAGGCACCGATCGCAGCTAACAACAGGCGAGAAAGTACGATCTGTGTTTGTTGCCACCACGTTAGTTTATTGGTAACAACAGGCGGCAACGTCTTGGTGACAGTAACATACTTTGTTTTGTAAGTGTCCTTTACAGACACCCGTGTACTATCATTTTTTGATTTTGCCTTTACCGTTAGCTTACCGCCCGACAATTGCAAGTCCGGAGGCAACAGGAGTTTACCGGATTGATAGTCTAAAATTTGCTTAAAGTAAGCGTTGCCCATACTATCACAGGCGATCAGTGCCGCTATCAGCGAACTATCTGCATCACGCACGATCACGGTGTCACGTAAGGTTTCTGTTTTTTCGATGGCAACATCTACACGCGCCGTATCAGCTAACGGCGGCACTATCTTCCGACTGCTTACGCACTGTGTTGTCGTTATCGATATGAACAGCAGTGCTATTCCCATTTGTATCCGCATACGATTTAATTTCGTTTAGCTTGTTATAAAGTTTTGTGTTTTGTGCCTTCAGTTGCGAAACCTCCATTTCCAGCTTGTAAACCGTTTCTTTTAGTGACAGGTTTTCTTTTCGCAGTTCAGCCGTAGCGTTAAGCAGGTCGCTAATAAGAAGTTTCATCCCGTCTGCATTGCGTTGCCAGACCTCAGATACTTTTTCCAGGTTGTCAATCTCAGACCGTTCTACCTCGGTTCTATTTTTTTTATAGGCCAGTACCCAGGCCGTAAAAGCGGCAATGACAGCGGAGATCGTAGAATATATAAATTCATTCATATGGTTGTTAGTTGTAAGAAACCTTTTATCGATGTTAGCTGCCTACTGCGACGGATCACCTTATATCCCTCCCTGCTTCCAGCAGCATTACTGTTGCCCTCAATCGTGTTAATGCACCTGGACGCGACATCAACACTTTCTACAAAGCCAGTATGACCATTGCCTCCGCCAAAGTCCATTATGAAAATGTCACCGGCTTGAACTTGTTGTAGGCCCGCGATCGTGGCGGGTAAAGTTTTTAGTTTTCGGTTTTCATTCCATTGTCGTAACACGCCGCCGGTTTTTACCAGGGGATTAGCAATAGATAAGGATTTGGCGGCTGTGTCTACACAGTAGTACACAAAAGCCATACACCACGCGTAGCCAGGACTTAAACCCACCGACTTTAGGTATATATTTACTTCTGGCCCGCTGTTGGAACCGCGCGGCACCTCTGCTACACCGATCTGTTTTACTGCTAGCGCCAAGGTGGCTATACTTAATTTTCCCATATTGTTTAAATTGAAAGAGCCGGACAATACCGGATTGTATTGTCCGGCCTTACTAGTATCACACGGTTTTTTTTACTTAGGCTTTCGCGGAGTATATGGCAGATATGGTTTTGTTTCTTAACGCCAGGGCTACAAAGCGCATCTGGAAGTTCATCACGTCTCCCTTCTGGTCCGGATCGGAGTATTTGGCAAACATCTCTACTGTTCCCATCGCGCGCATAACTTCATCCTTGTGAAATGCGAAAGAAGCTACGGTATCATTTGCGCCAGCCGCTGCGCCAAATGGTAATTTTAACCCGGTAGTAGCATCGTATTTCGGCGTAGAAGAGAAGGAGTATAATTTAAACGTGCCGATCCTTCCGCTTGAAATCATCTCTTTAAACATTCTGGAATCCTCGCTTTTTAAATCCCTTTGATGCGTTGGTGTCAGCACCAGGATACGGCCATCCTGCGGCGCGTCGACTTCATTTTGCCGCGCCTCCAGGTCAAAAATATCATCGAAACTACAGGTAGCAAATCCATTGCGAGGTTTGCCAGTAGTCTTCAACACCGGGGTGAATTTGGTATCTTTCGCCGGTGCATAGTTCCATGCTGCCAGCTGACCGGCCTTTGTTTGTAAGGCCATCCTATGCCCGTAAATAATAGAAGACATTTTGTCGTAGGAACTTTCCTTCTTTTCTATGTTGCGGTGTACAGTGCTGGTAGTATCCAGGGTGCGCAGTGGCAACTGAATAGGGGCATCTGTTCGGGAACTAGTGGAAATTGGGTAGGAACTATTATCTACCAGTACATCCGGATCAGCGCCTGCATCCGCTAAGTTAATGGTGTTGTATTCCACCAGTGAGTCCAGGTTGCGTGCTTCGTTCATAAAACTGGTATCCGGATAGAATTTTTCTAACAGGATATCTGTCCATATTTCTTTCTGCACCCCCTCAAATAATGCACCATTGGGGAGTTTAACATAACTTAGTATTGTGCCAGCCACGATCGCAACGAAGACGCCGAACACCAGGGGGAAGCCCGCCACCGCACACAGTAGTACAGCAGCTACAATATTGTAGAGAAGATTATTTACTGATAATTGCTTTTTCATCCTATTTTTTTTTGTTTCAAAACCTATTTAAACAATGTCTGAGTTCGCTATTAACGTCTTTTGTAACCTGCCTTTAAGGCGGCAAACTGTTGTGGGTCTTTTGCTTCCATCTCCTGCAAACCTTTGGGGTCTTCTTTAAGCCATTTCATATACCCCCAATCATCACGGCCGCTTGGTCCACTGGCGTTTTTCACCTCAGTGGCGGCGAGGCTTTTTTTAGTGGGATACAGCGCAATCAGTGCGACTGCTTCATCATAATCATCGACCGCCAATTTGATAAGTGCCTCCTTTTTGTCTGCTGTTAACTGTCCGCTGCCAATGGCTGGGTTAACTAAATCCTCCGCACGCTTTTTCAGAATCTGGTTTAACCGCGTTTCTGATTTGGTCAGCTTTGCGGACAACTCCATCACAGCAGCAGATATGTCTTTGCCGGTTGCAGTCCTTTCCAGGCTTAACACCACTAAGGCGTCAGCACTTAGCACTATTGTTGTTGTTTCCATTTCTATTTGGTGTTTATTTTTTATTAAAGAATTTATGTTTAGCTGTATGTTATCCTGTCCCATAATCTGCTTACCGTCCAACGTATATAACCGTAAAGTCCCGGAATTAGACGGATTGCCGGTGATACTGGTTTCCAACCACTCCCATTCGGTGATGTGTAGTACCATATCACCGCTCGGAGTTTGTCGGTATTCGCCCCCTTTGATGATTACACCCATGCTACAGCCCTTTAGATATCCGCGATCTACCTTACCCTTTACCTTTGCACCGGTGGGGTCTGCCTCGTCAAACTCTTCGTCTGCTATAATCTGCGAACCGACATATTTTAAGCCCCCCCACCTGCCTATTACTTCATCAATATCGTGGTTGTAGAACATCACCGGATTGGTTTTAAACCGGCTAAAATCACCCCCTGCATTTACCAGTATGAACCCATAACTATTCACAACATTTTCATCATTGAATACGAATGCCATATCAGTTTTTTTGTAGTGCAAACATCAGCACTAAAAACATATCAAACAAGCCGCTGTATTAGGTTACAGGAGTTATGTAAAACTGTTTAATGTTTACCTAATAGATAAGTATAGTTAGTTTTTAATCTCTGGTAACAATTACATTTTTGCATCAGCAAAAACATAGTTAGAAAATGACCAAGAAGCCTAAACACAAATTGTATGATACGGCAGAATACATGTTCATAGAAGAGATGGACAGCTGTAAAGCCATTTCTGAAACAATTGACATTCCCGAAAGAACATTATCGGTATGGCGTGGTAAAATGGAGTGGGACAAACGGCGAGAAGAAAACTTAGCCGCTCCGCACAAGATACGATCTATACTACTGAAGGAACTATCCAGCATTGCGGCAGGCAACAAGCCCAAAGTGGATACAAACGCATTGTCGCAGGTGTCCAAGGTAATTACCACAATGGACGGAACCGTCATGCTAAATGTGGTGATAAGCGTATTTAAAGAGTTCGACAACTGGATGCGCATGCAGGATCATCAAACCGCCATATCGTTCCTCGAATGGCATAAAAAATTCATCCTACACCGGGCAAAAATTGAATCAAATAAATAGTTAGCATGGAAACACTAGACATAAATGTTAAACTGATAAAGCATCTTAAAAACTATGAAGAGCATTGCATTAGGATTGAGAAATCAGCAGCCATAGACATAGACGAAACCCCTGAGCAAAAGCAGGCACGCATTGAAGACTTAGAGAGCGACTATATAAAGTGGTTTGAATACTATTTAAAAGTTTATGCAAAGAACAAATGCGCTTGGTTTCATAAGGAGTTTGCAAACGCCATTATTGACAATACGGAGATATTTCAAATGTTAGAGATATACCGGTCTGGTGCTAAATCTGTCCATGCCGTTGTTGGCGTACCGCTGTTTCTGCATTTAACTGGCAGGCTAAAAATGATGCTGCTGATTGGTGAAACACAAAGCAAAGCAAACCGTTTGCTATCCGGACTACAGGCGCAGCTTGCCCGCAATCCGCGAATCATTAATGACTATGGCCACCAAATAAAAAGCGGAGATTGGGCAGAGGGCGATTTTATGACCGCTTTTGGTGGTCGATTCATTGCAGTTGGTTACGGGCAGAACGTGCGCGGATTAAGTGAAGGAGCCGACAGGCCGGACTACATTGCAATTGATGATATTGACAACAAACGTCATGTCAACAACAATGAGTTGATGAAGGCCGGTGTAGAATGGATCATGGAGGACGTATGGGGTTGCTTTGATGAAGCAGAGAACAGCGTTAAACGTTTTGTTTATTGTAACAATAACTTTCATAAAAATTCGATTACTAACCGGCTGGAACAACAGTTTAAGACGCTTATACAACGATCTGCTGACGACGGCGTAGAGCCGGTACATAAGATATTAAAAGTAAAGGCGGTTAAAGACCTTATCACCTTTGAACCTGAATGGCCGGAAAAAACATCTTCGCAGTACTGGCGTAATAAATACCGCAATACTCCCTCCCGTTCCTTTCAGCGGGAATACATGCACATACACATACAGGACGGAACTGTATTCGCTATGGAAGATATGCAATGGAAACCTATTCTAAGATACAATGAATATGATGCTATTGAATTTTATGGTGACCTGTCGTATAAAAAGGCGGCTTGTTTCAAATCCATAGTAGCATTAGGATTGACAGGAAAGGAAATACATGTGCTGCACGTTTTCTTACGGCAATCCAAAAGGACGGTTATCGCTGAATGGTTGTATGATCTCTATGAACGTTACGAACTGCACAGATTCCCATTTATCCGCTACCGACTGGAAGGTTTTTTTTCAATGGATGATTTTATTGAGGACTTTGATAATGTTGGCAAGCAACGAAAGTATATCATACCCATCACCGCAGATAAAAGCCCTAAGGGTGATAAGTACGAACGTATAGAGGCCGATCAACCATATTTTGAAAGGCGCGACGTGTGGTTAAACGAAGCAGAACGTTACAACCCCGATCAGATTGAATTAGTTGAACAATTCCTTTCATTTGAAAAGGGCAACGAGGCCCCAATAGATGGCCCCGATGCATTTAACGGAGCATTATCAAAACTGCATAAAAGGGGCAGAAATAAGAAAGGCCAATATAGGGTTGGCCGTATTAATTCACGCAAATACTAATCCTTATGTTTCTTAATGTAGATGAACTTTCGACCGCCATATATGAGTATCAGTTAAACGCCATTACCGAATCAAAACCGGATATCTCACAACTAGGCATCAATGCGGCAATCGAAGAGATGAAATCTTATTTAAATCCAAGTAATCAGAAACGGTTTGATGACGGAAGGCCACGTTATGATGTAAAGGCGATTTTTTCTGCCACCGGCGCAGACCGCAACGCACTGATCCTGGAACTTTGCAAATCTATGGCGGTCTGGTACATATGCCGTATTGCCAATGTGGATATCATAAATGATGATATTAAGGCACGTTATGACCGCGCAATAGACTGGCTGGAAAAAGTATCCAGTACTGGCAAATACGCCGGAAAGCCCAGCATAACCCCTGATCTGCCTTTAGTAAAAGTCGATCCTAACAATCCCGAAAGCATTAAGAAAACTTTCAGGGCTGGCAGTCGTCCAAAATTTAATCACGAGTAAAGTCATCAAAAATATGAAAAGCAAAACTGTAAACAATAAGCAATTGGCGGCGACTGCTGGGGCAAAAAAACTCAAACAACGCGATCCGCAATATGCACCTACTTTGGTAAAAAAGTCGATATCCATTACCCGCCAAGATATTGCTACCTGGAAGGCTGCCGAACAGGCAGCCTATAACGTGCAGATGCCCAAGCGTACACGGTTGCACCGCCTTTTTAAAGACATCCTGAAAGATGCGCATCTGACCTCTCAGATATCAAACCGAAGATTACAAACAGTAGGCGCACCGTTTGTAATAAAAGACAGCAACGGAAAAATTGATTTGGATACCACCTTACAGGTAATGAAATCCAAATGGCAACAGGATATTGCTGGGCACATGTGGGACACTATTGCCTGTGGTAATTCACTCCTTGAATTTTCAATAGACAAAAACGGCAAGCTAAAAGTAGATTTGCTTAACCGGGAGAATGTGGTGCCTGATCAGGGCAGGTGGTATCCGGACAGCGACAACTCGAACTACATAGAGTATCGCGAAATGAAAGAATATGGCAATTGGCTGGTAGAACTAGGAAGCCCCGACGACTTAGGACTACTCAATAAGGCAGTACCACATGTGCTGATGAAACGTTTTTCAATCTCCTGTTGGTCGGAGCTCTGTGAAATTTATGGTATCCCACCCCGGGTGATGAAAACCAACACGCAAGACCCCGCCATGTTACAGCGTGCGGAACAAATGATGCAGGATATGGGCGCCGCTGCGTGGTTCATAATTGACGAAGAAGAAGAATTCGAATTTGCACAAGGAGTAACGACTACGGGGGATGTATACAACAACCTGATCCGGGTTTGTAACAATGAAATGTCCCTGTTGTTCTCTGGCGCTGTGATTGGTCAGGATACAAAACATGGCAATGAAAGCAAGGAGAACAGCAGCATAAAGATACTAGACAAACTGGTAGCTGCCGATAAAAGGATGTGCGAAACGCTATGGAATGAAACCGTTCTTCCTTCGCTTTTCCTTATTGGAGTACTACCCGAAGGGTTGCAACTCGAATACGTAGCCGAAGAGGATATAGAGAAACTCTGGAAAATGATAATTGATTTGCTGCCACACATGGATATCGATCCAGAGTGGATAAAGAATAAATTTGGCATTGAGGTAACCGGCAAGCGCGCACCAGCAAAAAAAAATGACCTGCATTTTTTTCAGTAAGCCCCGCAAACTTCACGGGGCTACATAAAAAACTGATGACCGTATACGACAAAGGTTGCAGCTGTAGCCGATGCGCACAATTAGATACAGGAGCAAAAAAGGCGGTAACGAAATTTAACGGCAAGACCTGGGAAGCAGCTGTTAAACTGGTGCTGGATAAAGGACACATGCGTCCTGAAATGCTAAAATCTAAACAAGTTAAGGCACTCATAAAAGAAACAGCGCGACTGTTAAGTGATGCAGTTGATTTCGGTATTTCAGACAATACTCCGCCTACCAGGATGATCGAAAGCCTAAAAAACGATGTCTTTGTATTTAGCGGATTTAAAACCTATGTATCGCTAAAGGAAGCCAGCAGCTTAATACTAGATGAACAGAACAAAGTCAAAACTTTTGAGCGCTTTAGAACTGATGTAGAGAAGATAAACAGCAGATACAATAAAGACTACTTGGAAAGCGAATACATTTTTGCAACCTCTTCTGCCCAGGAGGCGGCAAATTGGGCTGAATATGAAAAGGACGGTGACCGATATAATTTACAATATCGTACAGCTGGTGATAGTCTGGTGCGTCCCGCACATGCAATACTAAACCTTATCACCCTGGATATAAACGATTCGTTTTGGGATTACTATTACACGCCGCTCGGTTGGCGCTGCCGGTGCCGTGTAGTACAGGTACGCAAAGGCAAGTATGAAGTTAGCGACAGTAACAAATCATCGCAGCTAGGAGAGCAGGCTACCACTGCTTTAGATAAAAACGGCAATAACACCGCCGAAATGTTCCGGTTCAATCCGGGTAAGCAACAGGTGATATTCCCACCCAATCATCCCTACCGTGCCGAAGGTAAGGAAGCAACGAGCGTTATAGATCAAATTTCAAATGTTGAAAAGTGAATAGACAAATCTTTAAAGACATTTTAAACGACTTAAAAGTAGAACTAGCCGACGAGTTTGATAAAAACTTCGAACGAAAGGCGTTCTTTAATGAGCCTTGGCCGGGTGCCAGACATGAGACAAAAGGATCGCTGATGGTCAGAACCGGTGCTTTACGCCGCTCCATCCAGGCCCGGATCAGTGGAGATAGTATAGGCTTCCAGTCGTCTTTGCCTTACGCTTCCATTCACAATGAAGGGGGCGTAATTAAGATCACCACCCGGATGAAACGTTTTTTCTGGGCGATGTACTACAAAGCCGAGGGTGCTGTTAGCTACCGGGTTAGCGACCGCAAGCGCACTAACAGCCAGCGCAACCGCAAACTGACTGCTGAAGGGGAGTTTTGGAAAGCCCTAGCGCTGATGAAGGTAGGCGAAAAGATAAAAGTACCGCAGCGCCGGTTTATTGGCCAGCACCCACACGTAGACAGAGCGGTGGGGCATGTGCTTGATATCCACGCAAAAGAACTGGACATACGTGTCCAGGACATACTAAAAAAACTAAACCAAAAATTCAAGTAAGATGAAAGAATTACTAAAAGGCATTCAAAACCGCATTTTAAGCGAAATCCCGGCATTTAAATATGTAGATGAGGATTGGGGCCAGATCGACTATTACAGCACAAATCCGCCCGTTAATTTCCCTTTTGTGCTAATCGATATCACAGAGGTACAATGGTCGGGTGAAGGTAATGGCGCGCAGCTGGGAATCGCAACCGTCTTACTGCGTATTGGCAACATGAAATTAGGCAATACCAGCGGAGGTGCCCCGGCAAATCAAAAGGAAAAGGCTTTTGAAATATTTGATCACACTGAAAGTATTCACAAAAACCTGCATGGTTGGTCAGCGGGGGATCAGCTGGGGCCTTTAACCAGGTTAACCACCCGAAGGGTCCGCCGAGATGACAGCATCCAGGAATACCAAATTACATTCTCTGTGCAAATAAAGGACACCACCGGGCATAAAAAAGCCCAGTCCGTAAGACTGGGCACTGTCGCCATTACGCCATTATAAGCGGCAATTGTATGTTGGGAGGCTTGTTCTTTTCACGGTTGGGACTCATATATCTGTAAAACGTCGGCATCGTTATAAAAAACCGGGGGTAGATGAAATTATCAAACACATATTTTGTACTCACGCCATCCCGCTTGTGCTCGTAAAAAAGTTTGCGCACCTCCGCTATTATACGCTGTTTGTTTTTGTCTGTGTATGCCATAGTGTAATTTTTTCCGTGTGATATGGCAAAATTAATAAATCTATCAACTGATATGCAGAAAAGATTTGCGCATTCAAAGTGGAAAACAGCGGCGGCTCACCCCTTCTTTGTAGCATTAAGTCTTACCCGTCGCATGTCGCGTCCCGCTAACATATCCTGGATGCAGTATGGGTAATTTCACATACTGGTTCCATGTCTCGCATAAAAGATTCAAAACATTTAATTCATCTTCTGTCATAAACTTATTATTGTGTTTGTAAAAATGCAGTTTACTAAGCCTTCGCACTAACTGCTCTGATTGAATTAATTAGACAGGTGAGATTTTTGCAGGTCCTCAACTGCCTCTTTCAAATCTGTTTGTAGTTTGTTGATCTTATACATTTTTTCGCATTGCGTAAGCGCGTAGTCAATTTTTGTTTCATCCATATTATCAACCACCTCCACTATTTCCAATTCTGTCCAACGCCCGTATAGGCGTTTAAACAAATCTTGCTGTTCTTTACTGCAACCCTGCAACGCTTCTTTAATGAGTTTGCGCCCATGCGCGGCTAATGTCTTGTTCATGTTTTTTGGTTTAATATCTAAAATCTGTCCAGTGAATAATGTATCCTGAAAATTCATCCGTGTCTTTAAAAAACCAAGCTATGAATTCATCATATGTTAATCCATCATTGACGATTAACTGATCAATTTCATTTCTATACAAATACCTTTCGTCTACTGATATTTCGATGCACCCCCGTAAGTAGGTCATAAATATTGATTGTAACCCTGAACAGGAGCCAAGATGAAAGCATTTGTATTTTTTAGTCCGCATTCCTGTACAGAAGTGTATACGCTTTTCCGGCATCCACCTATTTTCACTTTTAACGCCTCTTATCGTATGGATTTTTTTTCCTGTCAGTATCGGCTCTACAAACTGGCTCTTAAATGAAAGATTCATAAATGCGTTTTAAATGGCTTTAAAAAATTGTAGGTACACCTTCTGAAAAATGGATACCAATTTTGGCAATTCATTATAGTTGAATTGATTCAGCTTTTTCCCTAATCCCATTTGCTGAAGGCACCACCCGTCAATACGCCGCATATCCGCCTTTCCTCCCGGTAGTTCCCATCCCATTTCATGCGCCATACTTATAATCTTACGGCGCATTACTTCAGCTTTCTTTTCTTCAGGATCGCGGCTTTTAAGGTGCCGTATCAATAACCTTGCTTCTTCCATGTATAGCATGGTGCAACTGCTGTCACGGCCTTTACAGAATCCTAACACGATAACCGCTCGCTCTTCGCTGCCTATGTTCAGCTTTTTAAACATTACATTTATGCACCTTAATTGTGCGGATGAAATTGTGGACTGTCTCATTTTGTGGAGATTGAAAATTGTATGGCGTATCCGTAAGTAAGTTGTATTTCCTGCAACCAACCCTTTTGTCTTTTGCTAAGTGATTCGTAATCGGAGAGGGTAATATTTATAGTCCTAAATTGAACAGATAACGCGCAGAACCTTTTTAACTGTCTATGTAGGTGGTATTTTCGTGCGGCACGCCGTTGTACAATGCCTTTCATAGTCTTACTACCTTTGGCTTTGTACTTTATCCCATGTCGTTTCAAAGTGCTTTTCTCTTAAATACCTATCGAAAATCATCTGTCCATGTCCTGACCGACGCAAGTACTTGTGATACTCTTTGAAACTTAATATACACTGCATCCTGTCAGGGTCAGACATCTTCGCCCAAAGCGGTTTGGCCTTATAACTATTGCGGGGGAATCCATACAGTTTGTACGCAGTTTCATACGTCAGGTCTGGTGGCACCTCCCGGAGATCACCGGTAATTCTTTTCGTGAATTCAGCAAGCATTGAGGATAGTACAGGAAGGTGGGTAACGATCCAATTGTGTTGCTCCTGGTTCATCTCCGATTCATTGCTGTACAATGTAAGCATGCCAACCTCGTTATACTTTAATTCTACTTGCCCGCTAAATCTTGGTGATGTTAAAATGTAATGCGTCATATGAAGTGTTTAAATGGTTTTTAAAAGGTTCCCAGCAGCATAGAAATATCGCCGGTTTTTAACCATCCCAATGAGTAGCTTTTTTAAACTGTGGCTACCTCTTCTTTCTTAATGTCTATGTAAAATTCTTCCTTGCTGCTAATTGTTATAAAACACTCTTTAAGACTGGCCAGTATTTCAGCATCCTTTGTCGCCAGTATAGCCGTCTTGTCTACCTCTTCTTTTGTACGTAAGAATTGTGATAAGGAATTGTTTTTCTTTAGCAACTCTACAACTGCTTCCCAGGTGAATTTTTTGGATTTGCCGACAGACGGTGGCGCAGTACGAAATCGGAGGAAAGTATGTAGCATCTCTAGCGATTTACGTTTGCCCCAGCTGGCACGCTGTTCTTTGGCATACTGCTCCAAAACCGCTGCACTGTCTGTACATTTCTCACTCAGTACTATAATGGCTTCTGCGTAATCGTCTTTGACTTTATTAATTTTCCCATTCATTTTGACTTCCAACTCTTCCAATTCATTTTTGCATGCTGCATACTCCGCACTAGCTGCCTGTGCTTGTTCGTGCGTAATGTCCTGTAACTTTTTTTTCTTTGCCTTCTTTACCATGTTTCGTTTTTTTATAGGTAATTTGAAATGATAGACTGGTGTATCTCAGATATGATCTGAGAGCATAAGCGAAATTCCCAAATGCATTTGTCTGCCTCGAATCGTATGGATTTAAACAGTTGATAGACAGTAATAGCCTCATATCCATTTAGAGAAACGTTTACCTTTCTGTTATCTACGCGGTGAGGCGGTTTTAACCTGTCAGATAGTTTTACCAGTATGAAAGCCGATTTAAGAGACTCAAGGTTGTTCGTAGTGGGATTACGGCTGATCTTATCTATAACATCATAAAAGAAACTATAGTCACTTTTGGATAATTTCAGCTTCATGTCTAATGGTTTTTATTACATTTTCAGCTTTTGCTACTGCTGCGCACATTCTTTTATCATTTATGGAAAGTAGCTTGTTAACCACTTTGCAGGAACTGTACACAAATGTCCTTTCTCTGTTAAATAGGTGTGATATGGTGTGGTCAGGTACTTCGTTGAAATACTTGGCACATATATAACCTATAACATGTCTGGCTTCTGCTAATGCTGCGCTTCGTGACGCGGATTTGAGATGCTCCATCTTAAAGCCTAAGACAAAGGCGATGTTTTCTGCGGTCTTTAATAATTGGCCTTTCTGTACAATATCAACGGCAATTACTTTTTTCTTTCCGCCTGTTTTGTTATAAATCTCCCTTTCAGCAAAACGTAAAATCCTGTTTATTATGGCTTTGTTAGATGCCTGTTTCATAGCTTTATCATTTATCGTCAATAAGAAATTGTACCATTGCCGCATAGGAGTCATTTAGTACAATGCTGTTGGGGAATATTTCATTTGCCAACCTATGCGCATCATGATAGTGACTGTAATAGCATTGCTCATAGCACAAATTCCCGGCATCATCTATTACGTAATTGCTAAACTCCGCCCGATGTACTAGCTGCTCATCGCGTAACAACCACTGATTATTCCACCACTTCCAGTACTGTGGACTAGTCCCTATGTATTGCCTGATTGTTGCATCTTTTATGATGAGAGAGAGATAAAGTAAGCCTGTTTCAAACTGCATCGAAAAGTATTCGACTTCATCTATAGACAGCAGTGATAGTATTCTTTCGCGGGTGGCGATGGCGGCTAATTTTCTTCGGAGGGTTTGGGAAAGTTTCATACAATACGTTTATTGGTCATCAATTTCAGAAATCATGTATCGTGTCCGGCATCTCTTGCCGCCGTTGTTTAAGTCCAAATAGTCTAGTTGCAGACCAACCGCTATGGTGTCGATGGCTACATAGTTACCAATGTAGCAGTTCGCTAAGGATGGACTGCATGCAGAGTTGACGTTTTGTATCTTTCCGCTGTCAGTATCGATGTCCATCCATTCCAGGTCTTGTCCTTCGTCAATGAAAAAAACTCTCTTTTTCATGGTTGTGTTTATTTGGTTATTGATTTTCGCCCCAATACTTTGCGGCACCTTCCGGCCATATGTCATAGTATCCCTTAGGTCCGATGCTGCGCCCCCTAGTGAAGGCTCTATAACCTTCTACCCATATCTTTAAGCTGGCATCAAACAAAATATCTTTAGCAAGGCTGCCGCGTGGATCTTTCCCGTCTGCATGGCTGACAAATATTATCAGCTTCTTTCCTTCGTATTTATCCTTAATAGCGAAGTATTTTGCTTTAGTCAGCTTGGCATATTGCGCGCTATCTACTACAACTATGCCTGCGCTTTTACGCTTGTCCATGCGAACGGTTAAATGTTCCATAGGCTCCTGAACAAGTCCTATTTTGCCCGTAACTTCTTTCATATTCACACGATCCCATGCCCTCTGATTAGCTTTGCTACGCCCCTCTTCCAGCGCGTTATATACTAATTTGTCAAATCTGGTCAGGTACTTAACAAATTGTGCAATAAAGCTAGTTTTACCACTTCCTGAATCGCCCCAGATAAACCATATCCCCGTAGATTCTGGTTCTCCGAAGGCATCATAAAATGTTCCATCAAAAGCGAGAGTGGGTATAGACATTTGTGCTAATTCTGCGGGGGAGGTAGCGCGTTGCAGTTTTATGATCTGTTCATTCATCTTTCAATCATTAGTTATGGTGGTAACGTTCTGGCTATCGCCGTAAGAAGCCATGAACCCGCTGTATTAATTCTACTGTTATAGCATCACCGGTGCGGGCTGACTCTCGCAAAACAGGCATTAGGATATCATGCAGTTCCCCGTAGTTATCGCAGAGGTCTATCAATAAGGTTTTAACATCCTTTGCATAGCCGTCTAAAAATGCTTTGTACTGACGATCTATACGCGCAAGGTTAACGATCGAAAACTTTATGCGGCGGTACAGTTGCGGCATACCAGGCTTATTTTTCCTAACAAGTTTTTCTATCTGTACCCGCAGCTGATCAGTAGCAAGTAAGATGATAGAGCAGTATGTAATCAGTTCGTCGAGTAATTCTTTAACCATGCTAAGTGTGCTTTGCTTCATGTACTCGCACTCGTCGAGAATAAGGCATGGCTTACGACCCTGTAGTTTTAATTCACGCATATAGCCTGTTATAGCCTGTATTTTCTTGCTCTTAGTCCTGGCGGGGGTAACATTCAGTTTCTCCAATATCTTGTCTAAAATGTCCCCTAAATTGTCACTTGCACCTATTTTTATCTTAAACAAGTCACTCGGGTGGTTCTTGGCAAACAGGTCCGATATAAACGTCTTGCCGCTCCCCGTTTCCCCAATCAGTAACTTTATTGTTCCCAGGTTCTTAGCCTCTTCCAGATGCGCCAATATTTGTTTAAGCTGATCAGTGGTGCGAGGTTGCCAATAGGTGTTTTCAATATCAAAACCGATAAATTCTGCGATCTTTACAAACCACTTATTTGCAATTGTGGCTACTTTCCCTTTACCGCTGCTGGCTTCAAATACACGCTTCTGGATGGAGGACAGGTAAGCAATGTTTATCTTAGCCCGCTGTGATAATTCATTTAGGGATAGACCGTGATACTGAATGAATATTTCCAGGGCTTCAGCTATGCGTAATTTGATTTCGTTATTCATGTCTTATTGATTTAAGTATTTGGAATAATCGACTTTGCTTTCTAGGTATTCCATGTGTTGTTGCTCGATGGATTTAATTTGCAGTTCAGTAGACTTTTTTTCCTGCTGCTGAAGTCTCTTTTGGGCGCTGGTTGCGATACGATTTGCGTTCTTTCTATCCTTATGCTGTCCGGCTGAATCTACTATCATCAACTTGGTAAGCGTCTCATTTAATGAGGGTGTTTCATTAAACATGTTTTCAACCACCCGGTTATCATTTGCCATGTTTTCAATAATACCGGCTTTCATTTTTTTGTTGAAGGATGTAATACGTTGTAATTCTTCTGCGTCGCCTTCCTCCCGATCGGCCAACGCCATCGGCTGTATGTACTTTTCATCTAACAGGTAACGTAGCGTTCCGTCCGCATTATGAACAAGCACACGTTTATGATCAGCGGGATCATATTTTACGATCCAGTCTATGTGCGTATAGTTGCGGAAAGTTTCATCAAAGGTGTCGTAGGTGTGGCTTACACCGTCCACGGTCTTTATTAGACCTGCTGGCGTGAATTTGCTGGTACGCTCAGTGCTTTCACACAGGTGATATAAGTATTGTTCATCGGTTAGCAGGTGTTTTCTATCTGCTGGGGTATTGTTCCAGCCCTGCATATACTGCACGTGTTTTTTCTGGCGCTCTATGGCTATTACCCGTCTGATATCATTCAAACAGGTCTGCCTGTCCGGGAAACTGTGGCGAATTTTATTTAAATACTCTTCATTCGGTTGGCTTTTCTTCGCCGCATCTACGTTGTGTCCTGACCAGTTGGGGAAAAGCTGGAAGTAGGTTTCATTAAGATGGTCAAAGTGTTTCTCTATCACCTTGCCTTTTGCATTCTTTACACGCGTAGGCGTGTATGTTTTTGTCGCTCCGCTAAAAAAGGGTTGCAGGTTTTTTATTTGGTAGCGGTCACTTTGCAGTTGATCGGGCTTATACCTGCTCCCAAATAAATCAATCGTGTGATTAATGGCATTACGTACCGCTTCACGGATCAAATCAGGCTTTTCATAGTCACCGATGGCGTAGCCAATGGGATACTTATTATAGGCATCCATCACCAACACCAGCGTAAGGCGGTTGTGATAGGTGGTAACACTTTTACCGTTCTTGTCTACCTCTGTTTTTTGGTAGAGTAATTCCACATCCCAACCGTCCAGCGTCCAAAACAACATAGGTGCAGACGGCCCTTTACGTTTTACCTGCATCGCTTTGGTGTTGTCGAATGCAGTGCTACCCCTACGACCTGCAAATGTGTCTAAATCCCATTCTGTGCGACGTTCTGCAACCAAATATCGCGTGATACACTTCCAGCCTTTAGGCTGTGCAACTATATTATATAGGTCTGCTACCTGCTGGCTATTGAGATTCCTGTGATCCGTCAATAATACACGTAAAAGGCTTTCCTGCTCATTCTCAATGGTAACAGCGCGGTTTTCATTACAAAACTTTTTGCTCACCAGGGAGATATAACCCTCTTTCTTATAATCCGTCAGTTTTTGCCGTAAACGCCGGTCGCTGGCAGGAAGTACGTAGCCGTATTCTCCCTGCAATGCCCTCGCTGTTGGAATGATTGTAGCCAGTAAGTTAGCGGTACTGCCTCCTCGCGTGTTGCGTATCGCCTTACGCATAGTCAATACACGGTTGATTGTGTTCAGGGCGCAAGCAGTCGCGGTATACTCGTTGATCTTATCTTCCGGTAGACGCTTTCCATTTGGCAGGCGGTAGGAATCAAAAAAGTTAAAAGCAGCCCCGTCGTATATCCATGCACTTTTAAACGGAGAGGCAACAGCCCCGGCATATGGATCACCATATTTTTCACAGACCGCTTTTTTAAGACGCTCAGGAAGGCTGTTGTAACTTATTAGCGCAGGGGTGCCATAACATCCGCGTCTAACTATTTCAATTTTTTGTCGCCTAACCAGACTGTCATAGTTGTCCGCGGAGATTATTCCGCCAACCAATTCCGAGTGATTAAGACATAATATGTTATTAAAATAGTCCATAGTGATCAAAAGGTTTATTGAGCCGCAGCAACAAGTCTTTGGTATCTCTCTTCGTAACGTTTCTTTACTTCATTCGCGAATGCTGGCTTATAAGCATCGTTTAGGATCATTCTTATATAAGATTCAGATTTGTCAAATTCTTTCGCTAAACATTTAATAACCTGCGCTTTACAGAAGTCATATTTTATTTTTCTACCTTTATTCATGGAAGACGTTTTTGTATGTTTTACAAATGCAAGTTTATGCGCATTTGCGTATAAAAACAAATATTTTAGCGAAAAAATTCGCAATTGAGAATATAATTTGCGCTAATGACTGTAAATCAAAGAGTTAAAAAAATCATAGACGACCTCTATTCTGGAAACAAACGAGCCTTTGCAACTGCGATCGGTGTTGCCCCAACTGTAATTGAGAATATTGTAGGTACTAGAAAAGGGAACCCGTCATTTGATGTATGCCAGAAAATAATATCCGCAAATGCGAATATTAGTACGGATTGGCTAATAACTGGAATTGGTGAAATGTTAAAAGGTGAGCTTATTAAAGCACCTGAAGGCCGTTTTAAGAGACATATACGGGCAGACCGTGAAGAAAGAATAGCATTTTATGAAACCGATTTTGAGGCGGGAAAAGGGGTAGCCTTCTATGACGATATTAGGCACTCTGAACCAGCATACTATATGGATGTCCCAGATTTTGCCGGATGCACTGCGTTTAGGACTTATGGTAAGAGCATGCAGCCTCAAATCGAACCAGGAGCAATATTGTTTGGTACAAAGGAGGAAGATTGGCAAGAATATTTAGAATATGGACAGATTTACGGAATAGTACTTTCGGATAGTAAAAGGTTGTTAAAGCAAATTAAGAAGAGTAAAAAAAGTGATGAATACTTCTTACTTATTAGTGCAAATCCGGAGTTTGACGAATTTGAGATACCTAAATCAAAAGTTAAAAATCTGTGGCTTATTCATGGTTGGCTCAATAAAAACACATAAAAAGCATCAAAATAGTCAGGTCACAAATCCCAAAAGCCAAGTATATGAATGTTTTTTTTTGAAAAACGCAACCCAAAACAACACTATGTCTTGATTATCAAATAGATAATAGAATTATATTTTGTATGGAAAGTGGCAGTTTCCCCCCTCGAATCGCACTATATAGGGCATTTTTCCCTGTTTTCAGGGCATTTCCCCCTCTCGAATCTGTATCTTTTCTTTAGGTTTTGACAGTCCAACTGACAGTCCAACTGACAGTCCAACTCTAAAATTTTTTAAAATGATCGTATACGGGAGTTTTTTTAAAATAGTAAAAATGGACGTTTCGTATTTAAAAAATCAGATCATTGTTAATTAGTTATCAATAACTTAAAGTTTTAGCAGTTTAATTGACCTTCTGCTTTTAAATATGTTTGGTTTAGTATTTAAAATTGACCTAAAATTGATGCTAATGGACGTTTTGTATTTAAACGAAGAATACGCTAAAATCGCCTGAAATTCAGTATGGTCGTGCGTTTGCCGCACTTTTCTCTATTGTTTTATTTTGGACATTTCGTTTTCTCCCCCATAATCGGTGTGCCGGAGGACGGGCAGTTGTTACAGACGGTATTCATCGGCGGGGTGAACCTGGTCTTCACTTTGCTGGCGATGTTGCTGGTAGATAAGCTGGGGCGTAAGCCACTGATGCTGATTGGCGCAGGGGGGCTGACGTTGCTGTACCTGTTGGTAGTGCGTATGCTGGCGGAGGATTCTGCGAGTGTATCATGGTTCCTGCTGGCCGCTATTGGTTTGTATGCTATGTCGCTGGCACCGGTGACCTGGGTATTGATATCGGAGATCTTCCCGACGAAGGTGCGCAGTGCTGCTACTTCTATTGCTGTTATCAGCTTATGGGCGGCCTATTTTGTATTGGTATTTACTTTCCCTATACTTTTTGCTCATCTGAAAGACAGTACATTTTATATCTATGCTGTGATATGCCTGCTGGGAATGCTGTTTGTATGGTGGAAAGTGAAAGAGACGAAAGGCAGGACATTGGAAGAGCTAGAAGAAGCAATTGTGAGACACTGATATAATCCAGGTGCAGTATATCTATACTGGCTGGTCCATTATCATCTGAACCGTATAATAATCCATCAGTTTCATAATAAACGCCATTGTAAACGACGTTGATATCTACGAATTTCGTAAGAGATACAAATAGCGAGAGCGTATACCGTGTAATTGTATACGTAATTTTTTCAAGGTAAGTGGCGGCATAATATGTTTGCCAGGTCATGATTTCACGTTAGTAATAAATTTCACTTCAGCAGCATCTATTTAGAGTATTGTGCCTATACTATTATAATCAACCATCATCAATTTAAGGGGATCATTCTATCAAATTCGCAAAACACGTTCACATGAAGAAACTGTTTCTATTCATTATGCTGCTTGCGGCTTTACCCGTCCTATATCCACAGCGGGGGCTTGGGCAGCAGAAAATCACATCTGTACTAACCGGAAAAATATTAGAAGCCGGCAGCCGGTTACCGCTGGCCGGGGCCAGTGTGAGCATACTGGGTAAGTCAGGTGCATCGAGAGCAGATGCTGACGGTATGTTCCGTTTGTCTGTTGAAGGTAAGGCGATCATTATGGTCAGTTATGTAGGTTATGCTTCCAAGAGTGTGGAATTGAGTGAGGGGCAGGCTACGGTAGAAATACTACTCACTAAAAAGGCCTCTGACCTGGAGGATGTGGTGGTGATCGGATATGGTAAGCAAAAGAAGAAAGATATCACCAGTGCTATTTCGAGCATATCGGGTGATGAGATCAAACAGATGCCGGTAACGACTATCAACGGGGCGTTACAATCGCGTATACCCGGTATGCAGGTACAGCATACGGGACATGAGCCCGGCGCCGGTACTAATGTGAAGATACGCGGTATTAACTCTATTACGCAGGGCGCTGGTCCTATTTATGTGGTGGACGGTGTGATCACTACCGGCGACTTGCGCGAGATCAATCCGAATGACGTAGCATCAATTGATGTATTAAAGGATGCTTCTGCAGCTGCTATCTATGGCGCCAGGGCAGCGGAAGGGGTGGTTATCATCACGACCAAAAAAGCCAGTACCGGCAGGGCCAGCATCAACTATGACGCTTATTACGGGGTGCAGAAGATCGTAAAAGGGTATGATTTTATTGACAACATTGACGACTACGTGCATTTGCGCCGATTGGGGTGGAGCGATGAAGATCCGCGGGCATGGCCGATCGGCGATTCTGCTGCGGATGCTAAACTATTCCATCCGCTGGAGCTGAAGAGCATTGCTAACCGTAAGTGGTATGACTGGGAATCGGTAGTAACGAGGCCGGCCCCTATGCAGAGCCATACGCTCAGTGTATCTAACGGTGTAGGCAAGAACAAACTGTACCTGAGCGGCAACTACCTGAACCAGGACGGTATCATCCGCGGTTCCAACTTCACACGTTATTCTGTGAAAGCGAATGTAGAGTCGGAGCTGAATGATAAAGTAAAGGCCGGTATCAACTCTAACTTCTCACATATCAATAACAAGGTGGTAAGTAATGAGACCTACTACAATGCGGTGACCATGAGCCCCTTGTTTCCTATCTACAATGATGACGGTACACCGTCTTCGAACATAGACCCCTCTTCGGGCAACATACAATTCAACAACCCCGTAACGCTGACCGAATCGCCTATACAGCGTGTAGACGACCGTTATATTGCGAATGTGTATGTAGAATACAAGGTGATCAAGGATCTTCAGTTCCGTTCCAGCTTTGGCGTAGACATTTACAAGAACCAGCAATTCGAATATTATCCGCGGACGACCAGTAATGGCTTCTCGAAAAACGGGGTAGCGAAGGCACAGAATTTTGGTTACCGGGATATGTTGTGGGAGAATACGTTGACCTATGATTACAATCCTCATCAGCACCACTCCTTCAATTTCCTTGGTGGTTTCACTTATCAGCGACGCCGGCAGGAGTGGAATTATGAGGAGGCATCGGGCTTTCCGACTGATGAGCTGACATATAAAAACATGTCGCTGGCCAGCCGGCGGGATAATATTTCCAGTGATTATTTCAACTGGGCGATACAGTCTTTGCTGGGGCGTGTGATCTACAAGTATAAGGACCGTTATATCCTGAATGGTACGGTGCGCCGGGATGGCTCTTCGCGTTTTGGATCGAAGAACAAATACGGGGTGTTCCCTTCTGTCAGTGGTGCATGGCGATTAATAGACGAACCTTTTATCGGTATCCGGACGAAGACGGTACTGAGTGATGCGAAGTTGCGTGTAAGTTATGGTGTGATCGGTAACCAGGAGATTCCCTGGGATGCTACCTTTTTCCGTATGAATGCGGCAGCTTATCCTTTCAATGGCAGTACGCAGACAACCGGTTACCAGGTAAACGGCAGTGTGCTGGGTAATGATGCTTTGCAATGGGAGAGCCAACATCAATTCAATGCCGGTGTGGATCTGGCTATTATCAATGACCGTATCCGGGTCAGTTTTGATTATTACAACAAGAACGTACGCAACTTGTTATTGCGGGCTGACTTGCCGGTATCGCAAGGTTTCGATACGAAATGGATCAATGTAGCGGAGATGAATACCCGCGGTATGGATGTGAGCCTGAAGGTATCGCCGGTGAAGACCAAAAATTTTGACTGGCAGCTGGATATCAACTGGTCGAAGTACCGTTCTAAGGTGACGTCGTTGTTGCCCGGCAGGGATTCGCTCAGTCCTTACCTGAAGGTAGGCGAAGCGCCTAACAGCCTGATCGTGGACTATGTGTATGACGGGTTGTACAATGCCGGGGATGATTTCAAATTAAATCCCGGTGGCCGGCCCGGAGATGTACGTGTTAAGGATATGGACGGTAACGGGGTGATCAACCAGTTCGACCGTACTATTGTAGGCCGTACCGTGCCGAAGGGATGGGGAGGTATCTGGAACTATGTGCGGTTCAAACAATTCTCGCTGGTGGTATTTGCCAACTATATGTACGGGCAGGATATCAGTAACCGTGCTTACCAGGATTACCTGTATTCTACAGATAACCGTCGCCGTATCCTGAAATCGGGATTGAATTACTGGACACCGGAGCACACACAGACGGATCTGCCGAGGCCTAATGTATTTGGCCGTTCTGTGCGTACGCTGCCGGCGGGTACGTCCAGCTTTATTGTACAGAAAGGGGATTTCATCCGTATCCGGAATATTACACTTTCCTATGACTTTACTGCGAAGATGCTGAGTAAGCTCAAGGTGAATTCACTGCGGGTGTATGCGCAGGTGATGGAGCCATTCCTGATCACGAAGTACAAGGGTATAGATCCTGAGATCGGGGTGAGTCAGTATGATGTGTACCCGCGTTACCGGACGTTCCTGGCAGGTGTTCAACTCAGTCTGTAATCTTAAAACCTTTTATTCATGCGTAATTACACAACATCACTATATAAGGCAGCGGCTGTTCTGACAGTGAGTGCCGGTATTTTTTTCACTTCCTGCAGCAAGCAGCTGGACATTAAACCCGAGGTGTTTGTAACACCGGACCGGTTGTATAAGGACGAAGCCGGTGCTACGGCCGGATTGACCGGTGTGTACCGTCAGCTGTTGGAGCTAAAGCGATCTGACTATTATTTTTTGGGCGTAGTGGGTACTGACGAAGGGAAGACCACCGCATTTGTGGCTACATGGGGTGGTTACTGGGCGCACTATGCTGGTATCAACAATTACAATAACCTGCTTACGCCACAGAATCAGTTGGTGGAAGGCATGTGGAATACGCTGTACAAAGGTATCAGCAATGCGAATATAGCCATCCGTTATATTCCCGGGGCGAGTGCGCCTGGGGCGGCAAAGGACCGGCTGTCTGCGGAGGCGAAGTTCTTGCGTGCGGTATTTTACTTTCAGCTGGTACAGTTCTTCGGGCCGGTGCCTTTGCATACGGAGCAGGTGAAAGCGGAAGCTGATGCCAAGGGCGGTTATCCGCGGGCAGCCACGGAAGATGTGTATGCATTGATCATTGCCGATCTGAAATTTGCGGCGGAACATCTCAGCAACAAGGGACCCGGCAATGTGGGCAGGGCTAACAAGGAGGCTGCTATTGCCTTGCTGGGCAAGGTATACCTGACCCGTAAGGAGTATCAGCTGGCGCAGCAGACACTATCTCCTCTCCTATCGTCTACGGTAGTACGGCTGTTGACTAATTATGCCGACCTGTTTAAGGAGGAGAATGAGAACAATGCGGAGTCGTTGTTTGAGATACAATGTTCCAATGAGAACAACAATACGAACAACCTTGCCAGTACTTTAGGCGGGTGGCATATTCCCAACACTTATCCTGGAGGTGGTGGTCATGTGGTGATCTCTACAGATTATTATAATAGCAGTTTTGAGTCGGCTGCGGATAAGCGTAAGGATGCTTCTGTGCGCAGCCGGTTTTTCAATGCGGACGGGCAGGAGGTAGATTATTCCTGGTGGGGTGATGTGGGTAAGCCGCATGTTAAGAAGTATGACATTACGGCCGGGGTATCGCGGAATGGCGGTGAGTCGTCCAGGAACCTGTACTATTTGCGATATGCGGATGTGTTGCTGATGTACGCGGAGGCGCAGAATGAGTTGGGCAATACATCAGAGGCATTGACCTATCTGAATAAGATCCGCAGTCGTGCGGGGTTGGTGAATTGGGAGAACATACCCGGTCATTCGCCAGCGCAATCGACCCTGCGTGCGGAGTTACTTAAAGAGAGAATGCGGGAGCTGGGCTTTGAGGGATGGCGTTGGTTTGATCTGAAACGCACGGATCAGCTGCTGACACAGACACGTGCCTATAATGCGGAAGCCAGTTCCAATATGACGCAGAAACATCTGTTACTGCCAATACCAGCCAAAGAATTTGAGACGAATACTGCTTTAAAACCGGCAGATCAGAACCCAGGTTATTGATAATTATGCAGACATCATTTTTTTCATTGAAGCGGCTACTGCTGTTAGGAGCAGTTTTACACGTAGGTATTACGGCGTATAGTCAGACCGTACAGGACAGCAAGGATCATTATACGTTATCGAACGATCATTTGACGGTGGTGTTGGATAAGCAGCAAGGATCTATCAGTTACCAATTCCGTAATGGCATACAGCTGGACCGTACGATTGCCTATTTTGAGGATCAGGCATTGGGGATGTTACAGAGTACGGGGATGCGTGAGCACAGTTATACAACGGACGATATACAGGACCCTATGGGACAGGGTATTTGTCTGAATGTGGTACACGAGGATGCTCAGCAGCCGGTGCGGTTGATACAGCATATTACGCTGTACAAGACGCATGCATATGTATTGATCAGTGTGGAGGCGGAAGCGAAGGAAGGCAGCCGGCATACGGTATCGACGCGGCATATTGCGCCGCTGGCATTATTGCAAGGGCAAGGAGGCCGGCTGCAGTTGCCTGGGCGGGCGCCGCGGTTGACAGATTTTCCATTTGACAATGACAACTGGGTGGATGTGATGACGCAGGCCTGGCCTGCGCAGGGGAAGGGATCATTATCCGGTATCAGCCATGAACTGATCGCTATCTCCGACCAGGAGACGAGGGCGGGGCTGGTGGCCGGCAGTATCACACATGATAACTGGAAGACCGGTATCCGGTATAGTGGCGGGGTGAAGGCCGGTACGCTGGATTCGCTCGTGATGTATGGCGGTGTCTCTACTCCTGATCAGCCATCGCTGCCCGCCTCAATGGGCGGATATGACGGTACACATGATGTGATCCCTCACGGGTTGATATCCGGTACTTCGGTACAGGGACCATTGCTATTTCTGGGAGCGGGCGATGATGTGCGTCAGTGCCTGGTGCAGTATGGGCAAGGTAATACGCTGGTAGCCCCTGCGAGGAAGTGGGCTGGTCCGGCGCCGGTGTATTGGAACAGTTTTGGTGTAGAGGGGGTATTGGGCTATGAAAAGGTGATGATGCCTGCCGGTGTATTGAAGGTGATAGATGTATGGAAGGGTATGCAGCATTTCAATCAATATGCGTCGCCGGTGATCAGCATAGATTCTTACGATCAGCAGATCTATACTACCAACATATTACGCTCTATTGGACAGTATGCCCGGAAGAAGGGGCAGCAGATCGGTTTTTATTTTATTCCATTTGCTAATTGGAACTGGGCGAATGCTTTGTATACGGCGAAGCTGCAAGGCTCTGATCACCTGCTCAGCGATGTGGTGTTAAGGGATAACAAGGGTGAGCCTGTGCCCTATAAAAAGGGGGACTGGAGTGCGTTTCCGCTGGACCCTACGCATCCGGCGACGCGGCAGTATATCATCTATCATTTACAGCGGGCGAAGGCGATCGGTGCTACTTTTATCAAGATCGACTTCCTTTCGGCCGGGTCGCTGGAATCGGTGAAACATTACGATCCACAGGTGACGACCGGTATTCAGGCTTATAATTACGGGATGAAGCTGTTGCGGCACCTGACGGATTCTATCATGGGGCCGGATGTGTTTTTTACGATGGCGATCTCTCCCATGTTCCCTCATCAGTATGCGCATACGCGTTTTGTGTCGACGGATGTGTATTCTCATTTCAGGAATGACCAGGCTGGTTTTCCACACTATGGTAGTACGGCAGCCTCTATGATCTCGGCTGCTCATCTCTGGTGGGTGCAGGGTACTTTATGGCCTTATACGAATATGGATGTAGCCATTATGAAACATTTCCAAAAGCATCCGGACCTGAGTGAGATGGAGGTGAAGGTGCGTTTATTTTCGATGATCACGCTGGGCAGTATACTCGGTGACGGTTCTGACCTGCGGGAGCCGCTGGCGGTGAGCAGGGCGCAGCAATACCTGAACCATCCGGCGGTCAGTGCCTTTTTCAGCCATCCCCGGGCGTTTACGCCCCTCTCTTTCCCGGAGGGCAACGGGATGGACCAGCAATTGCGATTTTTCCTGGCTGGCGATACGCTGTTGCTATCGGCATTTAACTTCCATCTCTCCCAGCCTTTTACCGCGCAATTCAGCCGGCAGGAGACGGGGTTGAAAGCCGGGGCATATGAGATCCGGGACTTTATGACAGATAAGGTGCTGGGGACTGTCGGGACAGCGCAGGCTACTATCGAGCTGACGGTGCCTGCGAAGGATGCCTTGCTGGTGAAGGTGGTACCCCGGCAATAAGCTCTGGCATATAGGATGGCTATAGGTTAGCTATAGGAATGATACAGGAAAGGTGGACTTAAGATATACCAGTCCGCTCCATAATTGAGCTTTTAAGCAAAATAAATTGAACTTTTAGGCAAAACAGCGAAGCCTCCATTCACCCGACCTTTGTATAAGGGAAAGACGGCAGTTCTTCTTTACCGGAGACTGCCTCTTTTTTGTCATAACAATATAACCGCAATTGTATGCAGAAGTCTAATGAGCAAGGTATTATGCAACAGATCACTTATTCCTGCTATTATACCACGAGCCGGGTTGGGGAGCAATTTGTTGCGGATCATGTATTAACCTATGTGGTATCGGGGACGTTACGCGTGAATGACGGCGACCAGGAGTCTTATATAGGGGCAGGTGAGTTCCGGTTTGCCAGGCGGAACCGGTTGGGTAAGTTTGTGAAGTTACCACCGGAGGGCGGGGGTGCGTTCAAGTCGATCTCGGTGCATTTAAGGCAGGAGGCTTTACGGAATTTCAGTATGGAGTATGGTTACGCGGCTACGCAGCGGGTAGGTACGGATGAGGTGATCGACCTCCCTGCGACGCCGGCGTTACAGCATTATATTAAGTCTTTGGAGCCCTATATGGCCCAGCCTGACGGCTGGAGTGAGGGCTTACTATCGTTGAAGGTGAATGAGGCGATCTTGTTGCTGATCAATACGGCGCCCCGTTTGAGGGATGTGCTGTTTGATTTTACGACGCCGGGCAAGATCGACCTGGAGGCATTTATGCAGCAGCGATTTCGTTTCAATGTGGACCTGAAGCGATTTGCGTATCTGACCGGGCGTAGTCTGGCTACGTTTAAGCGGGATTTTGAGAAGATCTTTCACACCTCTCCCAGCCGGTGGTTGCAGCAGCGGCGGTTACAGGAGGCGCGTTACCTGATCAAGGAGAAGGGCATGCGGCCGTCGGATGTATATCTCGAGGTGGGGTTTGAGAATTTTTCGCATTTCTCTTATGCTTTCAAGCAGTATTTCGGCCACAATCCTTCCAGTCTGTTGATGCCGCCTGGTCATATGGATCATCTGATCACTTCAGTCTGATGACCACTGTTTTAACGACGCCCCATACTTCGAATTCATCTCCTTCCCGAATGAGGTGTGGGGTATAGGCATGGTTTTCGGGATGCAGTACCCAGCCGGCATGGATCTTTACGAGGCGGCGGACAGTATATTCGCCATTGAGTGTGGCCAGTATGATATCGCCATGATTGGGTTTGACGGTACGATCGATGATGAGGATGGCGCCATTGGGTATATTGGCTTCTTCCATACTGGGACCGGTCATTTCGAACCGAAATACTTGCTGGGGGGAGACTCCTAACAGGTTGGCAACGTCTACTTCTTCTTCGAAGTAGTCCTGAACGGGTAACGGCATCATGTGTGACAATTTTATTAGCAATATTATGCTAATAAATTTAGTATTTAAAATAGAATTAAACAAAAAAGCCGCAGTGGATGACTGCGGCTTTTTTGTTATTTATTAGCGGGCGGCGTATCTCTTTTGAAGCCTAATGTATTGAGTGACTGTTGTATTTCGGGGCAGGACATGAATAGTTTCCAGAGGAGGCCGGTGCGATAGTTTTCTATCATGACGACGATAGGGCCCTGGTCGATGGCGAGGTATTGATAATCATACCATTGATCGGTTTCGCTATAAGCATCTGTGAAGCCATATTCTTTCCAAATCTTGTCGCCCAGTTTGTAATAGAAATACTTCAGTGCCTGCATGGAGTATTTAGGTGTATATGGGAAGGAGGATAATGCGGCGGTGGGTGTGATGACGCCCAGGTCGTTGGTGGGGGAATGTGCGTCGTAGAAACTTTTGCTGTCGCTGGCGGTGAGGCCCCATGCGTCGGCGCTGTACCCTTTGAATTTTTTAGGGTTGTCGATACAGTATTGTCTATTGATGAGTACGTGATTTTTGTTTTGTTCCCAGTAATCGGCGTACCTGTCTTTCAGTCCTCTTGGGTCGAGGCCGAGGAAGGAGTAGTGTGTAAAGAACAGAGGGCCGCCGTAGTCGAATCCGAGGGGCAGTTTGATGCCGTAGTATTCTTTTCCATTATTGAAGTGGCTGCTTTGTGCCCATCCCTGGTGGTATACGCGGGGGGAGATGGGATATTTGGGGGAGGCAGCTGCCAGTATGTAGGTGATGAGGCATTCATTATAGCCGCGGATGGGATGGTTCATGGACCAGCCATTGTTGGGGGACCAGTGCCAGTAGAGGACATCTTGTCCGTCGCGGGTGTACCAGTTCCATTCTGCGTCGTTCCAGAGCCAGCCGATTTTATCGCGCAGTTCTTTTTCTTTAGGGTCGTTGCCATCGAAGTATTGGCGTACGCAGAGGAGTCCTTGGAACATGAAAGCGGATTCTACGAGATCGCCGCCATCGTCTTTACGGCTGAATGGGATGGTTTTGCCGGTGGAGCCATTCATCCAATGCGGCCATATGCCGTGATAGTGATCGGCTCTGACGAGGAAGTTGACTATTTTGAGCATTCGTTGCAGTCCTTCTTCGCGAGTGATAAATCCTCTTTCTATTCCTACGAGTAGCGCCATTACGCCGAATCCGGAGCCACCTATGGTGACGGTATCGGGGGTGGTGGTACGTTCGGGGGCGAGACCGGATACGGGGTGTGCGAATTTCCAGAAATAGTCGAAGGTGCGATGTTGCACCAGTGTCAGTAATGCGGTATCGCTCAGCTGTTGTGGTGTTGTTTTTTGTGATTGTCCCAGCAGCTGTGTTCCGGTCATTAAGACCACCAAAAGTACTAAGCTCAGTCCTTTCATCTGTTTCATGATACGCTGATTTCGTTTTATAAAAGAAACGGCCGGAGGGCGCCCTGCCCACCGGCCGTGCACAAATCTTAGGGGATCTGCGGTTATGATCGTTGACAGGTTATTAGTACCCGTTATTCTGTACCAGTTTGCCCTGGCTGAAGTCTATTTGTTGTTGGGGGATGGGGAATACTTCGTTCTTGCCCCTAACGTAAGTTTTGCCATGTTTGGTGAAGGCGGCGGCGGCTCTGCCAGGTTGTACCTGGTCTTGTCTGACGATATCGAAGAAGCGATCATGTTCCATGGCCAGTTCGACGCGGCGTTCGTGCCAGATGGACTCGCGGGTAACGCTGCTTACTGGGAGGAGGCCGGCGCGTACACGGAGGTCGCTGATATCGGATACGGCGGCGCCGCTGTTGCCTAATGCGAGGGCTGCTTCTGCGTGTATGAGTAATATTTCTCCGTATCTCAGTATGCGTAAGTTTTTGGGCAGGCGGTCACGTTTGCCACAGTTCTTTTCGCGGATCTGGCTGTGATAGGATTTATAGTTGTAGCGGTCATTTTCTACGGAGTCGCGGGAAGGTATGCGGAATCCGTCCCAGAGGAAGGTGCCTTTGGCGCCGATGAAGATCACGGTGGCGTTCATACGTTTGTCTCCTGCTTCATATTCATCGACCAGTGACTGCGACGGGGTGCTGAAGCCCCATCCGAGGTCGGCCCATCCGAACTTGCCACCAGCGCGTGGCGCCTGGCATTCGGCGTAGTTGGGGATCGCCGCTTCGCAGAGGGAGTTGATGCCGGTCTCTACTTCGAAGATGGATTCCCGGCCATTGGCGCCGGTTTCTCTCCATATATCCACATAGTTGGGCAGCAGGCCGTAGTCGCCTACTTTCTGTGTAACGATGCTATCGGAGAGGCTGAATGCCCGTTGCCAGTTCTGGAGGTAGAGTGATACTTTGGCCAGCATGCCTGCGGCGGCGCCCTTGCTGGCTCTGCCGACATTCGCACCTGTACCTCCTTTTATGGGCAGGTTGGCCAATGCGAACTCCAGATCGGATTGGATGAGTGCGTAGACCTGTTCTTTGGTGGCTTTGGTCTGGTATTTTTCTGTCAGTGATTCCTGCGGGGTCAATACTTTATCTACCAGGGGTACGCCACCGAAGAAACGTACGAGGTTGAAGTAGCAGTATGCGCGGAGGAACCTGGCTTCGCCGATGAGGCGATTTTTCTTTGCATCATCGAGCGGGCTGGTGGCTAAGGCTGCCAGTGCCTGGTTAGTACGGGTAATGGCGATATAATATCCTTTCCAGATCTCATTGAGCTGGGAGAGGTTGCTATTCATGGAGAGGTCGTCGAGGGTGCCCAATGTGAACCTGCCATCGTCGGGGTTGCTGCCTTTGTCGGCGTCATCGGAGGCGATGTTGGTCATACCGATATAGCTGAACCCATGTACGTTACTTTCCCACAAGGTGTTGTAGGCTCCCAGTACCAGTTTATCTGCTGCTTCGGGATCTTTACCTGCGGCCTCCTGGTCTATCTGTCCTTGTGGAGGTACATCGAGATATTTATTACAAGCGGAGAATGTGCCCACCAGCATCAAGGTCATGCAACCCCGCAGCATTATTTTTTTATTGAAAAAGCTATTCATGGCTCTTTATTTAGAATGAAACATTAACACCTACGGCGAAGGTGCGCGTAGTTGGATAGGAACTCAGTTCGATACCTGCATCCAGGATACCGCTTTTGTTGTTGGTGGAGGCGGCATCATCGATGGCACCACCCGGTAGTTCGGGGCTGAAGCCGGAGTATCGGGTGATGGTGAACAGGTTCTGTGCGGTACCATATACCCGGAAGCTATTAATGCCGATCACTTTGAGGCGAGCAGCGGGGATGGTGTATCCTATTGTCAGGTTATTCAACCGCAGGTAGGAGCCTGTTTCCAGGAAGTAAGAGGAATGGGGCATTCCCAATGTGATCACTCTCGGGTCGGTAGACGAAGGACGATCTGCTTTCCAGCGGGCGTCGGCGTAGGCGGCTTCAATATTATCTGTTGGCTGAGGTCGGAAGATCTTTTTACCATTGTAAATTTTGTTGCCTGCGTTGCCATAGAAATCGGCGGTGAGGTCGAATCCTTTGTAGTTCACACCGAGGTTAAATCCATAGAAACATTTAGGTTGGAAGGTGCCCATGTATTGGCGGTCAGCATCGTTGATCACGCCATCACCGTTGGTGTCCTGATATTTCAGGTCGCCAGGTTTTGCACCCGGTTGGATGGGGTTGCCATTTTTATCCCGGTAGGCATTTATTTCTTCCTGGGACTGAAATACGCCCATGGATTTCAGTATGTAGAAGCTACCTACGGGATAACCGTTGTCGGAGCGGGTTACGAAGCGATTGTCGATGTTACCACCGAGGAGGGCTTGTCCGCCGTTGAGACCTGTGAGTTCATTTTTATTGAAGGTGATGTTCCCCCCTATGCTATATCCCCAATCTTTATTGATGTTATCTTTCCAGTTGAGGGACAGTTCGAAGCCGGTGTTTCTGAAAGATGCGGCGTTGGTGATGTAGGAGTTGTCTGCATCTCCGAGTATGGCTGGTGTGTTGACGATGGTCAATGCATCGGTGGTCTTTTTGTTATAGTAGTCTACTTCACCTGCGAGGCGGTTGTTGAGTAAGGCGAATTCGAATCCGATATCGAACTGGGTGGTTGTTTCCCATTTGAGGTTAGGGTCTTTGATATCTTTGATGGTGGCGCCTAATACTACGTTGTTATCAATGATATATGGGATATTGATGTTGGCGGTAGTGATATAGGCATTGGTCGGGATGTTGTCGTTACCGAGGATCCCCCAGCTACCCCGTAGTTTCAGGAAGTTAAGTGTTTTATTTTCCTTGAGGAAACCTTCTTCGGAGAGTACCCATCCCAGTCCTACTGTCGGGAAGTAGCCCCATTTCTCACGGAATTTGGAGCTACCGTCGGCGCGGAGGGAAGCGCTCAGGAGGTAGCGACCATCGAAGCCATAGTTGACCCTACCTACAAATGATTGCCGGGCATATTTATCGGCGACGTTATTGAGGGTAGACTGAACGTCGGGGTTTCCGAGATCGAGGTACCAGAGGTCTTTGCTTTCGGGTACGTTGATCCTGGATCCTTTGAGCGAGGTGCTATAGAATCCTTCTGTTACGGAGCCGGCGAGTACGGTGAGGCTATGTTTGCCGAATGTTTTATCGAATGTTACGGTATTATCCCATACCCATCCCTGAGAGCGGTATTCTTCGCGGGTGAGGGTGCTGTTTTGAACGCGTTGGTTACCTCCTGCGGCGAGGAAAGTTTTGTCGTCGTTATCAAACTTGTACAGGTATACTCTGTCGTTGCCGAATTTGATGTCTGCGTTGAAAGCGGATCGGAATTTCAGGAATGATACCGGATTGAATTCCAGGCCGAGGTTGCCCTGGAAGCGGCTTTCCTGGCGGGTATCATTTCTTTTATTGAGTGCCAGTAATGGGTTGGTCACATTACCCCATCCGGAGGTGTTACCATATCGGCCACCATCTTCTGCTTTAACGATGGGCGCGGCGCGGTAGATGCTGCGATAGGTATCTTTCAGTTCTACGTCTCTGCCATCGGCGCGGGAGTATGACAACTGTGAGGACAGTTTCCATTTGTCGGAGAGGTTGACATCGTTGTTGGCGCGGAAGGTGAAGCGGCGGAAGTTGTTAGTTTGAATGATACCATCTTCCTGGATGTATCCACCGCTGAGGAAGTAGGTATGTTTATCGGAGCCCCCTGCGACGGACAGGTTGTGATTCATCTGAAATGCGTTGCGCAGTACTTCTTTATACCAGTTAGTGGTGCCACCGTAGACGTATCCATCGTTGATAGGATCTTTTCCGGGGGCGGTTTCTTTGAGGAAGTCGATGTACTGATTTCGGTCTGCCATTTTCACGAGGTTGGCAGGTTGGCGGAAGCCTACGTTGGCATCATACCTCAGTTGTGTTTTGCCTGCTTTTCCTTTGCGGGTGGTGATGATGATAACGCCGTTGGCGGCTCTTACACCATATATGGCTGCGGAAGCATCTTTGAGGATGTCCATGGTGAGGATATCGGCGGTGCTGATATTGCGGATGTCATCTGTGAGTACACCATCTACTACGTAGAGGGGGTTGGCACCAGCCATTACGGAGCCGGTACCGCGTACCCTGATCTGCGGTTGTGTGTTGGGCTGACCGGAGGAGATGACCTGTACGCCAGCTATTTTACCCTGTGCGGCCTGTGTGGCGGTTAGGACCGGTTGTCTGGACAGTTCTTCTCCTTTAACAGAGGAGATGGATCCTGTCAGGTCTTTTTTGCGTTGGGTGCCATAGCCGACCACTATCAGTTCCTGGAGTTGGCTTTCGCCGGACTGCAGGGTGATGCTGATCTCTTTTTTTCCAGCCAGTGGTACTTCCTGAGCGAGATATCCTACATAGGATACCTGTAGTACATCTGCACCTGGAGGTACATTAAGAGTGAAGCTGCCATCGGGACCGGTGGTGGTACCAGCGCTGGTACCTTTGACACGGATGGTTACGCCCGGCAGGCCGGTACCCTCTTTGTCGGTTACTTTTCCTTTGACAGGTTCATTTTGTGTTACATGATCGGTCACAGCAGTGGTTTCCTGCAGGTTGTGACCCGATGTGTTGGGTGTTGCATTGGGTGGCAGCGCGGTGGAGGTTGCTGCCTGGATGACATAGACACGTTGTTCTATTTGTTTATACCGCAGCTGCAGGGGAGGCAGTATTACGGACAACAATTCATCCAGGGGGCGCGTCTGATTGCCCAGGGCTGTGGCCGGTACTGTTTTACCGGAGACGAGGCGTGCATTGTAGGCGAAGCTTACCTTATAGGATTGCTCCAGTTGTTCGAGGACCTTTTTTAGTGATAAAGGTGTGTCTTTAGAAGAGGGCGGTATAGGTTGTTCTGGTTGTTGTTGCGCCCGGTGAAAGGCCAGATCCTGTGCATAGAGCGGCGAGGCCGTGGTCAATGCAAGTACCAGCATGACACCCCCGGCATAAGTACCTGTTATTTTCATAACGATGAATTTTTAGATATATACAGTAGAATAGTGTGCGACATTTTGTTCAAATAGTTCACATTGTGGAATAAAAAAACAGCGTTGATCTGCGGCGGTTTGTCAGCGGCTCAGCAGATATGTGCTATCATCTTGTTTGCTCAATTGCAGGCTGAAAGCTTCCTGTATTGCTTCCAGTGCGAGGTTATAGTCAGGTTGTTTTAGTTTGATGCTGAATAGTTCCTGTTCTAGTGCTGGGTCAGCAAATTGCAGGCGGATACCGAACCGGCGGTAGAGTTCTATGGCGACCTCTTCGAGGGTAGCGCGATCGAACGCTAATTCATGTTGTAACCAGGTGATATATTCTATTGGTTTAACCCGTTCTTTTGTATAGTTTTTTTCGCCTTTGCGGAATGCTACCATTTCACCCGGTTCCATGATGATGCGTGCCTGTTGGCGTTTCACATCCTGGAGTGCGATCTTTCCGCTTTCCAGTACGACGCTGGTGCGGCCATTGTAATTATTGACATTAAATTCCGTGCCTAACACTTCAATATTCAGGGGGCCTGCATGTACGGTAAAGGCAGCTGCGTCGGTGGTTTGTTCTTTTACTATAAAGTACGCTTCTCCGTCCAGCCATACTTCTCTTTTTTTGCCAGCGCTGTGAAATACGGAGGTATGCAGTTGGGAATGGGGAGCTAGTATTACGACGGTGCTGTCTGGCAAGGTGATTTTTTTACTTTCGCCGAATGTGCTGGTGTATATAACCTTTTCTTCCGGGCGGAGCCACCAGTAGGAAGCGAAAGCCAATGCGATGATAGCGGCAGCGGAGGCAACCCGGTACCATTTGAACCGGCGGGTATTTAAGGTTGGGGCCGGTTCTGGGAGCATGGTGTCCATTTTCTCGTGCAGGGCATGCCAGATGCGATCATAGCTTTGTTCCGGCATTTTGTGTTGCTGGTATTCCAGGGATAACATGATATTGCGAGCTTCTTGCAGTACGGCTTTTTTCTCCGGATATAGTTGCTGCCATTCTTCCCAGAATAATTTATTTTCTGTGTCGGGGTGCAGCACCCATTCCATAAAAAAGTCGTCCGTAAGAAAATCTTCTACTGTAAAGTCTGCATAGTCCTTCCATTCCATGAGCGATCGCCTGTTTGTACCTGCTATAGAGGGGAGGGTTATTGATTTTATCCCTTTGTATTACAATTTTTTTTTGAGGGGCGCTGCGGAGGGGGATATTACCAGGACCAGGAGAGGGATATGATGGCGGATGAGAGGAGCCATAGGGGGAAGTCGACTAATTTTTGCCGCAGTTTACCGAAAGCTTTATAGACCATTTTATAGACGGATCGCTGGTCGATGTGCATGATGGCGGCGATATCTTCAAAGGGGAGGTTTTCGTAGAAGCGCAGGTAGAGTACTTCTTTCATGCGGGCGGGCAGGATATTGAGTTCGTGTACGACTTTACGTCTGCGTTCGAGGTGGCTTTGGGATTGTATCAGTTGACTTTCGGGGGATATGACGAGTTCGAAGTTGCTCAGTGGGGATGTGGAGGTGTCTATGTTGGTTGTTTTGCGTTCGGTGGTTAGTTTTTGGAGGAGGGCGCGGCGATATGCGGTGAGCAGGTATGCTTTGACGTTATTTACGGGTGATAGTTGCCGGTGGTGTGCGAGGATATATTCAAATATGTCCTGGATGCAGTCTTCTACGAGTGCGGGGGAAGCTGTTTGTTTACGGCCATAGTTATACAGCAGGGGGGCAAACCTGGCGTATATTCTGCCGAAGGCTTGCATGTCCCCATTCAGAAATTCCTCCCAATCTGTTACGGACGTATCCATGCGGGCAATTTACCTGAAATTAGGCAAAGTGCAAAAGCGGGTGATCCGGTGATGTGGTGCGTCTATCTTTTTAGTTGGCTGTGATGTTTTTGTCAGAGTCCGCGAACCAATCTTTCTTTCAATGCTTTAACGATGGCGGCGGAGCGTGTATTCACTTCCAGTTTGCGATAGATATTCATAATATGGGACCGTACGGTCCCTACGCTGATATGACAATGTTCTGCGATCTTTTTGTAGGTGTCTCCGCTGACGAGCCTGCTGAGTACTTCCAGTTCTCTGGACGAGAGTCCGTAGCTATCTACGGGAGGGCGGTGTGCGGCACGCCGGTTAAAGAAGGCGAGGACCTTTTCTACGGCGATCATGTTTGACTGAACGGCCGCTTCATACACTTGGGAGATGAATTCTGACAGGGATACCGGAGGTATCTTTTGTGTGTTGCCACCTTGTACAACCTGTTTTACTTCTTCCTTACCCTCATGTATACTCAGTAGTATGACATTAATATCAGGATAAGCTGCCTTTACAATACTTGCTATTTCAATGGCTGTCATGCCTGGGATGTCTATGTCCATGAATACTATGTTGCATATATCTTTAGCCAGTTGGCTGGCTATTTGCCTGGTATCCCCACGCATACCGGCAATCTCTAAAGCATCCACCATTCCCGCATGACCTGCATCAGTGCGCCGCACTTTTTTCATATATATCTTTTTGGGTTATAATTCTGTTGAAAACCTTATTCCGGGTATCTGCAAGTCTCGAAGGTAGTATGGGGAAAAGCCGGACTACATAGAATACACGGTCTCCATACGGAAACAAATTTGAAACAAATACCCGCAGCAGTCAATCGGATAAGTATATGGTTTTTCTATTGATATTAATTAGCAAATTGTTTTATATTAAAATAATATATAAAACGTAGGCGATAGGTTGATATTATGAGCTTTTCATTTAGAGTATCTGGCTATTAAACAACGATTTACACACGACGATTGGAATATTAGCCCATTGAACCTGTAAAAAGTACATTTCCCACTATGTATCGGCCTGTTGCACAGGATAACGCAGCGGTGGGTAGGTATCTTATAAAGGTCTTTTTAGTTTTGGTTGCCTACAATTATTTTTTTCATTTCAGTTGGGCAGCGGGTCTTCTGGCGGCACCTTTCTGGCTGGTGAGGTCATCTCCCAGCTCTGCTCTATATTTATCTGCTGCTGCCTGTAGTGTTTTAACGACGTCTGGGAATTGTTCTTTGACGTCGAGTGTTTCTCCCGGGTCGTGTCTCATATCGTACAAGGAGAGGCCTACGTTGGTCATAGGCTGTGCGCCGGGGAATCCGTCGTAGCCTGGCAGGTTTTGTTTGTAGGTACGACTGCGATGCGGGAATACGAGTTTCCAGGGGCCTTTATGGATGGCCTGGAGGCTATTTACTTCATAATATACGGCTAGTTCGTCTCTTGGGTTTGCCTGTGTATCATTTATCATCAGTCCATAAATGTCGACGCCATCAATTTTTTTAGCCGGTAATGGTGCTTTACATATAGCGGTGATAGTAGGCAGGAGATCGATGGTAGCGGCCAGTTTGTTGCAGATGGTACCGGCGGGGATATTACCAGGCCAGCGCATGATACAAGGTATGCGGATACCACCTTCCCAGCTGGTCCCTTTTCCTTCGCGTAGGCCGCCGCTACTACCGGCATGGTTGCCATAGGATAGCCAGGGGCCGTTATCGCTGGTAAATACGACCAATGTATTTTTGTCTAGTCCTTCTTTTTTGAGGGTATTCATTATTTCTCCTATTGACCAATCTATTTCCATCATGAGATCGGCGAACAGGCCTTTCCCGCTTTTGCCTGCGAATTTACCGGAGACGGCGATGGGTACATGGGGCATGTTATGTGCCACGTAGAGGAAAAACGGTTGCTTTTTATTTTCCCTGATAAAGCGGCAAGCTCTTTCCGTATACTTGGTGGTCAGTTGTGCCTGGTCTTGCAGGGTGCGTATGTATTGTTGTGTTGTATTGTCCCGGATCAGTGGTAAAGGCGGATATTTTCCACGGTAGGTGGTGGTATCCGGATAGGGTTTACCATCGTAATGTACGGGCCACATATCATTGGAGTAGGGTAATCCGAGGTATTCATCAAAACCCTGTTGCAAGGGCAGGTAGGGTTGTTTGCAGCCCAGGTGCCATTTACCCACCATGCCGGTACGATATCCTTTTTTCTTCAACAGTTCTGCGATCGTTTCTTCGTCGGGGGATAGTGCGATGGGGCTTTCCGGGCTGAGGGCGCCATGGATACCTACCCGGTTAGGGTAGCAACCTGTCAGCAGCGAGGCTCGGGAAGCGGAGCATACGGCCTGGGCGGTATAGAACCGGGTGAATCGCATGCCTTCTGCGGCGAGTCTGTTGATATTGGGTGTGTGCCAGTCTGTGCCTCCATAACTTTCGAGGTCACCATATCCCATGTCATCCATCAGGATGACTATAACATTGGGTTTATCACTGTTCGTTACCGTTTTGAAGCTGGTTATTATCATAACCAGGGCACAAAGGCAACTCAAGATTATCCATTTGTTTTTCATAGTGGTATTTCGACAAAGAGCTAGTTAAGGCTACAATATATAACATAGTAATATTATATCATATACTTTTTTAAAAAAGAGTGCCCCCTTTACTGTACCTGCCGGTGTATAGTAAAGGGGGCTTCTTTTATGGCGCTATCATTATTATTCCAGTATCAGCTCGATGACCGGTATTTCCATATCCGGTTTTCTCACTGGCAGGGAGAGGTTGAGGTCATTGTCTTCGAGGTCTTTGCCATATTTATGATGGCCACCAGGTGCGGAGATACGGATCTCTGAGCCATCATGCAGGAACTGGGCATACTTTACTTTTCCTTTATAGCCAGGAAGGGTAAAGTTTTGCAATGGATAGTCGAGCAGGTGGATATAGAGGCGTTTGGCCAGCGGGTTGTAGGTCAGCAAGGTATTATCCGGGCGTTTGAAGGTAGCCGGGGCTTCGGTACAGCCGTAGATGGCGCGGCCGTTGAAGCGGGTCCATTTGCCCATTTCTTCGAGCGACTGCTGTGCGCGGCTATCGAATACGCCTCTTGCTGTCGGGCCTACATTGAGCAGGACGTTTCCGCCTTTGCTTACGGATTCGATCAGTAGTACGAGCAATTGTTTGGCATCCTTCCAGGTGTATTCATCGCGGTAATATCCCCAGGAGCCGGAAAATGTCTGGCAGGTTTCCCAGGGAAATTTCTGTCCATTGCGGGTAGGCCACTCGGCTACTTTATATTGTTCCGGTGTCATAAAGTCGGCGCCATCGGCGTATTCTCCGAGGTCCAGCCGGTCGTTGACGAGGATATTGGGTTGCAGTTTACGTACCATTTTGATGAGGTCTATTGCATTCCAGTCGTTGTGGTCTTTGCCATTCTTGCCAGGGAAAGAGAAGTCGAGCCAGAGCATATCGATGGTTCCGTAGTTGGTCAGCAATTCTCTGACCTGGTTGTGGAGGTACTGGCGATATTTATTCATGTCGCGGCCTTTATTGAGTGCGGTGTAGTCGTTACTGTTATCCGGGCGTTGGGGATGGTTGTTATCGACTGTGTAATCGGGATGATGCCAATCTATCAATGAGTAGTAAAAGCCTATTTTCAGTCCTTCTGCGCGGAATGCCTCTACCCATTCTTTGACCAGGTCGCGGCCTATCTGTGTGTTAGTGGCTTTGTAGTCGGTATATTTAGAATCGAACAAGCAGAACCCTTCATGGTGTTTGGTGGTGATGACGGCATACTTCATACCGGCTGCTTTTGCCATCCTGGCCCATTCTTTCGGGTTATAGAGATCGGGATTGAACTGATCAAAGTATTTCTGGTAGGCGCTGTCGGTGATGCGTTCGCGGCTTTTCACCCATTCATGCCTGGCAGGTAAAGCATATAATCCCCAGTGTATGAACATGCCGAAGCGATCGTTCGTCCACCAAGCCATACGTTTTTCCTTTTGCTGCGGGGTTTCACTGAATATTTTTTTCTCCTGCGCCTGTGTGTGTATAATGGAGCAGAACATCAGGAACCATAGTAAGTAATTCTTTTTCATTAGCGTATTTTTTTGCAATTGAATGGTCATTCATTATGTCAGGATATAGTATACAGGCCATAATTGGTGGTGTACTTCCTTACAGGCGGGTCATTTATCCATGCCGTTGATAGCTGATCGTTTTCATTCGTGGAACCTGCTTCACTGTTCGTATCGAAGATCGATCATCCTGCCAATTATTTTTGATATTGAATTCACCAATGTTGATACGATCATTTTATCAGCAGCCAGGTATAGTTGTTTGCCGGGATAGAAATGGTAAGATGAATGTTGTGTTGCCGATCGAGCGGATACGATCTTGCGGGGCCTCCTTTTATACTCACGGTCGCTTTATCGGTGAGACCGGTGTAGTATAAGGGGATGCTGATATTGCGGGTAATGGGTACGGGAAGCGGATTGTATAACATAGCCAGGCCACGTTCCGGTGCGGAGGGAGCCACATGGAGGATGCCATCCCAGTCGCGGCCATCTGCACGGCGCAGGTGGATGACATCTTCATTGAGTATTTGCCGGTGTATTTTATACCAGTTAATTACCTGTGTTACCAATACCTTTGTACTGTCTGTGTCATAGAGCCGCGGACCACGGTAGCAAGCCTGTATCCCTGCACCATAGTACTGCATCATTAATTGTTCGTAAGCATGCAGGTGGTCTTTCAGTGGTTCCAATGTGGCGGCAGCGCCTCCTCCCTGGTATTGTGTGAGCGGTACAAAACCCCAGCTCATACCCGGCGTCTTTTCCCAGGTACCATCATAGATATTTTGCCGGTTTAATATGATCTGTTGTGCTCTCGGCAGTGAGAAATTCACTTCCCTATATCCCAGTCCTATTTTGTTAGTTCCATCCAGGAAGTACCAATCCGGGGCATTGACATATACGCCCATTTCATTCAGATGTCGATAAAATGCCTTTTGCAGTTCCATCTGTTTCCATTGAGAATCCTTTACGTCATGGTGTCCCGGATGTGTAACCGAAGCACATATATCTCCCGGATAGGGTCCATCATTTTCAAATATGTCAAAGCCTGTTGTGGCAATGAAATGTTTTATTTTCTCCAGGTATGATAGTCCCCACTTGCTGCCGAGGCAGGGGGCGTTGTTAAAAAAGGCGCCGCCAGGTTTGCCGGTGGCGGGGTTAATGACGTCGTCCTCATCGCTGATGCGGCGGCTGGAGAACAGGGAATAGCCACCCAGCAATACCTGTTTACTATGAGCGTAATCGGCCAGCGATTTAAATTTTTGCCTATTGGCAGCGCTGGTGTCTTCCATATTCAGTCCGCTTCCGAAGCTGAGTATTACGCCTTCATAGCCTGTAGCTGCACATTGATCGATGACGCTGCGTACCTGTGCAGGGTCGGTACTGATGAGGTGCATGAAGACGGGATTCTCTGTTGTCCAGGGTGCAATGGTGCGATACATACGCCGCTGTGCCAGGCCATTTCTTTCTCGATCGTAGCTGTCAAGTAATAGTTCGTAGGTACGAATGGAGCTAAATGACTCTCCGGCAGGCAAACTCGTACCGACGGGTATAGCAGGGTGTACTTCCAGCAGACAGGGCGTCTGCAGGTCATAGTTGACCTGAGCGGTGTAAGTAGCATCTGCTTTCCAATGGGTAGTCTGATCGCTCAGGTTTGCTTTCATGGCATTGTTGAAGGCGTAATTGCTTTCAATGTAGAGGCCATGCGGAGGTTTCATCTGGTCTACTTTACCTACTACGGCTGTTTCTTCTTCTACAGTGGCCATTATCTCATTCACGACCTGATCGAGGACCAGCGACCTGCTGCTGCCGTTGATTACCTTCAGCCACTTGCATAGCAAGGGGATGCCATCATATAGCGCGTAATGTACTTCTACGGTATAGTCTTTCAAAGCGGGAGTGGAGGTACGGTAGGTAAAGATCAGTTCTTTTCCGGTTGGCTGCTGTCTGTTGCCGCTCCAGCGGGTGGGGCGCCAATTGACATAAGGGGTGATGTCGGTGATACGGTGCGATATATATCTGAAATCTTCTGTTCCGGCCGTCATACTATCCAGCCAAACAGGGAGCAGATAGGCTTGCTGTGGTTGTCCATAGAGGCCCCCTACATTGTAGTCTTTCCCATTTATCGTCAACCGGGCTTCGGGTTTGACGGCCCTGATCAGCTGTTCGCCGGTGCTTAGATTTTGAAAATCGAAACAAGCTAAATTGGCTCCTATATAAAAGCTCCGTTTTAGCAAGCCATTGGTCATCGTTATTTTATTGCCGGAACGGGAGATCGCTGCTTTAAACGGGCGAGGGTTGATCATCCAGTCTGTTTGCTGCTGTGCAAGGAGGTATGGTAGTAATGTTATCAGCAGAAGGCCTGTTAATAAAAATCTTTTTTTCATTGTTCAGTGTCTGTTTTATTTATGGTTCCAATACTACGCTGCGTAGACGAAACAATTCCTTCCTGCCTGTTTTTGCCGGCTTTATACGGAGGGTGTATTTACCTTTTGCTGGCAACCGGATCACGCCGATACGGTGTTGAATGAATAGCAGAGGGGCGTGCGTATCGTATTCGCCGGTCGGCAGGCTCAGGAAAGACAGCTGTTGACCCGCTATTTCCACGACACCTTCACGGCCTGCCGCGGCGGGAGGGCAGGCATAATCGAGTACTACGCTATAATCGCCTGCCTCCTGTACCAGCAGGGAGAAGGAAAGTGCATCCATGCTATCTTTCATATTGACCAAACATTGTTCATGTTTCCAATCTCCATAGTAGTGAGAGAAAGTGAATACTTTGCTTTGGGTGTTACCGCTGTATTCTGCCGCTACAACCGGTATTTCTGCCGCTTTATATTGCTGGCTGACGGTGCGTGTAGTTGCGGCGGAGCTATCGGGTTGTACCCCCTTGTATTCAAGTTTTATTACGCTACTGCGTGCATCCGGCAAGTCTGGTGGCAATTGTATTTCCAATTCGTCGTTGCGTTGTCTGTAAGGCAATGCAACATTGGTATCCAGCCATCTGACGGCCGTTACTTTTGCCTGCATATACGGTACTATCAGCTTATGATGCGTGGGCATTTGCCATACATGCAGGTAAAGACATTGGAGACCGCTGGTGGTAACGCCCCAGGGTTGAGCGGGGATGAGGCCATATGTTGTATTATAGATGCTTTCTCCATATTTCTTCAGCCATTTACCTGTTTCCAGTAAATACTCGCGGGATTGGTGGGGCCATTGACCGTTACCATCGGGTCCTACGTTCAGCATGAGGTTGCCACGTTTGGAGGCGACATTCGCCAGCAGGCGGATGATAGTGGTTGGTGATTTGAAATTGAGATCATGCGAGATATATCCCCAGGAGTCGTTGTGTGTATATATGGACTCCCATGCTCCGGTGATGGGGGCAGTTGGCACTTCGGAGTCGCCGAAATCCTTATAGTCACCCAGGCCATGCCCTACCCTACTGCTGAACAGGCAGTTGGGTTGCAGCAGGCGCAGGCTATCTATCATCTGTTTTGTTTCTTCTTTAGAGAGGCCTCCTGGCGTATCGAACCAGATGATGCCGAGGGGGCCGTAGTTAGTCAGCAGTTCTTTGAGTTGGGGAATGGCTTTATCCTGATAATATTGCCGGTAGTTTTTCTTTTTGTCGTCGAAGTCCCAGCGATTGCCGCCACCATTTGGTTCGTGCCAATCCTGGAACTGGGAGTAATAGCAGCCGAATTGAACACCTTTTTGTCTGCAAGCCTCGGCGAGTGCTTTGAGTGGATCTTTGGCATACGGGGAGGCACGTACGATATTAAAATCGGAGACTTTGGAATCATACATGCTGAATCCTTCGTGATGTTTGGCGGTGATGACCAGGTATTTGACGCCGGCATCTTTAGCCAGGGATGCCCATTCGCTGGCATTGAAGCCGGTGGGGTTGAAATCATCGGCGATGCGGGCATAGGTCTCGGCTGGTATTTTTGCTCTGTTCATGATCCATTCTCCGCTGCCGTAGTAGCTGCTATCTTTCCATCTACCGCCTAGTTTCGCGTAAAGTCCCCAGTGGATGAACAGGCCAAATTTTGCGTTACGGAACCATTTGAGGCCCGGGTGGGTGGGGTTATTACCTGCTTCTTTCGTCCACATGTCTTTCATATCCTGTGCTGGCAGGAGATGGGCGGTGGTTATGGACAGCAGGAATAGCAATACTATTTTTCTCATAACGATAACTGGAATTAATGCGACGATTAAAAAGTAATGATATATTCCTGTTTGCGCAATCAATGATAGCAGAAAAGACAAAATACTATTACAGTTAGGGAAAAATGGGTATAAAGTGGAGCCTTGTTGAAGGTATAAGATTTAATTTCTCATTAACTTCAGGTTAACAAAACAGTCATAAAATGAATGTAATGTTGCAGCCACGATGGCGGAGTGAGTTGATTATGCTGTTGCTATCAAAGATATTTTCGACCTGGCGGCATGCTGCCGGGGTTTAACCCCTAAAAACCAATATGCTTTAAAAGCGAAGCGAAAAGAGATACCTGTCATATTTGGGCCGGATCATCGCTGAGAGGTGATATGTATCCGGTTGTTGTTAGCTGTACTTTATTCCCCTGTGGTATTTACTACAGGGGTTTTTTATTGTTGCAGGCGGAGGGGTGAAGAGGGTTTGTTACAAATATCGTTTCTGTTAACTTCTGATTAACGCTTTTTGATAAAGACTTCTTTAATATTGCAGCGTCCTTATGGAAACGTATGATATACACCAAACAGCGGCATTAATATGGAATTTTGTTAGTAATACTTACTGATAGTGACCCCGGAATTAAGCAGATGATAGTTTGAAAAATAGTTGCATTGTTTTTAGCGGATTATTTATGGAAATGGAAATTGTGAGGTATGGTGAGCCTGTTGCTTCCATGCTATTGTGATACTCCTGTACACGATGCAATATAATGCTGGTCCCATTTGCTTGCATGGCCAGTATGCCGGCGGTGACCCAAGCATCGCCGTGCGATCGGCTTGTGATAGGGCAGGCCAAGCTACAGTCAGTAATGCTGTAGCTTCCTGGAAAGATGATATTCTATTATAAAGGGAACCTGCTTATGGTCTTCCGTTACGGATGTTGTGCAGGTTATGCCCAAAAGTGATTAATGTTTTACTAGTTCCCTTTTTCTGAGCATTCATAAATAGTTGTGTCCAGGAAATTGATTCTTTTTCCTATTGTAAATGCTACCGGGGTCTCTACCCCGGTAGACTATTTTCACTTTTATTCTAATCGGTTAAGCTATTTATTTTTTTTGGAAAACCGACAAGTACGTTCTCAATAATAAATAGAAGCTCCTGTACGCCCTGTGGTTTTCACCATGGGGGTTGTGCTGTTTTGCTATGTGTGGTTGGGTGTGAGGTTAATTTTGGAGTGGGTTTCTGCTATCTTCTTTCAGTTTGCGGAAGATATCATACTGTCGTTGTAGTTCTTGACTGTAGCCTGGTTTGACGGGTATGGCAACGGCGCCTACCCGTACGATGCCTGTTGTTATCTGATCCACGAAATGGAGGTTGACGATAAAGAGTTTATGTACGCGGGTGAACTGCCATGGAGGAAGGTATGCGTTGATCTGTTCGATACTATCGGTTGTGAATGTCCTGTTTTCTCCATGCAGGATGCAGGTATTTCCTATTACTTCGGTATAGCGCAGGGTATTTATTGGTACCCGGTGGTATTTGTTTTCGTAGTGCACGAAGAAGTGGTCGTGATAGGATTTTTTTTTGATGGGGGTTTCTACTCCTTCGGTCATCACTTTGTAGTAGATCTTTTCAAGGATGTTGGTAATGGTTAGTTTGGTTACGGGAATTTTAAGGATATCTACGTTGAGTATTTCGAATACGTGTTTTCTTTTTTCAGGATAGGTGAGGGTGATGATATTAATGGGTTGGTCGTTGAGCTCTTCTCCCGGATTGGTATCATTAGCAAGTTCGGGAATATTTTTTCCGAGGACGAGAGCGTGAACCATAGTACTGTTCAGCAGGGGCATTGCCTGTTGCAGGGTATCGTATTGCCCGGCTACGTAAACGAATTCCAGGTGGTCGAAGTAATGTCTCCAATGCTGCATGCCCGGTGCTGCTTGTCCGACGATCAAGATAATTAAGCTCATATTGTCTCTTTTTACAGGCGATTGCCTGTTCCCCATTTTATTGCGTGTATTCTTTTATGTTATTGGCGACAGGTATAATAGGGCAGGTGACTGAACAGAAACCTGCTTACTCTAAGAAAACTTCTAATCTAAACCGCGTATTTAAAATGCTTATCGAATCGAAAAAAGGTGATGATATCAATTAGTACCTGGCAGATACGGGTATGCCAATGAGAGTTTGCTGATGGCGAGCCGCTGGGGGATATTTATCCCGAGTTGTCTACCTGTATCTTTTTTGAATGGGCATTGCGTATTTACAATGATGTTACAGAGCTGGCTATCTGTTAAGGATGAACGATAGTACCGTAGCAGGCAGCAGTTCCAGGTAAGGACGGTCCAGTTGACGACCTCTTCAAACTGGGGGTTTAGCTGTACCGTTGTTTTTTTGACAAGGGAGCTTTTCTGGTTTGGGGAGGTATTGTCAGCCGGATCGTTCATTGTGTTTGATTTTTGGCGGGGATCGGCTGTTGTTGGTCAGATCATACCGGCAATAGACGACCACAAAGATTGTGGTGGTTATTTTACGGATAAGGCGATGCCTGTTCCTCCTGTATGCGAAGGTGGGACCGTAACTACACGAGTTTGCCATTAGCAAATAGAGCAATAAATTCTCTTTCTGCAATTTCGAGAAAATAGCAGACCAGATAGTTAATCAATAGTTAAGCGAAAAGTTAATGTTCTGTTATGGATACCGGTATCCATTACGGATATGTGTTCCGGGACATGTCATATTCCGGGTCGCTGAGCTAGTTCGATCCGGCAACAAGGTTTTTTCCAGGATTAACATTTGTCTTTGCTGGTATTGGGGCAAAGATACCGCAATAGCACACACACCGGTATCTACCAGCTACTGCCACTATTGGCCTGTGTCTGTATTTGATCGTGACCGGCTTACCAAAGGAGGAAGCTATAACTGATGGTCAACAGGAGCGTACCGAGCAGGATGCTCTTGTCGAAGCGGATATTGAAGCCGCCTTTTTCTGCATAGTAGTAGCTTTCTTTGTAGCGATCGTATTCGATCGGGGCACCCAATTCCTTCATCATTTTGAGGAATTCGTACAGTGTACGTTCAGAGATCCGCAGCCTTTTGGCCAGCTGGGAGGGTTTACCAGTACCTTTAATCCTAATCAGGTAATCAATGGTCTGTAGTCTTTCGAAATAACGCTTAGGCATGTAGCATAGGGGGTTTAACGGTTAAATGTAAAATATTCAAGTAATTATGAGAACTAAATGGTTTTCAGTCTTCTTAATGTTCGCCTATTATTTGTTTGAGAAATGGATAGTATTTCTCTGCAGGCAGGTTGATGCAGGGTTTACTGCTTCTTGATATTTCCTGTTATTTAGTATGTACAAGCCTAACTTTGCTGCAATTAATATGATTCATATTATCCTGCATAAAAAAGGGTTTTTGAGGGTTCATTTATCTTTTTATTAACTGATTCACAACGTGCTGCAAGCTAAATATTTACAATGCATTATTATTGCAGTATTAAACCTTATATTAAAATAATATTATCCAGCTCACGGGTATAGCTCCAACTGATCGCGACGTTAACATTTAAACAATTGAACCTTAATTATTTGGGTTATTTTATGCTGATTGTGCCGGGAAAAACAGCATAGATATTATGCACAATCGCTACTGAAAGGTAATGATATCATACGACACTTACAACAATAATCTGTCACAGATAGGGGATATACGTTTTTTATTTATTGCATCTGGCAAGGAGATGGCCGTGATAGTGAGGCGCCCCAGGAATAAGGCGCCCTTTGTTCTAACCATTGTTGTTAATCCCTATATCGCTAATATCGTAATGTAGGCCGACATCTTTGTTAAGATGCGGTTAAGCCATTTAATTTTCCTGGGAAGTGTTGCATGTAGTGGGTTTAGCGGGGATATTGCGGGAGAAGAAGCGGAGTGAGGTGGGGGACAAAAAAAAACCGGCGCCCTCAAATAAGGCACCGGGTATTCCATCATCATTTTTCCAATCTATATTAGAACCAGGTCTTTTTCCATATGGACGGTATTATGCTATCCTATGGATTAATATTTTAAGGTAAAATTGGCCTACTTTTTTGTGCAGCCTCCTAACACACATACCATCTATTGCTTTACAATGCCTCTTCTGCATTTTTATTAGTTCCTGCCGAGTAACTTATATGTTGATAATCAAAATGCTAAAGTGAGGCAATTATTTAGTATAAAATAGCGTATTAATACGCTTTTTAGTCCGATGAATAGAATGTAAGTAAGCCTTTGTGATCAAATGTACAAGGGGGTACTGCCGGGAGCAGGCATGTAATACATGTGTCGGGTTATAAATAAAAATACCAGCAGTAAATACTGCCGGCATTTCATTCAATCAAAAACTGTTTTGCGACATAACAACATTTATTTCCTTCTAATATAGTAGTCGTCCATCCCCTTTTGGTACCTATTATAATAGTTTACTTATTGTCAAAAAAAACCTGCCGGTAGATACCCGCAGGCGCAGATCGAAAAACCATTTATTCCCGAGTTTGACTCAAGCTTTTTTCAGGAAGTCCAGTTATGACTGATCGACACCCATCGGGTAGTAGTACAAGCCATATCTAGTATATATGAGACATCCTATTATTGTCTTTCATTGTGAATCAGTACAGCAATAATACGCCAGCAGAATTTGCGATAAGTTAACCGCTCGTTAATGGCCTCATTTTTTTTGCGGAGCACAAAAATGGCTATGGCAGCGAATTGCGGCCGAGAAGAAGGGGTTTTCACGTCAGGATACTGAAATATTACTGCATGTTACATTAACAGCAAGCGGCTATACGACATTGGATAAGGCGGACATTATTCCTGCATAAAGATGAGTTTTTGGACATGCAAGGTATTCTGTTTGTCGTCGAAGATGCGAAGTATATACATACCTTTTTCGAGTCGTCCGACGGGCAGTGCGAAATAGCTGAATGGAGGTCTGGGTTGGGGGAAATTCTGCCAGATAACGGTCCGGCCGATCATATTCAGCAATTCGATTGCTTTTGCGTTGCGTACGTTACCGAAGTAGATATGTAATGTATTTCCTCTAACGGGATTTGGCCAGGCGATGATCTCACCTTTGATATTTTCACCTTTGACGGCGACGATATTGCTATAGAAGAAGGAGCCATCTTTCATCATGACTTTGAGGCGATAGAAGACGAATCCGGGTATGCTTTGTACATCTTTGTAGGTGTAGGTCAGCGGAACGGTGCTATTGCCGTTGCGTGCCCTGGAAGGTATATAGGCGATGGCGGCGAAGCCGGTATCTTCCGGTTGGCGGCGTTGCAATTCAAATCCATCGCAGCCTACTTCCCTACCGGTGATCCATCTCAGCAATACAGTATCGGTGGCGCTGCGATAGCCACCGAAAAAGTCGAGTATTGTTTTGAGCGGGTTGTTCGTGCGTTGGGCGACAAATTTTGTAAAGTAGGAGATATTGGGAAGCTGATCGACTGTTTTGGTATTGATGGCTCCCAGCGGATCTGGTGTACCGGTGGTAAATATGTTGGGGGATTCGGGGACATGTTGGTCTCCATTGTTTTCCCAGCTACCGTTAACGAAGCGGGCGATATATGCACTGAAGCGATTCGGGCTAAAAATGGCGCCTTCGTCGGCGACCTGATGTGCCAGTGCCATAAAGATCCTGGCGCCGGGGCGATCGGTGGCGAGCTCCCAGGTGCGGGCGACACTTTCATCCCAGAGGCTGTCGCCGCTGGTTACCAGGCTACGGACATCTTCCCATACGCTGGCACCGAATTGAGCAGGAACGTCGGCGGTGCGTACTACCAAGGGGGTGTAGCTACCCGGTCTTGTTCCCAGTGGGAATACGACATGCATATCTGTTGCCGAGATGCGATGACGGTAGAGACGGCCGCCACCGAATGCGGAGTCGGTAACGATGAAATGTTCGGGCGAGTAATGTAGTATTTCGCCTGGAGAGAATTGGCCGATGACGAGGTTCCAGCCGTTCAGGAACAGGTGGCCTTTGACCAGGTCGAGGGTACGGTTGATACGGAGATCATTGAGATCTTCCAGCCAGAGGCCTTGCTCCCCTTCTATTTTTATGCCCGGAAAGGAAGCACCGGACTGCAAGGTAGCGTTGTATCCACCTGCTACCCATTGGCGGGTACCGATACCGGTGAGAGGATTGGGTTGTATGAACCGGACGAAACCTCCTGTTCCGCTTATGCCATCGCTGCTTTCGTCGGTGATGCGACCTTGTGTGTCGTTGGCCCAGCGGGTGCCATAGAAGTTGATAATGGAACCTGCCGGGCTGAATATGCGACCATTGTTAATAATGTTCCCGTATATAGCGATGGTATCCTGCGGATGTGCGTATACTCTGCCTTCGGCAGGTATATAGATGGCTGATTGTGCGCTGGTATTGTACCAGTCGCACAGTAGCAGGATCAGCCATAAACAGTAGCGATATCGCATATATGAATACTAGTACGGTTATTTATCCTCAGCGAATAAGTGTGAAATAATAATTCATCGCGGGGGGATCGATCCCTGCGGCAGGATTTGTTGTTACTGAGCCCAGCAGCGGGATACCTAACAATGTTACCCCATTGAATGCGTAGGTGGTTTGGTTTTGGTTTACGAACATCACCTCTACGACTCCTGCTGATTTAACATAGCTGTATGCGATCACGCAATTGTCTGGCAGGGATTGGCTGGGGGTAACGATGACGCTGGCTCCTACTACTGCGGAGGGAACAGTGAAAGCTACTCTGAGAGAGCCATTGCCTGTTATCACTGGTACGTCGTAGTTGACGGTGGCCCTGTTGACCGCGGTGAGGGCGGTACCTGTGCTGCCGATCTGGGTGGTACCATTGACTACTGCATTGGCACTCATTGTGGTATTGCCTGTAACGGCGAGGGTGCCACCTACGGTTTCGTTGCCGGTTACGCTGACGTTGCCACTGAAGGTTTTATCGCCTGTGAATGTCTGGGCGGTTGTACTCACGACACCTCTGGCCGTTGCTGCGGCATCGGGGATATTGAGGGTATGCGTACTGCCTGCGCTGGAAAATCCGATCGCAGATGCGGTATTATTTGACACGGCAAAAGCCTGTGCAGCAGTAGTGAGACCGTTGAGCGACTGGATATAAGAGGACGGCAGGGATGATGTTTCTGCCAGCCGTGCCCATACTCCACCTTTGCGTATGCGCAAGCTATTATCCGACGTGAGGAATATCATCATGCCGGTAGGGGTAGCTGGTAGCAATGCATTGATCGCTGCGGTATCCGTAAGTCTAGGCAGTAATAGTCCCTGGTTGCTACTACTTAATTCCAGCAGTGCTGTTTTTGATATTACAGCGGGGTTATCACCTAATTTCAGCTGCTGTGCATCTGCTTTCATCCACATCCATAGCAACAGGAACAGGCATACGCCTGTGCGCCTTAATTTGCGTACGACCATATACGTTATTTAATGCGCTTTTACTTGCGGATGACGTACCAATTAGCGCCGTCTGTCTGAATAGTTACGGAAGTCCAATCGTTGTATATAATATAGGAAGTAGCCCCTTCTATCTGGCCGGAGGTAGGTGTAATGGTCAGGGCGTTATCAATACCGCCGCCTATTTTTTTGATATTATACATACGACCATTTTTACCGCTAACGGCTGGTAGCTGTACGGTTACGGCGCCCCCTGAGGTATTTACCAGTACGGTGTAATCGGTTTCTGTGATGGTACCTGAGGAAGTGAGGGAGCGTATGTTCATGGCTACGGAGCCGGTTACCTGCAGGGTAGAGTTAGGGTTGCTGCCGGAGGCACCTATTACGGCACTTGAGCCGACGGCCAGGGTATCTCTCAATGTTTTAAAGCCTGCCAGTGTCTGTGCTCCAGTGGTAATGACACCTCTTGCGGCAACGGCAGCATCGGGGACATTGAGTGTGATGGTATTGGTGACGCTGGTACTATCGAGTGCGATATTGTTACCGGCGGTTCCTGTTTTGAGGTGGATATCTGGTCCTTTTTGTCCATTGACGCTGGTGATGGCACCTTCGAATGCGGAAGGGGATAACGCTTTTTTCTCGATGTTGCCGGTGGTGGTATTGCGTATGAGGACGGTGTTTTCGGTAGTGGCGGCATCTGCGGGAGCGGTGGTTAAAGTGAGTCCCCCTCCTACTATGGCGTTGCCGCTGATCCTTGCGCCGGTGGCGGCTAAACCTCCACTGGCATATAAGCTATCGAGGAAAGTCTTGGGGCCTTTCAGTTGTTGAGGAAGTATGCTGATGGCGCCCGGATTAGCAGCATCTGCGGGGGTGAGGGTGAGTACACCGGTGGTGGGATCGAGTACCAGTCCTGCAGGAGATGATGCGGTGCCAAATGCGCCGACGGTGATGGCTCTTTGTTTGCTGCTGAATGCCAGCCAGTCGTCGTAAGTGAGGAGACCCGTTTTTTGAGTGGTGGCGTTTACTTTAGGTATGTTAACGGTGATCGTACTATCTACATCGTTGGCAGTAACGCCCAGGGCGGCATTGGCGGTATCAGTACGAATGGTGATACCTCTGCGCGACAGGCCATTGAGTGAGCGGATGGCGTCGTCGAAGGCCGCGGTAGATAAGGAGCGTTTACTTACATTACCGGTAGTAGGATCTATCACCAGTACGCTTACCAATGTACCATTAACGGGTACCTGTTTCAAGGTAATGCTTTGATCGGCATTGACACGTATGGCCTCTGTGCCGGCTGTACGTATGGATAGTCCTTGAGCGTCGGTGGTACCGATGTAATTGGTGGTAGGGTTCGTACCCGTGTTGCCGGTAGTAGACCAGTTATTTTGGGTAACGACACCCAGTTCGGCCAATTTGGCCCACACGCCGTTACGGCGTACGCGGAGACTGGCATCACCAGTAAAAAATATCAGCATACCATTGGGGGCGGTGGTCAATGGTGCTGCCAGCGTATCCGGTATACGCGGCAGGAGTAAACCCTGTCTGAGGCTCTCTAATTCGAGGATCGAGGCTTTGTTAATGGTAGCCGGGTTGTCACCAATTTTCAGCTGAGCTTTGAGGGATCCTGACATTAATAGGAGCGTCAGGATAGTCGCCACAAGTAAATGCGGTTTTACACGAGCGTAGAAGGTTATCATATGAGATGTTTTTGGGATGCAGGTATTTTTGGGGACTGCTCAGATAAAACATCATTATCCTCAAAAAAGTTGAAACGAAGTATAAAATGGGGATCGCAACACTATTAAAATAGCTGAAAATCAATAATATTTCATGCTACTTTTTTTAAAAAAAGCAGGCACATCTATTTATTCTCTCAATAAAACATTACAGGTTAAGCCAATAGACGAGTTTTACCACGAGCGCCCTGTTCTTCACAAAAAATGGTTCAGGCAGGTAGTTATCGGTATACACGACGAACAAGTCTGAAGCAGGTCTATACCGCCACTGGAAGCGGGTGTTGAGGTTCATATTTTTCAGTTGTTCATTGTATTGTACAAAACCTGTAAAAAAGAGTGTATTCGTCATTGTTACATCCACCCGAGGTCCTACTAACCAGAAGGAGTTATGTTTCCAAGGTGTGGGGAGTTGTATATCGTTGTATGTGGCGCTCAGGGCGATGCTCACATAAGGTTGAAAGCGATATCCCAGTTCTGTTGCGAGGGTGAGGCGTTTACCATCTGCGTAGTAGCCCCCATATCGTCCGGAGAAGGAATAGGTGAACAATCGTTGTGGCATGGATACATAGTCGGCGCCGACGGTATTCCAGCTGTGGCGAGTACCTGCAGACAGGCTGTCTTTACCGGTGTTGGTAGGATCGAATGGTGTGAGCAATTCGATAAAGCTGTTAGCACCCCATAGGGTAAGGGTATTCCGCTTGCGGAACACGAAAGCGTATGACAGTTGTGTTTCGTTGTCTGTACGATGCATCTTCTCATTGAAGAAGGCGGTGGAGGTAAGCTGGGGGCCGTGGCTCAGCACAGGGCCGGTGCGTGGGAAGAACAGGCGGGTGATCTGCGGGGCCATTTTGATGTAGCCTTTACGCGGTACGTACCCTACTTCGGCGTTGTAATTACGGCCGACATATTCATGTTGCCAGCCCACGTTCCATTGTTTACTAGTGTATTGCAGGTTGGCAGCGTGGGTCCAGTCGTGGTTGCTGACGCCCGGTGTAAAGGATTTCAGCACGAGGGCTTTTCCTGTCCAGAAGTTATTGGAAGAGGCCAGGTTGTATTCCAGGCCGAAGTTGCGGTTGTATCGGTTATAGATGGGTTTATCGACGATTTTATCGGGGTCATAGTTCAGTGATTCTTTGTTGATGAACAGGAAGCCGACATTGGAGCGGGCGAACACTCTGCGTTGGAGGGCTGCTACGGTAAAGTTTTGTGCCGGCAGTCCTTGTTTGCTATCTGCGCCTGTTTGCATATTCATTAGGCCGAGGCGCCAGTTACGATTCAGTTTTCCGCTAAGGCGGGCACCGAAATGAATGGGCACTCCGAGTCCTATGCGGCGGGAGAAAAATGGTCGCAGGGTGGCATAACCGAAGTTGGTGAACTGGTCACCATTTTCCAGGAAGAACTGCCTGCGTTCGGGGAAGAATAATTCGAAGCGGTCGAGGTTGGTCACCTGTTTATCCACGTCTACCTGTGAGAAGTCGGGATTGACGGTAAGGTCCAGGTTCAGGGAGGAAGTGACGGCGACCTTGGCATCTACTCCGCCATCGAATTTGTATTTGGTAGCGGTATTATTGGAATAATCTTTTGTGACCCTTCCGAGGCCGTATGGGATGATGGAGATGTTGGTACCCGGGTCGGGAGGAGGGGTATCCCACACGAGCGTGCCGGTGTATGCCAGTGCGGCGGTGGCGAACTGTCGTGGCACGGGGGCCCAGGCGCTCTTTTCGGTCGTTTTAAGGTCGTTGCGGCCGAAGTTGATTCCCCAGCGGGTGATTCCTTTTTTATACCGGATGGTTTTAAACGGGATTGCTGCTTCAAATATCCATTTGTCTTCGTAGTTCTTCACTACGGAAGTCCATTTATTGTCCCAGCTCAGGTCTACCTTACTACCATCATACATGAGGCCATCCCATTGGGCGCCGGCTGCGTTGGCGCCGAAGGAGAAGCCATTGGTTTGGTCGTCGAAGGTATCCATAAAGAGGAGGAAGTTATCGTTTTTCAGGAAAGCGAAGTCCCGGCGGAGGGATTCTACCATGTACGGGCCTTTTCCCACTTTATGATTAATAACGAGCAGATAAAGGTTCTGCTGGTCGTAAGTCATACGTACTTCTGTACGGACTTTTGCCAGGCTGGTATCCATTGGCAACACCATGTGAAAATCGGAGGTACGGTCGGCGGTTGCCCAGGCGGCATCATCGGGTATACCATCTATTACTACGGGTGTAGTGGTTTTGCGGATATGCAGTTGCCATGCTTCGTTCTTCTTTTTTTGCTGTGCGTGCAGCCATTGCCAGGTCAGGAAACATACAGACAAGCATATGATACGTGGAATCCGTCTCAAGGTAATTGTGATTTCGGTTTGACAACAAAATACAAAACCGGCGCATTAAGTGCAGGATTGATGGATAAGCGGTCTTAAAAACAGATGGCCCTGTAGCGCTTGCTACAGGGCCATCTGCGATCATTTATTTAGGCATCTATTGTTTTTTACGGGCATCTTTGAGCTGGGGGCCATCTGGTGCGGCCAGTATCACCAGTTCGCCATTCACTTCTACCGGTCTTCCGCTTCTTCCCCGCGTGTCGAACACTCTTACTTTTATTTTGCCTTTGGCCGGGATAGGCTGCGTGTACACTTTACTGTTAGGACCCGGTTCTTTACCATCTGTGGTATAGCGGATGATCAGGCCCGGGTGTTGTACGTTTACTTTCAGCATTCCTCCTTCTACGACGGCACCTGCGGGTGGAATACGATAAGCATAGCCACCATTGTAGTAATCCAGGCGAGGGAGTTCTCTCTTGCCCACTATATTGGAGAACAGGGACCAGGCCTCTTTATACATTTGTTCGCTTTTTGCGTTATCTGGTTCGGTGGCCCATTCGGGATCTTTAGCCCACGCTCTTTCCGCCAATCCCAGTAATTTTGGCAGGATGGAGTATTCCAGGCGTTGGGGGCTTTTGATTGTTTCGCTCCAGAGCAGGCCTTGGATACCTACTATATTGGATTTACCGAAGTCGGTGAGTTTATCTTTTCCAACGAACAATGTGGAGGTAACGGGGTTGCCCTGGCCATCTACTTTTGAGTTCTTATAGTAGTTAAAAGGGATGAAGTAGAAGGGTTTTTCTACATCGATGAATCCGCCCCAGTAGAAGCCAGGTTCATCGAAGGATTTGCCATATGCCATGTCGAAGTAGAAGTTGCTTACTCCGGAGAGGACTACTTTATAGCCGGCATTGGCGAGGCGATAGGCGAGGTCTTCGGCGCCGCCGCCGATTACGTTATTCCAAACGTTGAGTTGTATGTTGTTGTTGGCGAAATCTGGATTGGCGACATAGTGGGGTTTACCATCCAGTTTTGTTTTGCGCATCCCTACTTCTTCCCAGCCGGCCAGTTCGAGGTTTCTTGCTTTTACGAGGTCGTATACTTTTTTATAGTAGTAGTACCATACGTCATCTACCGTTTTGACTGCCGGTTCTTTTTTCATGAGGTCTTGTATGGCCGGTGATTTTTCCCATACGCCATTGGGCACTTCATCGCCACCCATGTGGATGGTGGTGAGGGGGGCGCCTGCTTCGCGGTACATATCCTGTAAGGCTACGACCACGGCATCGAGGAAGGTGTAGACAGCAGGCAATGCCGGGTTCATAATATTATCATTCCAGTATTGTACGGAGTGATATTCGGACTTGTCCTGCAGGTCGCTGAGCAGGTATTGTGTGGCTTCCTGTTGTTTTCCCTCTTTCATCAGTCTGTGATAGCGTACTTCCATGGATTTTACGGCAGCTCTGGCGTGGCCGGGGCTTTCTATTTCGGGCAGTACGCGGATGTGGCGATCTGTTGCATAGCGTAATATGTCGATGAAGTCTTTGCGGGAGTAATAGCCATTACCTGCTTTGTTGGTGGTATCGGGTCCGGACCCATAGGATGGCCAGAGGTAGGTATTGCCATCGGCGCTATGGCCACGGTAAGCGCCTACGCTGGTCAGTTCTGGCAGGCCAGGTATTTCGAGGCGCCAGCCTTCGTCGTCGTTGAAGTGCAGGTGGAGGAAGTTGAGTTTGTAGGTAGCGATGAGGTCGATGACGCGCAGCAGTTCTTCTTTGCTGTGGAAGTTGCGGGCAACGTCCAGGAAGAAGCCTCTGTATCCGAAGCGCGGGGCGTCGTTGACCTGTACACCGGGGATGCTGATGGAGGGTTGTGTACCTTTCCAGGCATCCGGGGGGATGAGGGAGCGGAGGGATTGTATGCCATAGAATATACCGGATCCGCTACTTGCGGAGATGGTAATATGCTGTGCATTTACCTCCAGGGTATAGGCTTCTGCTGCGAGTTCGGGATTTTCTTTGAGTATGATGGCTTTTCCGTTGCCGCTGTTCAAGGGCAGTTCTTTGCCCAGGAAGCTGCGTAATTCCCTGCGGAGATAGCTGGCTTCGTTGTTGAAGGTTGCTGGTGTTTCAATGCGTGTGGAAGCATCGAGTACAAAGGTTTGTCCATTCTCTTTATAGTTCACTGGTGTGGGGAATACTTTAGGCAGCTGTGCGGCCGGGATATCGCGGATATCGTTATTGTCGTTGTAGATGGAGGCGGCGGTTACCTGGGCGACCTTATCCCCGGCGTAGCGGGCAAACTGGCGGGCTTCGGTGGAGGGGAGTACCTGAGGTTCCGGGAGGGCGTGTCCTTTTTCGGGTTGGTTATCCCATACGAGGTATAGTCCGCCGGGGGCATCGGTGAAGTTCACTACCCAGGCATCGCAGACAAATTCCACGCGGAAGGATTCTCCCGGTTTGAGGCCTTTGAAATCTGCGGTGGGTGTTAGTTTGTACAAGTCTCCATTTACGTGTTCGGCCTTCATCCCGGTGCTGGTGGTACCTGGTTTTACAGATCTTACGAAGTTGAAATAGAGTTGCCAGCCGGAGGCGGGCAAGGGTGTTTTGCCATTGTTCACGAATGTGAAGGCGGAGAGGAATTGCCTTTTGCCCTGGTGGTTGTTTTCTACCAGGCCCCATGAAGCTTTGAGACGGGAGGCATCGAATGCCGGGGCTTTGGTCTGGGCATTGGCGCCCAGCATCATTCCGTTCATGAGACAGGCCATGATCATTAATTTGATCAACAAAAACTGTTTGCGCATGTTAATAATAGGTTTGATAGCAATAAAATAGCGAGGTCCCGGGTTCCCACGTGTCAAAGGAATTTATTCCGGCGATCCATTAGTCAGCTACGTTTCGAATGTTGCCTAAGATATGACATTCACGATTGTTATACAAACAAACGGGTAAAGAAACGACTGAGGTGGTTATAAGGGAGATATGTGGCCTACCAGGTGGATAGATGGTTATATTGCATTTGCTAACGTGCCAATTTTACAATAAGAATGAAATATTAGTGTCATGCATCATCACTTGCTTTTGATCCTCGTCCTGTTATTTGTCATTTTTCTGCTTATTATGTTAGGGCAGCGGTTGAAGATCTCCTATCCTATTTTTCTTGTGCTGGCGGGTTTGGGGATCAGTTTTGTGCCAGGCATTCCGCGGGTGGAGATTGCGCCCGATCTTATTTTCCTGATCTTTTTGCCACCGTTGTTATATGAGGCGGCGTGGTATACATCCTGGAATGATTTCTGGAAGTGGCGGCGGCCGATTGCTATGTTGGCATTTGGCCTGGTCTTTTTCACTTCTGTGATTGTGGCATTTGCTTCTACTGCTTTGATACCCGGGTTTACGCTTGCGTTGGGGTTTCTACTGGGAGGGATTATTTCGCCACCGGATGCGGTGGCAGCGACTTCGGTATTGAAGCACGTATCGGTACCGCAGCGGCTGACGGCGGTATTGGAAGGGGAAAGTCTTATCAATGATGCATCGAGCCTTATTGTGTTCCGTTTTGCGCTGGCGGCGGTGCTGACGGGGCAGTTTGCGATGGGTCAGGCGGTGGGGCAGTTTTTCCTGGTAGCGGGTATGGGTATTGTGGTGGGGTTAGCGATGGCACATATTCTGTATGCGGTACATCGTTTTTTGCCTACGACGCCCAGTATCGACGCGTCGTTGACGTTGATGGCGCCTTACTTTATGTATATAGGAGCGGAGCAGTTCCATTTTTCGGGGGTTATGGCGGTGGTGAGCGGGGGGCTTTTCCTGTCCTGGCGATCCAATGATATACTACCTTATAGTTCGCGGTTGCAGGCTTGGGGGATGTGGACGACGGTGATCTTTGTATTAAACGGGCTGGTATTTATTCTTATAGGGCTGGAGCTGCCCAGTATCATTGATAATCTGGGGGATTATTCTCTTTCACAGGCTATTGGTTACGGGATGGTCATCAGTGTGCTTACTATTGCCATCCGGTTGCTCTGGGTGTTTCCAATAGCTTATGTCCCGATATGGTTTGGTAACCGCAAGCGGATGGACCGAGTGAATCCTACGTGGAAGCTTCCGCTTATTGCGGGGTGGGCGGGGATGCGAGGTGTGGTATCGCTTGCGTCGGCGTTGTCTATTCCTTTGGTGTTGGACAATGGGTCGGTATTCCCATTGCGTAACCTGATCCTGTTTATTACTTTTATTGTCATCCTGATGACGCTGGTGTTCCAGGGGTTGACCTTACCACTATTGATCCGTTGGGTGAAGATCAAGGATACGGAGGATTTTGCTCCTGCGGAGGAGCAGGAGACCGCTATTACTCTCCGTTTGATGCAGGCGGCGCTGAAGCGGCTGAACGAAAACTATGCGGAGGCGGCGCGGGAGAATGAGTTGGTGGGATTTCTCCAACATCAGCTGGAAAATGATATAGCGCTGGCGGATCAGCGGCTGGCCTCCCTGGAGTGTGATGAAACGGAGCGGGAAGAGATCGCGTTGTATAACCATGTTGTGCTGGACCTCTGTGCGGTACAACGTAAAGAGCTGTACCGGTTGCGGGCGGAGCGGTTATTCAGTGATGAGGAGATCCGTAAGCAGGAGATGCAGCTGGATTTTGACGAAGCGAAGATAACGGGCACACATCATTAAACTATCCATACTATATGCACGCGGGAAGAAGATTTACGTTAAAGGAGTTCCTGATCTGGACACGACGGGACATTTACCGGTTGAGTGTACTGGCGTTGGTGACCACTTCATTGTTTACCATCTTTAACTGGAAATGGATTGCGGTGCCCTGGGTACCTATTGCGCTGGTGGGTACAGCGGCCGCTTTTATTGTCGGATTTCGTAATACGCAGACGTATAACCGTCTATGGGAGGCCCGTCAGATATATGGTGCCATTGTTAATACGAGTCGTTCGTGGGGATTGCTAGTAAAGGATTTTGTGAGTGGCGATATAGATGCTGGTAAGTTACATGAGATACATCAGCAGCTGATATACCGCCATATTGCCTGGCTGACGGCGATGCGATTCCAGCTGCGGGAACCGCGGGCGTGGGAGACCATCAAAACGTTGGTTTCCAACAAAGAGTACAGCCGGTTATACACTGTAGATGAGTGGGTCAATAAGTTAGGGGATTCTTTGCAGCCTTTTCTGCCGGAGGAGGAGTTGCAGTATGTGTTATCGAAAAAGAACAAGGCGACTCATGTTGTCAGTCTTCAATCCAAACATTTGCGAGAGTTAAAGGCGGCCGGGCTGATCGCTCCGTTAGATTATATAGAGCTGGAGAATCTGTTAGTGAACCTGTATGATCAGCAAGGGAAGTGTGAGCGTATCAAGAACTTTCCATATCCGAGGCAGTTTGCTACTATTAACCAGATGTTCGTGCGTTTGTTTGCATTTCTGCTTCCTTTTGGTATTCTGAATGAGTTTCAGCGATTGGGGGATTGGATGGTATGGTTGGCGGTGCCTTTCAGTGTGATCGTGGGTTGGACTTTTCTGACGATGGAACGTGTTGGTGAGGCGACGGAGAATCCTTTCGAGGGCAGTGCGAATGATGTGCCTATTACTTCTATGAGCCGGACTATAGAGATCGATTTGCGGGAGATGCTGGATGAGACGGACCTCCCTCCTGCCCTTACGCCGGTGAACAACATATTAACCTAGGCGGTGTGCAACTTTCTCCGCAGCGTATCCTTTCTGTGCTACATTCCAGGTGTTGCCCTTATTCCCAGGCGTATTTAGGGGAGCTACTACGGTTATGGTTTGGATTTTGTGTATCTGAACGAGTATTTACCTTAAACGTAGTAGTTATGTATATGGAATATATAACCTGGGGCAGGCTGATCTATGACAAGCTGCATGGTTGGCTGCAATCTGCTGTAAAAATGACGCCTAACCTGGTGGTTGCTTTCCTGGCGTTGTTATTATTTATCCTGATCGCGCGTATCGTGCGTAAGCTGGCTTACCGGATCATTTACCGGATGACGGATACGGTGACGGTGAGTGCTTTGTTTTCCACGCTCTTATATATCCTGTTATTGTTTGTGGGGGTATTTATTGCGTTGGATGTGATGAAGCTGGAGAAGACGGTATCTTCTCTGCTGGCTGGTGCGGGCATTATCGGGTTGGCGTTGGGTTTTGCTTTCCAGGATCTGACGGCCAATTTCATATCGGGCATCTTCATTACTTTCCGCAAGCCATTTGAGACCGGTCATATTATTGAAACGAATGGTTTTACGGGGACGGTAGAGAACATACAATTGCGTTCCACGACATTGCGGACGTATGATGGGTTGCATGTGATGATACCGAACAAGGAGATCTTCCAGAAGCCGATCATCAATCATTCGTTGACGCCGGAGCGGCGTGTGGAGGTACCGGTAGTATTACCTGGTAGTATGGACACTGCTGATTTCAGCCGGGAGGTGATCAAGGCGTTGCAGGCGTTGCCTGATGTTGCGAAGTCAACTCCGGTGGTATTATTTACGGGTATTGACGGGGGTAATATCAAGGCGACGGTACGTTGCTGGATCAATAATGAGCGTGAGCAGAGTTATGAGGATACGCTTCACCGGATCATACAGGCTGTAACGGGTTTTCTACCAGGTTTCCGTAACAATACTAATGGGGAGCAAGGTCAATAGCGCCATTTGAAGACGATGTCTTCGCCGTATAGTTGTTCTACGAGTTTTTCGCAGCTGTCTTCGAGGTTATCGATATCTTGTCCCATTTCGCCCTGACATACTATGAGCAGTGCTTTGAGGTAATCGTCGAAGGTGGTGAACAGGCGGCTGAGGAAAGGTTTTGTATCGTGATCGTAGTAGTATATTTCGTTAGTGCTGATGTGCCAGCACCACATGTTACCATTTCCGAGGTAGTCGCCGAAGGCGATCAGTTGTTTTGACAGGGCCAGCTCTTCTTCTGTGAGGCCTCTATCTTTCAGGTCTGGTGTATAGTCGTATAGTGTGCGGAAGTCTTCTACTTCGAGTAGTTCTTCCTGCAGGTATGCGGCGCCGAACGTTTGATAGAATAAGCGCAGGCCTATGGGGAATTTGATACCTAATTCTACTTCTTTAGCGACCAGGGTGGCTTCAGGAGTTGGTTCTTCTGTTTCCACATCGTAGTAATCGGCATATCCGCGGATGATGTTACCGACTTCTTCCTCCCATCCGTTATCACCTATACGCGTATACGATGGTATGATGACATCTGAGATCTTTTCGATTTGCATAAACTATCATTTACAGCAATATAAGATTTCCCCCTGTTATGACTATGCCAACGGCTAATCAACGATAGATTATAACACAACCTTAACACTGCTACCGGGAGGCGGCGGGCCCTGGCATTTTCCTTACCTTTGCGTAAACAACAAAATACAGCTATGGTAAAAGGTTTTCTGGCATTTGCCGCCGGCAGCGTAATAACAATAGCCGTACTGGGCTTTTTCTTCCCGTGGGTATGGTGGTTATCAGTGCTTGTGTTGCCGGTTATTGTCATGGGATTAATTGATATGACGCAGAAGAAGCATGCGATCATCAGGAACTATCCATTATTTGGTCGTGCGCGTTACTGGATGGAGGCTTTACGGCCTAAGATTTATCAATATTTTGTGGAGAGTGATATTGATGGTAGTCCTATCAACCGAGTGGATCGATCTACGATCTATCAGCGGGCGAAGCGCGAGTTGAATACGCAGCCATTTGGTACGCAGTTTAATGTGTATGCGGAAGGTTATGAATGGATGGCTCATTCTATAGCGCCTCATAGTTTTGAGACGATGGATAAAGATCCCCGTGTGCTGATTGGAGGTAGTGAATGTAAGCAACCTTATGCTGCCAGTATACTGAATGTATCGGCTATGAGTTATGGTTCACTTAGTTCTAATGCTATAGAGGCGTTGAACGGGGGAGCGCAGCTGGGTAATTTTGCGCATAATACGGGTGAGGGCGGTATTAGTCCTCACCATCTGAATCAGGGCGGGGATATTATCTGGCAGATCGGTACGGGTTATTTTGGGTGCCGGGATGAGGCCGGTAATTTTTCTGATGAATTATTTGCGGAGAAGTGTAAGCTACCGCAGGTGAAGATGGTGGAGTTGAAGATATCGCAAGGGGCGAAGCCTGGTCACGGCGGTATTTTGCCAGCGGCCAAGAATACACCGGAGATTGCGGCGATCCGTCATGTGAAGCCTTATACTACTGTTGCTTCTCCTCCTTATCACACGGCATTCAGTACGCCGCAGGAGCTGGTACAGTTTATTGCGCGTATGCGTAAGCTGAGTGGCGGTAAGCCCGTTGGATTTAAGTTATGTATCGGTCAGCCCCGGGAGTTTTATGCGATCTGCAAGGCGATGTGTGCGGTAGATATTTATCCTGACTTTATTACGGTAGATGGTGGTGAAGGTGGTACCGGAGCTGCGCCACCGGAGTTTTCGAACTCTGTAGGGATGCCGTTACTGGATGGGTTGGCGTTCGTTCATGATACACTGACCGGGTTCAATATCCGTCAAAAGATGAAGCTGATTGCTTCCGGTAAGATACTGACGGGCTATCATATCCTGCGAGCGATGGCTTTAGGAGCGGACGGCTGTAACAGTGCGAGAGCGATGATGATGGCGATCGGCTGTATACAGGCATTGATCTGTAATACTAACAAATGTCCTACGGGGGTAGCTACGCAAGATAAGTGGTTGAGTGCGGGGTTGGTAGTATCTGACAAGAAGCAGCGGGTGGCCAATTATCACCGGGATACGATCGAGAGTGCGGTGGAGTTGGCGGCGGCGGCTGGTTTGGCTGCTCCGCACCAAGTGAAGCGCCGTCATATTTCGCGTCGGGTATTTATGAACCAGGTGCGGACTTTTGAGGAGATCTATCCCAGTACGAAACCGGGTTACCTGCTTAACGGGGAGATGCCGGATTATATGCGGGAGGAGATGTCAGGTATTTCGACGGACAGCTGGCATTAGTCGTTATTCACTTTATATCGGGGAGGAGGTCTTAGGGGGCCTCCTTTTTCGTTATGTGTAATAACGATGGCTATCGGCTACAAAAGGAGACTATGCTGGTTTCCTTTTGTGGCTTTACAGGAGGCATGTGATGGTTTGAACGAACGAAAAGGAGGCCGTTAAGGTCTCCTTTTTCGTTTGACGCGTGCTATGCAATGATTGCTTAGTTGGTGCATCTTCCGACGAGGCATCTGCACATAGGCCCTGATGATAGCTTACATAAGGTGTCAGCGCTGCAAGGTGCGTTTGTGCAAATACGGGCAGCAACATTGTTACCACCGCCATTAATGTTTCTGAGTTGGGTACGTGCCATTGGGGGGAAAGAAAATTGTGCTTTCATAAAGTTGACAGTTTAGTTTTCAATAATTGTTTTCAACAATTGTGATCAGAAGCCGAAACATTGTCTGAATAATGATCCCGGAGAGGGTTGGAACGGGCATCTGCAGGATGAGCTGGGGCTGCCTGGGAAGACGCAGGAAAAATCGGATGTACAAACGACCCTTGCGCAGGCGCGGTTCTTTTTGTTGGTACCGCCGCCGTTGATGGCTGCCAGTTCATTACGGGAAAGGCTTTCTAAAGAAATTAGCTTTTTCATGATGAGGATTTATTACAGGTAATTACTATTAGTGTGAACGATGGATTTGCCAGGGAATAAAACGGTAGGGATGTGCATAAAAGAAGGTCTATTTGACGCTCCTTTTATTGTTTTCCGGTAGTTTTTCTTGCTGGTAAATGGATTATGAAGGAGTGCAAGTCCATTTGTTGGTGGATGAATACAGGCATTTGCAGCTCATACCGCCGTAGTAATCGCAAATGGTAGCTGAATAACAGGATGTGGGAGGGCAAATGCGCATGCTTACAGCGGTGCCTCCGCCTTTGATGTTTGCCAGTTGTTGACGGGCAATGCTTTGGAGGGACAGTACTTTTTTCATATTGGTAGTTTTTATTCGTATTTAATTTACCAATACTGAGAGCGGTGTTATAGCAGTAGGATATAAAAAGGCCGTGGATATATTCGTATATCCACGGCCTTTATTCTATCAGTGTATATTTATTGTTATTCGAGAGCGGAAGCGGCGGCTTCATCGACGAACCAGTGGAGTTCTCCTTCCTGGGGCCGGATGAGTTGGGAGGGGTATTCTTCTGCGTTGAATACGCCTTCGATTACATTTTTGAGTGTGAGGGCCTTATTGCTACCTGTGGCCATGAATACGACGCAAGCGGCGCGGTTGACGATGGGAGCGGTGAGGGTAATGCGGTACATATCCTGTGCCTGGAGGAAGAATGCTTTTACCCAGGCATGGTGTTCTTTTACTACGGCGGTGCCGGGGAATAGGGACAAGGTATGTCCGTCATCGCCCATGCCGAGGAGTACGAGGTCGAAGGAGGTTTCTTCTTCGTTATGGAAATATTGACGGAGGATGGAGGTATATTCTTCTGCTGACGCTTCCGGCGTGGTGTCGGTGCGCATGACATGGATGTTTTCTTTAGGTACGTTCACGATGTCGAGCAGGGTATCGAAGGCCATTTTGGCATTGTTTCTTTCATCTTCGAATGGTACGGCGCGTTCGTCTCCCCAGAAAAAGTGTATACGTTCCCAGGGGATGATGTTGTTATAAGGTTCTTTCGCCAGTAGTTTGTACAATGCTTTAGGTGTGCTACCTCCGGACAATACGAAAGTGAAGCGATCCTGGTCCTGGAGTGTTTCGAGGATGTAGTTGCTGATCCAGGCGGCCAGGTTTTCGCTCAGTTGTTGCGGGTCTTTAGCTATATGAAGTTCCATAGTCCGGTTTATACAATTAACGGGCCGGTGTTGAGCCGGCCCGTATGATTATTTAGGTAAGTTGATCCAGTTGTGACCATCGCGGGCGATGAGGGCATCAGCATCTTCGGGTCCCCATGAGTCGGGGGAGTAGTTAGGGAAGTATTCCGGTGAGCGGGATTCCCAGGTTTCGAGGATGGGCATGATGACTTTCCAGGCGGCATCTACCTGGTCGCCGCGCATGAAGAGGGTGGCGTCGCCTTCCATTACATCGAGCAGTAATGTTTCGTATGCTTCGGGGGCATGTTCGCCATTGGCTGCGTCGTAGTTAAAGATCATATCTACGGGTTCGAGGGTCATGGTTTGGCCCGGGCGTTTGGCTTGGAAGCGGAGGCGGATATCCATTTCGGGCTGGATGCTGATGGTCAGCCTGTTGGAGCGCCATGTTTCTGCTGATTCGGCCGGGAACGCGAAGTGCGGAGCTTCCCTGAACTGGAGGGTGATATGTGTGGCTTTCTGGTTGAGGTATTTACCGGTTCGTACGTAGAAGGGTACGCCTTGCCAGCGCCAGTTGTCGATATAGAATTTAACGGCAGCGTATGTATCGGTATTGGAATTAGGGTCCACTCCTTTTTCCTGGCGGTATCCTGGTACTTGTTGACCTTTTTTCCATCCGGGTGCGTACTGGCCTCTTACGGCGAATTCGTGTACTTTATCCTTGCTGATGGGGCGGATGGCGTTGAGGACATCTACTTTTTTGTTACGGATTTCGTTGGCATCGAAGGATACGGGAGCTTCCATGGCGATCATGCACAGGAGCTGGAGGATATGATTTTGTACCATATCTCGGAGGGCGCCTGATTTTTCGTAGTATCCGCCACGGCCTTCGAGGCCGACGCTTTCTGCGGCTGTTATCTGGACGTGTTCGATGAAGTTACGGTTCCAGATGGGTTCGAAGAGGGCGTTGGCGAATCGGAGAGCCAGGATATTCTGTACGGTTTCTTTACCCAGGTAGTGGTCGATGCGGAAGATCTGTTCTTCGGCGAACATTTTGCCCAGGAGCTCATTGAGATCATGTGCGCTTTGCAGGTCGTGGCCGAAAGGTTTTTCGATCACGATACGGGTGCTGGCTTTGTCGGTGCATATATTGAGGCTACCGAGTTTTTGAGCGATGCCTGGCACGAGTTGCGGAGCGACGGCGAGGTAGAAGATAACGTTGGGATGTACGCCCCATTCCTGTTCTTTCTTTTTTACGAGGTCGGTGATGGCGCTGTAAGCCTGTGCGTCTTCGCCATCCATCTGCAGGTAGGTGACATGTTGGCTAAAGTCTTTCCAGTGGCCATTTTGTTCTCCTTTTCGGCGGGAGAATTTGCTGATCCCTTCGAGGAGGTGATTTGAATATGCTTCGTCGGTGTACGCACTACGTCCTATGCCAGCGATAGCGAATTGTTCTGGCATCCACTCGTCTAAGAAAAGATTGTATAAGGCGGGGGTGAGTTTGCGGTAATTCAGGTCGCCGCTGCCTCCAAAAATGAAGACGATGGAAGCAGGCGGGCGCTTGTGATATTGCATGATTATTTTGTTTAATTCAGTATTGGTGCCGGTCATTTAGCATTCCAGATGGTATGGAAGGTACCGGGCATATCGGTGCGTTGATAGGTGTGAGCGCCGAAGTAGTCCCGTTGTGCCTGTACCAGGTTGGTGGGCATACGTTCCGTACGATAGGCATCGAAGTAGGACAGTGCGGACATGAGGCCTGCGGCGGGTATTCCTGCCTGGGCGGCTTGTGCGATGACTGTCCGGGTATTGGTATTTACGTTTTCGAGTAATGCGGCTACATCTTTATTGAGGAGCAGGTTGGGCAGTTGTGCATCCTGGGAGTATGCCTGGTAGAATACTTCCAGGAGTACGGAGCGGATGATACAGCCACCTCTCCATACTTTTACGGCTTCGGGTAGTGGTATCTGCATATCGAGTTCTGCGGATGCTTTATGCAGCATGGCCATTCCCTGGGCGTAGCTGATGATGGTAGCGAAGTAGAGGGCGTCGTGTACCTGTTGTATCCAGGTATCTACGGGTGTGTTGATGGTAGCGGCGGGGCCATTGTAGAGGGCGGCTGCTTTTTCGCGTTCTTCTTTGTAGCCGGAGATGGTGCGCAGGGCTACTGCGTTGTCGATGGTGGGGACGGCAACCGGGAGGTCCATTGCGTCCTGGGAGGTCCATTTGCCGGTTCCTTTAGATCCTGCTTTATCGGAGATCACATCGAGCAGGCGTTGGTTGGTTTTATCGTCTTGCTGGAGGAATATGTCTGCGGTGATTTCTACGAGGAAGGATTGGAGGGCGCCTTCGTTCCAGGATTTGAATACCTGGTGGAGGCGGTCGTTATCGAGGCCGGCGGCTTTGAGGAGGGCGTAAGCTTCGCTGATGAGCTGCATGATGGCATATTCGATACCATTGTGGACCATTTTCACGTAGTGGCCGGCACCTTCGCGGCCGAGGTATGCTACGCAGGGTGTGTTATCGACTTTGGCTGCGATAGCTTCGAGCATGGGTCTTACTTTTTCATATGCTTCGACGTCGCCGCCGGGCATGATGCTGGGACCTGTTCGGGCGCCTTGTTCGCCGCCGGATACGCCGATGCCCATAAAATGGAGTTGTTTTTCGCGGAGTTGTTGTACTCTGCGGAGGGTATCGGTATAGTGGGAGTTACCACCATCGATGATGACATCGCCCGGTTCGAGTAGTGGTTGCAGGGAGGCGATGACGTCGTCTACCGGTTTGCCGGCTGGGACGAGCATCATGATCCTGCGAGGGCGTTGTAGTTGTTGCACGAGTTCTTCGAGGGTTGCAACCCCTTTAGCGGTGGTACCGGGGGTGGCAGCGGCTTCGAGGGCCCGGCCTTTTTCTTCGTCTTTATCAAATCCAATCACGGAAAAACCGTGATCTGCCATATTGAGTAGCAGGTTGCGTCCCATTACTCCGAGGCCGATCATTCCAAAATCAAATAAGCTCTGTGCCATAAAAATTGTGCTAAGGAGATGTAAAATTAGGGGGTTTTCCCCAAAACTGCACCCCAAAATCCAAACGCGGTCCCCTGGGGGATTTGCGGCAGTTGAGCCGGTCTATCTGCCAGGGGAAGCGACTGGGAGGGTATTATATGTCATTATACCGCTTTTAGGCGGAGTTACGGCCGGCATTGATGATACCGAAGGAGCAGCGGACGATCAGTTTTTCGTAGATGGTCCGGAGTCCGTTGAGGGTGGCATCGTCCTGTTCGCGGATGCAGGCCAGTGCGTATTGCTGGATGGTGAGCAGGGGCAGGATGATACGTTCTCTCATCTGGATAGAAAGCTGGTCTGTGGGGCTTTCTGCCATGAGTTCGTCTGCACCTGACAGTTTGAGTACATATTCTCTGGTGAGGAGGTACTCGTTATAGATGATATTCCAGACGGTACCGAATTTCGGATGTTTGGAGAGGTAGGCGGTGAGTGGGAAATAGCTTTTGTGCATGGCCATTTCGCAGTTGTCGAGCAATGTTTTGAAGAAGAGGGAATGTTGATAGAGGTGTTTTACCTGTTCCCATTTGCCTTGTTCATCGAGTGCTTTGAGGGCGCTACCTACGCCGAAGTATCCTGGTACGTTTTGTTTGAGTTGGCTCCAGGCGCCTACATAGGGGACGGCGCGGAGGTCGTTCAGGTTCAGTTTGGCGGCTGCGTTGCGTTTGCTGGGGCGGCTGCCGATGTTAGTCTCTGCGTAGTAGCGGAGGGGGCTGGCCTGATCGAGGTATTCGAGGAAGTCCGGATGTTGTTTTAGTTGGGTGAAGACGTTGTAGCTTTTGTCTGCCAGTGACTGGAGGAGTGTTTCTTCTTCTTCAGACAAGGTGGTTTGCCGGGCGGAGAACAGTTCGTTGGCGATGCCGGCGTGCAGCATTTGTTCGAGGTTGAACTGGGCGGCATCGACGGTACCGAAGTTAGAGCTGACGGTCTGGCCCTGTATGGTGAGTTGTATTTCTTTGTTAGCGATATTACGGCCCATGGAGGCGTAGAACTGGTGAGTTTTGCCACCGCCGCGGGCGGGGGGTCCCCCTCTGCCATCGAAGAAGACAACGGTGACGCCATGGTCTTTGGAGATGCGGGTGAGTTCTTCTTTGGCTTTATAGATGCTCCAGTTGGCCATGAGGTATCCGCCATCTTTGGTGCCATCGGAGAATCCGAGCATGATGGTTTGTTTGTTGCCTCTTTGGCGGATATGGGTGCGATAGGCTTCATTTTCGTAGAGCTGTGTCATGACATTGCCGGCCTGTCGGAGGTCGTCGATGGTTTCGAACAGCGGTACGATATCTACGGTGAGTTGTTCTTTTTTCCAGCCTCTCAGCAGGAAGAGGGCGTATACTTCTATGACGTTGAGGGCGCTGGTGCTATGGCTGATGATATAGCGGTGGCAGCCATCTTCGCCATTGGCTTGTTGAATGAGGCCGATGCGGTCGATAGTCTGCAGGGTATCGCGATGCAGGTCTTCTTTGAGGGCATCGGGAGCTACCTGTTGGCTGACGGAGAGCAAGGCATTTATTTTGCCCGCTTCGTCCAGCTGGGGGTAGTCTTTTGGCAGCGCCGCTGTGAGGGAGGCGATTGCTTCCATAAGCGGGCCATGTACGGAGCTGTCCTGTCTGACGTCGAGGGAGGCGAAGTGGAGTCCGAAGAGTTCGACTTTGCTGATTAGGCCTTCTACGAGGTTGACGAAGAGGCCGTTGTGTTGTGTCAGTATGGTTTCGCGGATACCGTTGAGGGTATCGAGTATTTCCTGTCGATTGAGGGCGGTACGGTGGCCGGGGATGAACAGGTTGCTGTAGAGTTGTTCTTCCAGTTGGTTCAGTTCATTTTCCACCCCTTTGAAGGTCAGTCTGCGGCGGAGGCGGCGTACGTCCTGGTAATAACATTTGATGATGCTGCTGCGGAGGGCATCGGCTACTTTCAATGTTATTTCTGCTGTGACGAAGGGGTTGCCATCGCGGTCGCCACCGGGCCAGAATCCCATTTTGATGAGTGGGTTCTTTTCGTTGATAGCGTTGGGGAAATGTGCTCTTAGGTGCGACAGGATACGACCTGCGGCGGTATAGAATACGTTTTCCAGGAACCAGATGAGGCTGACAGCTTCGTCGTATGGTGTTGGTTTTTCTTTTTTGAAGAAAGGTGTTTTACCCAGTTGTTGCAGGTACATATTGACCTGAGCGGTGTGTTCGTTGCTGAGGGCCCTGGCGAGGTCGTTGATGATGCCCAGTACTTCGCTGGGGTAGAACTGGGTGGGATGGGCGGTGAGGACCATCCTGACGGAGAAGTCTTCCAGTTTGTCTGCCAGTTTTTTGGATGCCTGGTCGCCGGTGACGGCGGATTGGAGGTGCCGGATGGTGCCGAGGCCGCTCATATCGTGGATATCGCGGAAGGCGGCATCTTCGAGTGCGTCGAACAGTACCACTTGTCTTTCGGCGTATTGGATGAACCGGAATAGCAGGTCAAATTTCTGCTGTTCCTTTTCGTAGTTGGTGTACTGAGAGAAAAAGGAGTTGAGTATTTCTGTCGGGCTTTGTTGTTTGCTATATCCTTCTTCGCAGTGGAGGAGGAATAGCGACAGAAAGACGCCTGTTTTTTCTACCCGGTGAAATGGTAAAGAAGTGAAGAGGCTGTTGTACAACTGGAACTTGGTTCCTACCAGGTTTTTGAACAACTGCAATGTGTTGTTCACCGGTGTTTCCATACTAAACTGCATAATGTAACGCTATAATGCCTTTGTGCCGCACTATTCCATAAATACGATTTACAATCGCTTTTGCTACCACTACGCAAGCTGAAACCGGTACGCTGAAATCGTGCATTACTGAACGAATGAACAAATGCCCCCTATAACAGGCAGCTAACCGGCTGTTAAAATAATACTATTTGCACAAAATGTTAAACAAAAAAGCGGCACACTCTTCAAAAATTGCCGGGGATGGGCATTTCGGGAGAATATTTATAGCAGGCTTAGCTGTTGAGCGACGTATGTGTATTTTTTATATTTTTATTCCTGTTATCTCAACAGTTAATTACCGGGTAGTGTTTTTGTATTAATAATTAAGAAGCCTATGAAAGAGAATGTTCCCCCTGCTGTACTTTCCGTGCGGGCCTTTTTATGTGATGATCGATTATGCATTCCCGAGTTCCAGCGACCCTATAAGTGGACGGTGCACCATGTTGTACAATTGATGGAAGACGTTCAGCGGTTTGCCCCGGAGGTAATTTACCGGATCGGGACCATTGTTATCTATGAGAATGAGAACGGGCAATATGAAATAGTGGATGGTCAGCAGCGGACCATTACGTTTTTCTTGTTATTGAAGGCGATATCAGAGACAAGTTATGCGGCAATGCTGGATGATATACTCATTGCATGTTTGCACCGATTTACCCTTTCCGACAGTGACATATCGAAAGGCAACATATTGCGGAATTACCGGGAGATGGAGCGCCGATCTGCACAGATAGACGGTACTTTCATTCATTATTTCCTGGACCGTTGTGAGGTGGCAGTATTTGTGCTGGATGATATTTCGGAAGCTTTCCAATTTTTCGATTCTCAGCATGCGCGGGGGAAGGACCTGGCACCGCATGATCTTCTGAAGGCCTTTCATCTTCGGGAGATGGAAGGGGAAGATGAGGAGAAAATGCCTGTCGTAATGGATTGGGAGCATACTTTGAGTGATGAGTTGTCGACCCTGTTTGCAGCATACCTATATCGTGTACGGGGCTGGATCAAAGGGTACTCTTCCCGTGCATTCACCAAGCAGGAAGTTGCTGTTTTCAAAGGTATGCGTCTTAAGAAGGCGCAACAGCATCCATATGGCAGGATATACCAGATGGCGGATGCGCATTTAATGCAGCATAAGTCTGATTTGTTCCCTTTCCAGCTGGACCAACCGATCATCAACGGTAAATATTTCTTTAAGATGGTCTCGCACTACCGGGACTTATGTCATACTATCGTGTGGTCGCCTAATGCCTATTTAGGTGCAGCGAGCGATATCATTGCCCTTATCAATAATTATGAAGGCGTTCATCGCATCGGTGACCAACACGTCAGGTTGTTATTTGACTGTGGGCTGTTATACTATGTAGACAGGTTTGGAAGAGAGGGCCTTCCGAAGGCTATTGAAAAGATATTTATCTGGGCTTATACGCCCCGGCTGAAGCATTCGAGCGTATCCATTGCGACGGTGGACAATTACGTAGTATATGAGTTCAATCTATTCAAGGTGATACAGGAGGCCGTGAGTATGGAAGATGTTCACCTGGTGGATCTGCCCTTATTAACTAACCGGCATGAAACTACTAAAGCACCCGCTATTAAAGCAAAATTCGAAACAATGAAGTATTATGTCTAACGCTCCCTCACCAATAATACCACTCACTATATCTGCCTTGCTGGCTGAGCTTACGGATTATACGATTCCTATTTACCAGCGTAACTATGCGTGGGCGGCACCAGAAATTGAGCAGTTGATACAGGATGTGATCGATTATGCAAAATCCAGTCCTGACAAAAGATACTATATCGGCACTTTAGTGGTATCAGCGGATACATCCAAAGCTCGCTCCGCATTTATTACGGTAGACGGGCAGCAGCGTCTGACCACGCTTTTTATTTTACACGCTGTATTACGACAAAAATATGGTTCCGTGAGGGAACAGCACATGAAATTACGGTTTCAATGCCGACCGTTATCTGACGATACATTGCAAGCCATTGCCAACGGCAATATTGCTAAAGGCAGGTCTGCTTACGCCACAACTATTATGGCGGCTTATGACATCTGCCAGTTAGCGTTGGAGGACAAGTTAACATTGGAGCGTATAGATATCGCCACCTTCATGCACTATTTTTATGAACATGTAGTGATCTTCCGGGTAGGTTTACGGCAGGATACAGACCTCAACCACTACTTTGAGATCATGAATAGCCGAGGGGAGCAATTGGAAAAACATGAGGTATTGAAAGCCCGGCTAATGGGTGTATTTAATAATGATGTGGAAGGAGCCAGGTACAGGGCATGTTTTGCGCGGATATGGGTTGCATGTTCCAATATGAACCGGTATGTGCAGCATAGCTTTCCGAAACAGCAGCGGCATTATTTGTTTGGAGATAGGGACTGGAACAAGCTGACTATAGCTTCTTTTGATGACCTGGTGTCAACGATACATCCGGAAGAAGGTATTATTGAAGGAACAGGGGTTTCCTTATCTGCTATTCTTAGTGACAGCGACAAGTCTTTAATACCTGTTGAGCAGGACGATGATAATGAAAGGTTTCATTCGGTGATCAATTTCCCGAACTTTCTGTTACAGGTGTTGCAGCTGGAGGTGGGAACAGTAGAAATACCATTAGATGACAAGCGACTATTAGATCTTTTTCAAGCGTATATGCCTGATGAAAAAGATGAGCGGATAACATTTGTCAAGTCATTCATTTTCCACCTGCTTAAATACAGGTTCCTGTTTGACAAGTATGTTATTAAGAGAGAGTTTAGTACTGAAGAAGACCGATGGTCTTTAAAATGTTTGCGTTGGTATTCTCCAAAGCCGAACCAGGAAACGGTAGGTTATGTAAATACTTTTGAAAAATCCGAAGGTGCTGTTTACAGTGACAATCGCCGTATCCTTATGTTGCTATCGATGTTCCATGTATCTCATCCTATGCAGTCTTCCAAACGTTGGCTGCATGCTGCATTGTGGTATTTATCTCAACAATCGGAAGTACATGCGGAAGGTTACGTTGCCTACCTGGAGCGTATTGCGAAATCATTTGTATATGATCTACATCTTGCTACGGATAAGCAGAACGGATATCTTACGATGATACACCAGCCGGTGTTTAGTCGGCGAGCTGCGTCAAGGCTGGACCCTGATAAACTACGCTTTGGTGTTATCAATAATAATCTAATATTTAACTTCCTAGATTACCTGCTCTGGAGCAAGCATAAGGACACCAACAATAGGATAAGATGCTTTGAATATACCTTCCGGCATTCGAAGGAGCATTATTATCCACAACAGCCTACTCATCCCGAAGATATAATAGCAGAGAAGCATTTGCATGCTTTTGGTAATTTATGCCTGATCAGCCATGAGCGGAACGCGCAACTTAATAATGCGTTGCCTGTGGATAAGAGAAAGTATTATTCTAACGACAAACCTATCGACAGTATAAAACTATATCTGATGATGCAATATCCGCATTGGCATATTAAGGAAATCGAGGAGCATGAGGAGGAAATGCTTGACTTATTGAAAGCGCATATGTAAGTGATTTTTTGCCGGGTAGATTAAACGCGTATGCCTCCAGCACGAGGCGGAAGCATACGACAGTACATAGGTTAAAGATAACGGTACAGGAATCTACAGGTTTGCGTTATTGTTATTGTTCTAGTTTGAATTTGACGGGCAGGCTGTAAACTACAGCTACGGCGCGGCCATTTTGTTTGCCTGGTTTCCATTTAGGCATTTTCTGAATTACTCTTACGGCTTCTTCATCGAGGCCTCCTCCTTTCTTTTGTCCGGCAAGGCGCACGTCGATGACATTGCCCTCTCTATCTACTACAAAGCCTACGTAAACAGTGCCTTCTATCCCATTTTCCATTGCGATGTGAGGATACGTTGTGTTGTTAAGGAGGTATTTCATAAGAGCTTCTTCCCCACCTGGGAATGCGGGCATTTGCTCTACAAAAGTAAAGGGGTGATCGTTCTCTTCTTTTGCTGGTGTAGGAACGCTTACTACACCTGTACCTGCACCTTTACCTATGTCGGGGATCATGTCGGGATCTATGCCGTTTACGTTGCCTGCAGCATTTACGGTGCTTACGGAAGTTTTGATGATTTCATCCATCCTGGGTGGCTGTTCCTTTTCAGCGACTTGTTGGTCTTCTACTATCCGGGGAGTTGTAACACGGATGGTAGGTTTCAGGGCTGGCGGCGGTGTGGCTGGTGGCGGCGGAGGAGGCGGTACCAGCTTCGCTTCCGGCATTTTGAGGTCATCTAAGATCACTTCGTTGACGATCGCTTTTGTGTTTACGGTAGCGGCTACAGATCTGCTACTGAAAGAATAGGCTGCTAAGATCACTAAGGCAAAGGAGGCCATTGTGGCGATCGCATTCCGGACCCGTTTGTCGTAACGTACCCGGAGGTCATACGCACCATAATCTTTGTTACGCCCATTGAACAGGATGTCCAGGAATTCTTTCTGGGAGTTTTTGGTTGTGTTCATGGTATACGCTTTAGTGAATAGATGCGGGGGATATTTTATTCCATAAAGTGTTTTTGATAATTAAATTCGGGATGGGGTATTAAAATAGTAAAGCCGTAACTGAGCGTCACGGCTTTACAGATGGTTTTCGAAAGGCTAACCGGCAAGAAGCCTTCCAAAATAAAGACAGGCATCATGAAAAAACTGAAAGATAAACTAACAGTACAAGCTACACGTTACGTAGTTCAGATCATCGCTATCCAGATGCTGCCGGATAGCGGGATCAATAATATTTAATGGCTGGTGTAATTGATCTATTGGTTGGTTCAGATCTTTATGAAACGAAGGGGGTTATTTGTTTGTGTCAGCGGTTGAAAGTTGCTGTATTGATATTAACACAGCAACCTGTCAACCAGCTGTTATTTTAACCCTCAAAATTAAAAAACGGTATTAATGGGCTGCACTTTATTCCGGTATCACACGGCTGTAGGCGAGGTGATATGATGCCCGGGGGTGCGGGTTGGCACATTACATTAAAATTTACCACCAATAAATTTGCAATATGCTTTCCCCGCGGTCCTTACCTGGCATTACTTTTATATAGCTTACAGCAAACAAAGCTTCGTTAAGGATTGGAACAGCAGCTACCACAATGGGTAGTGTAAGAGATATGATGTGAAGTGGGTTCCACCATTTTGTTTCTCAATAAAGCATGCTGTTTCATCGTGCAGCGTTTTTTGCAGTTTAAGAATAATATTGTACGAAAAACCTTGCTGGTGGCACAAAGTATCCGATGTATCGTCGCTACGTTAATAGTCTACTGAATCGGTAGACAAATATACATCGATATTTTTTATTTCCAAAAATCCCTTCATTTTTTTTGTTGTGAACGTAAAAAAAGTTGGTTGTATGTTATTATATGCTTTGGTGGTGGGAGTTTTGGTGGTGATAGGCTGAAAAGTCCTACTTTCGCAGCAGGAACAAGAATATATGAAGCAGCATGCTAAAAACGTAGCTCTTATTATCCTGGGGGCGTTGATCTTTGCCGCGGGTATTAATTACCTGGCTATTCCAAATCAGTTATCAGAGGGCGGTGTGATCGGTATTACGATAGTGACCTATTATTACCTGGGCTGGTCGCCTGGTATTGTAAACCTGTTGATCAATATTGTGTTGATCGCGGTGGGTTACCGGTATTTGGACAGGCGTAGTATTTATTATACGCTGCTCGGTATTTTCTTTTGTTCTCTCTTTTTGTATCTCACGGAGAACAAGTTGCCTTCTATTACGCATAATACGCTGCTGGCGGCGATCTTTGCCGGTTTGCTGGTGGGTATTGGCATTGGGTTGGTGTTTTTGGCCGGCGGTACTACGGGAGGTTCTGCTATTGTGGCGCGGCTTTGCCAGAAGTTCTTTGGCTGGAGCCTGGGGTCGTCGATGCTGATCTTTGATATTGTGGTGATAGGTATCTCGAGTACTATTATCGGGATAGAGAAGACGATGTATACTTTCATTGCGGTATATATAGGTGCGCGGGTGGTTGACTATATCGTGGACGGGTTCAATACCAAACGTGCGGTGACGATCATTTCGACGCAGACGGAAGCGATAGCGAGGCGTATCACCTGGGACATGCAGCGAGGTGCTACGGTACTGCACGGGCATGGGGCGTATACGGGATCGCCTAAACATGTGTTGTATGTGATCATCAACAAGCAGGAGCTGATGCGGCTGAAGGAGATCGTGCAGGAGGAGGATGTGCATGCTTTTGTGGTGATCCATGAGGTGCATGAGGTGTTGGGGCGTGGTTTTTCGACACAGGCTTAGGTAATGGGATGGCAGCGTATTTGATAAGGAGATGATATCATCAATCATACAGCCTTATGAAACATGCATCTTTTTTCGTGTTGCTGGCCCTGTGTGCCGGGGTAGCTTGTAACAGCCAAGGCCACAAGGATCCCGGTGAGGATAGTACTACTGTAGCGGCCGGCGGGCATAATGGTGTGGCGGATTCGTTACCGGCTCCTTATGCGACGAAATCTGTCACTAACTTCAGTAAGGTGCTGGGATGGTCTGATGGCAAGACACCGAAGGCACCGGCGGGATTTACGGTCACTAAATATGCAGATGGTTTTCAGAATCCGAGATGGATCTATGTGTTGCCCAACGGGGATGTACTGGTAGCAGAAGCGAACACTAAACGTAATCTTCCCAAAAAGATCAAGGAAGTAGTAACGGGTAAGGCTCAATCCGGTAATATGCGGGAGAGTGCGGACCGTATTACGCTATTGCGGGATGCGAACAACGACGGGCAGCCGGAAGTGCGGGCTGTGTTCTTGGAAAATCTTAACCAGCCATTGGGGATGTTGTTGTTAAAGGACCAATTTTATGTTGCCAATACAGACGGTATACTGGTGTTCCCTTATAAGGTGAATGCGACACGTATTGATGGTAAAGGCCGACAGATACTGACATTGCCGGCAGGCGGCTATAATAATCACTGGACGCGTAATATCATTAGTAATAAGGACGGTAGCCGGATCTTTGTGTCGGTAGGTTCGGGCAGTAATGTGGGTGAGCACGGTATGGAGAACGAGCTGAGGCGGGCGAATATACTGGAGATCAGCCCTGACGGCAGCGGGGAGCGCATTTATGCTTCCGGACTACGTAACCCGGTGGGGATGGATTGGGCACCCGGCAGCCATGTATTGTGGACGGTGGTGAATGAGCGGGATGAGTTAGGTGACGAGCTGGTACCAGATTACCTGACAGGTGTCAAGCCTAATGGTTTTTACGGGTGGCCTTATGCATATTTCGGGCAGCATGAAGACCCGCGGTTGAAAGGGCAGCGACCGGACCTGGTAGCCAAGACATTGGTACCTGATGTGCCTTTAGGATCTCATACCGCCTCTTTGGGGCTGGTATTTTACAACACTACCATTTTCCCTTCCCGATATCAGAACGGCGCTTTTATAGGCCAGCACGGTTCCTGGAACCGGTCTGCGTTGAGCGGTTATAAGGTGGTATTCGTGCCTTTTGCGAATGGCCGGCCCTCGGGTGCGCCGGAGGATTTTCTGACCGGATTTATGGCTGAAGGTAGTAAGAGTGAGGTATATGGCCGGCCGGTAGGGCTGGCGGTAGCCAGGGACGGTGCTTTGCTGGTAGCGGATGATGCAGCCAATACGATATGGCGGGTATCTGCCAGCAAGCCATAGCGGGGCCTAGGAAATAGTGGTGATAATCCCTATTTTGTAGATCATGAGGCATAAATTCTACATACTTCAGTTACTGCTATGTACCTATTCCCTTTCCATATCTGCACAGCAACGACCAGATAGCACGCGACAATTGCAGGAGATCGTCGTACAAGCTTATCCCGGCAATCACACGCTGTTAAGATTGCCCTCTTCAGCAGCGGTACTGAACAGTAACCAGATAAAGTTACAATCGGTCGCTACTTTATTACCTGCTTTCAATACTATTCCCGGCGTGCGGATGGAAGAGCGTTCTCCCGGCAGTTACCGTTTATCCATCAGAGGTAGTTTATTACGTTCTCCTTTTGGTATCCGTAATGTGAAGGTGTATATGGATGAGATGCCTCTTACGGATGCCGGTGGTAATACTTATCTGAACCTGCTGGATGCGGGTAGTGTGCAAGGGATAGAGGTGTTGAAGGGGCCTGACGGCAGTTTGTTTGGCGCTAATTCGGGCGGTGTGGTGTTGCTGCATCCGATGGCGGGTGACAGCAGCCGGTTACAATTTGGATTGCAGGGAGGTTCCTATGGTGCTTTCCAGGAGCAGGTGAAATGGCAGCAAGGTTCGGGACCTTACCAGCTGCAGGTGTCGCAGGCTTATCAGCAGGCGGATGGATACCGGCAAAATACGCGTATGCGCCGTACATATTTGCAGACGGTGCAGCAATGGCAATATGCCGCGCATCAGCGGCTTAAGCTGATGGCATTATACAGTGACCTGGGTTACCTGACACCCGGCGGGCTGACGGCGGTGCAGGCGGCCGCCAATCCGAAGGCGGCGCGGCCTGCTACTCCTACCCTACCCGGCGCTATACAGCAGCAGGCCGGCATTTACAACCGGACTTTCCAGGCGGGGCTGGTGCATGAAGCGGACATTACATCTTCGCTCAAACATGTTATCAGTGTAAGCGGCACTAACACTCACTTTGAGAATCCTTTCATTACCAATTATGAGGCGAGGGATGAGAATACGGCGGCGGTGCGTACTTATTTTGCGTTGCATGACCGTTATATTGGCCAGGGATCTTTACGATATAGTTGGTATGCCGGCCTGGAATGGCAGCGTACTTCTTCTGATATCATCAATTACGGTAACCGAGGTGGCCGGCGAGATACGGTGCAGGCGGCGGATAAGCTGGTGGCCCAGCAGCATTTTTATTTTACGCGATTTACGTTGCAGCAGGACCGTTGGGTGTGGGAAGCTGCTGCCAGTCTGAATTACTTTAGTTATACTTTCCGGAATGCGCAGACGCCCCGTACGCGTCGTAGTTTTACGCCACAGCTGATGCCAAGAGTGGCCTTGTCATATTTGATCACACCTGGGCTAAGTGCCCGAGCGACGGTGAGCAGGGGCTACTCCCCTCCTGCTATTGCGGAGGTGCGGGCTTCTGATAATATCATCAACACGGCGCTGCAGGCGGAGAATGGTTGGAACTATGAGTTAGGTATACGGCGTAATGACCGGCGGCAGCGGTATTGGTTGGATGCCAGTGTGTTCCATTACCGTTTACGGGATGCGATCGTTCGGAACCTGCGGGCTGACGGGACGGAGTTTTTCCGTAATGCCGGCGGCATCAAACAGACCGGGGTGGAGTTGCAAGGGATGTTATGGCTGGTGGCTCCGCAGCAAAAGGGGGTGGTACGAGGTTTACAGATGCACAGCAGTTATACTTTGAGTGATTTCAAATTTGACGATTATGTCAGTGCCGGCAAGAACTTTTCCGGCAAGCAGCTGACGGGAGTGCCCCGCCATACGGTGGTATCGAACCTGCTGTTGCAGTTGCCGTTACGTTTCTATGTATTTGCGCAGCATAACTTTACGGACCGGCTGCCCTTGGTAGATGACAATGCGGTGTATGCGAATGCTTATCACCTGGTGCAAGGTAAGATCGGATGGGAGACAGCTGTGGGGCATGCGGTCGGGCTGGCATTTTATGCCGGGGTAGATAACCTGTTGAACCAGCGTTATAGTTTGGGTAATGACCTGAATGCTATCGGTGGGCGTTATTTTAATCCGGCGCCTGACCGGAATTATTATGCCGGGGTATCGCTTCGGTTATAGGAATGTTATAGGAGCGCTATACCCTAATTAAGGGAGAGGTGGACGTGAGCATGTGAGATATTCATAATTAAGCAGTTACAATTATTTAATAAAAAGCATAATCGCTCCTGTGGAGGCAAACGAAAGAACCGGTGTATCACCTTCATTATGAAGGCATTACACCGGTTCTTGTATTTTAGTGTGTATTTAGCTATCCGACGAGGGCTTCTTGTTGAACGAGGCTGCAGCCATTTTCGATGCTGGTAACATATGCTTCGAGGGCGACATTGAATTGTTTGGCGTAGCCTTCTTTGGCTTTTTCGAGCAAGGCCGGTACGGCTTCTTTTTTGACGATGTTGATGGTACAGCCACCGAATCCGCCGCCCATCATGCGGGCGCCGTATACTGCCGGGTCGTCTTTAACGAGTTCGACGAGCCAGTTGAGTTCGGGGCAGCTTACGTTGTATAGTTTGTCGAGGCCTTCGTGGGTGGCGAACATTTTTTGGCCGAAGGCATCGAGGTTATCGTTGCGGAGGTCTTCGCAGGCATCGCGGAGGCGTTGTATTTCTTCTACTACGTAGCGGCAGCGGTTGTAAACGACCTGACTGTTAGGCTTAACGTAGGTATCGAGCATTTCCAGGGAAGCGTCGCGGAGGGTTTTTACTGCCGGGTGGTGGGGTTGTATCCAGGCGACCCCCTGTTCGCATTCTGCGCGGCGGGTGTTGTATTCTGAGGAGGCCAGGGAGTGCTTTACGCGGGTGTCGAGTAAAACGAGGCTGACATCGTCGAACCGGAAGGGGATGTATTCATATTCGAGGGAGCCGCAGTCCAGTTTTACCAATTGGTTTTTCTTGCCGAACATGCTGGCGAATTGGTCCATGATGCCGCAGCGTACGCCTACGAATTCGTTTTCGGCGGCCTGGGCGTATTTCACGAGATCTATTTTATCAATATCCAGCTGGAGCAGTTCGTTGAGGGCGAAAGCGGTGGCACATTCGAGCGCGGCCGAGGATGAGAGGCCAGCGCCCTGTGGTATGTTGCCACCGAAGGTACATTCGAAGCCGGTAATGGCATGTCCGCGATTCTGCAGTTGCTGTACGACACCCAGGAGGTAGTCGGGCCAGTGTTTGCCGCTGGGGGTGAGATCGTTGGTATTCCCCTGGTAGTGGTCGTCGAGATCGAGGGCGTGGAGGATGATCTGGTTGTCATCTCTTTGGACGATGGAGAGGTATACTGCTTTGTCGATGGCGGCAGGCAATACGAATCCATTGTTATAGTCAGTATGTTCGCCGATCAGGTTGATACGGCCAGCAGCTTTTACGGTGAGGGGTAAGCGATCAAAGTATGCTTTGCTCAGCGTATTAAATGTTGTTAAGTCCACGTAATATGCTTTAAATGTGCGGGTAAACGGAATAACTTTTCAGGGGTGCTCACAACGCGGATGATGAGATCGCTGAAATGCAATCCAGTAGTAAATGTAATCGTTTACTTTAAATAATCAAAGCCTGGTTCCAGATAAGTGACGAATGAGGTCAAATATGCGGTTAAGGCCTGTGCTTGGCGTGGATGGGCGGGTGATGGGGTTATTTGCGGCGGGCGGAGGAATGCCGGAAGACGGGCAGGGCGTCGAGGACGACGCGGGTTCGGGTCTGTACGGGTGTTTTGCCCTGGGTGTTGATCAGTTGGTAGAGGAGTTTGAAGGCTTCTTTTCCCATGAGGACGGTTTGCTGGTCGACGGATGACAAGCTGGGGGTGATATGTTCGTCGAAGGCTTCGTTGGCGAATCCCATTACGCCGAACTGGCCGGGGATGTTGATATCTTTTTCCTTGAGTTCTTTGATGGCTCCCAGTGCGGTGAAGTCTTCTACTGCGAAGACGGCATCGGGGGGATTGGGGATGCTGAGGAGGTGGCGGATTGCCTGACGGCCTGCTTCGATGGATACGTTGCCATGATAGATCAGTTCATCCCGGATGGGCAGGTTGTTGGCTTTGAGGGCGGCTTTATACCCTTCGAGGCGGTCTTTGAATATTTTAAGATGTTGTTGTCCGGCGATGTGGGCGATGCGGGTGTATCCCTGTTCGATGAGGTGGGTGGTGGCGGTGAAGGCGCCTTTGAAGTCGTCTACTACGACGGACGGGATGTTGAGGTTATCGTTGGCACGATCGAAGAATACGAGTGGTATTCCTTCTTCTTTGATGGAGAGGAAGTGATCGAAGTCGGATGTTTCTTTGGCGATGGAGGCTAGGATGCCATCTACGCGGGTGCTTTTAAAGGTTTCGATACCTTTTTTTTCGAATTCGGTCAGCTCGTTGGATTGGTAGATGAGGACACTGTATCCATGTTGGTTGGCGATGGATTCGATGCCATGTACGACGGACCCGAAGAAGTTGATCTCTGCGCTTGGGATGAGGACACCGATGATATTGGTGCGGCCGGAGCGGAGGGAATAGGCGATCCTGTCGCGTTGGTAGTTGAGCCTTTCGGCGGTATCGAGTACGAGTTTGCGGGTTTCTTCGCTGATACCTTTGCGGTTATTGAGTGCCCGGGAGATAGTAGCGCCGGTGAGGTTCAGTTCGCGGGCCAGATCAGCTATTGTGGTTTTTTTTGTCAAGGGAGACCGTTGTTTAGACTAAAAATATAAAAGATATCATAAAAGGGGAAGGCAAATAAATAAACGGTAATGCTTAATTTAACGTCCTCATCAACCAAAATACTCCACATCAATGACACAAAATACCGCTCGATTCCTACCGCTGGATGTGTTCCGTGGTATGACCGTTTGTTTTATGATCATCGTTAATACACCTGGTACGGACCAGGTATTCGGGCCGTTGCGGCATGCGCACTGGCATGGGTTTACGCCTACGGACCTGGTATTTCCATCTTTTCTTTTTGCTGTCGGCAATGCGATGAGTTTCAGCATGCGTAAGTTTGAGACGTTGCCGCACGCGACGGTTGTCGGAAAGGTGTTGAAGCGGACGGCATTGATCTTCCTATTAGGATTCCTGATGTACTGGCTTCCCTTTTTCCGGCCGGCGGCAGGTGGAGGGTTGGAGCTGATCCCTATCGGGGAGACCCGGATACTGGGTGTATTGCAACGTATAGCGCTGTGTTACGGGTTGGCATCATTGCTGATCCATTTTCTTCCACGGAAGGGAGTGATCAGTGCTGCTGTGGTGTTACTACTCGGCTATTGGGCGGTACTATGGTTTTTCGGTACCCCCGGTGAGCAATATACTATCCAGGGGAATGCGGGTCTTGCCCTGGATAAACTGATCATGGGGGATGCGCATCTGTATAAGGGTGAGGGATTTCCTTTTGACCCGGAGGGTATACTCAGTACCTTCCCTGCCATTGTGAATGTGATCGCGGGTTATTATGCTGGATTATATATACAGCAGCGGGGTAAGACCTTATCCGGTTTGTATCCGATGCTGATCGCCGGTATTGTGTTGGTTGCGCTGGCTTATACCTGGGATCTCTCTTTCCCCATCAACAAAAAACTATGGACCAGTTCTTATGTATTGCTGACAGTGGGGCTAGACCTGCTGATCCTGTCGGTGTTAATTTACATCATTGACATCCAGCATTCTCAAGGCTGGACGGGGTTCTTCACTGTATTCGGCAAGAATCCTCTGTTCTTATATCTTTTATCGGAGGTACTTGCTATTTTCCTCTATACCTTTAGCACTGGTACCGTCAGCTGGTATGAGTGGATCAATACGCATATTTTCCAGCCACCGGCGCCCGGCAAGGTAGGCTCTTTACTTTTTGCGCTTACGTACATGTTGTTATGCTGGGTGGTAGGTAAATGGCTGGATGCAAAACGTATATATGTGCGGGTGTAGGCGGGCCATTCACCATTAAAAACAGATCATATGGAGCTTTCATTAAAGGGCAGGACAGCGTTGGTATGCGGCAGTACGCAAGGGATAGGGTTGGCAACAGCCATCGAGCTGTCGTTGCTGGGTGCGTCGTGTATATTGCTGGCGAGGAATGAGGAGCGATTGCAAGCGGCCATACAACAGCTGGACATATCGCGGGGGCAGCAGCACGGGTATTATGTAGCGGACTTCAGTAAGGAGGCGGAGGTAGCGCGGGTGAGCCAGGAGATCGCTGGTACAGGCACGGTACATGTCCTTATCAACAATACGGGAGGGCCTGCGGGCGGCGCTATTAAAGATGCTACGACGGAAGCTTTTGCCGCTGCTTTCCAGCAACACCTGCTCTGCAATCATTTGCTGACACGAGCGATGGTACCTGGGATGAGAGAGGCGTGCTATGGGCGTATTATCAATATTATCTCTACTTCTGTCAAGGCCCCTATTCCGGGGTTGGGTGTATCGAATACTACGCGTTGGGCGGTAGCCTCCTGGGCTAAGACGCTGGCTGGGGAGCTGGCGCCCTATGGTATCACGGTCAACAATGTATTGCCTGGTAATACGGATACTACGCGGCTTCGGTCGTTGATCAGCAGTACGGCTAAACAGCGGCAGGTAACGGAGGAAGTGGTGACGCAGGAGCGGCTGGCGGAGATACCGATGGGGCGGTTTGGCACGGCGGGGGAGATAGCTGCTATGGCAGCTTTCCTGGCGACACCGGCGGCGGCTTATATCACCGGCACGAGTACTGCGGTAGATGGTGGTAAAACCCCTGTGATGTAGTTGTAGTAGACTTTATGTTTATATAGAAAAAGGCTGTCGGAATGCTCCGACAGCCTTTTTATTATCTACCTGTTTATCTTTCTTTTATCTCACATCGAACCAGAGGCGGGTGATGAGTGCATCCGGTCCCTGGTTGGCTACGGCCTTTTTGTAGTTGATCCCATTCAATGCCTGCTCGCTGGAGGGATAGGTAAGGCGCAAGGGCATTTTGCCCTGCAACACGCCCTGGTATGCAGGCTTTAACTGGGGATAGTCCAGCCTTCTCCATTCTGTGAAGCCTTCGATGCCTTCGCTGAAGAGGGCCAGCCATTTTTGTTCGCCGATAGCGCGGCGGAAGTTGGTGACATCGTAGGCTAGTGCCGGTTGGGCGAGGTAGTTATTGACTACGGTGGCATCGACGATATTGTACTGGGCGAGGGACGCTCTTATGGCATCTTTATACAGTTGTTCTGCATCTGCGGAGATCAGGCCCCGGGCAGCTGCTTCTGCTTTGATGAAGAGTAGTTCTGCGTAGTTAAACAATATAGCCGGTGCGGTGGTGGCGGTGAAGACGGCACCTACATCAGAGGTTTTATTAAAGCCTAATGCGGAGGCGGAGTCTGTGGGCAAGCCATTGGTAACGCCGAGGATGGGGCCACCATCTTTGGGTTTGGCGGCATATATGGAGAGTCGCGGGTCGTTCAGTGCGAGTAGTTTGTCTACTACGGATTTGCTGATACGGTAGTCGTTCCTGGTTTCGCGGTTGCGGCCTACGGGGTTTTGGTTAGGGGAAGCGAGGTAGTCGAGCTTTACATTGTCGGCGTTGCTGCTGAGGACTGTGGCAGCATTGTTACTTACTTCGTCGAATACTGCTTTGGCGGTGGCTTCGTCCCTGTCGGATATCCTGATAGCGATGCGCAGGCGGAGGGAGTTAGCGAACTGTTTCCAGCGTTTCATATCGCCTTTGAATACCGGGTCGCCCTGGATGGGATTAGCGGTTTCCTGGATGGCGGCTACGGCACCTTTCAGTTCGGCGAGCAGGCCGGTGTATATATCTTTCTGCGCGTCATACCTGGGGGTGAGGAATTCCTTTATGTTGGCGGCCTGGCTATAGGGCACATCGCCATAGAGGTCGGTAAGGTTCTGGAATATCCAGGAACGCATGATAACGCCTACGGCGCGGTAGTTCGGGTTGTGCAAGGTATCCCCCAGCTGGATGAGGGTGGTAAAGTCCTGCACGGGTTGCGCGTAGAAATTGTTCCATATGCTCTGTGAGGTGGTGGCTGCCGGCTGGTATTTATCCGGATCGGTATATTGGATCTTGGCCCAGTATTGTACGTACAGCAGGGATGTTTCCATGGTCGCGTTCTCTCCCCAGTAGATGTCTACTGCGGATTTGATTGCATTAGAGAGGAGGTAGTCCGGTTGTACATTTTCTGACTGGTTAGGATTTTTGTTGATGTCTTCCAGCTGTTTCTGGCAGGCGGCCAGCAAGGTGACTGCTATCAACAGTGCCGGCAATATATATCTGGTATTTACTCGTTTCATGGTTATCGCTTTAATCATACACATTAGAAGGATACATTCAGGTTAAGACCGAAGCTGCGGGTGGTAGGGATCTGCAATGTTTCCAGACCTTGTCCGTTGCCGGTATTGAATGCTGTTTCCGGGTCGATGTTGGGTGCTTTTTTGTCGATGATCCATAGGTTGCGGCCCACGAGGGTGACATCTATGGCCTGGAAGCCCCAGCGTTTTACCAGTTCTTTCGGTAGTGCATATCCTATTCTTACTTCGCGCAGTTTGATGAAGGAGGCGTCGTATACGCTGCTTTCATTGAGGCTGCTATTATATACTGATTTATAGTACCGTTGGGCGGGCAGGATGACGTCGTTCTTTTTGCCGGAGCTGGTAACGCCATCGAATATCATCCCATCATGGTATACGGTTTCTCCATTGGGAGCGCCTGCGTTATGGTTGGGGAGGCGTACGGGTGTGGAGCTGGTATTGTTACCTGCATAATAGTACGGGATTCCACCATTTTCTGCATCGCGGCCAGGGAGGCTGGCTGCCAGTACGCCGGTGTATATGCCGGTGTAGTTGGTACCGGACCAGATGGATCCGCCCTGTTTGGTATCGATGAGGAAGCTGAGGGTCACCCCTTTGAAGGAGAAGGCGTTGTTGATGCTACCGGTCCATTTGGGGGTATAGTATCCCAATACTTTTCTGTCGTTGGCGATCGCTGGTGTACCATCGGGGTTTACCAGTATCTGTCCGCTGGCGTCGCGCTGATAGGCTTTACCATATATGGCACCATATCGTTTGCCTTTGCTGGCCAGCACCTGTACGTTGCCGGAGGTACCCAGTACGTAATCGTTGAGGAAACCATCTTTGTCCAGTTCTACTACTTTGCTCACGTTGCGGGCGTAGTTGATGTTTACATCCCAGCGGAATCCGGAGGCGGTACTTACGGGCGCGCCACCTAATGATATTTCTATCCCTTTGTTGTTGATCTGCCCTGCGTTGAGCAATTTTTTCAGGTAGCCGGTAGAGGCGCTAACATCGGCCAGTAGTATCTGGTTGCGGCTGTTAGCGTTATAGTAGGTCACGTCGATGCGGGCGCGGTTATTGAAGAACCCTGCTTCCAGGCCAATTTCTGCGGAGGAGGTGATCTCAGGTTTGAGGTCGCTCTTCAGGAAGTTGTCAGAAACGGTGAGGAGCGGATATTCACCGAATGGTTGATTGAATGGGTATGTATTGATCAGTTGATAAGGATCTGTATCATTACCTACCTGTGCCCAACCTCCTCTCAGTTTGAGTAGGGTGAGTGCTTTGCTCTGTATGTGGAATGCTTCGTTGAGTACGAGGCTGGCGTTGGCGGATGGATAGAAGTAGGCGTTATTGGCTCGTGGCAATGTAGAGGATTGATCGCGACGGGCGGTGAGGTTAAGGAATGCGTATTCGCGGAAGCCCAGTTGTGCAGAGGCGAATCCGCTATAGATGCGTCGTTTACCGAATATGTTAGAGGACACTACCGGGTCGCGTGAGTTATTCAATGTGTATACATCTTTCACTGCGAGGCGGGGCGCCTGTTGATAGTTTTGTTCTGTTTGATTATTGCGGATGTTACCTCCCACCAGTACATCGAGGTTGAAGTCGCGGCTTAGTTTTTTCACTGCGTTCAAGGTGAACTCGGTGTTTACTTCGGAGATGCCATAGGCATCTTCTGTGTAGGAGCCGAATGGTGTGCCGTTGGTACCGTAGGCTATTTTGTATTTACGGCGGTCGTTGTAATAATCGAGGCCGATGCGGACATTGGCGGTCAGCCAGTCGAGTATCTGGTAGGACAATCGGGTATTGCCGAAGATACGGTTACGTTGTTGTCCTACGGTATTTTCATACTGTATCCAGTAGGGGTTGCTGTAGTAGCTATGGTTCCAGTTATAGTCGGTGCCATCGGGATTTTTATAATCGCGCAGCCTGTTTACATCTACCTGGCGGCCGAACCAGATGAACTGGAGGGTAACGCTGTTACCACGGCGGCCATCGACACCTGGCAGGTTATCTGCGACGCTGCGGGTATAATTGACATTGCTGCTGAACGTCAGTTTAGGCGTGATGCGGTAGGTGGTATTAAAGGAGAAGCTATTCCGGCTGATGCCGGTATTGGGCAGGATGCCTTTTTGTTTGGTATTGTTATAGGAGAACCGGTAATCGAGTTTATCGTTAGAGCCGGCGATTGACAGGCCATTGTTGAGGGTATATCCTGTTACGTAGAAGTCTTTTACGTTATTGGGATGTGGAACCCAGGGAGCAGGTTGGCCATTGGAGAAGAACTGTTTGATCAGTCGGCCATCCATTTTGGGTCCCCAGCTTTCGTCGACGCCATCGTTGATACCGCCCCCTTTACCATCTACGTAGGAGAACTGACCTCCGGAGCCTTGTCCGTATACGTTCTGGAAGGAGGGTAATACGAGGAGGTCTTCTACGGTGGCGTTGGAGGAGACGGTGATGCCCAGGCCCTTTTGTTTACCGCGGCCGGACTTTGTTTTGATCACGATCACGCCATTGGCAGCACGGGAGCCATATAATGCGGCAGCGTTGGGGCCTTTGAGGACGCTGAGGGATTCGATATCTCCAGGGTTGATATCTGCGATAGCGTTAGCGAAGTCGCGGCCGGAGCCTACGCCCAGCTGGGAGTTATCTACCGGTAATCCATCTACTACGAAGAGGGGTTGGTTATTACCTGAGATGGAAGTCTCTCCTCTTATTACGATACGGGAGGAGCCCATGTTACCCTGGCTATTGGTAATGTTGACGCCGGCGATCTTACCCGACAATGCATTGACGAGGTTGGTTTCGCGGGCTTCGGTAATATCTTTTGATTTCAGTTCCTGCATGGCATATCCCAGTGATTTTTTTTCACGGGAGATACCGAGGGCAGTTACTACGACTTCCTGCAATTTACTTTCTGCTGATTCGAGTGCAATGTTGAGTTGGGAGCTTTTACCTACCGGCACTTCGATGGTATTGTAGCCGATGAAGGAGAAGCGGAGGGTATCGGAGGAATTTGCTTTGATGCTGTATTTTCCATCCGCATCGGATTGGGTACCATTGCTGGTTCCTTTTACGACTATGATGACGCCTGGTAGTGGCTGTGCGTCTGTTTTACCGGTGACCACACCTCCGATTTTTATACTTTGCGCGAAGCCAGCCTGGGTGTACAGGATGACGAAGAGCAAGGCTGCGGCATGTCTTGCAAATTTCATGGTTGAGAAAACGTTTGATGAGTAATTTTGTAGTTTAATCAGGTAGTTAACCTACAGCGGATGTGTATTATACACAAAGCAATGCCTGGTGGCAGTTCAATGCTGCCGGTAAGTAATTTGTATATAACAGGTGGTGTATGATGTCAGATCAACAATATATCGCGGCGGAGCAGCCGCATACGGCAGACCATGCGTTGCATGAAGTACGTAAGAAAGCTATGGTTGGAAATTCCGTTGCTGATTGGACGAACACAAAATGCATTATTATACCTGGTTTAGTTGACAGGCGTAAAAGTACACAATAATAATTAATCTACAAATTCTGTAGGGTATTAGTATTAATAAATATTATTCTTGCAGGAGACCGGCGGCGATAAGTAGTTTGCGGACGTCGGGGTCTTTCTCATATTTTTTGATCAGGGCATTTATGTTTTTGGGTGTGAGGGATTGTTTGTTGAAGGTGTCGGGGAATGCGTTGGCCCATGCGTTGCCGAAGATGAGGTTCATCCAGGTGTGGTAGGGTTCGTAGCGGCCGTATCCACGGTATTGCCAGAACTGGTCCATGGAGGTATTGAATGATTGGAGGGCGGCGCTGAATATTTCTTTGTTGATGGTATTGATTGATTTGAGGGACAGTTGTTTTTCCATGTCATCTTTACGATAGAGGGCGATGGCGAAGTGGGAGCCGGTATCTTTTTTTATAGCGTCCTGTAGTTCGTTGAGGGATTTGTAGCCATTGTCTGAGCCATCTGCGCAGTACATCCACAGTATTTTATTCGATTTATCGTATTTGAAGGAGGTGCAGAAGAACAGGGAATCGTAGGAGACATGTACGAGGTAGGTTTTACCTTTTGTATTAAAGTCTTTGATAACGGTGATTTTCTCTTCGTTCCCCTGTTGGGCGCCGGCGACGTTGTAGTTGCGCAAGGGTCGGAATCCGATGTCCTGGTTGCTCAGGGATATATTTTTTTCGCTGATGGTCAGTTGTGCGATGGGGCCATTGCCGGTGGTGTAGGTATACCATTCTCCTTTGATCTGGGCGAGTGTCCAGGTGGACAATAGGAGCAGGCAGCTGAGTGTTGTGAGCATTCTTTTGTGCATATGACCAGGGATTTATGATTATTGAGACTGTTGAGCGAGGCTAAAGATAATCTTGGCAGCGGCGGTATCCAAGCGGGTGCCGGAGGTGGAATCGGCCGGTGTGAAGTGGCGTTTGAAGGCCAGTATGGCGGCGGAGGTATCTTTGATATCGTAGCCGACGATCCGTAATGCCTGTAGGTGGTTGAAGTTCTGGGGTAGTGTGATGGTGGCGGTATCTTTGAACCAGAGGCCGAATCCTTTTTGAGCCAGTTGTTGCCAGGGGAACCATGCGCTGGGGTCTACTTTTCTACCCGGGGCGATATCTCCGTGGCCGATGAAGTTGGCGGTGGGGATGTTGTATTTATGGCGGAGGGTGTCGAGCAGTATTTCGAGGCTATGTATCTGTGCGGGGGCGAAAGGTTCGAAGCCGTTGTTGTCCAGTTCAATGCCTATAGAGGAGGAGTTGATATCGGTGACGCTGCCCCAGCGAGCGACGCCGCCGTGCCAGGCGCGGAGGTAATCGTTGAGCATATGGTGAATGGTACCATTGCGGCAGATGACATAGTGAGCGCTTACCTGGGTGGCGGTGTTGGTGAATGTTTTAAGGGTCTGTTCGCAGGAGTTTTGTGCGGTATGATGGATGATGACGAAGTTAGGTTTGCGCAGGTTAAAGTTGACGGTACCTACCCAGTATTGGGGGAGGGCGGCGGAGTCTGTGGGGACGGGGAATGGTTGTTGGCGGATGGTCGCTGCGTATGTTTTAGTCTGTTGGCGATATGCTTTATTGGTGGTTGCGTATGGATTACGTGCGCAGCCATATACCAGCAGGAGGGCTGCGGCGAGGGGGTAATACCAGGAAGTCAGTTTCATAAGCCAGCTATTTTTGGATAGTTTGATGTCCTACCTATAGCAATTATTGCTCCATTTCTGGGAGGTGCAGGTATTATGCGATACCTGGCGGACATTTACAAAAATAGCATAATCGGTATCAAATGAAAAAAGGCGGGTGAATACCCGCCTTTTTGTTATCACCATTCTATCAACCATTTAAAAAAAACACGACATTATTTTGCATCTGAGTAAGAGAATGGTGCGTCTTTGACAGCTGTACCACGGTTCTTTTCGGGTTGTGCGCTCATACGGAAGTTCAGTTGTCCACCTTTCATCAGTTCGAAGTGGTCGAGCCAGTTTTGCGACAGTGCTTTACCATTCCATTCCATCTTCTGTATGTATCTTTTATCCGGGCCGTTGTCGGCCGCGTTGATCTGCAGTGTTTTACCATTTTCCAGTTTGATGGTAGCGTTTTTGAAGAGGGGGCTACCTACTACGTATTGGGTGGTACCCGGGCAAACGGGGTAGAAACCTAACGCAGAGAATACGTACCATGCGGAGGTTTGTCCGTTGTCTTCGTCACCGCAATAGCCGTCGGGAGTGGGGGTATACAGGCGGTCCATTACTTCACGGAGCCAGTATTGTGCTTTCCAGGGTGCGCCTGCATAGTTATAGAGGTAGATCATGTGTTGAATGGGTTGGTTGCCATGTGCGTACTGGCCCATGTTCATGATCTGCATTTCCCGGATTTCGTGTATGGTGAAGTTATAATAGCTATCGTCGTACACGGGAGGCATTACGAATACGGAGTCTAGCATTTTCACGAACATTTCCCTGCCGCCCATGAGGTTGGCGAGGCCTTTTACGTCATGGAATACGGACCAGGTGTAGTGCCAGCTATTTCCTTCGGTGAAGGCATCTCCCCATTTGAACGGGTTGAACGGAGACTGGAAGTTACCATCTTTATTACGGCCTCTCATGAGGCGGGTTTCTTTATCGAAGAGGTTACGGAAGTTCTGGCTACGTTTCTCATATTTTGAGATATCATCTGCCGGGCGTTTGATTGCTTTTGCGAGCTGGTAGATGGTGAAGTCATCGTAGGCGTATTCGAGGGTACGTGCGGCGTTTTCGTTTATTTTCACGTCGTAGGGTACGTATCCCAGTTCGTTATAGTATTTCACGCCTCTGCGGCCTACGGATTCGAGGGGGCCTTCATTTTCGGCATTTTTCTGTAATGCTTCGAAGGCGGTGTTTACATCGAAGTTGCGTACGCCTTTGATGTAGGCGTCGGCGATGATGGAGGCGGAATTGGAGCCGATCATACAATCGCGGTGTCCGGGGCTGGCCCATTCGGGAAGCCATCCACTTTCTTTATAGGCGTTCACGAGTCCCTGCATGATGTGGCTGTTCATTTCGGGATACATGAGGTTAAAGAAGGGGAATGCGGAGCGGAAGGTATCCCAGAAGCCGTTGTCGGTGAACATGTACCCTGGCAGTACTTGTCCGTTGTATGGGCTGTAGTGTACTACTTCTTTCTTCTCGTTCATTTCGTAGAATTTGCGCGGGAAGAGGAGTACTCTATAGAGGCAGGAGTAGAAAGTACGTGTTTGATCGACGGTGCCACCTGTTACGAGGATGCGGCCCAGTTCTTTATTCCACGTTGCTTTAGCCTGTGTTTTTATGTCGTCGAAGCTGCGGTTGCCGATTTCCTGCAGGAGGTTTAGTTCTGCTTGTTCGGGGCTGATGAAAGAGGAGGCTACTTTGGCCTGTACTTTTTCGCCCTTTACGGTAGCGAAGCCTATGATGGCGCCACTATGATTGGATTTGGATTCGAGGATACCGGCAGAGAGGGTGCTATCCTTCCAGGTGGCCTGGTAGGAGAACGGTTTATCGAAATAGATGACGAAATAGTTTTTAAAGTTGGCTGGTACGCCGCCGCTGTTGCGGGTGGTATAGCCAATGATCTTGCGTTCTGCGGGGATCACTTTTACGAAAGAACCTCTGTCGAGGGCATCGATGATAACGAATGCGCTGTCGGTTTTCGGGTAGGTAAAGCGGAAACGGGCAGCTCTTTCGGTGGGGGTGATCTCGGTGGTTACGTCGTGATCGGCGAGGTATACGCTGTAGTAGTATGGTCTGGCGGTTTCTGATTTATGAGAGAACCAGCTGGCGCGATCGTTTTCGCGGAATTTGGGTTTGCCGGTTACGGGCATGATAACGAACTGGCCGTAATCGTTGATCCAGGGGCTGGGTTGGTGGGTTTGTTTGAAGCCGCGTATCTTTTCGGCGTCGTAGGTATATGCCCAACCATCTCCCATTTTGCCGGTTTGCGGCATCCAGAAGTTCATTCCCCAGGGGAGGGCGATAGCCGGATAGGTGTTACCCTGTGAGAGGCTATGTTTGGAAGCTGTTCCCATAAGGGGATTGACCCAGTCTGCCGGGTCTTGTACGGAAGTGACGATCTGTGCCTGCGACTGTAAGGAAAGCAGTGTCAGGGCACCAAGCAATAATTTTCTCATGATGCTATAAATAAACTCAATAGTTTCCAACTATATTCCACCAGGTAAGCGACTTACAGATAGTATGACAGGTCTATCTTACGATCTTTGGTTGGGACACTGGTCCTGATACGTGGAAAGCAGTAAAAATACTTGTTCAATGGAAAGATAACGTAATATTTTATGAGTGGAAAATGCAAAAATGCTAAACTGAGGAAATATAGTACCTGTCTGGGGCTAAAACATTTTAGCAACAAGCATTTAGGGCCGTATTTTTTTAGCAATAAAAAAGGGGTGGGATTGGGATGATATACTTTAGAATGTGGGGGTGGCGTTATTAAATTCTGTCATTTGAGCGACATAAAAAGCAGATTTAGCGTTTTTTTAACTGTGGGCATTATAATGCTTCGTAATATTGGTCTATCTCTCTTGATCTACTTCTTTAAATTTATTTTCATGCGCAAACGTCTAACTAGTTCCGGCGCTGCCATCTTCCCTCTACTTTTTTTATCGGCGGTGATATTCACTGCCTGTAAGAAGGACAGTAAGTCAGATCCGCAGCCGGGCAATCCTGATCCGGTGAACAATACTGCCAAATCGGATGAGGATTCTCTTAAGTACCTGATGTACAGGACCATGCAGGTGTCTTATGTGAGTGGGGGTCGGAGTACGACTACGGACCTTCCCTCCTACTACTGGTATACGCAGGTACCTGCGATCGATCCTTTCAGTGCGACTTATGCGAAGGCGGAGGATCTGTTAAGTGCGATGATCAACAAGGTATCGCCTACGGACCGGTATAGTTTCCTGGACAGGACGGGATCGCTGGCGAACAAGTTGCAGAATGGCATCAGCCAGGATGCGGCACCTGGAGAGGGTGGCAGTTATGGTATGGAGGTGACGTATGCGCTGGATCAGAGTAACAAGAGCCACCTGATGGTATTGTACACGGACAAGAACGGGCCGGCATCGGCAGCAGATATACAGAGGGGTGCGGAGATCACGGCGATTAACGGTGATGCCAATATTGCCTATGATAACGGGGGGCCTATCAGTCAGAAGGTGTATGCTGCTATTCACAGTTCGAAGCAGGTGACGTTGACGGTTCGGAAGCCGAAGGCGACAGCGACTGTGACTATACCACTGACTTCTACGAGCTTTAAGATCAACCCGATATTATTTGACAATGTCAGTAATGTAGGTGGACGTCAGGTAGGTTATTTCTCTTTTTATACTTTTTCCAGCATTTATGGTGACAATGATGCGCCGACTAATACGAAGCAGGTGTTGGATCAGTTGTTTGCCAAGTTCAAGGCAGCTGGTATACAGGACCTGATCGTAGATCTACGTTATAATGGCGGGGGTGCGGTGGTGACTGCGGAATACCTGGACAATGCGATCGCTCCTGCCAGCGCGGGCGGGCAGGTGATGTATAATTTTATTTACAACAACAAGTTAACGGCTAATCTGAGCAGGACGGGACTGGAATCGGTAGTAAAGTTTGACGGTACTACGGGTGGCCTGAACCTGACGCGTGTATTCTTTATTACGAGTGGCAGCACAGCATCTGCCAGTGAGCTGACGTTACAGAACCTGAAGCCATATATGAATGTGATATTGGTGGGTGATAAGACCTATGGCAAGCCGGTAGGCTTCATTCCTTTCACCTTATCGATCTATAAGAGCGGACAGGAGAAGTATATGGGAGATCTGTATGCTATCAATTTTGAGACTAAAAATGCGCGGCAGGAAGGCGGTTATTTCACTGGCATTGATGTGAACAAGCAAGCGACTGACTTTGTGAATGTGCCCTGGGGGGATGCACAGGATGAGCACCTGCAACAGATATACAGTTATATCAATACCGGCGCTTTCAAGCGGGATGCCAGTACGGAGCGTGTTATCAGCAACCCGGACAGCAGGAAGGTGATGTCTACTGCTCTACCATCCGGGTCATTCAACGGTATGATCGATTATCGCCAGCGCGGAGGTATCCGTTAAGGGTTAGCGATGTTGATCGTATTGGAGGGCCGGTGCTGCGGCCTGTAAATAAGCGATATCTTTTTCTGATAATGGAGGGGTGGCAGTTAGTTCTGCCGCCTCTTCGAGTTGTTGGAGGGTCCGAATGCCGACGATGGCGCTGGTAATAGCCGGGTGATGGAGGGCGTAGCGGATGGCGGTTTGTGCGGGCAGGCGTTCGCTGCCGGAGTGGTTGTTGATAGCTTCTGCTGCTCTATGTACGGCGGTGGCGTCGTGGTCGAGGTAGGCGCCGGGGGCTTTACCTGCGAGCAGGCCTTTGGCTACGCTACCTCTTGCCAGCACGCCTATTTCGTGTTGCTGGAGGAGTGGCAGGCAGGATTCTTCCGGGCGTCTGTCCAGCAAGCTGTATTGCATCATGACGCTGGTGATGCCGGCCCGTTGTACGTATTCGCGGATGACATTGGGCCGGATGGAGGAGATGCCATAATACCTGATCTTCCCTTGTTGTTTCAATATTTCGAAGGCGGCGATGGTATCATCGATCGTATCTTCTATGGTGCCACCATGCAGTTGATAGAGATCTATGTAATCGGTCTGCAGGCGGCGTAAGCTATCTTCTACTGCTTTGAGGATATATTCCCTGGAGGGATTCCAATCCCATCCGCTGCCATCGGGTCTCCATTGGTTACCGACCTTTGTGGCCAGTACGACCTCTCCCCTTTTTTGTTTCAGGGCTTTACCCACGGACATTTCGTTTTGTCCGTGATCGTATAGGTCTGCGGTATCAAACAAGTTGATGCCTTTATCAACTGCGATACCGATGAGGCGGTCATTTTCTTTGTCGTCGTTTCCTAATGACATGCAGCCGAATCCGACGCGGCTGATACGGAGGGAGGATTTGCCCAGCAGGTGATATTCCATCGCGATGAATTTATGGGTAAGCTAGCTTTATTCTTCTATCAGTTGGATGCCTGTTTGTGTAAAGGCGATGCGGCGTTGTTTGTACAAGGCACCGGTTGTCATTTTGAATGTTTTTTTGCTCATGCCGAAGAATTCATAGATCTCTTCCGGATCGGATTTATCGTGATACGGGAGGTAGTTATTATTTTCTTTGAGTAGGCGAATGATCTTTTCGCTTTCGTCTTCTACTTTTTTATAGCCAGGTTGTCCGAGTACGACATCCAGTTTATTGTCTTCGCGTATTGCTTTGACGAAGCCCTGGAGTTGGTCGCCGATATCTACGGTACGGAATACGTCGCCGAAGTGGAGGATACCGGTATGTTTGTTATTGATGATGACTACGAATCCGATCTCTGTGCGGCGATAGATGGTGATGTTGACCATTTCTTTTTCGCTTACGGTGAGGGGATCGTTGCTGAGGAACTGTTCTATTTTTTCGGTGGCGGCTACTCTTCCTGTCATTTCGTCGATATAGATCCTGACGAGGTATTCCTGTTTGGGAACCATGCGGGAGAGTTGTTGAGAGAGCGGGACGAAGATGTCTTTCATGAGGCCCCAGTCGAGGAATGCGCCCTGTGGGGTGACGCTAACGGCCTGAAGGTTGACTATATCCCCTACTACACCTTTTGGCTCTTGGGTGGTGGCGATGAGCCTGTTTTCCGAGTCATGATAAAGGAACACTTTCAGTTCATCCCCTATTTTGGTATTGGCAGGTACGAAACGTTTGGGCAGTAATATTTCCTGATCAATTCCTTCGAGGTATACACCGAAATCTGCCTGTTTTTTAACGCGTAGCCAGTTATAGTCGCCGATCTTTATCATAAATGTGCTGTAGATTATGGGGCGAAGGTACGTTGTTAATTGGTAAGAGCGGGGCTGGCGATCTCTGCTACAAAAATTTTTATCACCTTAAGTCTAAGATTATCAATGATATGAATTATTGCATTTTATTTGCATTAACGCTTAAATTGCAATATCGGATACTACCGTCTAGTATCTGTTTTGCCGATTGGAGGCAATTTATACCTTAGCGAATAAGCATATCTGGCATATGACAATGATAGCTCCTATCCGAGCTGTGTTATTTGATGTTGCGGCGGGAGATGCGCTTGGCGTACCTGTAGAGTTCCGCAACCGCGTTGAGTTATTACAGCAACCGGTGTCGGCGATGACCGGCTTTGGTACACATGGACAACCGGCGGGTACGTGGTCTGATGACAGTTCTCTCACTTTTTGTCTAGCGGAGGCGTTGACGCAGCGTTATGATCTGCGACTGATAGCGGACTATGTATTGCATACGTTGGAGGCAGCGATCTGGAGTATCCTGACGACTGATGATTACCAGGGAGCTGTATTGAAAGCGGTGAACCTGGGTAGTGATACGGATACTACCGGTGCGGTAGCTGGAGGACTGGCAGCTTTATTGTATGGGTATGGCAGTATTCCTGCCGGATGTATCGCCGAATTAGCCCGGCAGCAGGACATTGCCCGACTGGCGCAACGTATGGCAGCCAGGTATGATCAATTATAACAACAAAGTGGCCTTGCGGAGCCCTGATATATCAAGTAATGCATGGAACTGACTAACCACCAAGGAGGGCAGGACCCTCATCCGTCTTCGCCTGTAAAACTGTATATGCAGCATCTGGATAATATTTTCCAGCAGGAGCCTTCTTTTTTCCGAAATGAAAGTACGTTACCCGGGGTACCCGGGGTATCTGCTATTATATACCAGGATGTGCCTGAGCCCGGGTATATTACTGCGTTTACTTATGGCTTGTCGCTGGTGGATCATCCCAGCTGGAAGCATGGGCGTCCGGAGCTGACGATCACTGTAAAATCGGATCAGCGGGAATGGGGTACGGCGTTGGCTTATATTGCCAATGAGCTGAGAGGGGCGTGTGCATTCTCCTACGGGGAGACGATCCGGTTTGGCGGGCCTATTGCAGCGGATTCAGAGATGGATGCTTTTTTAGTATTTGCCCCCAGTATTCTTGAGCGGGAGGATTATACAGCTATCAATACAGGCGAAGCGCTTCCTATCACTATAGCGGCCCTATACCCTATCTATTCGCAGGAGATCCCTGTATACCAGGCGATGGGGTTACAGGAGTTCTGGCATCATCCGGGGTTTGATCTTTATGACATACAGCGGCCTCCTATCGGGTGACCGGAATAGGTTACTGGGTTTTCAGCCAATACAGCAAAATATCATATTCTTTTTCCGGCAACTTCTGTTTGTCTACGATCATGTATTCTGACAACAGGGGGCGGGACTGGATATGGAACACGACCCCTGACGGGGATTCCCGGTACCACTGTATCTGTTCTCTCTTTACTTTCAATTCTTTTTTTGTTCTCATATCCTGCCATATCAGGAAACCGGGGTATAGCGATACGTATATGGGGTATTGCGCGCGTTGCCGGGCTTGTATGCCGGCGGACACCCACATTGTGATCATACTCAGCAATAAGGCTCCTAACAGGATGAGCATGAACAATCTTACAGGAGGTGTGGCGGTATATTCGGCCATATGCAGTCCTACTGTTGCAAATATGGCTGCAAACAGCAATCGCCAAAAGCTACGGCGTATAAAATTCAGCCATTTAGCTCTCAGGAGATTGGTAAAATCGGAGACGACTGTAATGCGCAATAGTTCTTCTGACATAAGCTATGGTTTAGTATGTACCGTAAAAATAAGCACTCCCTTGTATTTAGCGCGTAAATATCCAGGCCCACCATATGAGCACTGCCTGCAGGGGTAGCCGAAGCCAGGCGGCCCAAAGGTATTTATGTTGTACCTTCTGAAAGTTGAGCAGCATTTGGATGTTGGCCGGGAATATGGCGATGAGCAAGGCGATGATCAGCCAGGCGGCGATGACACGGGTGCCTGGCGGGATGAGCAAGGCGCCGAACGCTATTTCACATATGCCGCTGATATAGATCAGTTCGAGGTGCCAGGGGAGCCAGGGCGGCATGATGGGGGTATAGAAGCGGGGATTGATGAAATGGTTGGCTCCAGCAGCGATGTAGAGCAATGCCATTATATACAAGGATATTTCTTTTGCCATGATATCTGTATTTACGTTACCAATTTAGTATGTATTGACAAGCAACGTTCCAGTTTGTATCTTGTTCAGATGAAAAGACTGATATTCCGTTTTGTGCTGCCATTGTCGATGATATTGTTGTCTTTGAGCGCCAGCAGTCAACAAAAGAAAAGCCCGGTATTAAACCATATTGCCTTATATGTGGTGGATTTGCAGAAGAGCACTGCTTTTTACCGGGATGTATTGCAGATCGATACTATTCCGGAGCCCTTTCATGACGGGAAACATACGTGGTTTAAGATCGGGGAGCATAGTCAGTTGCATATTATTTCTGGTGCGGCGGCTGTTACGGCTCATGAGAAGAGCAGTCATCTGTGTTTCAGCATTCCTTCTATGGATGCTTTCATTAAGCGGCTGGATCGGTACCGGCTTGACTATACTAACTGGGCGGGTACGGCGAAGGCTCCTACCCTGCGTGTGGATGGGGTGAAGCAGATCTACCTGCAGGACCCGGACGGGTACTGGATCGAGATCAACGACGACAAGTATTGATATTGCTCTAAATCGCATACGGCAGCCACACCGAGGTGGCTACCGTATGTATGTGTATGTGGATATGGTATTGTCAGGCGGGTACTATATCGTTTTGTTCCCGTTCCCAGAACCGGTGTTTGGCGATGGCCTGCGGGAATTCTTTTGCTGTCTGCTGCGGTTTCTTTTTATTGACGATGAGACCTGCGCTGGCGTTGGGGGAACCGTTACCAGGTAGTTTATTTCCCACATAGGATGCCAGGAGGATGTTTATCCCTTCATCATCTGCCGCGATCGCTTTACAATGCCGATATGCTTCATTCACGAAGTGAATGGCATCTGGCGAGGCTTTGAGTATATCTGTGCTTTTCTTTCCTCCCGGCAGGTATACGGCGTCGAACAGGACGGAAGCTGCTATCAGCAGGCTTTGATCTACCGGTATTTCCGACCCTTTATTGCCTTTAATGGTGCCTTGATGCGGGGCAATCAGTTTGACTTGGGCTTGCCCAGCTGTCAGTGCTTTTTTTACGATTTCCAGTGCTTGTTCGTCTACGCCGTCGGCGACGAGGATGGCTATTTGCCGGGAGCGGATGGTATTTTTTATGGTATTGGCCATGCTGAGTGCTTCGGAGCGATCGACGGCCTGCTGGACGAAGTGCGGTTGAAAATCTTTAGGATCGCCATCGGCGGGGATGCTGCGGTTGATGGGTTGTTCGGGGGCTTTGGGTACAGGTATTCCCAGGCCTTCTGCGACGCGGGCGGCCAGTTTTTTATCGACCTGGGTGAGTAGTCCTACTACACGTTGTCTGATGGCCGGTATTTCCACTTTGCCCAGTTCGAAGCGCAGGGCATTGACGATGTGAGTTTGTTCTGCTTCGGACTGGCTATGGAAGAAGAGGGCGGCCTGGCTGAAGTGGTCGAAGAAACTGCGGCTGCGGCCTCTTATTTTCTGTGCATCTATCTTTTCTGTATGGGATGCGAATCCGCCCTGGGACCATTTAGCCTGGAAGGGACATCCCCCTCTGATGGAGTTGGGTTCGTAGCTGGTCTCTCCGCGGTTGATGGTCTGCCGCATGTATCCATCGCGCTGGTTATTGTGTACGGGAGCGATGGGTCTGTTAATAGGTATTTCGTGGAAGTTGGGGCCACCTAACCGGATGAGTTGGGTATCGGTGTAAGAGAAGAGTCTGCCTTGGAGTAGCGGATCGTTGGTGAAGTCGATGCCTGGTACGATATGTCCTGGGTGGAAGGCTACCTGTTCTGTTTCAGCGAAGAAGTTGTCCGGGTTGCGATCGAGGGTGAGCTTACCGATACGCTGTACGGGGATGATCTCTTCGGGGATGATCTTGGTGGGGTCGAGCAGGTCGAAGTCGAATTTGTGTTCATCTTCTTCGGGAACGAGCTGGACGCCGAATTCCCATTCGGGGTATATACCATTTTCTATGGCTTCCCAGAGGTCGCGGCGATGGAAGTCGGGATCTTTACCAGATATTTTGGTGGCTTCATCCCAGGCGACGGAGTGGACGCCGAGGAGAGGTTTCCAATGGAACTTTACGAAGGTGGATTTCCCTTTATGGTTGATGAAGCGGAAGGTATGGACGCCGAATCCTTCCATCATGCGCAAGCTGCGAGGGATGGCCCTGTCTGACATGGCCCACATGATCATGTGCATGGATTCGGGCATGACGGAGACGAAGTCCCAGAAGGTATTGTGAGCTGTTGCTGCCTGCGGTATTTCGTTATGTGGCTCTGGTTTTGCGGCGTGGATCAGGTCGGGGAATTTGATGGCATCCTGGATAAAGAATACCGGGATATTGTTGCCGACGAGATCAAAGTTGCCCTCGCGGGTGTAGAATTTGACGGCGAAGCCGCGGACATCTCTGGCGAGGTCTGTGGAGCCGCGGGAGCCAGCGACGGTAGAAAATCTGACGAATACCGGTGTTTTTATATCCGGGTTCTGCAGGAAGTCGGCCCGGGTGTATTCAGACATGGATTTATATACCTGAAAATATCCATGGGCGGCGGTGCCGCGGGCATGAACGATACGTTCGGGGATACGTTCATGGTCGAAGTGAGTGATCTTTTCGCGGAAGATGAAGTCTTCCAGCAGGGACGGGCCTCTGTCGCCTGCTTTGAGGGTATTTTGATTATCGTTGATACGGACGCCCTGATTGGTGGTCAGGAATTGCCCGTCACTATCTTCTGTATGTGATTGCAGTTGATCGATCTTATCGTTTTGGGTGATGGTTGGCTTATTTACCGAATTGGATTTGCGAAGCGTTGGCTTCTTGTCTTTTTTTCCGGCCATAGCGATAGTATTTTTTTTTGTGAAGAAAAAGTGCAGTAATAAAGGTTTTGCTGGTCGCAGGGAAGGAGGCACAAAAGCCATGCCGTGCGGGTATTCCCAGTACCAGCGGAGGTTGGAGGAATATGGTGTAGCGGTTATTCCCCTGGTTGTATGTATTGCGTATTGTTCAGGTCGACAGTAATAGGATTTTGGGTTATGTTAATATTTGTTTGTGCAAACGTTTGAATACCCCATAAAAACCATTATTTTTTCATTGAAATATTATCTACCATTCCACATTTTACTGACCAAGATTTATATCACGCGTTATGAGGACATATTCATTCAAACATGTACGTATGGGGGCGATGTTATTATTATCGGCTGGCGTGTTGCCTGTTGTTGCGCAGCAGGCGAGCGGGGATCTGCGACATTTTCCGAAGGGGGCAACTCCGGAGGAGGTAGGTAAGCGGATAGCGGTTCATTTTGTGGCGACGCCGCATACTAATTTCGGGCGGCCGACGCCGCCGAAGATCCTGACGTACCCGGAGACCTGTACCTGGTATGGGGCGTTGGTGTTTGCGAAAGAGAGTAAAGACCGGCAGCTGGCGGCGGACCTGAAGGCCCGTTTTGAGCCATTGTTCACGACGGAGGCGTCGATGGTGCCACCGGCGGATCACGTGGATCATACGGTATTCGGAGCGGTGCCGCTGGAGTTGTACCAGCAGACGAAGGAGGCACGATTCCTGGAATTGGGGCAACGTATGGCTGACAAGCAATGGGGAACGCCGGAGGGGCCACATGTGAAGCCGGAGGCAGCGGGGTATCAGGCCCGTGGATTGAGCTGGCAGACCCGTATGTGGATAGATGACATGTTCATGATCACGATGGTACAGTCGCAGGCTTACCGGGCGACCGGCAATAAGGAATACATTGACCGGGCGGCCCGGGAAATGGTGGTATACCTCGATTCTTTACAGCAGCCTAATGGGTTGTTTTACCATGCTCCTGATGTGCCCTTTTTCTGGGGACGTGGCGACGGTTGGATGGCGGCTGGTATGAGCGAATTATTACGATCTCTGCCGAAGGACAATCCGCATCGTGCGCGTATAATGGCTGGTTATAAAAAGATGATGGCCTCACTTCTCCAATACCAGGCGCAAGACGGTATGTGGCGGCAGCTGATCGACGATGCGGCATCGTGGCCGGAGACCTCTGCTACGGGTATGTTCACTTTTGCGATGATCACCGGTGTGAAGAACGGGTGGCTGGATGCGAAAATCTATGGTCCTGCTGCGCGTAAGGGCTGGCTGGCGCTGATCGGTTATATTGATGCTCATGACGATGTGCGGGAGGTGTGTGAGGGTACGAATAAGAAAAATGACCGGCAGTATTACCTGGACCGTAAACGTATTACCGGGGATCTACACGGGCAGGCGCCGGTATTATGGTGTGCTACGGCATTACTGCGGAAATAGAAAGCCCCTTGCTTTCGGGGAAGCGCTTTTCAGAAGAGATGGTGCTGGTATTTACCAAGCATTATGTCTATCTTGATCAGCGTATCAAAATTTGTTATGAAAAAGCTATTATTCCACGCAGGCCTATTGCTTATAGCCAGTGCTCCCGTTTTTGCCCAGAAGACAGCCATTACTTTACAGACAGGATCACCCGCCAGTGTGGGGATGTCTGAGGAGCGACTGGGACGTATTGACAAAGTATTGCAGGAGTATGCGGACAAGCGGTGGGTGAACGGTGTGACGGCGATGATCGTCAAGGACGGTAAGATCGTTTACAACAAGGCATTCGGATATGACAATGTAGCGCGGAAGACGCCGATGAAGACGGATGAGATCTTCCGTATTGCGTCGCAGACGAAGGCGATCACGAGTGTGGCAGTGATGATGTTGTATGAAGAAGGTAAGTTCCTGCTGGATGATCCTATTTCCAAATATATTCCTGCCTTTAAGCATCCTAAGGTGATCACGCAGTTCAATATGTTGGATACGACGTATACGACGGCGCCTGCGAAGCGGGAGATCACGATCCGGCATTTGCTGACACATACGTCGGGTATAGACTATGCGCAGATCGGCAGTAAGGAAGCGAATGCGATGTATGCAAAAGCCGGTGTGATCGGTGGCATTGGAGTAGGTAAGATCCTGCTGGCGGATAAAATGAAGATACTGGGCGGACTGCCTATATTCCACGAACCCGGTGAGAAGTTCACCTACGGGTTGAATACGGATGTGCTGGGATACCTGGTGGAGGTATTGTCTGGTATGAGCCTGGATCAGTTCTTACGGCAACGTCTTTTTGAGCCATTGGGGATGAAGGACACTTATTTCTACCTGCCGAAGGAGAAGCAATCGCGGCTGGCATCGTTGTATTCGGAGGATAAGAACAGTGGTACGGTGGAGTTGATGCCTGCGATGCGTGACCTGAACGGGAATTTTGTGCGGGACTATCCTAATGAGGCCGGCACTTATTATTCCGGCGGCGGAGGTCTTTCCTCTACGATGTATGACTATGCTATTTTCCTGCAGATGTTACTGAATGGCGGGGAGTATAACGGGCAGCGTATATTGGGGCGTAATACGGTGCGTATTATGACGATGAATCAGATCGGGGATGTGGCTTATGATGAGGTGGGGAATAAGTTTGGTTTGGGATTCAAGGTAACGACACCGGAGGGCAGCAGTTTTTCGCCCCTTCCGGAGGGCGTATTTGAATGGGGTGGCATGTTTGCCACTACATACTGGGCAGACCCTAAAGAGCGCGTAATCGGGCTTATTTACCGCAATATATGGCCTACTTCCCGCGGGGAGTTGCCATTAAAATACAAGGTGCTGGTTTACCAGGCGCTGAACAGATAGGCGGTCCTGCGTATGGGATCGGGCAAAGCGTATAGTGCGGGGCACTATACGCTTTGTTTTTTGTGAATGGCGAGTCTGGAGGAGTAGTAGCGTTCGAGGTAGTGATAGATGACCAGTTCGTGTTTGCGTTGGTTGGACAGGATCATGCGGTTGATGAACATGTGGATATAGCTGGTCATCCTATCGATGAACGGCGCCGGTTCGCCATCGTTGTTGCCGAAGGCGCTGATGGCTGCTCTGAGGCGTTCGGAGCGGCGGTTGAACAAGGCGATGGCGGCTTCTATTTCGTTGGCTTCATCCTGGTTGGGATCGAGGAGGCTATGTAGGCGCGGGGTATGGTCGCGGTATTTATCATTGAGTTGTTGCAGCAGGGATTTAGCGCCACCAAATTCGGTGTGGAAGGCCTGTTGCATTCTTTTGAGCAAGGCTGCTTTTGCTGCCAGGTCGTATCCGAAATCGTCGAGTAGCATATCTATGCCTCTGGCGGCCAGTAGCCAACGGAATTGTTCTCCCTCTTCTCCATCGAGGAGGTCGAGCAGTTCGATGACCGCTTCGCTATCGATGTGGAAGAAGTCTTCGCTGAATTCCATGGTGTGGTAGCCATATCGTTCTATTTCTCTTTCGTAGGTATCTAGTTGTATGCGATAGGTGAGTTCCTGGCCGGCATCGCTGATGGCGGTGTGCAGGCGTTCGAGCACCTGTTGCCAGAAGTTGCCGCCATCTGTTTGATGGAACCTGATCCGGATGTGCGGGTTAGGGTCGGCATATCGGATGAAGAACCATTTATCGATGATCTGTTCTTCCATCAGTTCCTGTACCAGTGGCCGCAATATGTTTTTCAGGATATTTTCGCCGCTGGCGGTGCCACCATATATTTTGACATAGAGCCATTCGCTGCCTGGCAGGAAGCGGCGCTGCGGAGGTGTTATGACTGTAGTATCCGCAGTGGCGCCTGCTGTAGTGATGGGGACCGGACGGGTACTTTTCAAGGGGAAGATGACTTCGTTAGTATATACGCCTTCTGCACTTTTTATCCAGCATTGGTCGACGGTGTTCAGGACTTCCTGGAGGTTGACCTTTTCCTTTTTGAGCAAGGTGGCGGATAGTATTTGTAAGCAGCATTCATTGCCGGTATCGAGGAGCAGTTCGTTATCGCCTTCGGCCAGCACTACATAGCGAGGTAGCTGAAGGCGGCCTTTCAGTTCTTTACTGAAGGTGGCGATGTCTGGTGACTGGTTGCCTTTTTTAGGCAGGTTATTGAGGGAAGGAAAGTCTTTTTTATGGAGTATCCAGGTGCATCTGCTGAGGATGATCTTCCCGTAGCGTACGCGAGGGAGGAAGGGCTCCTCTCCTGCCAGGTTCCATTGCCAGGACAGGAAGGGTGTGAGTTGTTGTGTTTGCAGGTCGCACAGGAATTTGTAGGCCGGGAGGCTGCCTGCGTGGAAGTTGTGGGCAGTGCTGAGCCGGGGTATGACCTGTTTGTTGAGTTTTTTGGAGCGCAGGATAACGGTATCCTGTTGTACGCTTACCAGGAGGTCTGACAGTGGTATTTGGTGGGAGTTTGGTACGCTGCCTTGTCCGAGGTATACGATCTCATAGTCGCGAAGTTGGGGGCGCATGAGGATGTTACCGGTTCTGGATTCGGGCAGGTGGATGACTTCGGCGAATACGGTATTGGGGCGGTATTGTTCTTCTTCGCGGAGGCATTCTTTCACTTTTGCGGTGAGGGTGGTATCGCCGTGGCAGAAGCGTCCCAGCAGGTTAGCTGCGGAGGGGCCGGTACATACGCCCAGTTCGAAGCGGTATTCGCCTGCATCGATGGCTTCAGCGCTGGCGCCGAGGATGCTACCCATGAGATAGAGGCTGTCGGGTATTACCGGTTCTTTTTTATCCTGTAGTTCGTTGAGATCGTCGTTGGAGAGAACGATCTCTTGTTGTCCGGCGAGGAGACAGGCCTTTAGTTTCTGGGTTTGGAAGGTATGGAACTTACTCCAGGGAATGGAGGTAGTTTCTGTCTGCTGGCCGGTAAATATCTTGTCTACGAGGGGGGTATGGTCTGCGGCGGTGCCGGTATGGTCGCCGTAGCCGATGCCGGCATCGGTATCGAGTACGGCTACCAGTGGTACTTCACCCTCTTCGTATCGTTCGGCGAATGCTTTACAGAAGTTTTTGAGATCGTTATTGTTAGCGGGCCGGGCTATTTTCCACAATTGTTGTACTTGTTGTTGAATATCGGCGATGAGGGATTGGCTGAGTGTGTTGGAATCGGTAGCCAGGAACAGGTCTGTTTGTACGAGGTCTTTCCGTTGTGTTTCGGGTAAGAGGGCACGTACGAGTGCATGTGTTTCGAAGTATTTGTCGACGCCGGCGGACTGGTTCTGCAGGAGTTCATGGATGCGGGTGAGTGGATGCAGGAGTGGGTCGGTGTGTTGTAAGGCGGACAATTTACCGAGGAGTACGCGGAAGAATTCTTCTCCGGTGACGGTAGGTTCGAAGGTGCTGAGCAGTATCTGGCTATCTATCAGTTCGAGTATGAATTCGCGGGCTTCTTCCAGGGATATTTCGTCGTTGATGAGTATTTCGCACAGTTCGGGTATGGAAGCGCCATTTTCGGCCCTGGAGAGGACGGCGTCGAGGTATTCGGAGGCATTGACGGCGGTGAGGTCGTAATGCCGGAATTTGTTTTGAATGGTGAAAGCTGCGTACCGGTATGCCCCTGCCATTTTGTAGATGGAGTTGTTGGGGAACCAGGTGAGTTGTTCTTTTATGGCAGGTTCGCGTATGATCATGTTGGTGAGTTCGGCCACATAGTTCATATCGAGGCGGCAGTGTTTTTTATATTCTTCCCTGGGGGCGAGTACGATGCTGGTATGCTCTGCGGGCTTCCCGGTGGCGCAGCCGGCGAAGAGGCCATAGGGGGTACATCTGCTGATCATGCGGAGCAGGTACCGGAAGAGGGACAGGGCCAGTTTATTGACGGCGGCGGTGTCTGTGAGTTGCCCTTCCTGCCATTTCTGCCATTGCTGGTAGAGTTCGGGGGAGGCGATATAGATGGCTTCCTGCAGGTCGGGGGTGTTGAATATTTCGTTGATCTGCTGTGGGAGATCAGACAGTTGCCAGTTACTGATGTTTTGGACCAGGTTGAGTGGCAGATAGGGTGTACGGATGAGGTAAAAATCTTTAAAAGCGATCATGGTTCATCTAAATAGTCTCAATATTAGCAAGGTAACGTTGCTGAAGATAGGGGCTTTTACGCAAAGAGCGGTCTCCCCTTTTCAGGGGATATTTAGTTGCTTGTCGGGCCTCCCAAGTCTAAATATAAAAAATCCCCTTTTTACATGAATTTTAGAATGGAGGTTTCTCTTACTTTTAGGAGCGCTTTGAACAATTGAAGAATAAACCATTTGCCATGAGAAAAGCCCTCCCGACCAGCGAACCGGGTGGGGACGAAAGACAGACAATACTATCCGTTGCTACGAAGTGAGATTTCCATAGTTGTAAGGCGATCTGTTATCCTCCACATCTGAATGGATGTGTGCGTGGTTATTGCGGGGATGCTATTCTTTCAATGTGTATTTCCCCGTTACCGTTGTGTTTCTACATTTTCCAAATATCTAAAATCGTAAACCATGAAAAAGAGAACCGAATCAAAATTGAATCTGGGCAAGATCAAAGTGGCTAAGCTGAGTCAATCCAACCAGGAAGTAGCTTTTCGTCCTACTTATACTGGCTGCAGTCTGAAATGTACGCCTCCTATCAGCCTGGCAGGTTGCTAATCCATTATTGATTCACGCATTTAAAGATCGACCACATGAAAAAGATTGAAACCAAGAAACTGAACCTGGGTAAAGTTAAGATATCCAATCTGAGCCATCAGCAGGGCGAAGCTGTTCGTCCTACTTATACTGGTTGCAGTCTGAAATGTCCTCCTCCTACCCGCTAATTACCAGCGATGGAAAGGGGCCGGCCGGTTGAGATGCGGCCGGCCTTTGTTTTTGCGGGTGTTGTTATTACTGCAGTGGCAGGTGCTGCAAGATGCGGTAAATTTATTAGTGAGACGCTCTGTAATTCCTTTTATTTTTTTCACTTTTTAAACTATTTGTTATGAAGAAGAAGATTGAAAAAAAGCTGTCACTCAGCAAGATTAAAATTGGTACGTTGACGCAGTCATCTGTTGATGAAGCGGGTATCAGCGGTAAGTTCTGTGTGTCTGTTGTGATCGCCTGTATCAGCCAGGGAGCACCTGTATGCAGCGAGGATTCCTGTCGTTTCTAATCTGCGGTTATTACGATCTAAAATTGTTTTGTTATGAAGAAAAAGACGCAGAAGAAGCTGGTGATCAGCAAGCTCACGATAGCGAATCTGAGTGTTCCCAGTTTTGAGGCAAATGGTATCAGCGGCGTGGTATGTCCGTCGAGGGAATGCGTGTCAGTGTTCCTTACCTGTGCCAGTCAGGGGGCTCCTGTATGCAGTGAGGATTCTTGTCACTTCTAATTTATCAGTATTTCCCATTTACAATTCGGGGATGCTTCCGGCGGCAGTACGGATATAAAAACGTGGAAGTTGCATATTGGCATAATATGGCGGTATTGGCTTTTATATTTTATATTTGGTATTTTACGTTCCGTGGGAGTATCCCCGTTATTCATTGAACGAATCACCCAATATGGACCCAAAGACAAGTGCGAACCAGGTATTATCAACCATCAGCGAAGTATTAGTATCCCATTATACCGACCAACAGGAGTTGCCCGGCTTGCTCAGCGGTTATACCGGAGCGGCTTTATTTTTTGCTTATTATGCGCAGTATACGGGAGAGCAGCGGTACCAGGATTTTTCTTTTGAGTTATTAGAGCGGAGTATTACGGCGATGTCGGAGGATGCGATGATCCTGACGCATTGCACGGGTATATCTGGTATTTGCTGGACGATACAGCATTTTATCAACCAGGGTTTTGCGGACCAGGAGGGTATGGAGGATATTTTTGAGGATGTGAATGAGATGTTAGGAGCTTATATGCGGGAGGAGTTGGTGCAGGGGCAATGTGATTTTCTGCACCAGGGATTGGGGGCAGCGGTTTATTTCCTGGAGCGGCCTGTGGATGAGGTGTCTACGCGTTATCTGACGGAGGCGGTGCAATTGCTGTCGGCGTCGGCGACGGAGTTTGCGGACGGCATCAGCTGGAAGGATCAGTTTTCGAAGACGAGTATGCAATTGTCTGGCGATGCGGTTTGTTATAATCTTGGGTTGGCGCATGGGATGCCGGCGATACTGATGGTATTGGGGTTGATATATGTGAAGGGTATTGCGCGGGAGGAGGCCCGTCGTTTGCTGGAAGGCGGGGTGCGGTGGTTGTTGTCGACGCGTAACCAGGAGGCGACTGCGAATCAATCTTTGTATCCGGTGATCGTAGACCCTGAGAAGAAGGCATATGCGACGAATGAGAGTCGTTTGGGATGGTGTTATGGAGATCTGGGTATTGGTATTACGTTATTGAATATTGGTCATTGGCTGCATAATGATCTGTATAAGTCGGAGGGGCTTGGTATCCTGCAGCATATTGCGGCCCACCGGGATGCGGAGAATGGCGGTATCAATGATGCATGTCTTTGTCATGGCAGTGCGGGGGTATCCCATATATTCCGCCGGGCATATCGGCTTACGCAGGACCCGGTGATGCTGGCAGCTGCGGAGCGTTGGCTGGAGGAGGCATTAATTGCGAATACGCATACGGATGGAGCGGCAGGCTATAAATTTTTTGCTGCTACTTCTTATGAGAATAGTTACAACTTACTGGAGGGGATCAGCGGTATAGGGCTGGCGATCCTTGCGAGTCAGGATACGCAGCAGGCGCCTGACTGGGATCGTAGTTTATTGATATCTTAGCGACCTCTTGTCACACTACCATTAAAAAAAATCCCTGTGGTAATGCGGGCGTAACAGCCTATGTTATAACGCATATTTGTTTGTATTTCAACCCATGAATACTGCGATGGTGGGCCGTTGCCGGTCTTCACATCGACCTTGTCTGAAATGCTTCTTTTCGTTATATTACATGGTATGATCGAAAGCCTGTAATGTCCACTTTGACCCGAAAGACTATGCCAAACAGTCTCTTGTAAACCTGAAAGAGCTATGATCCGTGTATTTTTCCTGGATGATCACCCCTTAGTATTGGAAGGGTTGCGTTCCCTGTTAAGTATTGAAAAAGACCTTGAGCTGGTAGGCCAGGCCCGGAATGGGGAGTCCTGTCTAGCGTTTTTATCTCAACATTCTACTGATATCATTTTGATGGATACTACGTTGCCTGATATCAGCGGGATAGATCTTTGTGGTGCCATTAAGAGTAAGTATCCTGGTATTATGATACTAGGTTTAAGTTTTCTGAAGGACCGTAAGTACGTGTGTGGGATGCTGGACAATGGTGCGAGTGGTTATGTGTTGAAGAATGCTGATAAGGCGGAGTTGGTGCAAGCGATCCATGATGCTTATGCTGGTAAGACGTATTTATCGCATGAGGCGGCGCAATCGTTGAAGGGGGAAGGCCGTGGAGGTGACGGGCATCTGCCTAACCTGACGCGGCGGGAGAAGGAGGTATTGTTATTGATATCGGAGGGGAATACGAACCCGGAGATTGCGGAGAAGTTGTTTATTAGTGCGGCGACGGTGGATAGTCATCGTAAGAATCTGCTGGCGAAGCTGGAGGTTCGCAATACGGCGATGTTGATAAAATGTGCGATAGACCGGCAATTGCTGGCCTGATCTATAGCTGTCATTACATTATCCGTTCATGCCTTTTGTGTGTATGGGCGGGTAATGTCAATATAGTTGATTTCTGAGTATTCGTTTGACCATGTGTACGGTGGTGCGGCTGATTTGTCCTTTGTAGAGGGCGACGATGCTATTTTCGCTCATTCCTGTTTCCAGATCATTTACGATGTAGACCCATTTGCTCAGGAATTCTGAGTTGGGTGTTCTGTGTTTGAGGAGCCGGCGTACGGTTTCGATGACGGCTTTGCTGACGGTACCTTCGTGGAGAACGAATATTTCGTCGGTGTTGAGACCCAGTTGGATATCGTCGGCGATGCGGGAGTAGTCGTGCAGGTATTTTTCGTTGGCCTGCATGATTTGGAGGAGGGGGTTGCCGGTGAACTGGAGGGGAGGATTTTTCTTTTGTTTTTGGAGGGGTGCGAGTGCGAAGTTGCGGGCGATGTTATCGCAGATGACGAGGTCATCGTTGCTGAGTTCGAACCATTCTCCTTTTACGCGTTTATGTTGAAAAACGACGTGCAGGCTTTCTTCGAGTTCGTTGATATTTTCGGCGCTGTATTGGCGGATGACGCGGAAGATGATGGGCAGGTGGGTATGATAAGAGGCCAGGCGTTTCTGCAAGTCCTGCGTTCTGCCGATCTTGTAGAGGTTTTTTCCTGTTCTCAGGATATATACACATTTACCATTTTGTACCTGTTCCATGTATTGAAATTGGCGGGATGCATATGAGGCCGGGGCATTACCGGGCTTGATACTCATAGGATCAATTTGCATCCTTCGTTCTCATTGCAAAATAAGGAAAAATCCAGCAATAAGTGATAGTGCGGGGGGGATTAAAGGCAAGTATGGGGGATAGTGGTTTGAAAATAAGCTTTAGTTTTGCCGGATGAAGCATCCTGGTCTTATTTATATGCTTGGTTGTGGTGTGGTATTGTTGCTGGCATGTGGGCGGCAGCCGAAGCAGTTGCCGATACTTGGACAGCGTTCGTACGACACGGTGCGTACGGGCGGTACGGTGAGGGTGGATACGTTGTATCCGGAGGTGCCGGCATTTTCGTTTGTGGACCAGGATAGTCAAGTGGTGAATAATGCGACTTTCCGGGATCGTATTTATGTAACGGATTTTATTTTTCTTTCTTGTCCGACGATTTGTCCGAAGATGACGGCGAATATGCTGGAGGTGTACCAGGTATATGACGGGGATACGGCGGTGATGTTATTATCGCATACGATTGATCCGAAGCGGGATACGGTGGGTAGGTTGAAGGCGTATACGAAGGAGTTGGGGGTAAGCCGGCAGTGGCGTTTTGTGACGGGGAACCAGGATACGATCTTCCGGTTGGCGGAGAAGGGTTATTTTTCTGCGGCGGGGGCTGACAGTACGGCACCCGGTGGCTATATACACGGGGGAGGGTTGTTGTTGGTGGACCGGCATCGTCATATCCGGGGGGTGTATAACGGGATGGACCGGCGGGATACGGAAAGATTAATAAAAGATATCCGGAGGTTACGGGAAGAGCAGTTTTGAATTAACTTTGTGTTATTGCATGTTGAAACGACTGGCCGCCATATTATGCTTACTTATCATACTATTCCAGAGCACTTCTCGTTGCTGGATACTGGCGGCATTTTATATGAACCGGCAATATATTGCTGAGAATATCTGTGTGAACCGTTTTGATTTGATCCCGGTGTGTCGTGGTATTTGTTTTTTGGACGAGCAGATGACGAAGGAGGCACAGAAGGAGGAGCAGTTACCGGATCTGAAGCAAAAAGAGATCTCTTTGTTCTGCACTACGCTGGCGGACTGGGAGCCGATGATATTGACGACTACGTCTGAGAATTACCCTCCTGCTCATAATAGCGGCAGTACCGCTACGGCTTATTTGCCGGATGTATTCCACCCTCCTGTTGGCGCCTGATACTTAAAGATTGCGCTTATTTTTTTCTTGTCATCAGTTAAATCAGGACCATTATGCGAACGGTAGCATTATCAGTTTGCGGTATTGGCATGTTTGGTGAAGGTATCAGGCATTTTTGGATGAGCGACCTGAAGGGTTTGCTGGAGGAATATCCTGCGCTGGAGTACCCACATGCTCAAGATTTTTACACTTTATTACTTATAGAAAAGGCGTCGGGGGAGATGATGATCGATGAGGTCCGGGTCCGGTTGGATGAGGCGAAAGCGATTATTATCAAGCCGGGCAGTATCAGTTCTATTGACATTAACCGGCAGGCGGCGGGGAAGATCATTTGTTTTACGGATGATTTCTTTTCGTTGCGGTATAATAATAATGTGCTGCATCAGTTTTCTTTCTTGAAAAACGGGATGGCGCCTTATGTGCGATATAATGATGCGCAGCAGCGGCGTGCGGGGTTGGTGAGTGGGTTGATGCACGAGGAGTATCAGCAGAGTAAGAAGGAGGCTTTTAAGGTATTGCGTTCTTACCTGAACATTTTGTTGTTTGAGATGGAGCGGTTGTATCATCCGGGCGGCTGGAAGCAGGAGGCAGGTATCAAGGCGGAGAAGGTGGTACATTTTGAGAAGCTGGTAGATGAGCATTTTATGACGCAGAAGATGCCATCGGCGTATGCGGATATGTTGTGTGTGAGTCCTAACTATCTGAACAAGCTTTGTAAGGAGGTGCGTGGGTTCACTACGGGCGAGATCATCCGGAAGCGGGTGGTGATAGAGGCGCAGCGGTTGTTGCATTATACTACGTTGCCGGTGAATGATATTGCTGACAAGCTGGGATTTGAGAGTCCGAGTTATTTCATTACATTTTTCAAGAAGCTGACGTTGACTACGCCGGAGTTGTTCCGGAAGCAGGATTGAAAAATGACATTATGTTATTGAAAACAGCAAATGGCGGGGATAAAATTCCTGATCGTTGCGATGTTCGTTGTATAAAGCAGGCATGTTTTTTAAAACATCCTGCTTTGTCATTTTTATGCAGAACGTACTATGGGTAAGAACTTTGTGTGCTGACCAACGCATTTTGTTCTTATGGATTTTCCGATGTTTCATCTTGACTGGCTGAATGATCGTTTTTTGATAGCGATGATAGCCATTATTCATGTGCTGATCAATCATGGATTGGCGGTAGGATTTGTGCCCTTTGTAACGTGGCTGGAGCAGCGTGGGGTGCGTAACAGTCCGGGGGACCAGGTGACGGATATGGCCTGGGACCATATGGTTTACCGGCTGATGTGGGTGGCCTTTATTATTACGACGACGGCGGGGGCGATGACGGGGGTAGGTATTTGGTTTTCGGCGGCGCTGATCAGTCCTAATTCTATAGGCAGTCTGATCCGGGTATTTTACTGGGCATGGTTTACGGAGTGGACGGTATTTGTGACGGAGGTGGTATTGATCCTGATTTATTTTCTTACGTGGAAGCGCAGTAACCGGTCGTTACATTCCAAGCTGCGGCATATTCGTTTTGGTTGGTACCTGAGTATTTTTTCCTGGATCACGATGGCGATTATTGTCTCTATCCTGGGGTTTATGATGGACCCCGGGAACTGGAATGCGCATCACAGTTTGGTGAATGGTTTTACGAACCCTATTTATTTACCTCAGTTAGTATTCCGTACGCCTACGGCGATGGTGGTAGGCGGTAGTTTTGCTTTTTTCCTTCTTTTATTATTTACGGAACGCGGCAGTGCGATGCGGCTGCGTGCGATCCGTTATGCGGCCCGCTGGATACTGGTGTGGGCGCCGTTTTCCTTATTGGGTGCGATCTATTATTACCAGGCGATGCCGGAGGCGATGAAGGCTAATATGAGTACGGCGGTGGGTACGATGGAGTTTGTCCAATACTATGCGTTGTTGCGATATTTCATTATCGGGGCGATCTCGCTGACGGTGGTATTGTCGGTGTTTACGTTGATGCGTCCGCGGGCGGTGCGGTTGTATATGGCGGTATTACCGATGTTGCTGGCATTTGGGTTCCTCGGTATTTTCGAGCGGGTGCGGGAGTTCGTGCGTAAGCCCTATGTGATAGGCGGGTACATGTATTCCAACCTGTTGCGGGAGGAGGATTATCCTTTGTACCAGCGGGACGGCCTATTGCGGCATGCCACCTATGCCAGCGGGGCGACTATCACTCCGCAGCATAAGCTGGCAGCGGGGCAAGATGTGTTTATGCTGGCATGCAGCCGTTGTCATACGACGCAGGGGGTGAATTCGATCGTATCGGTATTTGAGCGGTTGTATGGGGAGGGTAAGCCATTTGAGGAAGCCAGTATTGCCGGTTATATTCCGAACATGCATTTCGGCCGGCCCTATATGCCACCATTTCCTGGCAACAAGGAGGAGCTGGCGGCGCTGGCGGCCTTTATCAAGCGCTTGCAGGAGACGGGCGCTACCTTACCCGGCGCGCAGACTGCCGGTGTGGTGGTGAATCCTGTGCAGGATACTATTACTCTCACTCAACATCCATAAACGACTTTATGTTCCGACACTTTTTATTGCAGGCGACGACCACGCCTATTCCGCATGACATTCCATTGCCATTGCCGTTGCCTGAATGGGTATTGGTTATTATCCTGGTCCTTTCGTTCCTGGCGCATATTGTATTTGTGAACCTGATGCTGGGCGGTACGATCCTGACGTTGTGGGCGGAGCTCAAGGGGCGGAAGGAACCTGAATATGATGAGCTGGCGCATGAGATCGCGAAAACGATCACGGTGAATAAGAGCCTGGCGGTGGTGCTGGGGGTGGCGCCGTTACTTAGTATCAATACGCTGTATACGATCTATTTTTATTCGGCGAATGCGTTGACGGGGCTGATGTGGATTGCTATTGTGCCGCTGGTGACGATCGCTTTTCTGCTGACTTATCTGCATAAATATACCTGGCAGCAGATGATGGGGCATAAGTCGTTGCATATCTCCATTATAGGGGCGGCGTTGGCGATCTTTTTGTTCATTCCTTTTATTTTTCTGACCAATATCAACCTGATGTTGTTTCCGGAGAAGTGGGGGGTGGTGAAGGGTTTTCTCAGTGCGCTTACGCTGCCTAATGTATTTCCGCGTTACCTGCATTTTCTGTTGTCTTCGCTGGCGGTGACCGGTTTATTCCTGTTCTGGTATATGGGGCGCAGCCGGTATCCTTTTGCTGTTCATTTTAAGCATCTTACGCGGTATGATGTGCAGCGGCAATGTTATACGCTGGCGTTGGGGGCCTCTGCTGCGCAGTTTATTATCGGGCCGGTGGTGTTGCTGACATTGCCTGCCAAGGGGGTGGGTATGAACCTGATCGTTATTATTATTTGTGGGGCGGCGGTGTCTATTCCGGCGATGTGGTGGATGTGGAAACGTATCAGTGGGCCGCCGGCGGAGATCCGGAAGGGTTATTTTAAGGTGGTGGTGTGTTTGGGTGTCACGGTTTTGTTTATGGGATCGGGTCGGCATGTGTACCGGGCTAATGCGCTGGCATTTCACCAGCGGCAGGTGGCGGCGAAGACACGTGTTTTCCAGCAGTTATCTGCGGAGGCCCGGGCGGCGGCGGCGAGCAATGATACGGCGGCGACGGCAGGGAGCACTGAGGGCGGACCAGGCAAACCTGTTGGCGGGGAAGGGAAAGCCTTATTCCAGCAATATTGCGGCGCCTGTCATCATAAGGAAAATAAGCTGGTAGGTCCGCCGATGACGGAGATGGTGTCGATCTACCGGGATGATATGCCCGGTCTGAAGCGTTGGATCAAACATCCCGGTAAAAAGCGGGCAGGTTATCCGCAGATGCCGGCCTTTGAAGGTGTACTGAAGGAAGCGGAGCTGGAGAACGTAGTGGCGTATATTTTATCCATTCAACAATAAACATATGAGTTACTTGGTAGTGCCCATGTTATTTTTTGCTGTGACGGTTATCCGGCAGCTGGTGAATATCAGTCTTTTGCTGTTGCGAATATCGAAGGAGCCGGGGGTATCGGCAAAGCGGCTGGAGGAAGAGCATGATTATCAATTCATTAAGGGCTTATACTAGATAAGCGGCAGCTGAACACCTATTGTTTTGATTATCAAATCATTGCACACTTGTTGCATATAGGGTGTATAAGCGTTGTATAAGCATTCTATATGCAACTATATGCCCAGCTTATACAATGACTATACGAATGCTATAGGAATGATACAGGAGAGCTATAGGAAAGGGGGACGGGGGGGGCTTGTTGCAATGGTTTTTTGTGCTGCGGATCAATTCCGTTATTTTACGGTTTTTTGATCCCCTTTTTAGTTATGATACAAACGATCAGCAGACCACAGGCAGGCGAATATGCGCCCTATGCATCCACTTATGTAGACCAGATCCCGGTGGACCCGCTCCCGCTGGAGCAGTTCCAGGTTAATTACGATGCGTTGGAGGTTTTTTTCCGGTCCTTGCCGGAGGAGCAACTGGCTTACCGTTATGCGCCCGGTAAGTGGAATATGAAGGAGTTGCTGGTGCATATGATGGATACGGAGCGGATCTTTGCTTACCGGGCCCTTCGTTTTGCGCGAAAGGATGAGCAGCCGTTGGCGGGGTTTGACCAGGATGATTATATGCCTGCGTCGAATGCGAGCGAGCGTACGCTGGATGAGATCTTCGAGGAGTATTCAGCTATTCGCCGGTCCAGTATTGCATTGTTCCGTCATTTGCAGCCGGAGCAGCTGTTGTATAAGGGAGAGGCGAGTGGGCATGCGGTGAGTGTGCGTGCGTTGGCGTATATGATACTTGGTCACGAGCAACATCATTTAAGCGTGATAAAGGAGCGGTACCTGTAGGGTGACCGCTCTTTTTTTATTTACTGGCGGCATCGGTGGTCCCTAATTTCCGGACCTGTTGCAGCCATTGTTGGCGTTTGTTCTCCTTTGAGCCTCTTATGGGGCCTAATCCCAATGTGCGCACGGGTGTGATGCCACAGAATTCCAATGTCATTTTTTTAAGTTGGTGGAGGGCTGGTTTGCGGTAGTATAGCTTATAGAACCAGTCGGGGCTGTCGATGGTATAGATGATCCTGGCGGAGCGGCCGGTCAGTAGTTTGTCCCACCATACCGTGTTTTCGCGGTATTTGAAGGCGTATCCCGGGAGGAATGTGCGATCGAGGAATCCTTTGAGTAATGCGGGGAGGCTCCCCCACCAGACGGGATGTATCCATACGAGGTGGTTGGCCCATTTGATGAGTTCCTGCGCGCGGAGGAGGTCTGGTTCCAGTTCGGTCCGTTTGCGGTAGCCGTATTGGAGGTTAGGATTGAACTGCAGGTCTGCCAGTATGAGTTGTTGTACTTCGGCGCCAGCGCCGGAAGCTCCCTGAAGGTAAGCAGCTGCGAGGGCAGCGTTGAAGCTTTCTTTATCGGGATGGCCGTTGATGATGAGTATCTTTTTCACGCTGTAAAGTTGGCGGAATGGGCCATCAATTTATGTGACATTTGTCAAATAATCATTTGATGCTGCGGATACGGCTCAACGTTTCGCGGCTGATGCCGAGGAAGGATGCGAGGTGTTGGAGGGGGATGTGCCGGATATATCGGTTATCTTTTTGCAATAGCTGTTCGTAGCGTTCTTTGGCGGAATATTTCTGGAAGGCGACGATGCGTTGTTCCATTTCTACGTACATATTTTCGGCTACCTGGCGGCCGAGTTTTCCCCAGTTGGGGTATTTATCATAGAGGTATAGCAGGTCTGTTCTGCTGACGACCTGGAGTGTTGTATCGGTGAGGGCCTGGATGTTTTCGTCGGTGGGGCGTTGTGAGATAAAGCTGGAGAAGGCGCACATGATATCGCCTTCGAAGGTGATGCAGCTGGTCATTTCTTCGCCATCGTGGTTGTAATGGGAGCGCATGACGCCGGTGTGGATGAAGGCGATCTGGGAGGCTACTTTGCCTTCCTTGATCCAATATTCGTTCTTTTTGAGGTGGACGGTATGGAGGAAGGGGGTGATCAATTTTACCTCTTCCTGCCGGAGTATTTGTAATGATTCTATAAATTTTTCCAAAACGGTTCTATTAGACGGGTATACTAAAAGCTATTGGCCTATCGTTTGAAGCTGTTAGCCAGCTGCAATTTACGGTGGTTTGTGGAGGAAACAGCGACTTATGCAGATTGGCGGGTTTTGTGGTTGGCCGGCGGGGTATAAAATGTGTCGGTGGTCGGGAAATATTGTATAATTTACGGACTGTTCAATTAACTATATAACGATATGAAAAGGTTGATATTCCTGGTACTTTTTGTTATTCCGGTGGTGCTTCATGCCCAGAGTAAACTGACGCAGCAGCAGATCGAGGATTTTTCGGCCAGGGTTTCGCATCATTTTCAGTTGCCTACTGATCCTATTACGGAGTTCATTGCGGAGCAGCTGACGCGTACGGGTTCGGGCGGGTTGGATGTGGACAAGACGATGATGGAGTTGCAAAAAGATCCTGCGGCGCTGGATGCATCGTTGAAGTTCCTGTTCCAGTTCAGTGATTGTAACCGTCAGAAGTTGATTGCGAACCTGCGTTCGATGGACATCCAGTCTGGCAATGTATATCCTATCACGACGTATACTGTGAACAAGTATAAAGGAGATACGAAGGCTTTGCTGGAGGAGAAGCCCAGCATTGTGATCACTACCAAGCGTAAGCCACCGATGGTGTTGCCATCGGCTGGTGCTACCACGAGCAGTGCTACGGCTACTGTTACTACGACGAATGCAGACGGTAGGGCTACTACTGCCACGACGGCTGCGACTGCAGCCGGGAGCATTGCTGCCCAGCCGGTGGTTGCTACGGCGGAGACGCTGGACTGGGATGTGCGTAAATTGTTCCAGTTGCGTGATCCGGCCCAGTTGAGTGCTATCTATGGTGCGGAGCATGTGGTGGCGCGTCAGGCTACGGATAAGGAAGGCAATGAATTAGGCCAGGCATATTATGTATATCCGGATACGGATGATGAGATGCAGGTGATCTTTGACGGTGATAATGGTACGCAGCTGACCTTCAAAAATGAGCATAGCAAGTGGAAGTCGCCTTATGGTATTAAGGTGGGTGATCCTTTGGAGAAGATCATTAAGATCAACACCCGTGGTTTCCGGATGAATGCTTTTGAGTGGACGAAGGGCGGAGAGGTGACCAGTTGGGAGAAAGGTGCGATTGATGGCAAGGGGGTGCATGTGATCTTCCGGGCGTTGAACAGTGGTGATCCGAAATTATATGACCAGGTAACGGGGGATAAAAAGATCAGTTCTGATCACCCGGCGTTGAAGAAGCTAGGTGTTGTGGTAGAGGAGGTTTCGTTCAAGAGCAATTAAACGATAGTTCCTATGGGGACAAAAAGGGCGGTATCAGTATAGCTGGTACCGCCTTTTTTTAATGTTATTTATGTTGTTTTATGCTTTGTTGGCGATGCGTTGCAATAGTTCTTCCAGGCGCGGGTGATCGGGAAGATCGATCTGGAAGGTGTCTGTCAGTATGGTTCTCAGTTCGTTTGCGGAGCGGATGGTATGTTTTTCCGTTGCGCCTTCTTTTCTATGAATGGACAGCTCGTTATTACGCAAGCCGTATCGGCCCTCTTTGAATGGTTTGGCGATGAAGAGATCGCGGATAAAATGTGAATTGGGATGGTGACAGAGAAACCAGCTGTACAGTTCGTAATCGACGAGTTCCTGTGGTTCGAGTGTGAAATGGTAGACGGGCTTCCATTCGTTTTTGATGTTGACTTCCTGGGTATATACATTTCCATCGAGCCGGAGGCGGAATGCTTCGTGCGGTGTTTGTTGGTGCAGGTCGGGCTGCAGGAGCAGTGATTTGGTGAGTGTCATGCCACCGAAGCCGGTATCAGCGAGGTATCGTTGCCCATTGATGGTGACGAGGACGGCCATATGGGTACGCCAGGTAATGGCTCCGGGCGGTTGGTTCCAGACTACTCTTGCTGCCAAGCGGACGACGGGGAAGCCTATTTGTTCCAGTGCCTTGACGAAAAGGAGGTTGTGTTCGTAACAGTATCCCCCTCTCCTATGCTGTACCATCTTCTCGTGCAGGGAAGTGATATCGAGTTTCACTGGGATGTCGAGGAGCGGGTTGAGGTTTTCGAAGGGGATGGTGGTGGCGTGGAGGTACTGGATCTGGTCCAGGGTATCCAATGTGGGTGTGTGTGGGCCTTTGTAGCCTATTTTGTCTAAATAGGCCTGCAGGTCAGGTTGGCTGGTGGGTTGATCCGTTAACGAGGTCATTGTATTTGTTTTGGGTATTTATGGCAAGGTAGGCATTAGGCCATTTCTTTGACGAAGAAATCCTGGAGGATCTTTATTTCTTCGGTGTACATGGTCTTTTTGCGCATGGCGAAATAGAGTGTATTGACGATGGGATCGTTGCCGGTCCAGAGTAGTTTGATATTACCGCTATCGAGTTCTTTTTTGGACAGGAAGTCGGGTATGATGGCGATACCTGTCTGCCCGCTGAGGCAGCGGATGATGGAGCTCATATTGGGCACTATGAAGTTGGGTTTGAAATCCGGTCTTTTACCGAAGTTCTGGTGCCAGAATCGGCGGAGGTGTTCCATGTCGCCGGTGGTACCGTACCAGGTTTGTTGTTTGAGCCAGTCCAGGGCGGCTTCGAGGTCGTTATTTTTTATCATTTTCTCGAAGGGTTTTGACGCGGTGTTTTTGCCTGCGATCAGTACGATCATTTCTTTTGAGAAAGGCTGGTAGTCGATATTCTTGTATTCTCCTTTCTGAGGGGTGATGATGAGATCGAGTACGCCGCTGTCGAGGTCGGCCAGCATTTCTGGATATTCTCCGAATTTGATGATGACGTTAAAGGGCAGTTTGGGCAGGTATGATTCCAAGGTGAACTGGAATGTTTCGAAGCACATGCCGATGCTAATGGTAGGTTTATCTTTTTCTGCGCTTTTATGGAAGTGCTGTTCTGCGGCTTCCAGTTTGAACAATGCTTCTGCGACATAGTTGTATAATACTTTTCCTCTTTCTGTAGCGACCATTTTGCGTGAGGTGCGATCGAACAGTTTGTATCCTACGTATGCTTCCAGTGAATTGAGGTGGAGGCTTACGCCAGGTTGGGATACGTATAAGGTATCGGCGGCACCGGTGAGGGTACCTGTTTCGTAGATGGCTTTAAATGTTCTGAACCATTCCAGATTGACCATAACTATCAGAATTATGATGCAAAGGTATTACTTATATAATTATTATGAGACTTTGAGTTAGGGTACTTTTGTGCTATCAAAAACGAAATACAAACATGAAAAACATATTTGTGATCAATGGCGGGCAGGTCTTCGGGCATTCAGGCGGTCGTTTTAACGCGACGATCACGGGGATAACGCTCGCATTTTTCCGGGAGCATGCTGGGTTTAATGTACAGGTGACAAATATCAATGATCCTTACGATCCGCAGGTGGAGGTAGCGAAGTTTGTGTGGGCGGATGTGGTGATCTATCATACGCCGGTATGGTGGTTCCAGTTGCCACACGGGTTCAAGCAGTATATTGACCTGGTATTTACGGCAGGTCATGCGCGTGGTATTTATATGAGTGATGGGCGTAAGGCAGAGGACCCTACGGTGAATTATGGTACCGGGGGGATGCTGCACGGCAGGCAATATATGCTGACGACGTCCTGGAATGCGCCGAAGGAAGCGTTCACGTTGCCAGGGGAGTTTTTCAAACAGACCACTGTGGATGACGGGCCGATGTTTAGTTTTCACCGGATGAACGCCTTTGTGGGGTTACAACCGTTACCCACGCTTCATTTTCATGACGTCGAGAAAAATGCGCAGATCGGTCAGGATATTGATCGTTACAAAGCGCATCTGGCGAAGGTGTTTTTAAAAGCCGGTTGTGAGGCAGCGGCACAACATCAACAACAACATCAATTAGTATAAAAATGGCATACAGATAATTAGGCAAGACTTCGCTAGAGCTACCATTATCTATGGTGCATCTGCTATCGGCGAGAACACTACTTGTATTATCATTTCTGTTGATTGCCAGTGCAGGGTATTTGTGCGGGCAATCGAAAGAGAAGTGCCGGTATATTAAGACAGCAGCAGGCTACTTAATGTTATTGCTGCAGGGTGCCGATCTATTTTCCCAGCTGGAGGGATTTGCCCATCAGGAGCAGATCCCTTCAGCTAATTTTATCCCTATATGCACACGGCATGGTTACGGATAGAAACTTCCAGGCCTTTGGCGGCCATTGTTAGGAGCGACTGTGGAGACTGGCTCTGTGGAGATTGTGATCACGGTACATCCACAGCGGTTAGAGCCGGTATTTGAGGAGCAGTTGGGGGCTACTGTACTTAGCCTGGAGGCTGGGCTTCAGTAAGGTTTTATGGTTCGGGAGATAGCAGCTCGCGTATGATGTGTTTGTAGTTTTTACCCAAGGGAAGTTCTTTCCCATTTTTGAGGCATATGTTATTTCCCTCTATATAGTCCACATAGTGTTTGTTGAGAATAAAGGATTTGTGGATGCGTACGAAAGTATCTGCGGGTAGTTGTTCTTCGAAGCTGCTTAGTGTTCTTGCTGTCAGCAGGAAACGTTGTTCTTCCCATACTTTTACATAGTTACCCAGGCTTTCGAGATAGTATATCTGATCCAGTTTGAGTTGAATAAATTTCTTATCTGCTTTGATATATATCTGGGCGGATTCTGCTGTTTGTGTTGTTGGGGGCGGTAATGTAGCTGCCGGTGCGGCGGCGGGCGATGTGGTCTGTTGTCTCAGGGTGTAAGTTGCGAGTGCGCGATTAGCTGCTTTGAGGAAACGGTCGAAGCGAAAGGGTTTCAGCAGGTAGTCGCATACGTCGAGGTCGAAACTTTCCAACGCATATTCCTGGTAGGCGGAGGTGATGATGACCAATGGCTTTTGTTGTAATGTTCTGAGGAAGTCCAGTCCATTGAGGCGAGGCATGCGGATGTCGAGGAATAGCAGGTCTACGGGTTGTTTGCTGAGGAACTCCATTGCCTCTGTTGCCCTGTAACACTGTCCTACTACCTGCAAGAAGGGAACATCCGTGATATATTTCAGGATGATATCGTGAGCGAGGGGTTCATCATCTACTATGAGGCAGCGCATACTCATGTGAGGTCCAGTTGCAAAGTTGCTTTAAAAATATGATTTTCTGATGAGGTGTACAGGGTATGTTTTCCCGGATACAGGAGTGACAGGCGTTTTTGCAGATTTGTCAGCCCGATGCCCGGCGGTTTTTCATTCGGTTGTTCAAAGGAGTTGATGCAACTAAAATACAATTGTGTGGCGGTACAGTTTAATATCAGTTCGAGGGTGGCTGTATCTTCTGCCGGTTCTATGCCATGTTTAAAAGCATTTTCCACCAGTACGATCAATAACATGGGCGGTATCACCTGTTCTACGTTGGTGATATCCTTTTTAAACTGCCCTTGCAGGGGCTTTCTCAACCTTATCTGCTGTAGTTCCATATAGTCTTCTATGTACTTTATTTCTTCCTGTATGGAGACACCTGGTTCCTGTCCTTTGTAAATAACGTAGCGCATCAGTTCGGACAGGTGGAGGATGCTCTCTGGTGTTTTTCCGGACTGATGCAAGCTAAGGGCGTAGAGGTTGTTGAGGGTATTAAAAAAGAAGTGTGGATTCAGTTGTTGTTTTAGTAGTCCCAGTTCTGTTTCTGCTTTATCTTTTTCCAGCGATGCGATGTGGGAGTGTTGCCTGCCGAGTTGTATGGCCAGTACGATGGGGAGGCTGATGGCGACGATGGTGGCGGCGGCGAATCCATTCTCTGCTTTGAACGGGTTGGCGGAGAATATGGGCCCCAGCAGTTGTGTGATAGGCAATGCATTCAGCAAAGCGGCCAGCAGCGGATAACAGCAGCCGATTACGGTAAGGGTACACAGGATGTATGCCAGTATGCCTTTGTTCTTCAGCACTTTTGCTACCAGCAGGTGGCTGTTAATGTAGAAGAAAAAATAGCCACAGAGGTACATCAGGAAATACTGAGCGGCGAATCCCAGGAAGGTGCCAAAGTGGGTAATGATCATGTGGAGGTCGAACTCCCCTCCTACTAACAGGTTACCGCTGCTGTTGTAGTATCGGGGTTTGCCTATACTGGATATAGTGAAGATACCCAATATAATACTGATCAGGGCGATGCTGAGCAGGATTGCCTTTTCGAGGTTGAATGACTGCAGCCACCGGTGTTGGCGGCCACGGCCACGTATATAGTGACTGAGTTGCAGGGCGACTTCTATTACGAACGCCCATATGGCACCTCCAAAGATCATTTCTTTGCTATCTCCTTCTCCAACCAGTCCATTACCTATTGTGGCCGTAAGAGGCAACAGTAGTCCGAATGTAATCAGCCAGCACAAGGCATAGCGCCATGTTGGCCAGGTGTTTCTCCACTGTTCGCTGAAGCAGGAGAATACCAGGACGGGACTTAGTACGACGGCCATTGTCAGGATGCCAGTGCTGTAGTAATGCCAGACATCTACCTGCTGTTCCCAGGTGTTAACAATGGCGCACCATATGAGTAAGCCCAGGTATATCCAGGTATAATGCAGTTTATATATCCATTTTTCCATCATGCTGTAGGATGTAAAGGAATATTGATTCTATGCTTCCAGCAAATTTTAATGATGAAAGTGTGGAATTTGATGATGTAGGTAAATCTTTCCGGTTACGGGCATAAATGGTACGTTGATCACGGAAGCGATGTATTTCCTCAAGTATAGTTGAACACGCTGATGGCTGCCCATAATTTGGCGGTATTAAATCGAAGTTCATGTACAGACTACACATCCATCAACTTAGCAAAAGCTATGTCCGCGGGACGAAAGCGCTGGATAATGTGTCGCTCTCTATACCTAATGGTATGTTTGGTTTGCTGGGGCCTAACGGTGCTGGTAAATCTACTTTAATGCGTACGTTGGCGACGCTTCAGCCACCTGACAGCGGGCAGGTATTGTTTGACGGGCAGGACATTACGTTGCAACCCTCTTTTTTACGCCGGCAGCTGGGTTATTTACCACAGGATTTTGGTGTATATCCGAAGATCTCTGCATTTGATCTGCTGGATCATTTTGCTACGCTGAAAGGTATTATTCACCGTCAGGAGCGTAAGGAGCAGGTATTGGCGCTTTTACACCAGACGAATCTTTACCAGGTACGTAAGCAGGCAGTCAGTACCTTTTCCGGCGGTATGCGGCAGCGATTTGGTATTGCGCAGGCATTACTCGGTAATCCTCAGCTGGTGATTGCTGACGAGCCGACGGCGGGGCTTGATCCGCAGGAGCGGAACCGCTTTCACGACCTGCTTTGTGAGATCGGGGAGCAGGTGGTGGTTTTGTTGTCGACGCACATTGTAGAGGATGTAAAGGATCTTTGTCCGCGGATGGCGGTGATGGCCTCGGGGAAGGTGTTACTACAAGGTGGACCCTCGGAGCTGACTGCTGCGCTGACAGGGTTGGTATGGCATAAGACGATATTGAGAGCGGATCTGCCGGATTACCAGGCAGCACTCAATGTGATCTCCACCCGTATGCAGGCCGGTCAGTTGCAGGTGCATGTGCTGTCTGCTGATTGTCCGGGTGCAGGTTTTACGCCCTTTACGCCAGGTTTGGAGGAGGTTTATTTTTCGGCATTATTTGGGACGCAACGTTCCGGAAAGGAGGCGAGGTTATGATGAGGTCACTTTTACGATTTGAGTTATCCTATCATTTCCGGCAGGTGACTTTTCTCATCGCGGCCTTTTTGTTCTTTATGATGGGGATGCTGGCGGTGCAGATGAACTTTGGCGGGACTGATATTTACAAGAACTCGCCTTATGTGGCGGCGGTGATGACCAGCCTGCTTTCGCTGAACACCCTATTCCCCGCTATTATATTTGCCGGGAATGTATTGATACGTGATAGCAGCTATAAGACGGAACCGTTGTTGTTCACGACGGCGATCACGCGGCCATATTATTTCTTTGTCCGCTTTGCCGGTTTCTTTACTGCTGTATTCTTATTGTTACTGTTGATGGTAACGGGTGTTATGATAGGTACTGTTGTTTTTGCCGCGCATCAGAGCGGGCCATTTCACCTGTATTACTATATACATCCCTTAGTCGTGTTTGGGTTACCTAATGTGTTATTTGTAAATAGTTTGCTTTTCAGTATTTCCCTGTTGACCCGTAATGTCAAAGCGATCTATGTAGGCGGTGTGTTGATCTACGTACTATACCTGGCGGGATCGGTATGGGGTCAGTCGCCTTTGATAGCCGGATCTGCTGCCAAGACAGGGCTTCCCTCCTTGTCAGCCCTGCTGGTAGACCCCTTCGGTTTAAGTACGTTTTTCGGTGTTACCCGTTTATGGAATACCCTGCAAAAGAACCAGCAAGTATTTGCGCTAAGCGGTGGCTTTCTATTTAACCGGTTGTTATGGACGGGGATATCCTGCAGCCTGTTACTGCTTACTTATAAAACCTTTCCTTTCCGGCAACAGCAGATGCAGGCTAAACGTCTGCCTGTCAGGCAAGCTACGCCTACGTCATTGTTGCCGTACCATCCTGTTGACGTTCATCCTTACGGCAATGGTTATTACCGGCGAGCCATTCTTTCGCAATTCAAACTGGAGGTGAGCGCACTGTTGAAACATATTCCTTTTGGGGTCATGCTATTATTATGGGCGGTATTGCTGTGGATAACGTTAAAAGACAGTGCGACTATGGGGTTCTATGGTATGCGCTTCTACCCTTTCACCGGTATTATCGTGGCGCAGCTACTGGATATAAAGTTTGCCTTACTGCTGATCATTTTCTATGTAGCGGAGATAAGCGGGCGGGAGCGATCTGCCAATATCCAGGGGTTGCTCTATAGTACACCGGTGCCGGATATGATCATGTGGGGCGCCAAATGTGGTGCACTTGCCTTACTGGTATTCCTCCTCATCACTGTTAATATTGGTACGGGTATCGGGTTACAGCTAAGTAACAATTACCGGCAGCTGGAATTACCATTGTATGGTAGCCTGTATTATTACAGCGGCTTACCATTGTTCTTGTTTGCCATACTGGCGTTGTTTATACAGACACTTGCCGGCAGCAAATATTCCGGTTTGCTATTGAATGTGATGGCAGCGGGGTTGATCGTATTCAGCAAGCGGATCGGTATTACCCATTACCTGCTGCGTTATGCCAGTGTGCCCAAACTGGAGCATTCTTATATGAATGGTTTCGGGCATTATGCTACGGCCTTCAACTGGTATATGCTTTATTGGGGAGGGCTGGCGCTTTTACTTGCTTTGGGCAGCATTGCCCTGTGGAATGGCGGTGGCAGGCGGGGACCGCTCGCGTCTTTCCAATCGGCCTGGCGGCAGCGAGGCAGGGTAGGTAACATGCTGTTACTGGCAGGATTGCTGACCTGGGTGACAGCTGGTGCTTATGTTTACTATCAGACAAACCTCATTGGCAAATACCAATCCCCTTCCGATCAGGAGGCCTGGCAAGTCGGTTATGAGCGTGCTTATGCACCATTAGCCCGGATATCACAGCCGGATATCACAGCCTTAAAAGCGAAGATAGACCTTTATCCATCGGAGCGGCGGTATACCGTCAAAGGTAGCTACCAGTTGAAAAACAACACTGACAGCGCTATCCGTCGTATATGGGTAGGTATTGAGCCATCGGTTACGAAGGCGCAGCTGTGGTTGCCCGGCGCCACCCTACAACAAGCCGACAAGCTCTATGAGCAATATTGGTATTTATTAAAGACGCCATTGTTGCCAGGGCAGGAGCTATCCTTACAATTCCAGATGGACGTGGTGCGTAATGGATTCGTTGCCTTTAACAATGAGCATTCCCTTGTGGCAAACGGTTCATATGTAGAGCTTGCGAAGTATTTACCTTTTATCGGCTACAACGGGCGTCTGCAATGTGAAGATGCGATCGTGCGTAAGGCAGCCGGGCTGGCTGAGCAGGTAACGGACGACTACGACACTACCTATCATCTGGTGGATATAGATGCTACTGTTTCTACTGCGGGGGATCAGTATGTGTGTATGCCGGGGGTATTAAAACGTTCCTGGCAGCAGGCCGGCAGGCGATATTTTCATTACCAGACGGAAGCTCCTATCAACTTTGCCTTTGCTTTGAGTTCTGCGCGATATGCTATAAAAAGGGAGCAATACAAAGGGGTATCGCTTAGTATATTTTACCAGGAAGGATATGCACATAACCTGGAGAGCATGATGCAGGGTATGAAGGATGCCTTGGACTATTGCAGTGAGCAGTTTATGCCCTATCCGTTTACGACACTTTCTATCGCGGAGATACCACAATACAGGGGTACGGCGACAGCCTATCCGGGGATGATCTTCAGTGCGGAGCAGAACAATTTCCTCAGTGATTTCAGGGACTCCAACAAGTTGGATTATGCTTATGCGACTGTGCTGCACGAGGTATCGCATCAGTGGTGGGCACATACCCTTGTACCTGCCGGGGGACCCGGTTACAAGATGCTGACGGAATCCCTGGCCAAGTATACGGAAGCGGTGGTGATGGAGCGGAAAGTCGGCCCCCTGCGATTGCGGCAATATATGCAGGCAGATAATTCCCTGTATATGATGACACGCGGCAGCTATGCTCATGAACCTGCGTTGGTCAATACGATAGATGAATCTTTCGTTTGCTATCAGAAGGGCGCGATGGCATTTTATGCTATCAAGGAAAGCATCGGTGAAAAGCAGGTAAATGCGGCCCTGCGGCAGCTGGTATATGCGCATGTTTATCCTTTCAAGAGAGCGATACCAGAGGACCTGGTACAGGCCTTGTACCAGTATGCTGACACTACACAGCGACGATTGATCGACGAGCAGCTACGGCAAGTGATCGTATACGATCTGGCAGTAAAGGTATTATCCTGCGAACGGGTTGGCAGCAAATATCATTTGCAGGTGCGGGTAGATATTCAAAAGAACAGGCAATTGGATGCTCAGCCGGAGCAGCCGCTGGCCATTAACGATATCATTCCTCTTGCTATTTTCGACCAGGAAAGTGAAGTATGGATACGGCCAGCTGTTCCTATTTACCTGGAACGTACTTATTTTCATCAGGCGTCCACTATGCTGACACTTGTATTGGACCGGGCCCCAGCGATGGTGGCTATTGACCCTTATGCGTATATCCCGGACGGCAACCAGCAGGATAACATCGCTATCGTGCCCAGGTAGTTTATTTGCTGAAGCTGTTTAATACTATGTCTTTATAGTTGCTACTAACGGGGACTGCCTGTAGCCCGGTGAGTGTCACTTCACCGGGCTTTATCACTTTAATCCTGGCGATGGATACGATATATGATTTGTGTGTACGTACGAATCGATCCGGGGGTAACATTTCTTCCAGCTTTTTCATGGTAAGATGTACCAGGTAGGTCCGGTTGTCTGTGACGATCTTCATATAGTCCCGGGAGCCTTCGATATATATTATATCTGTATAGGGGATCTTTAACAGCCCTTCTTTTTCTTTTACCAGCAGGTGGCCCTGATAGGGGGAAGCCGGTTGATCCGTTGGGGTGGCGAGCAGGGCTTTCACTTTTTGTATGGCCTGGAGAAAACGTTCGTATGAGAACGGTTTGAGCAGGTAATCTGCTACATTCAGTTCATATCCTTGTAGTGCGTACTCAGCGTATGCGGTAGTAAATACCACTTTGGCTGTTGGATGTAACGTTTTGAGGAATGTGACACCATTGACCAATGGCATTTCGATATCCAGGAAGATGAGGTCGACCGTTTGTTGTTCCAGTTTGGCGAATGCTTCCATGGCATTGCGACAATTGCCAGCCAGTGTAAGGTCGTCCGTCTGCAGGATATATTGTTCGAGTATCTGGTGAGCGATGACCTCATCATCGACTATCAAACATTTGATCATGATCTTAACATTGTATATGAAGGTGTACGGTATAGGTATGGTTGTCGGTGGTGATGTCCAAGGTATGACGTTCCGGATAGTATAGTGCCAGCCGCTTTTTTGCATTCTCTAATCCGACGCCTCCATAGTATGATGATTGCATGGGTGTGATCAGCACTTTGCTGTTGGAGATCATAAAATGAACCCTGTTTTGTGTTACTGTGATTGCTCCTTTTACAAAGCCATTATCAGAGATGCGATGTGCGCCATGTTTAAAACTGTTTTCCACGAAAGGTATAAATAAGAGCGGTGCTATTGACAGGTCTTGCAGGCTGTTACGATCTATTTGAAAATGGATATTAGCCATCGGGTAGCGTTTTTTCTCCATTTCGAGATAGTTGTCGAGGAAGTCGAGATCTTTTTCGACAGGCACCTGGTTTTGCTGGCAATCGTACAGTATGTACCGCATCATATCGGATAGGCGCAAGATAAAGGCAGGTGTTTCTTTAGCACCTGTTATACTCATGCCATATATACTATTCAGGGTGTTGAAGAGGAAGTGCGGGTGCAGTTGTGCTTTTAGCGTCTCCAGTTGCAGTACCAGGTTATCTTTTTCGAGGACGTGCCGTTGTTTTTCGGCGGAGAATGCATACCGCATGAACATGACCGAGAAGAATGCCAGCATATCTGTCAGGATAATGGTGACCTGCATACCTCTGGTCATCAGGGCATGGTCGAACCAGGCAAACTGTTTTTCCCAGAACACGGTCATTACCGGGTTGTGGTTCAGGAACCGGAAGAGGGCTGCCATGAACCAGTTGACCCATTTGGGTATGAATACAAACCAGGCTATGGTGGTAAAGAAGAGGGCAGTATACTGTCTTTTTTTCAGGAGCCAGGGGCCTATGAGCCGGTAAAAAGGGATGACATAGGCGGTGGTGGCAATGGCGAAAGGGATGAGTATGGGAAAAGGGAAATTGGTACGAAGGCGAGGGAGCCAGGAATCCCCTGCCAGTTCGCTGTACTTATACAGGCAGACATATATTATCCAGACCAGTATTTCATAGACGGAGATGATCTGGCTGCCGGATTGTTGTTTTCTTGGATTGCTCATACACAAAACTAATACCGTACATGCGGTGCGCTTATTGGCTGTTCGACAAAATGGGATTTTCTTTCGACAAAATCAAGGGCAGTTGATTACGTAGCCTGTATATGGTATTTGGCAGAAAGCAGGTTTCCGTCTCCTGACGATCGTTGTTCCTTTGCTGTATCAATCAAAACATAGCAATCGACATGAGACATCATCGTACACTGACCTACTCCCTGGCCTTTTCTTTTCTTGCCTATATGCCTGTTATTGCTCAATCCCATACGACTATGGCAAAGGATACGTCCACAGCTGCCTCTGCCAAAAATCTGCAAGGTGTGACTGTTACGGCAGCAGCACCTTTCATCATTCAACGGGCGGACCGGATCATTCTGCATGTATCTCAACGTACTGCTACCGCAGGCGGCAATGTCTATGAAGCTCTCCTGCTCACTCCTGCACTGACGGATCAGCAAGGGCTACAGTTCAGGGGCAAACAGGTGGCCGTATATATCAACGGTAAGCCTACACGACTCAGCGGAGAGGAGTTAAAACAATACTTATCTTCTATGCCAGCTAATACGGTAGATCAGATACATGTGATCCCTCAGCCCTCTGCCAAATATGAAGCAAATGGCGGTGTCGTGATCGATATCATACTCGCCAAGAATAAAAGCTATGGTACCAACGGTACGTTGACCGCAGGTGGGGGCCTGGGTAATTACCTGCGACATAATGGAGGTGTCAGCATCAATCATCGCAATGCGCAGCTCAATGTATACGGTAGTTATGATTATCTGTATAACCAGACGGCTACCCGTAATAGTGCTGAACGCTTTTTCAATAAGGGCTATACTGTTACCGATGAGCAAAACATTGTAGACCGTACGTCTGCGCATACATTGAAAGCCGGGCTTGATTATACTTTTAATGCACACAGCAGTGCGGGCATACTAGTGAGAGGCGTAGTCAGTGAGCGTAATAAAGACATCCGCAACCATTCGCTGGCCCATTATCATGCAGGGGGTCCGGATGCTATTTCTCTTGTCAACGCGGATAATTCGGCCGCTTATGTGACACCTACCGTTAACTTATACTATAAGTTGCTGACCGGTCGAAGAGGTGCGGCGTTAACGTTAAATGCGGACTATTTCAGTTATGAGAAACGTTGGAATGATGATTTTGTAACTACCTATCGTGATGCCAGTGGTCAGGCAACGGCTCCTGATTATTATCTAAGAAATCAATCTCCCGCTAGTAACCGTATACAGTCGTTTTCTGGGGATTATACTTTCAAAGCAGGTAAGATCCGTTATGAGACGGGTATCAAGGGGGTATTCACCCGTACTGACAATAATGCACAATGGGATATACAAGATAAGGGGATGTGGCAACCAGATAAGGGTAAAACCAATCATTTTATTTATCAAGAGGATATTTATGCGGCTTATGCATCTGCTGCTACTTCTATCAAAAAGATCGATCTTCAGGCAGGCATCCGGTTGGAGCATACTGCGGCCCTGGGTCATTCACTGACGCTGGCGCAACGTGATTCACAACGTTATACGGACTTATTTCCCAACATTAGCATTGGTTATAATAAAGATGACAAGCAGCAATTTTCTTTGTCTTACCGTAAAAAGATCGAGCGATTTGGATTTGACATTGTCAATCCTTTCCTGGTGTACCAAAGCCAATATGTTTATTATCAGGGCAATCCTGCGATCAAGCCCTCTTATTCTCATAATTTGGAGGCTGGATGGGCGTATGGCAATGAGTGGATGGCCGCTGTTAGTTATAGTTATTTTACTGCTGTGCTGGCAGAAGTATACAGAAAGGGTAACGACGACAATACGATTATCAGCACATATGATAATGTGGCCAGTGCCAACCAGTTGAGTACCGATCTTACCTATACGAAATACCTGCTGTCGAATAAATTAATGAGCAGCAACACCATTGGCGGCCTATATGCAAAGTACAATGCACCTGATAACACGGGACTGGGCAGCGCTTCGTTCGGTGGATTTGTAAGCAGTAATAATCAATACCAGCTTGCATCACGCTGGCAGGCGGAAATGAATTTGTTTTACTATAGTCCGATCATCTTTGGTGCTTATCGTTTCCAATCACAATTTTCTATGGGATTAGGCGTTTCTGCCAATGTATTGCAAAAGAAAGCGACGGTGAGTTTGCATGTGACAGATCTGTTCCATACGAATAAGCGCCGGTATACGGTTAACTCTTATGGGGTTTACTTTAACAATCGCAGTATGCCGGAGACCAGATTTATCAAGATCGCCTTTAGTTACCGATTTGGTAATAAAAATGTAAAGGCTGCTAAGAACAAGAAAACAGGTATCGATGACGTTAAAAGGAGGATGGAAAGTTAACGCTTACCATTCGCCAAGCTAAAAACCTGAAAATGGCCCTTGTATATCTATATAGGGGCCTTTTTGTATGGTATTTAAATTTCGCTTATCTTTCTTTTCCCTTGCTAATATATACCCCTTTATCATGGGATAACATATGAATATTGGACAGCAAATATTGTTTCTTTTGAGTGCGCTGGGAGCTGTGAATGCCATTATCCTCAGTCTTTATCTTTTCTTTAATAAAAAGAAAAGATCTCTTTCCACTATTTTTCTAGGTATCTTATTACTGACGCTTAGCCTGCGGGTGATCAAATCTGTTTTTATATATTTTAATCCGCAGCTTGATAAGATCCTGGTACAGATAGGGCTGACGGCCTGTTTTTTTATAGGGCCTTCGCTATATTATTTTGTGAGGTCTGTGCTAGGTAAGGTGGAGCGGATGCCGAGATCTTGGAAATGGAGTTTAGGTCTTCAGGCAGGTCTTATTTTTTTGATAGGTGTTATCTGGCCTTATTCGATCTATCTGAAGGTATGGAAGGTCATGGCATATGTTATTTATGTACAATGGTTTGCCTATGTAGTGGCTAGTGGTTATGCGGTATGGCCTTCGCTTAAGCTCTTTTTTACGGACCGTTCTCTGCTTACGGGAGCAGCGCGATATGCGTTAATGGTCTATTCGGGGAATACGATCATTTTTGCCTTTTATTTGGCGGCGATCATTTTTCTCATGCGTGATATATACATTATGGGGCCGGTGTCGCTTACCTTCCTGCTGTATTTAAATATCGTGATGTTGTTTTTTGGTAAGGGGCTTGATAACAATAATGCAGGCAAAGTGGAAAAGAAAAAGATCGCCACGGATGATGCCCTTTTGTGGATAGACCGTTTGGAGAAGGTGATCGGGGAAAAGGCGTTGTATAAAGACCCCAACCTGAAGTTGCATGAGCTGGCGCAACACATTAATATTTCTGCCCATCAGTTATCTCAACTATTGAATGATAATATTGGGAAAAGTTTTTCTACCTACATTAATGAGTATCGTATCCGGGAAGCTTGCCGGTTGATTACGAGCAGTGATCATCTGACCATAGAAGCTATCGGGTATGAGGTAGGGTATAATTCGAAGTCTACATTCTATACTGCTTTCAAAAAAGTGATGGATACCACCCCTTCTCTGTACAAGGAGGGTTTAGCCAAAATCATCTAATAATCAACTATTTACATTTTTACTGAGTACGGTTTTATAAATCCGTACGCCGGTTTTCGGGAAGCCGGACCTTGTCAATGCGGTATGTTTTTAGGTTTGCTGAAAACGAAAAATACCGATGAGGTCCTTGCTGCTTTTTGCCTTACTTATGACAACAGGTCTTTCTTTCTCTTATGGTCAAACCAGCCTTAGCGGGAGGGTTATTGACCAGCAAACGCGACAGGGAATTGGTTATGTCAGTGTCGGATTATTGCATCTGGGAGATTCCAGTCTATTAAAGGGACAGGTCTCTGATAGTACGGGTACCTTCCAACTATCTGCTATACCTGCCGGCAATTATCTACTTCGCGTTATGTCATTGGGTTATAAGACATTATACCAAGAGGCAGTGATTGGTGCCCGGGGAGTACAGGATGTAGGGCCTCTTTTCCTGCTAACCGATGCCAGTTTGCTGAATGGGGTGACCATACAAGGAGAGCGCCCTACTTTAACGAGGATGGCAGACCGGTTGGTAGTGCAAGTGGCGGGGAATAAATTATTCGCTGCTGCGTCCAATACTTTTGATATTCTGCGGAAGGTACCCGGTTTGGAGGTATCCGGAGACGGTACGATCCAGATAAATGGACGTGTTGCTCCTGCAGTGTTTATTGACGGGAAGCCCTTGCCGATGAGTCCGGAGGAGCAGCAGGCATATTTGTCCAGTCTGACACCGGATATGATTGCATCGATAGCGGTGATCAATAATCCATCTTCCCGATATGACGGGGAATACAAAGGCATTATCGACATCCAGTTAAAGCGGGACATGACGCTGGGCTGGCAGGGTAATCTGCATATAAACAGCCAGCAAAATACCCATCATTATACTGAGAGTAACTTATTGCTGACTTATAAGACGGCCGCCATTACCTATACGGCCAGATTGGGATATGCTATGGGCGATAAGGTGTATCGTTATCATGCCTTGCAGCGGTTGTCCAATACCCATATTATGCGCACCAATACCCCCACCATCACGGCTCATCGGAACTATACCTATCAACTAGGCGCAGATTACCGCATCAATAAGGATCAGCGGTTGGAGATCAGTCTGCGCGGGTATCAACAAAACAGGCATATACGAGCTTTCAATACTTTGCGTACTACTAATGCTGCGGACAAGGAGTTGCTTTATTATTCGGCGGCTACTACGCTCTCCCATCCGCAACAAGACAACTATGCAGGTAATATTTTTTACAGCGGGCTCTTGGGCAACTATCAGCTGGAAGTGCTAGGGACGTATCTGCAGGTCAACAATCAGCAACAAGAGGATATTCAGAACGAGGATGTTATGAAAGGGCTACCGTTGAGTTATTGGAAAACGGATCTGCGTAATGATGTCCGGATCAGGACTTTGCAGACTGATATGAGTCGTCCGTTGGGTTCGGGAAAATTGGGGGCCGGAGCTAAATTTGTATTCAGTAACACCCGGAATGCGTTGCGTTACGATACGTTGAATAAAGACCTGTTCTTTACATTAGATAGTGGGCGTACTAATAACTTTCACTATAATGAATATATCAGTGCCGGTTATTTATCTTATGAAGGGAAATACCGGCGATGGGAATACGCGGGCAGTGTAAGGGCTGAGTATACACGTAGTATTGCGGATGCGCTCACTACTCAGCAACGTACGAACAGGTCGTATATAACCTGGTTGCCCGCTATCAATATTAACTATGAGCTGCATCCGTCGAGTCAGTTACAATTATCTTACAGTCGCCGGATCACCCGGCCGACCTTTGCGCAGCTTAACCCATTCCGTTTTTACAACAGTCCGTTGAATTATTGGGTTGGCAATCCGTACCTACAGCCCTCCGTCACTGAGATGTTGAGTATTTCTTATACCCAGCCTGTTTTTTCCATTACTGTTTCTGCCGGCAGGGAGCATGATCCGATGGCCCGTTATCCGGAGTATGACCCTGTTACACATGTATTGGAGTATCTGGGAACCAATTTACCCTACAATGATTTCGGGATTATTGAGTTTACCCTGCCCCTGACTGTTAGTCGGTGGTGGCGACTGCAACATACTATCAGGGGGTTGTATAAGAAGGAGCTTAATCCATATCACGGGACCAACTATGCTATTCCTATTACGGATCTTACGATTAACGGGAGCCAGATATTTACGCTTCCTTATAATATTACTGCTGATCTGACCTATAGTTATCGTTCGCAAAGCGGCAATAGTCTGTACAGGGCTATGCCGATCGGCAACGTAGATGTAGGATTACAACGCAGCTGGTTAAAGGGTCAGTTGAATACGAAGATCAACTACTACGACATTTTTGACACCTACAAGGTGCGGTATATTTTCCGAGAGAGGCAGATCATTGATAATACGCTGAATCATTGGTTTGGCAACCGTCGGTTGGCGGTAACGCTTAGTTATAACTTTGGTAAGTCCACTTATAAGGCTAAGCAGGCTGTCCGTAATGAAGAAGAAGGAAGAATCGGGCTGTAGCAACCCATCCCCTGTCGGAGACTATACCGGCAGGGGTATTAATCTAATTTACCCCTCTTATTTAGTGTAACCCTATCCTTCTCCCCCCTTGAAATGTCCGTTTCGGGGTTTACTTCGTCCACTCTCCCGGTTTAGTCATTGAACAGGCTGTTGATGCGGTCTACTTTTACACCGTATTCAACAAGTACGACAATCACTAAACCTTTAACAATGCAAAACACTAAAGCAATACTCACCAGTTTTTTTATCACGGCGACGTTAGCCATTCAGGTCTCCGCCAGTTATGCACAGCAAGGTCCGTATACGATACAGCAATCTGATGCATCTATCCGTCCGTTTCAGGTACATGTATCCAACACGGAGCTTGCAGATCTGAAACACCGTATTCAGTCTACCCGTTGGCCTGACCGGGAGACGGTCGGGGATCAATCACAAGGAGTGCAGTTATCCAAGCTACAAAATCTTGTCAGTTATTGGGGACGTGGATATGACTGGCGTAAAGCGGAAGCGAAACTGAATGCGTTACCTCAGTTCAAAACGACTATAGACGGGTTGGATATTCACTTCATTCATGTACGTTCCCGTCATAAGAATGCGCTTCCTATTATCATCACTCACGGTTGGCCTGGTTCTATCTTTGAGTTATTAAAGGTTATCGGGCCGCTTACTGATCCGACGGCGTATGGCGGTAAGGCGGAGGATGCCTTTGATGTGGTGATCCCTTCTATGCCAGGTTATGGGTTTTCTGATAAGCCGCAGGCGACAGGATGGAATCCTGACCATATAGGCCATGCATGGGCAGAGTTGATGCAGCGGTTAGGCTATAAAAAATATGTTGCGCAGGGAGGAGACTGGGGTTCTGTTGTCGCGGATGTGATGGCTATTCAAAAGCCTGCCGGACTATTGGGTATACACGTTAATATGCCTGCTACTATACCTGCTGACGTGGCTAAAGCGCTTAATAACGGCGATCCTGCACCTGCCGGGCTTTCTCCCAAGGAGCAGGCAGCATTCCATAAAATGGATCATTTCTACAAAAAGAACACGGCTTATGGTGCTATGATGGTGACGCGTCCTCAGACATTGGGGTATGGGCTGGAGGACTCTCCTGCAGGGTTGGCTGCGTTTTTCTATGACAAGTTTGCGGAATGGACCTATAGTGGCGGAGTGCCAGAAAAGGCATTAACGCAGGATGAGATGCTGGATGACATTACCCTTTACTGGCTCACTAAAACTGCTACATCAGGGGCGCGTCTTTACTGGGAGAACAATGCCAATAACTTTAATGCGGTGGATATCTCACTGCCTGCAGCCATCACTGTTTTTCCCGGTGAGATATACCAGGCGCCCCGTACCTGGGCAGAACGTAGTTATCATAACCTTATTTACTTCCATGAAGTAGATAAAGGAGGACACTTTGCCGCCTGGGAACAGCCACAGCTCTTTGCAGAAGAATTGAGAGCTGCTTTTAAAACACTCCGTTAAATCATTTACCCACTTATTTATCATTACTACTTCCGGCGATTGTCGGAAGCACTTAAAAAACTATCATCATGGAAAACAATAAGACAATAGCAGGAAAAGTATTGTATACCGCAAAAACGCATACCAGTGGTGGTCGCGAGGGAGCCTCTACAAGTTCTGACGGTCGTTTAGATATTAAATTATCTACTCCTGGTTCAACGGGTACAGGTACGAATCCGGAGCAATTATTTGCTGCAGGTTGGTCTGCCTGTTTTGAAGGAGCGATTGGATTAGCGGCAAAGCAACTGCAGATAGGTCTGCCCAGCGACCGGTCTATTGACGCTGAAGTGGACCTGTGTTTTAATGAAGGCGCCTATTACCTGCAGGCCCGTTTGAATGTCAGTCTGCCAGGTTTGGATCCGGCGGTGGCCAGAACGCTTGTAGATACGGCACATCAGACCTGTCCTTATTCCAAAGCGATACAAGGGAATGTGGATGTTGAGATCAACCTGATCTGACAAAGCCCGGGGCCGGGTTATCAGTAGCCCGGTCTCTTTTATCTTAAATGACAAAACTCTTTACAGTGCATACCAGTAATCAAAATCGCCGCAACTTCCTTCGTATAGCTGCCATGACCATTGCCGCCACACAGTTTAACCTGTTGCATGCATTAGGTAGCGTATCAAATATGCCAGAGGCAGCCACCACATCCCAGCAAGTGGGTTCAATATCCTTATCAGATTCATTAAAGCAGGTCCAGGCGGGCGTACTTAATGTGGGTTATGCGGAGGTGGGGCCATCCAAGGGGCCGGTAGTACTATTGTTGCATGGCTGGCCATATGACATTCACAGTTTTGATGAGGTGGCTCCTATACTAACGGCTGCCGGTTACAGGGTGATAGTGCCTTATTTGAGAGGTTATGGCACGACGCGATTTCTTTCTGATGAAACGTTACGTAATGGTCAGCAGTCGGCACTGGCACTTGATATCATTCATCTGATGGATGCTCTTAAGATAGATCAGGCTATTATCGGTGGTTTTGACTGGGGAGCCAGAACAGCGAATATCCTTGCTGCACTCTGGCCGGAGCGTTGTAAAGCGATGGTATCAGTGAGTGGTTACCTGATTGGTAACCGGGCAGCAGGTAACACACCGTTGCCTCCTTCCGCAGAGTTACAATGGTGGTACCAGTATTATTTTGCTACGGAGCGCGGGAGAGCTGGTTATGAGCAATACCGTTCGGATTTTGCCAGGTTGATCTGGCAGCTGGCATCTCCCAAATGGCAATTCGACGATGCTACATTTGAGCGCAGTGCCGCATCGTTTATGAACCCTGATCATGTGCGTATAGTAGTACATAATTATCGTTGGAGACTGGGATTGGCAGATGGGGAAACGCAGTATGATAAGTATGAAGCCCGGCTGGCGAAGGCGCCTGTCATTACGGTGCCCAGTATTACGCTGGAAGGAGATGCCAATGGCGCACCGCACCCACCGGATAATTCCTATGCCAAATACTTTTCCGGTAAGTATGCACACAAACTTATTACGGGCGGCATCGGGCATAATCTGCCACAGGAAGCGCCGAAAGCATTTGCAGATGCTATACTTGAAGCCGGCAGTTATACCTGATAACGGCATATATAACCACCACGACCAATCATACATTTATCGCTCCTGGTTTTGTGACCGGGGGCGATACTCTTTTAAACGGACACAGCCACCGACGGATATCGGTGGCTGTATTGTCTTTTTATAGTAGCTATTATTATTGCGCTAATAGCGGATTATTGGCAACGGCATCCAGTGGGATCCGGATCGTATACCGGGGATCGGCGGCCTGTAATGTTACCGTTTTACTTTTTATGGTATGAACGATCTGCGGTTGTGTTGTTCTTCTGAGATCAAACCAGCGGTGACCTTCGAAGGATAGTTCGCGGAATCTTTCGTCATAGATCTCGTTTAACAGCTCTTTGGCACCTAACGCAGCGATGCGTGTTACTTCAGCCTGGTAGTAAGCAGGTGTGAGCCTGTTTTTCTTCAGCTGATTCAGATAGTTTCTGGCCTGTTCGGGTTGATTCAGCTGCGCGGATGCTTCTGCTGCGATCAGGTATATTTCTGCCACGCGGAACGACTGCCTGTAGCTATTTGCCGCTGAGACTTTTGCTACGATATTATTATTCTTGCTATCCTTTTTATAGAACACTTTCAGACGCAGGTCTTCTGTGGGATTGTATAAGGCATATAATTTGTCTGATACAATAGCTGTCTGTATCGCTATGGCATTATAGTTCTGTTCTAATGCCTGGATAGTTTCTATGGAGTTATATAGTGTCGGCTGGTCCTGTGATTTATTGAAATCTATCAGTGTAGCTTTTTTCTCCAATACGGCTTTGGCAGCGTCCAGGGATTTGCTCCATTCGTGTGTATACAAATAGACACGAGCCGCCAGTGCCAATCCGGCTGTTTTTGTAAACCGGTAGGAAGAAGCTGTTTCGAACTGGTCTACATTTACCAATGACAAACCCGTTTCTATGTCTGTCCGCAGGCGATCATACACTTCTTTTACGGTGTTGCGCGGAGATACTTTTTCCAGGTCGATACTGGTAATCAGCGGTACGGCCTTATCACTTGCAGCCGTTGCTTCCGTATAGGGTTTACCATAGAGATTTACCAGGTTGAAATAGGTGTATGCGCGCAGCAGGTAACCTTCTCCCTGTAATTGGTTTTTCTCATCGGTAGTACCACCGTCGGCTTTATCTACTTCGGCGATGATATGGTTAGCATAAAATATCTGCTGGTATTTAGCCCGCCAATCGTAGGTATATATGTTAGTACCGTTGTTCTCTTCCCAAAAATAATTGGGTTGTAACAGGTTTACATCTCCTGTACGGGCATCATTCCCGATTTTGATTTCGTCGCCGCGATAGGAAGCCAATCCTTTATCGTATACGTTGGCTGCGTATGCGGTGGCCAGTTCTTTACGATAGTCATCGACAGTAGTAGGTACTACTTTACCTACGGGTACTATATCCAGGTATTTTTTGCAGGAAGCCAGGGAGGTTAATGCACCTATTATTCCTGCGGCATATATGATTTTACGCATGATTACATTTTTTAGAAGGTGGCGTTGAGACCGAAGGTGAACGTTTTAGGAATTGGCTGTGCGTAAATATTGCCCATTGTTTCCGGATCCATGAAGCCATCGTAGTGGCGGGAGAATACAAATGGGTTACGTGCTTCGGCTGTAATTCTGAGTCCTTTCAGGCGTATCCTGCTACATACTTCTTCTGATAAGCGATAGCCTAAGGTGATATTTCTTACCCTGATATATCCTCCATTTCTGATCCACAGGTTCAGAGAGGTGTACTGGTAGTATTTATCCTGCAGCCAGTGTCCCAGCAATTTCAATTCTTCGTTGGTACCAGGACCATCGCCAAATAAGGCGGGGTATTTACCATTGGGATTTGAAGGTGTCCAACGATCAAGGATCGCTTTGGGAGCGTTGGTGGCACGATCATAGAAGAAGGGATTGTAGGCGGGATCAACGCGTACTTTCTGACCCAGGTTGAATAATAATCCAATTGAGAGGTCGAATCTTTTGTAAGAGAAGCTGTTGTTAAATCCGCCCGTATATAATGGATCACTGGAGCCCATACTGCGAAGCAGATCGCGCTGTTGGGTGTTTGTCAGTTTGGAGTAAGGGAAGAGTCCTCCCAGGTCTGGATCGCCAGCGAAGTCGTCCTGTAGTTGCAGTAGTTCGGAGAGGCTTTCTACTTTACCATTGTAGTTCACCATGATCATACCGTTTTTATCTATTCCGGCATAGTCGATTCCCCAGATAGTACCTACGGGCTGGCCTTCTCTCGAGGGGAAATAGGAATTATCCTGCAGTGTTTCCCGTAGTACAGTGTTTTTGTTATAGGCGAAGTTGAAGTCGGTTGTCCAGCGGAAGTTTTTCCCTACTATGTTACGGGTAGTTAAGCTAACTTCCACACCACGGTTGCGCATTTCGGCCCAGTTAATGGCCATGCTTTGAAATCCTGTTTCCAGTGGCAGTGCGTATACGTTAATGAGGTCTTTACCATGGCGATCGTAATAATCAGCTGTGATGTTCACCCTATTATTTAACACGCCGATGTCGACACCGATGTTTTTGCTGATCGTTTTTTCCCAGCGCAGTTTTGCGTTGGGCGGGTTATCTACGCGGATGGTCTGTACGGGATCACCGGGGAGGATGTTGACATTATTGTAGATACCTACTACGAAGGGGGAGGTATTTTTATCTATGTTACCCTGTAGGCCGTAGGACGCTCTTACATTCAGGGTATTGATAAAGCGGATGTTTTTCATGAAAGGTTCTTCCATTACGCGCCACAATCCGCTTACTGACCACAATGGCAGGTATTTGTATTTAGGATCTACGCCAAACAGGTCAGATCCGTCGAAGCGGATACTAGCACCGAGTGTATAGCGGTTGTCGAAGGTATAGCTACCTGTTCCGAAAAATGACACGAAAGCATTCTCTGCGTAGTTAGTACGGTCTTTATAGAGTGCTTTGATATCATTATCGTTCTGGAATTTGATTGGAATAGTAGTCAGTGTTTTAGGATCGTATCCATATCCTGTGGTAGTGATATATTTATCTTTTACTCTTCTGAGTTCATTACCCACCATGACATTGAAATCATGTTTTCTATTCAGGGTAAAGTTGTATTCGGCCATGGTTTTCAGCGTGTACTGCTGGGTATTCCGACTGTTATTATTAATCACTCCACCACGGGGAATGATGGTTTTCTGGGTACCTGATGTGGGATCGAAACGCATGTTCTGATCGGCCAGCAGGCGTACGTAGTAAGTATTCTCCAGGGCGATCTGTTCGCCTGTGAGGATGTCTGACTGTACGCCTAATTGCGAGCTAATATGCAAGCGGGGGATCACTTCATAATCCAGTTTGAAGTTGGTATTGACAGACTGTGTTTTCAGGGTATTGCTGGTATTGTTACGTTCTTCCAGCAAGTTGAAATCTATGATATTTTTATCTCCTCCGATATTCTTATCATATACGTAATTGCCTTTTGCGTCCACTACTGGTGTGTAGGGATTAGCCAGGCGGGAATATTTAACCGGGCTGGTGTTGCCGCCCTGATTAGGATTGAAAGAGCTTTGGTTACGCTGGTTAGCAAAAATGCCCGCAGAGAACTTCAGTTTATCAGTGAGATCGTAATCTGTTTTCAGCGTGATATTGTAACGATTAGCGGCAGTCCCGATGGTAGCTCCTTTTTCGTCGTAATAACCACCGCTGAAATAATAAGTTGACCTGTCGCTGCCGCCGGACACGCTTACAGTATGTTCTTGTGTAAAGGCGCTACGGAAGATAAGGTCATTCCAGTTGGTGTTAATATTACGGAGGGCGTTGATCTCATTACGGGCATTTGCGTTAATGCTACCAAATCCGCCAGAGAGATCCTGAGGAGAAACGTTGTATTTCCGAAGTATGCGGGATACTTCTCCGTTGTTTGCGCCGAAGCTAAAGTCGGAAGTAAAAAGATCCAGTTCCAGGTTGACCTTCTGGTTGCTGTTCATGAGGTCCAGCTTACCGAGATCGGGCTTTTGCGTGAAGGTAAAGTTGTTACGATAAGTAACGGTTAGTTTTTCATTCCTTTTACCAGATTTTGTAGTAATTACTATCACACCATTTGCAGCGCGGGCGCCATAGATAGCGGTAGCAGCTGCATCTTTGAGGACGGTGATACTTTCAATATCTGAGGGATTGTAGCCGGCGATGGAGGTGGTGTAAAGCTGGTCGATCGCTTTTGCATCGTCGAGGGAGGGCAGGTTGGTACCTTCTACCGGTAGTCCATCGATTACCCAGAGCGGGTCTTGTGTACCTTGCAGGGAGGAAGTACCACGGATGCGGATCTTTGCGGCCTGTCCGGGAGCTCCTGACTGCGGCGTAACGGCGACACCGGAGAGTTGTCCCTGAAGCATTTGTTCTACGCTCATTACACCACCTACGTCTATCTTCTCCATGCTTACCTTATCAGTAGCTCCTGTTAATTTATTTCTTTTGATCGTCTGGTATCCGGTGAATACGAATTCGTTCAGGTTCTTTCCGGCAGCAGATAAGGCGATCTTGTAATGATTGCTTGCGGTAAGTGTCAGCAAGCGGGTTTCATAGCCCATAAAGCCTACTGTCAGTTGTTTTACGGACAAGGAATCCGGGAGTTTCAGGGAGAATTCTCCTTTTTCATCGGTGATAGCGCCGATGCTGATATTTTCTATTATATTTTCGGTACTTGTGGTAGTGCCGATGGTTTTACTGCTGGCGTATACAGATACGCCTGGAAGTGCTTTTCCGGAGACAGCGTCTACTACTTTCCCTTTTACAATACGCTGGCTGGATTGTGCTTCCAGCCGCCACGGAGAAAGACAGACTGCTATCAGCAGTATTATGGTCCTCACTAAAAGTTGACTTTTTCTCATGCTGTTTTGAGATAATTTTGATTGATATTATTTGATATTTAAGGCTTGTTGTATGCGAATGATCAGATCAGTGTAATGATCTGCGGTGGCTCTATCTGCTATGTTTTTACGAGTATTCAGTAATTGCAGTAAGCGACTTAATTCTCCTCTCTTCGCACTTACGGCATCGGAGACCCTGTTAATGGAGAAATAGTTCAGATTACGGGATGCCCGGGCAGCGCTATAGGTTGGTTGTAATGAAAAGTTGCAGAAGTCATCTACGCCGGTGAAAGCGATCTCCTGCTGTACCTTTTTTGTTTCCGGGCGTATGATTGATTTGTCGATGCTGACGATGAGAGCGTCAATAAATCCTTTCTGGCTATTCCTTTCAAAGATGTCCAGGGCTTGTCCGTTGATGGTCTTAGCGAATATTCCCTGGTGCATATCGCGCATCAGTTCTGATACGGTATATGCTGCGGCGCCGTTGGCTGCTTCATTTTCCAGCATGCGTGACAGGCGTTCGTCGCGCAGCAGGTCGTAGAAGAAATAGGACTGCAGGCTTTTGGAGTATACCAAGGCGCCATATTCCATGTTGCCGATGGGGCTTTCCTTGATAGGATAACTTTTTGTATAGATATCATTCTTAAACAGCCAGGCGGGCGTATTGAATACTTCTTCTATGAGGTATTTCACTGCTTCCTGTTGTTTCTTTTTAGGTACGTGCCGGTAGGTAGGCTGTTGCTGACCGAAGACAGTTGGGGTGACATAGATACCTCCTACGTTGGCCATTACATGATAGGCATATTGGTTCCATTGGCCGATAGCGCTGTTGAGCAGTTTACCAGCTTCATCGTAGGTACTGCCTTCTTCTTTGGTCCAGGTCAATATCTGTGGTACGATCCTTTTAAGGTTTTGCAGGCCGTAGCGGCTGGCCTTTACAGCATCATTCCCCAGGTCTTCGATCTGGCTTCTGGGGTCGATGGCATCTCTTACATCTTGCTGTTCGCCGAAGGCATACAGCGGGTCGTTTTCATGTGCTCTTAGCTGTTTGTTCAGTTCAGGCAGTTCTTGATGCGGTGATTTACCGGTATACCGGTATGCCCAACCGATGGCGAACTTATCGTAGATGCCGATAGCTGGTGTGATCTGTTTAACGTTATCTCCCGGCTGTGCGACGTAATTAAAGCGGGCATAGTCCATAATGGAAGGGGCGGTGCCACCCATTTTGGCGGTAAATGCCGGTGAGCGGAGAGAGTCTACCTCGAAAGCGAAGGAGCTACCCATATTGTGTTGCAATCCCAGTGTATGGCCAACTTCATGGCTGGATACAAAGCGGATGGCATGTCCCATCAGTGAATCGCTGAAGAGGTTGCCACGGGCGCGGGGATCTATTGCGCCTGTCTGGATACGTATCCAGGAATGCAGTGTACTCATTACGTTGTGCCACCAGATGATGTCGGCCTCCAGTATTTCTCCGGAACGGGGATCAATTACAGACGGGCCCATGGCATTGGCTTTAGCGGAGGCCGCATAGGTTACTACAGAATATCGTGCATCGTCGGCATCAAAGTCAGGATCGTTGGCCGGTGCATCTTTAGCGATAATAGCGTTTTTGAATCCGGCAGCTTCAAAAGCTTTTTGCCAATCTTCGATACCGGCTTTGATATATGGACGCCATTGTGCTGGTGTGCTGGCATCGATGTAATATATGATTGGTTTTTTAGGTTCTACCAGTTCTCCCTGCAGATAGCGTTGTCTATCTTCCGGTTTGGGTTCCAGGCGCCAGCGGGTCACCAGCTCTCTTTCTTCCAGTTTATGTTGGGCATCATTGAAGTACCACCTTTTGGTGGTAAAGAAGCCTACTCTCCTGTCAGCAAAACGTGGTGTCATGGGCTGTTCATCCAGCAATACCAGGTTGGTGGTTGTTTCCAGGGATACTTCCACACCTGTTATTTTTGCTGTCAGTTCTGATTTGGCGACCAGATTTTCCTGGAAGGATTTAATACCCCGGATGCGAGAAAGGTCTCTGATAGGAGCACCTGGTAATCCCAATGCATCAAAAACGTTATTAATGCTGTTATTAGAGCCATCAAAAAGTTTTGATACATTTACTACTACGGCGCTGCTGTCTTTACTGTATGCTTCTATCTTCAGCTGATCGATGAGGGAAGGGATAAAGTTATCTGCCACTGACCGGGCGATAGCATTGTTAGCAGGAACATCCAGGAAGGGGTTCTGTTTGCGCAGGAATAGTTTATTGAGCAGGGTATCCTGTTCTATTGATATGACCAGGTTGGCAAAGTTCATTCCTTTATTGACACCTGCATCGTTCAACTGTTCAGGTACCTTAGATATCTTATTAACTACCAGTAATTGTCTTCCTAACAGTTTAAGCGGTATCTCAAAAAAATAGTCTGTCTTAACGCGATGCACTTTGAACATGCCGTCCGTACTTACAGCATCGGCAGTGATCACGTCTTTGTATGGTTTCAGGCCTTTGGTATCAGCTTTCTTTTTGGTTGTCGTATCGCTTACTACGACGGTGACCTTTTTGCCAAATAGCCAACGTTTTTTGGCTTTAGACTGGGCTGTCGCATCAAAGGAGGTAAGACTTAGTACTGAAAAGCTCAGGCATGGGAATAGCCATAACAGTTTCCTGTAATTTCCGCGCATAGATATCATTGTTTACTTATACTCGATAATAATGAGGGGAACAGTCATCCGGCCATTAATGGTGCAAGTGTGGTGGAATACCACCAACAACGTTGCCCAGCGAGGGCCGGGCTACAAAGGACGAATTAAAAAAGGTTCAGTTTAGATTGTTGCTACAAGGGATAAGTACTCTCATTTGCATGTAGCACAGGCACACATTACACGAAAAGCGCTGTGTTTAACAATTATTTAACCGATTCACAAAACTAAAAAAAAATATAATACGGATTGTAGCACCCATTGCCATTTATCACATTTAAATTTTATTGCAATCGTGTTAAAGTGACTATAATTCTAATCGTATTATAATCTCCGTCCATAGATCGATCATTTACCTTTGGCTACCCGCAATAAACGATCGGATATGCAACGACACTTCCCCTATTGGTTATTTTTTCTGTTTTTGATATTCTTTTTTACGCCTACTGCGTCTGCCCAGTCAGATTACATTGATCTGGGTAACAAACAGTACCAGCTACTGGATCGATTGGATATTCGCACACAAGGCGATTCCATATTAGGTTTCACTTTTGTGAAGCCATACAACCGTAAAAACATAACGGAACGGGTATTATGGATCGATTCAATGGCTACGAAAGGCTCATTGCCATTTGTGCTAACCTCAACAGATAAATACAATATTCAACGATTATTGTCTAATAACTGGGAATGGGCGACGGGGCATACTCCGATCACATCCAGAAAATCGCTCTTCGGTGTATTCTATAAAAATCCCGGTGCTTTATATGCTGTAAATACGCCAGACTTCAAACTGGTGATCAATCCGGTTATGAACCTGCAATATGGGAGTGCTAATGACGGTACCGGCAGCATCTTTCAAAATACAAGAGGGGTTGTATTAAGAGGAACTATCGGCAACAAGCTGGGCTTCTATACCTACCTAACGGATAACCAGGAACGTGATCCGGGCTATGTAAGGGATTTTGTTGCACGCAATGATGCAGTCCCGGGCGCTGGCTTTTATAAGTATTACAACCGTAATGGCTATGATTACTTTGATGCGCGGGGAGGTATCTCATTTAATGCCGCTAAATATTTCGATATACAGTTTGCCTATGATAAATTATTCATCGGCAATGGCTTTCGCAGCCTATTTCTAAGTGATTTCAGCAGTAACTATTTGTACCTGCGTATCAGCACCCGCATCTGGAAGTTCGACTATGAAAATATCTTGGCGCAGACTATTGGTCCCTTCCCTCCTTACGGAATGGATGGGAAACGGGAGATCCGTCCGCAGAATTATATGATGATGCACCATCTCTCCTTGCAGGTCACCAAATGGCTGAACCTTGGTTTTTATGAGAACATTATGGAGAATGGTAAAAATGGATTCCATCTGAGTTATCTGAATCCTGTTATCTTCTACCGTTCGATAGAACAGCAACTGGGTTCTGTTGGTAAGGCTAACGTTGGGTTTGAAGCTAAAGCCAATGTTGCAAAGACAGTACAACTTTACGGGCAATTACTTATCAATGAATTCGTAACTAAGGAAGTCCTGCATTACAGCAGAGGGAACTATGCCAATAAGCAAGCCTTACAAATAGGCATGAAGTATATCGATGTCTTACAGGTAAAAAACCTGGACTTACAACTGGAAGCGAATTTTGTACGACCTTATACCTATACCAACTATGACAGTGTCACTAACCTCACCCATTACCGGCAACCGCTGGCACATCCACTCGGTGCTAACTTCAGGGAGTATATAGGGATCGCCCGTTATCAGCCACATCCCCGTTTATATCTTACTGGGAAAGTAATGTATCACCTCCAGGGACTGGACTCTGCCGGCGTTAATATGGGCGGTGATATCTCACACAGCTACACCACAAGACCACGGGATTACGGTTTTTACACATTTAATGGTAACTCTCTCCTACTAACAAAATCACCCACTCTCACTCATTTATAATCCTATCCATACAACCATTCAATCCCATCCCCAACCTTCCAACACTCTATCCATCACCCATCACCCCCACCCAAAAAAAACAATACTTCAACCTTCATCCACACTCCCTTCTAAAAAAAACTATATTACATATTTTTCTCAACAATTTCTTATTAATCTCTTTATTCCTCCATATAAATCTTACACCCCATCACATATACATTCTTCCCTCCAAACTTCATTCCCCCCACATCATTTTCACCCTCACTACCCACTTTCTTAACTAAAACCCACCTTCCCCTCCTCCTACACAAAACCTCCTCACAACCAAAACCTTATTCACAAAATACAACCCTCCTGTTTTTCAATTCCCCAATCACCATACCCCCACACTTATTAACCCACCATCTCCCACTCCAACTAAACCCTACCCATCATCCTTTCATTATAACACATCACCACAACCCCATCCCCCCTTACAAATCATCACCTATAACAACAAATCTCACAATACATCCACATCCCCCTTCACACTAATAATAATCACATTAACTTCACTCTAAAACTCAACATCCTCCAACCATATATCAACTAACCCAATCATCTATTTTCTTTCCACCCATTCTCCCTTCCCCCCCCCCTCCAACCTTCCTTTCTAACCACCCCCTTATTTACCCCCCTATTTTCCCTCTCCCATCATCATAACATAAAACTACACACCACTCCCACAATCTCAACCCCCTCCCCCACTCTCCCCCCCTTACTACCCCAAATCCTATTACCCACTCACTCCTTCCCCACAAAAATCCCTTTTTCTAATCTTACCTCTCCCACCTCCTTTCAATACAACCCACCCCCCACCCCACATAATCCTCTCCTTCCTATCCCCTTCTCTTTCTCTCCTTCAACCCACCACAAACATCTTTCCCATTTTTTTTTCCCCCTTAACCTCCCCAACCCCCCACACAATAGTGTGGGGGGGTGGTGTGCCCCCCACCCCTCCCCCCCCCCCCCCCCCCCCCCGCCCCCCCCCCCCCCCACCGCACCCCCCCCCCCCCCCCCCCCCCCCCCCCTCCTGGGGGTACCACCCCTATCTATTCCTCCTTCTGGCAACATTATTCGGTAGACGAAGAAGTAGGCGGCGTAGTGGAAATAAAACAAGACAGCGACGTAGTAAATATCTTGATCAGCAAATAAGAACCAGCTATGAAAAAAATGCTCTTTTACATACTCACGCTGGCCGGCCTCGGCGCTCAGGCACAAAATCTCCGCTTCCCCGATAATAACTTTAAGGAAGCTCTCCTTTCCAACGGTGTAGATGCCAACGGCGACGGCGAGATCCAAATGGCAGAAGCTAAAAAAATCACTAAGCTGTACATCGACCACGCCAATATTACCGACCTTACCGGTATCAAAAATTTCACGAACCTGGAGGAATTCGGGTTCTATGACAATAAGCTCCGCATCATCGATTTCTCCGGGATGAGCAATCTCAAATCCATCTACGGCTTTAACAACGAGATTGAGCGGTTTAATGTGAAAGGCTGCACAAAGTTGCAGGACATTTACCTGAGCTTCAACAAAATCCGCATGCCCGACGTAAATGGCTTGCCCGCGCTAAAAGACCTCCGGCTCGATAATAATGCCATCTCCAATGTGGCATTTTCCAACGTGCCCAACCTCGAAGTGTTAGAACTCCAGCGGAACAAAATGTACACACTTAAGCTGGACCACCATCCTAACCTGAGGCGTCTTAACCTCACAAACAACTACTTCAGCACGCTGGATTTTACCCCTTTTAAAAAGCTGGAGGAAATATGGCTGATGGACAATGAGTTCCTGAAATCGCTACATATCCGTGGGCTGCGTGCGCTGAAAGAGCTACACCTCGAAAGCTGCCCCCTACTCATTAACCTCAACCTCAGTGGCACGGTAAGCCTCCGAAAGTTTAACTGGTATTAATTTACAGGTATAAATAGCTGGTAAAATAAGGCTTTCAGCTCGTTACTGTTGTACTTTAAAGTACTTGCACTCGCTTGCGAGTTTATTTGCCAATACAGAAAGGGTAATACCATGATTCTCATATAATAAGTATCCGCTAAGTCACAACTGGGAGCGAGCTTCGATAAGAAATATATTGTAGAAATGGTTTCACTTTTCATCTTTTTCCCTCATCCCTGTTTCCTCCGGTGCAATCACGATGGATTATCAACATTCTAAGTTTTTAAAATAATATCTAGTAGCACGGTCCTATAAGACATTTAAAACGCTGTATACCAGTTTTCCACTTTATGGGGATAATCAACAACAACTATCATTTCGCTCTTATAACTTCTCCTAGACTGAATAGAGGTCATAGCTGCAGCCTCATGGCCATGCCGCTTTAATACATGGGAATTACTGGACACCGCAGATTTGATAGCTAAAAAGGCACAAAATTATTCATTTTTAAATTATCTTATTTTATTATAAGTTAACCAACACCGTAGAAATCTAGTGGAAAAGATTTCTTGTAGTTTTCTCAGAAATAGGGTTTCTTTGTCAAGTATATGCCAATTTCTGTACGTTGTTGGATTGCTAAGAGCTGTTGTTTGTAAATCGTTTAAATAATCCGCATTATTGGCGAGTAACACAATAGCTTCCCTTACCCTTTGTTTCTTGGATTGTGGATGCGACATTAACTTATGAAAATCAGTTTTCCAAAGTGCCACGCGGTAGGGAACAATATTGGTTTCTGAAAGCCTATATCCTTCAAAGCAATAGTGCTATGAGGAGAATAGACTGTACAATATCTGTCAATGCCTTTAATCCATTTTCCATGCTCAAGATGTAAGCATCCTTATACTATACAAGCGGCTGTTAACGCATAAGTATGTTTACGTGACCTATACTCTTAAAAGAAACAACTGAATATACTAATATCAATTTTCATGAGCAATGTTCAATTCCTGAGAAGGATATATTCTGTCAGCATAATAAGCAGAAGACTTTTCTCTATATGCATTTCTTTGATGTTTAGCCTTTATTCGCTTGCCCAAATTAACCCTGGGAAAGCGATTAATGTTACTCCCCCTGCGCCTACAGCTAGTGCAATGGCAAAGTATATTGACTATCCTGTTTCTTTGAGCAGTGGGATACCTAATATTAATATTCCGCTTTATGAATTCAAGTCGTCAAAAATAAATGTTCCCATTTCTCTAAGCTACCATGCAGGAGGTATTAAGGTAGCAGACAGAGCCTCGGCGGTAGGTCTCGGATGGTCATTAAACGCTGGCGGTATGATAAGCCGTACAGTGATGGATCTGCCAGATGATTATACTTATGGTTTCAAAAACATCCTAATGCCGGATGATGGTGCGAACAGTTCCTATAACATAGAGTGTTTTGGCAACTACATGTTAAATTGGTACTCTACGCAATATCCCAAATATGACGCACAACCCGATATTTTCTACTATTCTACTCCGGATGTCAGTGGAAAGTTCATGTTCAGGAATAAAATTGCTCCTGGCATAGAACCGGGCATCATGTTGTTACCATTTAGCAATGTTAATATCCGCTATGACGTGAATCCTCAATCATTTACGCTCCTTAATGAAAGAGGTGATATATATGAATTCGGAAAGACGGCCAACTCAACCGAGAAATATGATGCAGGAAGCACAGGTTCTGGTGGCGGAGGCTTCCCGATAGGATATGATCCTAAGACGGGTGCCGCTATTATGAACCCTAGTAATTTAAATAGTAACACCAACACTCCTTTAAGTAATATCAGCTCTGCATGGTATTTAACAAGGATAATATCTGCCGATAAAGGAGATACTGTATACTTTAAGTACGAGGCTGCTGGCGAACAAAGCTACTCGCGGATAACAACCTCCTTGACAGCTTTTTTTTCGGGTAATAGTCTGCCACAAAAGTCGCAAGGATCAATTTATAGGAAAGAGACAAAAATACGAATTAGTGAGATAGTTAATGCCAATGGGAAAGTCATATTCAAGTATGCCGCACAAAATTTTGGTGAATTAGCGGCCATTGACATTTTGGCTATAATTGGTCCCAGCGAATACAAAAAGGTAAAAAGTTTTGAATTTGGGCAATCCTTTTTTCGTAATGCAATAAAAGCTCCTAACGGGCTAAGACTGGATAACGTTGTAGAAATAGGGTATGATCAACAACAACAGGCACAAAGGATGCAGCCTTATGCATTTAGTTATTATACGGATAATGTGCCGACTTTTGATAGTAATAGCCAGGATTTCTGGGGATACTACAATGGAAAGTTAAACAGTGACTTATTATACGTAAAATCGGCGATATCCAGGCAAGAGAGCAAGGAGAATGGTGTTGATTACGCTTTTGAAAACAGGGAAGCCAATGAGGAGATGATGAAAACAGCTAGCCTCAAACGCATCACCTACCCGACCGGCGGCTTTACCGCCTTCGAATTTGAAGCCCCTAAAGCACAAATCGAAGAAACCGAGACTAAAACCGTAAAAAGAGAACTCGGACATCATATTTCAACCATGTATCTGAATCCGGGAGAAGGGAAAAAAGGCACAAGCATTATATTTAAATTAGATCCACGCACGGTCATGGGAGATATACGACTAAAATTCACAGGATCTGCCACTTGTTTACAATCTTCGCCGCTTAGAGAATGTGTAAGTAACTCTCCTGAAGTAAGGTTGCAACGAGCGGATAGAAGTGATGTTGGATACGGTTGGACCCTTAGTCGTCTGACCTCCGGTACAGGTACAACTTATGACGAGTTTGAGACGGCACAGGACCAGTTGGCAGGGTTGTCTAAAGATGTAAATTATGAATTATATTTTCCTTATCCGGGAGAGCTCACCAAAAGTGAACAAGCTACCAAGTACCGACTAGACGCTACCTTAAACGAATCTTATTATGAAACGGTTACCACTATGAATACTATCTCGCGTGTAATAGGCGGGCTAAGAATAAAGACGATTACACATGATGACGGAACTGGCAATCAGATCATAAAGAAATATAACTATCCAGAATTCTATTATAACTCCAATGTATTCAATGGCAAGTTCGATCGAATTGTTAGTTCGTTGGCCCAGGAGACGGGGTTCTTATTTAACCTAGGTTCTGGAACAAGAACTATCGAAGAGGAGTTAAGCATTAATCCGACATTGAGTTATCCTTTTGTCAAAAGCCAAAAAATATTCTCAGAATCACCATCTGTATCTATAGGTGGGGCATCTAATAATTCTGTATCCTATGAGAAGGTAGAAGAAAGTCAATACTCGAAAGACGGGAGAAACCTTGGTAAAACTGTATATACATTTAGAAAGGCTATCGACTATGTTTTTAATCCATTGCCCAATATGCGTTTTGACCGCGAGTTTTTGAGAGCTCAACTCCTAAATGTAAAAGTCTATAAAAACGATAATGGTGTTGATGTACTGGTGAAAGAAACAAATAACGTGTATAACAATCTGAATGATTTTGATGCGGATACTCGTGGTATGGATAGCGTAAAATTGTTTGTTGGTGAAACTCAGATAGGGCGCAATTTCGGTTCTGGAACGAATGGCCTTTTCTCATTCCAGAACTGCCTGGCATGTAATGAGTTTGGGAAGGATCAGACAATGAGGATTTATCCCCTTTACTATCATTCAGTCAAGCCATTGCTTGTTTCGTCGCAAACAACCACCTATGATACGAATGGTGGCAATCCTATTGTATTGAAAAAAGATTACGAGTATGCTGGTAATAAACATGTATATCCTACACGTATATCGGAAATAGATAGCCGGAAACGGACTGAAGTAGTAACAACAAAATATCCATTGGACTATACCACTAGCAATTGCGATGAGTCGGCGTGTATCAGGAACTTCAATTCCAGCTTGTCTGTACTGGTTACTCAAAGAGAAGCATGTGAGCAGCCTGTGCTTTCCGGCGTAACACCAAGGACTTATGATGTCGCCCAGCAGAACTTTAAAAATTGCCAGGAATCTTTTCGTCAGTCTTTGCAGACACTGGTTAACCAATATGGGTCATGCCGGACGCAATATGAACAATGTTATGCTAATGCGAAAGCTTCAATGTCCGCCGAAAACCGGGCGATAGCTAGTATGAAAGATCTGAATATGGTTGCAGATCAGATAGATGTTGTTAACAACATATCCGGTCAGCAAACTAAACGCATATTAACAACTTATAGCGATTTGAATACAGCTGGGAGTATTGTTAAGCCTGTGCAGGTCAGTATTCAAGAAGGCAGTGGCCTTATAGAGTCCAGGTTTAATTATATCAACTACGATAATCGCGGAAATTTGACAGAACAGGGCAAAACAGGAGATGCTTCCGAAGTTTATCTCTGGGGATATAAAGGGCAGTATCCGGTTGCTAAGATAGTAGGTAGCAATTATCAAGTAGCCCGTTCATTCATCAATCAGGCGATACTTGATAATCCAGCAAATGAAGGGGAATTAAGAACAGAACTTGCCAAAATCAGAGAAGGGCTAAGCGGTAAAGCATTAGTAACAACATTTACTTTCAACCCACTTATTGGATTGACTAGTGAAACAGATCCCACTGGCAAAACGATCTATTATGAGTATGATGTATTTATGCGGCTGAAATTAATTCGTGATATGAATGGTAAAGTCCTGAAACAAATAGATTATCAATACCAGGCGCCTATACAGCAATAAATTTCATCCATTTCCAATCTGACCTTATGAAACGAATTATATTTCTTCTTATTCCGGCTTTCTGTACAATTTGTGTATTACCAGTAAGCGCACAACAACCGAACGGCAGCGGGCGCCCAGGAGCTACGGCACAACCCATACCTGGTCCTTTTACCAATACCACCATTAATTACATACGCACCTACGAGCCGTCTGTCCCAATCAGTGATCCGGCAGCAGTAAGTACGAACAATAACCTCCGGCAGGTAAGACAGAACAGCCAATACTTCGACGGGCTGGGCCGTCCCCTGCAAACCGTCAGTAAAGGTATGGGTAAGGATGGTAAAGACATCGTAGCGCCGGTGGTTTATGACCAATTCGGCCGGGAACAATTCAAATACCTACCTTACGTTTCTCCAAGTAGTGATGGAAAGTTTAAAACGAATCCCTTTGTGGAACAAGCTGGCTTTATGGGTGGCTATCACCAAGGTGAACAGATTTACTATGGCGAAACCGAGTTTGAAGCATCTCCGCTGAACAGGGTGATGAAAGCCTATGCACCAGGCAATAGCTGGAGCCGTACAGGAGGTAACGTACAATGGTGGCGACCCTAATGCATTAGGGGTTGTTGTCCCAAGTTTGAGTCTTTTTGGAGAGGCAAGCATAGTAGGTGGCATGACTACATTCTCAGCTTCTGGCGTAAATGTTTTTGATAAAAACGGCAATTTACGTTCTCCTGAAATAGTAGCTAACAGCGCAGTTCACGAGCTTTTGCATACGGTAAGATTTGATCATCCATTTGAAAAGACACAAGGAGCAGATACAAAACTTGTTAGCGAGGGAGGAAACAATTATTCAACCACACCCGCCACAGACTCCAAAATTCCTTTTAATGTGATGAATTATCCAATGATCAATATAGATGGGAAGAAGTCCGGCGATTTATGGAAGGGTACAGGGCAATCACCATCTTATTTAACTAAAGATCAAATTAAAATGTTGTTAAATGAAATTAAGCTGCAGACTAATGGCGCTGGTGCGCCAGGAAGTTCGGGTTATTTAAATTATTGGATTAATACCCCTGGGGAAGATGTTAAAAAGAAAAAAAATGAATAAGCTTATAATACTTTCGGTTTTTCAGTTTGGTATGTTATGGAGTTGCCATGCGCAACATAGGGTTGATGGGACTATACAGAATTGTAGTCAAGAGTATGATTCTACGTTACGGCACCTGGTATATAGCAATGTAAGTAGGATGCCTGAATTTGACAAGGGAGAGATTGGCCTTTTGAGATTTTTTAAAGCTAATTTTCGGTACCCAGAAAAACAAGATTTTTTTCAAGGTTCGATCAACTTAGTGTTCATCGTTGATACTAATGGTAGAGTAAAAGATGGTCACATTTTGAAGAAATCAAATACGGAATTAACTTTATTAGATAAGGAAGCATTACGTGTGTTATCAATTATGCCCAGGTGGAAAGCAGGGAGCTGTGAAGGACAAAAAGTTCCAGTAAGGATGTTTTGGCCTGTGAAGTTCTGATTTATGCCAATAATGACCTGATTGTGTTTGGGGGCTTTAAATTTACATTTAACAGAGCTTGGATAATGTTGATCCAATACTTAGTATTACTTCTATGAATTAGGTTGACTGGTAACCGGCGTCAAAGTACGGATGCTGAACACTGACCAATGGCTGACCACTACCAGCTATTATGATGACAAAGGGTGATACAGGCGATCTCTGACAACGTGAATGGTAACCAAGATGCAATTACCAGCTTGTACGACTTTACCGGTAAGTGTTGAGCACCTATCAGCATCACAACAATGCCAAGAGCACGCAAACGACCACTACGCGCATACTCACTTTACTTGATTACGATGATGCAGGTAGACTAACTACTATTCGTAAGCTGATCAACGATCAACCGTTAAAAACAATTGCCACCAATGAATATGATGCCCTGGGATAGCTGAATAAAAAAACATTGGGCAATGACCTGGAGATACTGGAATATACTTACAATATCCGTGGCTGGCTATTCCGCCAATCAATACAATGGTAACATTGCCGGTATTACCTGGCGGGGAAATCTTATTACTAATTTAGCCGTTTATGGATCAACAACAAAATAAAACAAAGGAAAAATCAAGCATCCTGTCAAGATGCAATATTGATAAATATTACGTTAGGTAAACAAAGAAAAATAACTATAAATAAAAGAAAGGGGTTACTTCCCAATACAAAACTTCGAGAAAATAAAATCCAGTCTGTCTTCATTCGTCACTTCACCAGTGATCTCGCCGAGATAGTGTAAACTCCTGCGGATGTCCAGTGCGAGTAAATCTCCCGGTAATTGATTTTCCATTCCTCCTTTTACTGCATAGAGGGATTGTAATACTTCCTGCAATGCACTGTGATGTCGTGCGTTGGTGATGATGGTATCTTCTGTCTGGATGCTACCACTTATTACTTTGGCTACGAGTTGTTGTTTAAGCTGATCAATATGTGCGTGGTTTTTAGCGGAGATAAAAAGTATATCGGGAATGGTTGCGAATTTTTTGCGGATGTTCTCTTCTCCTTGTATATCTGTTTTGTTGCCGACCAGCAGGTGATTCACTCCCTGACTGCTGAATGCATTGATCTGCCCGAGGAGTTCATCTTCGGTTAATTCATTTACGTCGAAGAGGTATACTACTACTCCGGCTTCACGAATTTTTTCGAGTGTCTTTTGGACACCAATACTTTCGATGGTATCTGTGCTTTCGCGGATACCGGCGGTGTCTATCAAACGGAAGAGTATGCCATCGATATTCAGTATCTCTTCGATGGTATCGCGGGTAGTGCCTGCTATATCGCTTACAATGGCCCTATTTTCGTTTAAAAGTGTATTCAGGAGGGTTGATTTACCCGCATTAGGTTTTCCTACTATCGCGGTGTTAACGCCATTTTTGATCACATTACCCATACTGAAGGAATTCACTAGATGACGTACGAGGACGGTAGCGTTATCGACCAGCTCATACAAGCGGGTTCTATCGGCAAATTCTACATCTTCCTGGCTGAAGTCGAGTTCGAGTTCGATGAGTGCGGAGAAGGTGATCAGTTGTTCGCGGAGGGTTTTCAGTTCGCGGGAGAAGCCGCCTCTCATTTGTTGCATAGCGGTCTGATGGCTGGCTGCTGAGTTGCTAGCGATGAGGTCGGCTACGGACTCTGCCTGTGTGAGGTCGAGTTTGCCATTCAGGAATGCGCGTTGTGTGAATTCGCCGGCGCGGGCGAGGCGGGCGCCAGCCAGCACAAAGGCATCCAGCAATTGTTGTTGGATATACGGGGAGCCATGGCAGGATACTTCTACTACTTCTTCCCCGGTGTAAGATCTCGGGGCTTTATAGAGGCTGACTACGACCTCATCGATGATACGACCATTACTGACGATGCTACCGAAGTGCAGGGTATGGCCTGGTTGTATTTCGAGGTCTTTAGAGGGGAACAGGCTATTACAGATGGCAATGGCTTTGGGACCGCTTAATCTGATAACTGCGATGGCTCCTATACCAGGTGCGGTAGCTATTGCGGCTATTGTATCGTCATGTCCTGTCAATTTCCCCAGCATATAAATTATTTTAGAGAGCAATATTAACCTTTTCGGCATAAAAAATCCCCACCAGGGTACTGGTGGGGATTTACTATTGACAAATAGTATAGTACTACTCTTGCAGTGTAAAGCGGATGGGCAGGTTGAACTGTACAGATACCTGACGTCCGTTCTGCTTACCGGGTTTCCACTTCGGCATGGTTCTCACCACGCGTACGGCTTCTTCCTCGAGGCCACCACCTTTAGCGGCGCCTACAGTCTTTACATCTTTGATATTACCTTCAGAGTCTACGATGAACTGCACGAATACAGTACCGGAGATTCCATTTTCCTGAGCTACCCGTGGGTAACGGATGTTTTTGTTCAGGTATTTGGCGAGTGCGTCTTCACCACCCGGGAAGGTAGGAGGTTGCTCTACGAAGGTAAAGATCTCTTCTTTAGGAGGCGGGGGTGGTGCTTCTACCACACCAGTACCTTTACTATCTTCCAATAATCCCGGGTCGATACCGTTGGGATCACCTTCTACGGTTTTGGTACTTACCGCTTTATCTTTGATTTCTTCGATCTTTGGTGGTTCTTCATCTGGTGGTACCTCGTTATCTTTTTTGATTACGGGAGGTGTGAACTGCACAGATGGTTTTACCGGTGGTGGTGGTGCCGGGGGAGGCGGCGGTGGAGGCGGCGTCTTCGGATCATCCGGAAGCTTGATATCCTCCATCTTAATCTGTTCAATAACCGGCTTTTTAGGATTTTTAGCCTCTTCAGCGCGTATATAGTTATTGATCAGATAGCCCCCGAGGACCAATATAGCAACAGACGCGGTGCCGAGGATGGCATTCCGCACCCGTTTGTCATATTGCCTTCTCAGGTCATAAGCCCCATATTCTTTGTTCCTGCCATCGAACAGGATATCAAGGAAATCGGACTTTGAGATTTTAGCTGAATCCATTGTTTACGTTTTAGAGATGGATGCAAAAATTAATGATTTTCCATAAATTACTGAACGCCGTTGGCTGTTTCCGTTTGTTTGATCCATTGCTTATCCTGATCGCTGATATCAACGGTAGCATAGCGTTGGATCCGGTTGATGGCCATTTCGTCCAGGATGTCTACGAAGTTCTTATAAGTGGCATCATTATCTGCCTTTATAATTACTACAACATCTTCTGGTTCACCTTTTGCATTTCTCATCTGGGCTACTGCGTCGCGTTTTTTGATGATAACGTCACGAATGCCGTTTTTGTTAGCGAAGTTGGTAGCTTTGAAGAAGTCGGGATTGGCGGATGCGTTAGGATCCTGGGCCAAACCTTCGTAATAATATACCTGGTCTTTTTTACCTAAGAGTATAGTGAGAGCGGTACTTTCCTTTACTTTATTCTGTTCTTCTTCTCTTTCTGTATCCTTCGGCATTACCAGGTCCATTGTTTTGGGCTTGGACATTGTCGTTGTCAACATGAAGAAGGTAATCAACAGAAAGCCAAGGTCCACCATCGGAGTCATGTCTACGCGGGTAGAAAGTTTTTTCGACTTCGTACCCTGGTGTTTGCCTTTCCCGCCACTACTACTGGTATCCATTTCTGCCATAGTAGCTTAGTTTTTTTGATTTATAATCAGCAACCTACTTTCTCGTGAAAAGTACCTGCCTTTTACTTAGCTGGTTTACCTTCTTGTGCCAGCGCTGCGGCGGAGCCTACAGGTGGTGTTTCCAGGTTGGTAACCAGGTTCAGTTTCTGTATTTTTTTGTCTTTAAAGGTATCCAGGATCTGTTTGATTACAGGGTATGGTGTACCATTATCGGCTTTGATACAGTATTTCAGCTTAGGATTATTATCCTGTGCAGCTCTTGCGTATTCGATCCAGGAAGACAGTTCATTATTAGAAGAGTCGGTAGGGATACCTTTCTCCAATCCTGATTTTTTCCTTGCTTCAGCGCTTAAAGAGAGATAGCTTTTCAGATCTTTCAGGTCAGTACCTACGCTGGCGCCGAGGATGAAGTTGTTCATTTCCTTGGTATCGAGGCCGAGTTTGAACTGAGAGTTGAGATCTTCGATCATTTTCTTTCTTTTACTCTGACCGTCCATGCTGAAGAACACCCGGCCGCCTTTGTCTATCGTGAGAAGTATCACGTCGGAATCGGGCAACAATTGGGTATTGATAGAGGACGGAGTTACCACGGTCACCGGTTCGTCCGGTTTAAATTTGGTAGCCAGCATGAAGAAAGTTAACAGCAGAAAGGCCACATCACACATCGCCGTCATGTCTACGAGTGTGCTCTTCCTGGGCATTTTAACTTTAGGCATCTTTACTCCTTTTTTGGTTTACTTTAATAGAGATTCAAAACCTTGCGGTTTCCATACAAATAATAGCTATTATTTGTGGTTAGCAGCGAAGCTTTGTGTCAAAGTAAAGCCAGACTCATCGATAGCGTAAGTGATACCATCGATGTTGGTGGTAAAGTAGTTATACATGATGATCGCAACAGCGGAAGTACCGATACCCAGTGCAGTGTTGATCAATGCTTCAGAGATACCTAATGCCAGTTTAGCGGAATCCGGAGCACCGCCAGAGGACATTGCTGCGAACGCTTTGATCATACCTAATACTGTACCGAACAGACCGAGCAGGGTAGCTACGGAAGCGATAGTGGAGAGGAACACCAGGTTCTTTTCCATCATAGGCAGTTCGAGCGCAGTAGTTTCTTCGATTTCGTTTCTGATAGTGAGGATTTTTTGATCAGTATCCAATTCGGTATTGGTGATCATTTCTTTGTACTTTTTCAGACCAGCTTTCAGTACGTTACCTACAGAACCTTTTTGTTTGTCGCATTCAGCCAGTGCTGCATCTACATTCTTGTTAGCCAGGTGATACTGTACTTTTCTCACCAGCTCAGCGCCGCTGAATTTACCTTTTGCTTTGGACAGATAGAGGAAACGCTCGATCACAAAAGTCAGACAGATCAGCAGGACAGAGATCAGAATGGGTACGATTACACCGCCATGATAAACTGTAGCGAACCATTTGCCGATACCGCCTTCTACTGGCGTACCACCAACTATACCTCCCTGGAAGTTGCTTGGGTTACCCAGTGCCTGGTAGTAGAACACATAGGCTATTGCGATACAGATGGGAACTGCCAGTACCGCAAACAAGTTGGAAGACTTTTTAGGTTGATGAGAAGCCGTTTTGGCAGTAGCTGCAGTCACAGTTGTTTTAGTCTCAGCCATGTTGATTGAATTTTAGTGTTAAAAATTAAACTATTGTTTGTTAATATTTAATGCTAGTCAGTGATTCGCAAAGTTATACGCTTGACTTAAAAAAACAAGTGCAGCTCAAAAAATCTCACAAAATTTAACCTCCCCCTCAAATGCCCTACCACAGGACATTTAACACCCTTGTTATTGATTGAGCATACACTTAAATTACCAAAAAACCTATGTTACGACTTGCCTATGTATAAATGTCCCTGTCCCTAAATGCTAAATATCTATTGATATTTTTCAAAGTTGGACGCACAATTTAAGAAAATTTTTAAATGTTCCAACAGAATTTTTACCCTTGCCTTAGTGACTCTACCCGCATCAGCTTTACATCTTCAACTGTCATAGTTTGGTGATGCAGGCCTATATTGGAAACACAGACTTTACACCCTTCATACCCGCTGTGATAGCGGTTTATCATACATAAGCACGCTCAATCAATGTAATTATTAACTAATCTTTAAGTTGATTTCTGTCAACAATTTTACTCATACATGGTGTTCTAATTTTAAATAGATCGTGTGACTCCTCGCTTCGAATTCATCGCTATTTTAATCCATTCCTAATGCAATTATGGCGCTTATGGATTTTCCTGATAAGTTACTGCATTATATGTTTATTTGCAACCTACTTTCCAAAAACCACCACCCTAATTGCGGGGCAAACTTCAATTTTAACAAATGATTAAGCATTTCCCGAGCACGGGGGTCACATGCATCGTAGCACTTATCTGTCTAGGATTGTCAGACATGCCGGCCTTTGCGCAGAAAAAAAAGCGTAAAGAGAGCACACCGGTGACCTCACCTGTACCTAAAGACTCAACTGCCAGACCCCCTATGGGTAATCTACAGGCTGGTCCTAAAGCTCCTGTCAAGAAATTTGCCGAATTGATCACGCCTAAGGCAAAAGCTGATTCGGGGCTATTTAACATCTACAAACAGGAGGACAAAATCTTCCTGGAACTGCCGGATTCCTTACTAGGACGGGATATATTGGTCGTGAACCGTATATCCAAATCAGCGGCCGGATTACGTGCTTTATTCTATGGCTATGGCGGGGATCAGATTGGGGAAAATGTGATACGGTTTGAGAAGGGGCCTAACAACCGCATCTTCCTGAAGAACATATCTTATTCGGAGATCTCGAAGGATTCCACTATGCCGATGTTTAATGCCGTGATGAATTCGAACATACAGCCGATAGTGGCTGCATTCGATGTGAAGGCTTATTCAGAGCAGGGTAAAGGCTCCATCATTGACCTGACCGAATTCATCAACAGTGATAACGAGGTATTGAACTTCAGTGCCCGTATGAAATCCATGCTTAAGCTGGGCGGGGTACAGGGGGATAAATCTTATATCGTAGATGTGAAATCCTATCCTATCAATACGGAGATCAAAACGGTGAAGACCTATTCCCGTGCGGGCGGCGGTGCGCCGGGTATGCCACCCACCAGCGGCGGTAATGCAACACTGGAATTAAATAGTTCACTGGTATTATTGCCTGCCAGACCTATGCAGCCTCGTTATTATGATCCGCGTATAGGTTATTTTACTACTTCCGTAACGGATTTCGATATTGATCCGCAGGGAGTAAAGCGGCTGCAAATGATCACTCGCTGGCGACTGGAGCCCAAACCTGCTGATTTGGAAAAATATAAACGTGGGGAGTTGGTAGAACCGATTAAACCTATTGTTTTCTATATTGATCCGGCGACGCCTGTAAAATGGCGGAAGTACCTGATACAAGGTGTGAATGACTGGCAGGTAGCCTTTGAGCAAGCTGGTTTCAAAAATGCTGTTGTAGCGCGGATGGCGCCTACTGCCGCAGAGGATTCTACCTGGTCACTGGAAGATGCCCGTTTTTCTGCGATCGTTTATAAACCTTCTGATATTCCTAATGCCAGCGGGCCTCACGTACATGATCCCCGTTCAGGAGAGATCCTGGAGAGTCATATCAACTGGTATCATAACGTGATGAAGTTATTGCGTAACTGGTATATCGTGCAGGCTTCGCCTAATGATACACGTGCGAGGAAGATAGAGTTTGATGATGAGTTAATGGGAGAACTGATCCGTTTTGTTTCTTCGCATGAAGTAGGACATACGTTGGGGCTTCGTCATAACTTCGGTTCCAGTTCTACTTATCCTACGGAAAAGCTCCGGGATAAAGCATGGACTAAAGCGCATGGGTTTGCGGCTTCTATTATGGACTATGCACGTTTCAATTACGTAGCACAGCCGGGCGACGGCATTACCGGTTCGGACTTGTATCCCCGTATTAACTATTATGATAAGTGGGCGATTGAATGGGGGTATCGTATGATCCCCGGGGTGAGCAATGCGGATGAAGAAAGTGGTACTTTAAATAAATGGACTATTGAGAAACTGAAAGAGAAGAAGTACTGGTTTGGCCGGGAGAACAATGCAGATGATCCCCGCTCGCAGAATGAGGACCTGGGTGATGATGCGATGGCTGCAGGCCGTTATGGTATTAAGAACCTGCAATTCATTCTTCCGAACCTGCTTGCCTGGACACGCACCAGCAATGAAGGCTATGCTAATCTTTCTGAGGTCTACAAGGAAGTAACGGGACAGTTTGGCCGATACATGGGGCATGTAGCCAAGAATGTGGGTGGTATTTATGAAACGCCCAAGTATGTGGAGCAGACAGGCGCCGTGTATGAGCCTGTTCCTAAATCCATACAGCAACAGGCTGTTCAATTCTTACAACAGCAGCTGTTCACTACACCGAAATGGTTATTGAACAATGAGATCATTACCAGGATCGGAGCGGAAGCTCCCGGTATTATACAGGAGCGGCAGGCACCGGTATTGGAGCGTTTGCTCAGTGTACGTACGTTGAACAACCTGTTGAATGCAGAAGCTATATCCAATGGTAAAAGTTATCAGGCTGTTGAGTTGTTAAACGATCTTCGCAAGGGTATATGCAGTGAGTTGACTACGCGCAAGCCGATCGATATTTTCCGCAGGAATCTTCAGAAAGCTTATGTAGCGCAGCTGGCTGAACTACTGGGTAACAATAATACACCAGCTGCCAGCGGTGCTATGATTGTAATAGGTGGTCCTTCCAGTCCTACTACGGACCCAAGCAAGTCTGATATCAGCAGTCTTGCACGGGCACAGCTAACTACCCTGAGAAATGAAATACGTGTATCCGTTAACGGTATATCCGATAATATGAGCCGTTATCACCTTAATGATCTGATCGAGCGTATCAACAAGGCGCTTGATCCTAAATAATACTTATCGATCTACATGGTGTGATCACTCAGCCGATCTACACTTTGTTTGTTCATATGCAATGCCCGCCTCCAGTGCTCTATGCTGATGAGGTGGGCATTGTTGTTTTCAGCCGGCTGCTGAGCGGGGGCGTCTATAATGTGTATCGGTTACACTTTGTATAGCCGCTACCAGCTTAGATTACAAATTATAATTAGTTCTATAAATTGCTTAATATCGCTCTATAATTCTATCATTAACCGAAGCCTCAAAAAGTGAAAGAACGAACGAATAAGGTTACTATATATGACATTGCGCAGGCACTAGATCTGTCTGCTTCTACTGTATCGCGTGCGTTGCAGAATAATCCCCTTATTAATGAAGATACGCGGGAGAAGGTGCAGCAGATGGCTACAGAAATGGGGTATGTACCCAACTGGATCGCATCGAGCTTACGGAAGAAGCGATCCAATATTATCGGGCTGATCGTGCCGCGTACATCCATGTATTTTCAGAGCACGGCTATCAGTGGTATTCAGCATGAGGCGCACAAGTATGGATTCAGTATTGTGATCGGTCAATCTGATGAGACTGTTGCGATGGAGAAGGAGCTGGTGCATACTTTCTTTTCGCTTCGTGTGGATGGGCTACTGGCGGTATCATCGATGTTCACCACTAACTATGAGCATTTCGGTCCTTTTATCCGTAATACTATTCCTTTGGTTTTTTATGACCGGGTACCGGTTGACTTTCCTGGTTATACGATTACGGGGGATGATTACCGGGGTGGTTTCCTGGCAACGGAACATCTTATTCAACAGGGTTGTAAACGTATTGCACATTTTTCCGGTATACTGACCTGTAACCTTTATCAGCAGCGTCTTGCCGGCTATAAGGCGGCGCTTGCCAAGTATGATATCCCATATGACGAGCAGTTGTTGTATGTACATAACCTGACGACGGATGCTGCTACTACTGCCACGCAGCAATTATTACAGTCCTCTCCATTGCCTGATGGCCTTTTTGCTGCCAACGATACTTCTGCTGTGGCATTTATACAAGAGGCGCGGCGTAATCATATTGACGTACCCGGGCAGATCAAGGTAGTTGGTTATGCCAATGATCTTTCTTCGCGTATTATCAGTCCTTCTCTGACGACGATCGAACAATCGGGTTACAATATGGGTCAAAAGGCAGCTTCTACGTTAATACAGCTGATCAACCATGATGAGACGGTAAAAGTGACCCAACACTATGTCTTCCCTGTGGAGTTGATCCAGCGGGACTCCACGCTTTAAAGCTATTTCTTTATAGATAGGGGGGGATGGCAGGCGGTTCTGGAATCCAGGGCTGAATGTGTATATTGTGTCAGCGATAATTTGCTGTCACTCTTTTTACGCACCTATTCATACCTACAACTTCTATGAAACGTCCAGTATTTTCCTGTCTGTTATTATCTATTCTTCTGGGTGCCGCGTCCTGTAACCGGCATATTTATGTTCCCAATACGGTGAATGTACCTTTATTAAAGGAGAGACATGAGTTTAAGGGAAGTCTTTCTCCTACTAATTACCAGGCTGCTTTTGCGGTATCGAACCATGTAGCTGTGATGGCTAACGGGCAGTATGTATTTCGTTTTGATCCTCCCGGTGTTACTAACGAAGGGGATGATCTGTTGCTGAATGACAATACCCGTGGGGGGTTGATAGAGGGAGCTGTAGGTTATTTTACGTCTATGGATCTGAAGAAGCGGATGATGTTTGATGTATTTGCCGGTTATGGTAATGGAAGTTTTAAAACTATTACCAAGGGATATAATAGCGGGAGTGCTGCGGATCGTAATGATTATCTGTTGAAAAGTCGTTTTAACAAGTTTTTTATTCAGCCCAGTGTAGGGTTTGTGCATCCTGTGGTGGAGACGGCGTTCAGTTCCCGGGTATCGTTAGTACAGTTTTATCAGTTGTATGCTGGCGGGAAGGCATTTGAAAATAGTGGTGAGCGGCGGGCTAATTTTTTAAAGATCGGGGATAAGTTGGTACCTTTTTTTGAGCCGACGTTTACGGTGCGGGTGGGATATAAGTATGTGAAGTTCCAGGCGCAGCTGCAGTTTTCTTTATTGTTGAATGATGCGCAATATAGTGGTTATGAGATCAGTGAGTATTTTCAGCCGGTGGCATTTGGGATGGGCGCTTCTATCAATATTGCGCAGTGGTATAAGGAGGTGGGGTGGCGGCGCGGGCGATGATCCGTATTTTTTGTGTATGGGTAAAAATGAAAAAGCCCCGACTGAAAGTCGAGGCTTTTAATAATTACGGCGGCTACCTACTCTCCCGCATTTTGGTGCAGTACCATCGGCCATGAGGGGCTTAACTTCTCTGTTCGGAATGGGAAGAGGTGAACACCCTCGGCAAAACCACCATAAGATCTTTGCTGTTTTGTATGGAGTGCTGGATGCTTTGCAGACATCGTGACTCACAGCGCAATAAGGTACATATTGGGAAGTTGTATACTTTCAGATAAAATAAAATTAAAGCTTACGGGCAATTAGTACTACTTGGCTTTGATGTTACCACCTTTACACCTATAGCCTATCAACGTCGTAGTCTGCGACGGCCCTTAAAAGTAAACTCATCTTGAGGTAGGTTTCACGCTTAGATGCTTTCAGCGTTTATCCTGTCCGTACATAGCTACTCAGCACTGCACCTGGCGGCACAACTGATACACCAGCGGTACGTACGACCCGGTCCTCTCGTACTAAGGTCATGTCCTCGCAATTTACTAACGATCACAACAGATAGGGACCGAACTGTCTTGCGACGTTCTGAACCCAGTTCACGTGCCACTTTAATCGGCGAACAGCCGAACCCTTGGGACCTTCTCCAGCCCCAGGATGTGACGAACCGACATCGAGGTGCCAAACCTCCCCGTCGATATGAGCTCTTGGGGGAGATCAGCCTGTTATCCCCGGAGTACCTTTTATCCTTTGAGCGATGGCCCTTCCATACAGAACCACCGGATCACTTTAGCCAGCTTTCGCTCCTGCTCGGCTTGTTTGCCTCACAGTCAAGCACCCTTTTACTAATGCGCTCTGCGTACGATTACCAACCGTACTGAGGGTACCTTTGCGAGCCTCCGTTACTTTTTAGGAGGCGACCACCCCAGTCAAACTACCCACCAAACAATGTCTCCGTTGCCGGATTAGACTCTAAGTAACAGAAGGTTGGTATTTCAACGATGACTCCACAACTCCTAGCGAAGCTGCTTCATAGTCTCCCAACTATCCTACACATCTGGCACTCAAAATCAATGTTAAGTTGTAGTGAAGGTTCACGGGGTCTTTCCGTCCCGTTGCGATTAACCGGCATCTTCACCGATACTACAATTTCACCGAGCTCATGGTAGAGACAGTGTCCAACTCATTAGACCATTCGTGCAGGTCGGAACTTACCCGACAAGGAATTTCGCTACCTTAGGACCGTTATAGTTACGGCCGCCGTTTACTGGGGCTTCAGTCAGAAGCTTTGGCTTGCGCCGAACATCCTTCCTTAACCTTCCAGCACCGGGCAGGTATCAGGCTCTATACGTCATCTTACGATTTTGCAGGGCCCTGTGTTTTTGTTAAACAGTTGGTTGGACCATTTTACTGAGACCGCATCACTGCGGTACGCCTTATCCCGAAGTTACAGCGTCAATTTGCCTAGTTCCTTTACCATGGATCACTCGAGCGCCTTAGGATATTCTCCTCGACTACCTGTGTCGGTTTACGGTACGGGCTGCTATAACCTAACCTTAGAGGTTTTTCTTGGAAGTCGGTTTAGGATCACTATCCACGCGGCCGAAGCTTTGTGGTACTATCAGGTTCATCATCCCCGGCGGATTTGCCTACCAGGAATATAACTACACCCTTTAACGTAGTATTCCGTAACTACGCGGATCTTTCACTCCTCCGTTACCCCATCGAAATTATAGCAGGTACTGGAATATTCACCAGTTTGCCATCAGCTACCCCTTTCGGGTTTGCCTAAGGACCCGACTAACCCTGATCCGATTAGCGTTGATCAGGAACCCTTAGTCTTACGGCGATAAGATTTTTCATCTTATTTATCGTTACTTATGCCTACATTTTCTTTTCTAAACGCTCCAGCATATCTCGCGATACACCTTCGATGCAGTTTAGAATGCTCCCCTACCGATCATCTGCTATAGCAGTAGATCCTAAAGCTTCGGTTGTATGTTTGATGCCCGATTATTTTCCGTGCCCGAACCCTCGACCAGTGAGCTGTTACGCACTCTTTAAATGAATGGCTGCTTCCAAGCCAACATCCTGGCTGTTTTAGGGTTCGAACTGCGTTTGATCAACTTAACATACGATTAGGGACCTTAGCTGTTAATCTGGGTTATTTCCCTCTCGGCCATGGACCTTAGCGCCCACAG